>CAJMQS010000005.1 GCA_905215645.1 uncultured bacterium
GCTATGCGGCTCTACAGCTAAGGGGGTGTTGCACACAACGTGCAACACCCCCTTTGTCATGCTTAATTTGTTCCAAATATTACAGTACAAATACTTATACATATTTCGTGAAAAAATATTCACACCACCCCACAACTATGGTATAATATCCTTTATCGTAATCAAGTCTTCTTACATCATATTCTTACAGAGGGTGAACACAGTGATTTCTTTGAAAAATGGGGACGGGATCCAATGGCCGGAGGGCAAACGGATCGCCGTCATGCTGACCTTCGACTTCGATGCGGAACTGCTGCGGTATTCCGTCATCGGGAAGAGGAAAATCGGCTTTGCAGATGTATCACGGGGCCAATACGGGCCCAAGGAAGGGCTGAAACGGTGCCTGGCCATGCTCCAGCGGCATCAGCTGCCGGCCACGTTCTTCATTCCGGGGGAAATCATCGAAAAGTACCCGGAACAGTGCCGGGAAATCGCTGCCGGAAAGTATGAAATCGCCTTCCATGGGTACGCGCACGACAACACCATCGGTCTTTCAAAAGAACAGGAAATCGCCAGCCTGGAAAAAAGCGAAGGACTGATCCAGGGACTCTGCGGCCGGAAACCGGTGGGGGCCCGGGGGCCTTTGGATGCTCTCCAGGATGACAGCCTGGACCTTTTCGCCCAAAGGGGCTATCTCTACGATTCCACCTTGAAGGACTGCGACTGGCCCTATGTGCTGGAAAACGGCTTGGTGGAACTGCCTACGGATGTGGCCATGGATGACTTTTCCTATTTTTACTTCTCTTACGCAGATGAAGCTCCCATCAACTGCAGCTATCTGCCCGACGATGTGTATGCCATGTGGCAGGACGCCTTCGACGAATTGGCGGCGGAAGGGGATAAGATCATGGTGATCAAGCTCCATCCTCAGCTCATCGGCCGGGTCAGCCGGATTGCTATGCTGGAACGGTTCATCCTGTATATGCAGCAGCGGGGGGCCTGGATCGCCGACTGCCAGACCGTGGCCCAATATGTGAAAGAATCCTATAAGGCAAAGGAGAGCGAAGCAAAATGAATATGAACTGGCCGGATCACAGACCCATGGCCCTGTGTCTCTCCTTTGACATCGACGCAGAGACCCTGTGGCTCACAAGGAATCCCATCAATTACCATCATCCCGTCCACGTTTCCCGGGGACGGTATTCCGTCAAGCAGGGAATCCCCCGGATCCTTCGGCTGCTGGAGAGCGAAGGGGTGAAAGCCACCTTCTTCACACCGGCTTATACGGCGGAACTCCATCCGGACGTGATCCGGGACATCGACGCCCAGGGCCACGAAATCGCTTACCACGGCTATCTCCATGAAGCCTATGACGACTACGACAAGGAAAATGCCCTGATGGAGAAATGCGAGAAGATCTACCAGGGAATCATCGGCAAGCGGCCTATGGGGGATCGGAGCCCCGATGGACTCCTGTACGATTTCCATCTGAAGCTCTGGCTGGAGAGAGGGTATATTTATTCTTCCAACTGGCGGGATACGGACCGTCCTTTCATCCACCAGCTGGACGGAAAGCCCATTCCCATCGTGGAACTCCCCAAGGACAGCATCAACGATGACACTTCCTATGATATGTACACCATCCAGCACCCGGAGCACTATTACTTGAAGAGCGGACGGGAAATGGTGCAGATCTGGAAGGAAGAACTGGACGGCCTGCTGGAAGAAGGGGGCTATATGAATTTCGTCATGCATCCCCAGTTCATCGGCCATCCCGGCTATATCCACGCCTTGCGGAGCTTTATCCGCTATGCCAAGGACCATGGGGCATGGATCGCCACCGATGAACAGGTGGCCCGGCATCTCCTGGCCCAGAATGGATTCCCGGAATATGGGGATAAATAAAGAAAGAAAAAATCAGCAGTAAGCTACACAGAGAAATTTGAAAGGAGCTGGAAATGATGAAAGCAAAATGGATGAAAATGATGGCAACGGCCCTGGTTATGGTTTCTGCTTCCCTGGTGATCGCCGGGTGCGGCGGCAGCGAAAAGAAAGCAGCCAAGAAGGAAGAAGGAGGGACCCTGCGGGTCGCCATGACGGCCACTTTCCCGCCTTTTGAATATGTGGACAGCAAGACCCAGAAGTTCACTGGCATCGATGTGGATATCGCCAATTACATCGCCAAGAAGCTGGGGAAGAAAGTGGAAGTCACCGATATGAAATTCGCCTCCCTGATCCCCACCCTCCAAAGCGGCCGGGCGGATATGGTGATTTCTGGGATCTCTCCCACGGCCAAACGCAGTGAAGTGGTCAGCTTCACCAAACCGTATTTCTACCCGCCCAAAGCCATCGTGGCCAAGAAAGGGACCAACTTCACTTCCTTGGAAGCCCTGAAAGGCCATAAGGCCGGCGCCACCATGGGCACCACCTATGTAAAGGAACTGAAATCCGTACCGGGCATCGATGTAGTGGAACTGGATAGCGCCACCATGGCCGTCCAGGATGTGCTGAACGGCCGTCTGGATGCCACTGTGTGCGACGGGACCCATGCTATCGTGTTCTGCAAAGAACATCCAGAACTGGAAATGCACATGATGAAGCTCTCCACCAGCAATGATGACACCTTTGCCATCGCCTTCCCCAAAGATTCCAAAGATGTGGAAAAAGTCAACGCCATCCTGGATGAAATGAAGAAGAATGGGGAATTCCATAAGATCCTGGTGAAGCACATGGGCGAAGAACAGACCGCCGATTACGAAAAGAAAGTCAAGGAACTGGGCCTGTAATAAAGGAGATGCATCATGGAACTGCGCAAGAAGCTGCTAGCCGGAATGGCCATCGGACTGTCCGCCCTGCTGATCGCCGGCTGCGGCGGATCGGATACCAAGAAAGATGCTGCCAAAGGAAATGACGGAGGGAAGAAATTGGTGGTGGCCATCAACGCCACCTTCCCGCCTTTTGAAAGTGTCAAGGAAGGCACCAAGGATTACAGCGGCATCGATATCGAAATCGCCCAATACATCGGGAAGAAGCTAGGGAGACCTGTGGAATTCCAGGATATGAAGTTCGCCTCCCTGGTTCCCACCCTCCAGAGCGGCCGGGCGGACATGATCGTTTCCGGGATCTCTCCCACCGCCAAGCGGAAAGAAGTGGTCTCCTTCTCCAAGCCCTATTACTTCCCCATGAAGGCCCTGATCTTCAAGAAAGGGACCGGGTTCAAATCCCTGGCTGACCTGAAAGGGAAGAAAGCAGGGGCTTCCATGGGTACTACCTATGTGAAGGAACTGAAAGAAGCCGGCGGCATCGAAGTGACGGAGCTGGACAATACCCCGCTGGTGGTCCAGGACATCAAGAACAGCCGATTGGATGCAGGGCTTTTCGATTCGGCCCAGGCTTCCGTATTTGTGAAGGAAAATCCGGATCTGGAAATGGCCATCCTGGACCTGCCCGTGGTCAACGATGACACCTTTGCCATCGCCCTGCCCAAAGATTCCAAAGACGTGGCCAAGATCAATGACATCCTGAAAGAAATGAAGTCCAACGGGGAATTCCACAAGATCCTGGTGAAATACCTGGGAGAAGCGGCTGCCAAGCAGTATGAAGCGGCAGAAGCCAAATTGGACATTGCCAAACAATAATCCCACCTGAAAAGAGAAGCGAGATCCTATGTTTAAATTTTCCGTTTTAGTGCCTTATCTGCCCCTTCTGGAAAGTGCCGTGTGGGTGACTTTGAAATTCACCTTCTTTTCCACTTTCCTGGGGTTCATCGGGGGCTTCTTCCTGGCCCTCATCACCATCTCCCGGAACCGGATCCTGGCACCCCTGGCCCGGTTCTACATTTCCGTATTCCGGGGGACTCCGCTTTTGGTGCAGCTGATGCTGATCTATTTCGCCACGCCCCAGATCACCGGGTATACCATCTCTGCCCTGGAAGCAGGGGTCCTGTCCTTCGGCCTGAATTCTGCAGCTTATATTTCGGAAGCCCTCCGGGGCGGCATCCTTTCCGTGGATAAAGGCCAGTGGGAAGCGGCCCTTTCCCTGGGTGTGCCCAAGCACCGGTTCATCCTGGATGTAATCCTGCCTCAGGCCATCAAGAATACCTTCCCGGCCCTGATCAACGAAAGCATCGCCCTCCTGAAGGATTCCAGCTTGGTTTCCGTCATCGGGGTGGCCGATACCCTGCGCTGGGCAGACCTGATCCAGGCTAAGACTTTCCGGGCTTTTGAAGCCTTTATCGTAGCGGCTGCCGTCTATTATGTGCTGGTGATGATCCTTACCTTCATCGGTGCTTATTTTGAAAAGAAGGTGCGTATCAGTGACTGACATCATCCAAGTAGAACATGTAGCAAAAAGTTTCGGAAGCCTGGAAGTGCTGAAAGACATCACCCTCAGCGTAGGGAAGGGGCAGGTGGTCACCATCATCGGCCCCTCCGGCAGCGGAAAATCCACCCTGCTCCGTTGCCTGAACCTGCTGGAACGGCCCAACGCCGGGAAAATCATCTTCGAAGGCCAGGATATCCTGGCACCGGGGGTAAAGATCGCGGACATCCGGAAAAAAGAAGTGATGGTGTTCCAGCATTTCAACCTGTTCAAGAACATGACCGTGCTCCGGAACGTGACCTATGCTCCCATGGTGGTCAACGGAAAGAGCCGGGAAGAAGCGGAAAAAGATGGCCGGGAACTTTTGGCCAAGGTGGGCCTGGCAGACAAAGCGGACGAATATCCCAGCCGGCTTTCCGGGGGACAGCAGCAGCGGGTGGCCATTGCCCGTGCCATGGCCATGCATCCCGATGTGCTTTTGCTGGACGAACCTACTTCCGCTCTGGATCCGGAAATGGTCAAAGAGGTGCTGGACGTGATCCGGGACCTGGCCAAGAGCGGCATCACCATGGTGCTGGTGACCCATGAAATGGGTTTTGCCCGGGATGTGTCCGACATGATCCATTTCATGGATGGAGGCTACCTGGTGGAAAGCGCTCCTCCGGCGGAATTCTTCACCCATCCCAAATCGGAACGGGCCCGGAAATTCCTTTCCAAGATTTTAGCCTGAGGTGCCTATGAAGATCCGTATCATCAACCCGGATTATGGGGTTGGAGAAAAAAATATGGCCCAGCGCTGCCAGATTCTCCAGCGGTACGTAGGACCCGATGTGGAGCTTTCCATGGTCTGCCTTACTCGGACGAAAGTAGAAATCGACAGTGCGGCGGACGTGGTACTGGCCGGGCCGGAAATCCTGGACCTGGCCCAGGAGGCGGAACAGGACGGCTGTGATGCGGTGGTGCTGTACTGCTTTTCCGATCCGGCGGCGGAAGCCTGTCGGGAACGGCTCCGGATCCCTGTGGTGGGTGGGGCCCAGGCTTCAGTGCTCTTGGCACCGTTAGTGGCTCGGCAGGCTGGGGTCATCCTCAGCGATCCTTCCCGGATCGGAGAAAAGGAACTGTTCCTGCCCACTTTGGGCATCGCGCCCGGTCGGATCAAGGCCATCGGGGCCATCCATTTTGCGGGGAGATCCATTTGGGACAATCGGGAAGAAGCCTTTGCCCAACTGGTGGAAGAAGGCGGACAGCTGATCCGGGAAACGGGAGTCCAGTGCCTGATCTTGGGCTGCCTGTCCTTTTTGGGATTGGCCCGGCCTCTCAGCGAAAAGCTGGGGGTACCGGTGATCGACCCGGCCATAGCTGCCGTATGCACCGCAGAAAGCCTGGTGCGGCAGGGAATCCTTTTCCCTTGCACCTGACTGTAAAGTATGTTATAATTCCAGAGTGCCGAAAGGGCACAGTATCTGAAACCTTGGCGCTGCTGCGCGACACTCCGACGCCAGCTGCAGCCAGAGGCTTTTCTATGACCAAGGAGGAAAAGAAACATGTTGACACCTGCCAGAAAGAAAGAACTCATCGAAACCTATCGGATTAACGAACAGGATACCGGATCTCCGGAAGTCCAGATCGCCATCCTGACCGAACGGATCGGCTATCTGACCGAACACCTGAAGAACAACAAGAAGGACCATCATTCCCGCCGGGGCCTGCTGAAAATGGTCGGCCAGCGCCGGGGTCTGCTGAACTACCTGATGAAGAAGAACATCGAACGGTACAGAAGCATCGTAGAAAGACTGGGCCTGCGGAAATAATTCCAGCCGGAACAGAAGGGATTGCTGTACGTGTGAAAACCACACAAGTGCAGCAATCCCTTTTTTCTGTTTCTCTTGACATTGATAAATATAAGAATATGCTACAATACATAGTGATAAAAGCGAGAAAATCAGATGGATTGTTCTGAAGCTTATTGAAGCCAGGCGGAATGTGCTATAATATAGTCAATTGTTAAACTAGTATATTTAATTCGTTAATAATCAATCAATCAACTATTATTTTACGGTAAGGAGCCTGATCACTGATGAAAGAACGATTTACGAAACCAACGACCTTGGGGCTCACAGCCGCTGTGCTGCTGTCCTTGTTTGCCGGCCAGCGCTATGGCCAGGCCGCTGGACACCACTATGAATGGGTGAACAAATGGAGCGGGGATGCTGTGGAAGGGGACCCCATCACGGTCCACTACCTCCAGGGCTGGAACCAGGACAAGGTCACGGTAGGGACGGATGGAACCAGTCAGGTGACCATTGCCGACTACGGCGGCAGCAACGGGGGAGAGGCCACCGTCAAGGGGAAGGATATTTCCTTTACCGGCGGCTTTACAACCGGGGGCACCATCCGTGCTGGAGGCGAGGGGACCGAGAACCTTTCGGCGGTGACTGTCAATGCAGTGCAGATAGGGGGACAGAGTGCCGGGGGAACGGTGGACCTGGACGGGAAGAACCTTTCCATCACCGGCAGCCAGGGCGTCAATGCAGCAGGGGGCAGTACCCTCAGCCTGGGCAGCCGATACATGACGGGAGACCTGCACCTCCAGACCCTCAGCGTATCCGGCTCCAGCACCGTAACTATCGGCAATGCCAATGCCGGGGATATCACTATCGATGAGTTCGGAGTGGGCGGGACCCAGACCTCTTCCACGGGGGAACCCATCCTGAACACCATCACCGTTTCGGGGAACAACCTGTCCATCGGGAATACCCGGGCTTCCGAATCCAATGCCCAGGTGACTTTCAATGCCCGGGGCAATGTGACCGCCAAAAACGGCCTGGTGATGACCGGATCCTACCTTCCCAGTTCCGCTCCCTATGCTTCCGTCACGGTGAACGCGGGGGGAGATGTGGAATTGGGAACATACGGCCAGACCTCCAGCCCCTGGAACCGGAATGCGGCTTTGGCTGCTGTGGGTGGCCATGCCAAGATTGCTGTGACGGCCGCTGGGAAAGTGGATGCTTCCGGAGATTTCACCGTGACTGGGGACGGCAGCATCCGGGTGAAAGCCGCCAGCATCTCGTCGGACGGTCTCCTCCATGCCACCGGGAAGGATGCCAGCTTGACCCTCATCGCGGAAGATCCAGCGGGGAACCGGGGGAATATCACTGCTCAGGAACTCCAGGTGGACAGCCAGGGGACTGCTTCCCTTACGGGGAAGACCATCACCCTGGCTCCGGAGGCGGATGGCAGTTACTTCCATCGGTCCCTCCATGTGACGGACTGTGATGTGGATATGGATGCAGATGAAATCAATCTGGCTTCCGGAATCTTATTCAACGGGACCGCAAAGTTGGACCTGAAAGCTGCCCGTAAGCTGACCATCGGGAATGCCCTGAATGAAAATTCCTATGATACCAGTGCCATCCGTCTTACCTACGGCGGTTACGGAGAAACGGGCACCGGGCAGCTCTATGCCGGCGGCAGCCAGGCGGAGGTGACGGTGAACGGTTCCGTGGCCGTGACAGGGACCAGCAATCAAGATGAATTGGCCTGGTTCAACGGGAAAGATCTGGTCTTCAATGCTTCCAAGATGCCGGCTTTGACGGATACTTCTTCTGATATGTACAACGCGGTAGCTCTGGACTTTACCGATTCACAGTTCTGGTCCGGCAATGTGGACACCACGGAGACCACTACGGTGAACGGCCATATCTTGACCAACGGATCCAATGCCTTCGTGCTCTATGGCAGCCAGGCAGTCACCCTGAACGGGTTGAAAGGGGATTTCGAAAATAACAGGAACGCCTTTTCCCTCACCGACCGAGGCAGTTCTTCCATCCAGATCGGGGATGCAGATACGGCCCAGACTACGGTGAACGGGGAAATCGTCACGGGAAAAGATACCGTCCTGTATGTGGGCGGGAAAAATATCCTTTTGGACAACGCCGGCTATACGGCCCTTTATGCCAACGCCAACAGCAAATCCGTGGAAATCGGCCGGACGGCACCGGAAGGAAAAACCTCCGATACGGTGGCTATCAAAGGACGGCTGCTGGTCAACGGGGTCGCCCGGATGGATGTAGTGGGGAAAAATATCACCCTCAGCGACGGGGCCGCTCCGGACAGCGGGACATTGGGGACTACGGTGAAGACCAAAGAGGACGGGACTTCTACGGACCCGGACAGCCATACCCATGACGCTGTGGTGATCCAACAGGCTGCGGACAATGCCCTGGTCATCGGGGAAGCGGATTCCAACGTGAGCATCGATGGCCGACTGGTGGGCCTCAATGGAGGGTATTCTGTGGATGGGGATATTATTCACATATATGAAGGATCCAATAAAGACCAGAACCTGGTCCTTACCACCGGCGGCGCCGTGAATCTGGGCCATGATGGGACCAGCCTGCTCCAGATCGATGGCGGCATCTGGGCCATGGGGGACAGCCCCCATGTGGTGGATCTCCAGGGCCGAAATATCCTCATCGATCCGGCCAGGGGCATGCGGGCGGTCCAGGCCAATGCCATGCCGGTAACCATCGGGGACAGCGCCACGGAAAATGCCGTAGTGAATGGAGAAATCTGGTCCCTTTCCGAGAAAGCGCCCATCACCTTGGATGCCAGCCAGTACGTCCTATCGGCCAATGGCAGCACCTATGCGGCCCGTTCTTCCGGAGGCGGTTCCATCACCCTGGGCCATGAAGGCAGCACCGGGATCATCGATGGGGACCTGACCGCTGCTGCCGGCAGCTCTCTGGAGGCGTATCTGAAAGGCAGCGGCTCCCAACTGAAGGGCAAGGTGGATGACCAGAATCTGGATTCCGGGATCGCTTCCGACGCTGGGATCACCCTCCATCTCAACGATGGTGCGGTCTGGAACCTGGATGGGGATTCGAAAGTCACCCAACTTCAGGCAGATGCCGGGATTGTCCATTTGAATCAGGAGACCACGGATCAAAAATTGTACACGGGGAACTTTGCCGGGGATGGGGCTGTTGTCCTTATGGGGCATCAGGGAGATGCCCAGGTGAATGACCGTCTCTATGTGAAGGGGACCCATACGGGCACCACCCAGCTGCAGCTCCATGCGGTCAAGGGAAAATGGACCGACGGGGCCATTGGGTCCGTCCTGGCCAGTGTAGGGGATGAACAGGGAAATTTCTATGTGCCGGACCAGGAAGACCGCCTGTTCTTCCACCGGGTGCTCCTGGATACCCATGAAAAGAGCCAGGGGGATACGGTCACCGACGGCTATGACACAGATTGGTACCTGAAGGGCTTCCAGAACCTTCCCACCGATGAAAAGGGCCATCATACCCATTTTGTCCAAAGCATGATGGGGCTCCAGGGCATGAACTACCAGATGTGGCGGGATGACATGGACAGCCTGTTCAAACGGATGGGGGACCTGCATACCCAGGATGCCGCACCGGAAGGGGTATGGGCACGGGCTGCCGGGACCCGGAGCCAGCGCAGCGGGGAAGAAGGAGGCTTCACCCTCCAGCACCATCAGTACCAGGTAGGCTATGACAAGCTCTTGGGAGAGAACGGGAAAGAACGCCATTACCAGGGCATCGGCCTGGGATACAGCCGAGGTACGGGGACTTTCTACGGAGGGACTTCTGATTTGACCGGCTTTAGCCTGGGACTCTATGATACCCATGTGAAGAAAGACGGCCAGTACTGGGATTTCGTCCTGAAGGGCCAGCATCTTTCTGATGAGGTATACGGCAGCTATGGAGCCAAAGGGACCCTGGACAACAATGGCTTCACCGCCGGGGCGGAATACGGCTGGAAGAAGTCCTTTACCAGCGGCTGGTTCGTGGAACCTCAGGCTCAGTTCACACTGGGCTGGCTGAAGGGGGCCTCTGCGGACCTGGCCAACGGGGTCCGGTATGAGGAAAACAACATCCACAGTGCGGTAGGACGGGCCGGATTCCGGGCCGGGTATGAAGACCACCGGGCCCAGTTCTTCGTAAAGGCGGACTGGTTCCACGAATTCGGAGGCAGCGGGGAGATCCGCTTCGCCGACGACGAAGGGTTCCTGAAGCTAGACCGGGATTATGGGGACAACTGGTTCGAATACGGCTTCGGCATGGCCGTCCAGCTGTCGCCCCAGAGCCAGTTCTACCTGGAAGGAGAAAAGAGCAGTACCGGCACCTACCGGAAGAACTGGAGCTGGGACGCCGGGGTGAGATGGAAGTTTTAAGGAATGAAGAGGGATCTGCTGCCCGGGTTCCTTCCAAAGGATAGAGGCGAGAGACTAGTGACTAGTGACGGAGATGGGAAAATCATTTCCCATCTCCAATTTTTCCTTGACATTTCCCTCACTATACAGTATACTAATCAAGTCGAAAGCAACTGAAGGTGCTGTCAGACAATGGCCCAGTAGTTCAGTTGGTTAGAATGCCGCCCTGTCACGGCGGAGATCGTCGGTTCGAGTCCGTCCTGGGTCGCCAATTGCCTCGGTAGCTCAGTTGGTAGAGCAAAGGACTGAAAATCCTTGTGTCCGCAGTTCGATTCTGCGCTGAGGCACCATTCTTCATGCGGAAGTAGCTCAGTGGTAGAGCATCACCTTGCCAAGGTGGGGGTCGCGAGTTCGAATCTCGTTTTCCGCTCCATTTTCATATGGCGACGTAGCCAAGCGGTAAGGCAGAGGTCTGCAAAACCTTTATCCCCAGTTCGATTCTGGGCGTCGCCTCCAACTTTTTCGCCGAGGTGGCGGAACTGGCAGACGCAAGGGACTTAAAATCCCTCGGAGAGTGATCTCCGTACCGGTTCGATTCCGGTCCCCGGCACCATTGAATTTTGAAAGACTGTTGCCTATGCAGCAGTCTTTTTTTGTGTGCCGAATCCGGAGGAAGATATGGTACAATAAGAGAGATCAAAAAGAATACAAAGGAGTCATGACCCATGGAAGAACGACGAATCATCCACGTGGAAGAGAAGCTTCCCGTCCTGGAGACCATCCCCCTGAGCCTGCAGCATCTGTTTGCCATGTTCGGCTCAACGGTGCTGGTGCCTTTTCTCCTACACGTGGATCCTGCCACTGCCCTTTTTATGAACGGCATCGGCACCCTGCTGTACTTGACCATCTGCAAATGGAAGCTCCCGGCTTATCTGGGTTCCAGCTTCGCTTTCATTTCTCCTGTGCTGGCCGTCTGCGCCACCCCGGGGATGACCTACGGAGACGCCCAGGGAGGCTTCATCGCCTTCGGCCTCTGCTTCATCCTCATCGGCCTTCTGGTGAAGAAAATCGGCACCGGCTGGATCGATGTGCTGTTCCCGCCGGCGGCCATGGGGTCTATCGTGGCCATCATCGGCCTGGAATTGGCGCCTCTGGCCCTCAACATGAGCGGGTTCGTGGATCCAGTCCAGGGCATGACCAACGGCCAGGCCATGACCATTTCCATGTTCACCCTGATCGTCACCATCTTGGCCACCGTCCTGGGCCGGGGCTTCATCGCCATCATCCCCATCCTCATCGGTGTGGTGTCCGGCTATATCCTCAGCTGGATCATGGGTGTGGTGAACTTTTCTGCAGTGGGAACCGCTGCCTGGTTCTCTTTCCCCACTTTCTACCAGCCCCGGTTCAACCTCTCCGCCATCATGATGATCCTGCCCGCCCTTTTTGTGGTACTGGCAGAACATCTGGGGCACCTGTTCGTCACCAGTGACATTGTGGGCCGTGATTTGATCAAGGATCCCGGGCTCCACCGGTCCCTGATGGCTGACGGCCTGTCCAACGTGCTTTCCGGGCTCCTGGGTTCCACCCCCAACACCACCTATGGGGAAAATATGGGAGTCATGGCCATCACCGGAGTCTACAGCACCTGGGTCATCGGAGGAGCGGCCATCTTTGCCATCCTGTTTTCCTTCATCGGGAAAGTGGCCGCAGTGATCCACGGGATCCCCACCCCGGTGATGGGCGGCGTCTGCATCTTATTGTTCGGTTTTATCGCAGCGTCCGGGCTGCGGATGATGGTAGAACGGAAGGTGGACTTCACCCGTCCCAAGAACTTGATCCTTACGGCTGTGACCATGATTAGCGGTCTTTCCGGGGCAGCGGTCCACATCGGTCCCGTCCAGCTCAAAGGCATGGGCCTGGCTACGGTAGTGGCCATCCTGGCCAGCCTGGCATTCCTGATTTTCGAAAAATTGGGCCTGTCCAACGAAAAATAATCGGATTTGGAATTGAAAGAAATCGCGAAGTATGGTATATTGTTTTAAATATTACAAACTACCAAAGGGAGGCAGAATATGGAGAATTTACAGCATGAGGTTGTCCTGGTGGTTGACTTCGGCGCACAGTACAGCCAGCTGATTGCCAGACGCGTCCGTGAATGCGGTGTGTACTGCGAAATCATTCCTTACAATTATACCCTGGATCAGATCAAAGCCAAGAATCCCAAGGCCATCATCCTGTCCGGCGGTCCCAACAGTGTCTATGCGGAAAATACCCCCAGCGTGGATGAAGGTGTCTTCGAAATGGGGATCCCTGTCCTGGGCATCTGCTATGGGGATCAGTTCATGACCAAGGCCCTGGGCGGCGTGGTGGCCCATGCGGGCAGCGGGGAATACGGCAAGACCGCCGTGGTCCTGGACAATGAGACCCGGCTCTTCTCCGGCCTGGAAAAGAACAACGTATGCTGGATGAGCCATCAGGACTATGCGGAAAAAGCTCCCGAAGGCTTCACTGTCATCGCCCATACGGAAGAATGTCCCATTGCTGCCATGCAGAATGAAGACAAGAAGCTCTACGGCGTCCAGTTCCATCCGGAAGTCATGCACACTCCTTTTGGCAAGCAGATGTTCTCCAACTTCCTGTTCAATATCTGCAATCTGTCCGGGGATTGGACCATGTCTTCCTTTGCCCAGAACAAGATCCGGGAAATCCGGGAAAAAGTAGGGGACAAGAATGTGCTCTGCGCTATGAGCGGCGGGGTGGATTCCTCCGTGGCTGCCGTCCTGGTCCACAAGGCAGTGGGCAAGCAGCTTACCTGTGTGTTCGTGGACCACGGCCTGCTGCGGAAAGACGAAGGAGACCAAGTGGAACAGGTCTTCAAACGGGATTTCGATATGAACCTGATCCGGGTCAATGCCCAGGATCGTTTCCTCAGCAAACTCAAGGGCGTCAGCGACCCTGAAAAGAAACGGAAGATCATCGGGGAAGAATTCATCCGGGTCTTCGAAGAAGAATCCAAAAAGATCGGTCATGTGGACTTCCTGGTCCAAGGGACCATCTATCCGGACGTGGTGGAATCCGGCGGTACCGGGACCTCCGCCACCATCAAGAGCCACCACAACGTAGGCGGCCTGCCCAAGGACATGAAACTGGGCCTCATCGAACCTCTCCGGGAACTGTTCAAAGATGAAGTCCGTGCCGTGGGCGAAGAACTGGGCATCCCTTCCGAACTGGTATGGCGCCAGCCCTTCCCGGGCCCTGGACTGGCCATCCGTGTCCTGGGCGAAGTCACGGAAGAGAAACTCCACATCGTCCGGGAAGCTGATGCCATCTTCCGGGAAGAAATCGCCAAAGCCGGCCTGGACCGGTCCATTTGGCAGTATTTCGCCTGTCTCCCCAATATCCGCAGCGTAGGGGTCATGGGTGACTTCCGGACCTACAGCAACACCATCGCTCTCCGTGCTGTCAACAGCACCGATGGCATGACTTCCGACTGGTCTCACATTCCCTACCACGTGCTGGACATCGTGTCTCGCCGGATCGTCAACGAAGTCCCTGGGGTGAACCGGGTGGTCTACGATATCACCAGCAAGCCGCCGGCGACTATAGAATGGGAGTAAGCGGCTAACGCATAACCCCTGAGCGCCATAGCAGGCCATCTGCTTTGTCAGGAGGGATTTGGAAGCCGGGCATATACGACTTTGTATTATGCCCAACTTCCAAATCCCTCCTTTCGCGCATCTGACCTACTCTGACGCTCAGGGAGGGAATCAGGGGCAGGATGTGCTAACGCATAACCTCGGGGCACAATAAGGGCCCATCTGCTTTGTCAGCGGGAGATTTGGATCGCGGCATGTACGCCTATGTACTATGCCACAATCCAAATCTCCCGCTTTCGCGCATCTGGACCCTTCTTGTGCCCCGGCCGAGATTCGCGGGATATGCACCCATCTACTTTGTCAGGTTCGCGTATCTGGGTACATCTCCCGCGCCTGGAAGGAGTCGGGGGAGAAGAATTATGCCCAACTTCCAAATCCCTCCTTTCGCGCATCTGACCTACTCTGACGCTCAGGGAAGGAGTCGGGGAAAGAGAAGACATCAGACACGGCCTGGCGGCCTATAGATTTCAGATGTCAGCTTTTTGGATGTGAGCAGGCCGGTGCTGCATCCAAAGCGGACAAAGCTGACGTCTGACTCCTGAGAGGCCCGCAAGGGCCGGTTCTGACGTCTTTTCAACTATCTGGGTACATCTCCCGCGCCTGGAAATATGAAATATATTTTTTTAGAAAAATGTTGACAAAGATAAAGGAATCGTGCTATTATATGCATGTGCATACAAATGAAATGCAAAACATAGTTTATATCGGTTTATGTTATAGATGTAAACATGTATGCGCATGCAAAATAAACCAGCCAGGCAGGGTCCGGAAAGGAGAAAAAAATGGTATCTCAAACAACCAAAGACTACAGGGAAATTGAAAAGGTAATACAGACGTATACGGCAGGGGGGAACGGTGATTTGGAAGCACTGCGGTCAGTATTTCTTCCATCAGCCATCATAAACGGCAGTCCAATCCAGGAACTGTATGATATTGTGAAAAAAAGAGGAAGGACAGACTCCACCAGTCATGTGGATTTCATTGATATCACCGGTCCAGTTGCCAGTACCAAGATTATCATCGAAGACTGGCATGGCGCTAATTTCGTGGAATATTTTCACCTGTTGAAAACCACTGATGGCTGGAAGATTTCTTCCAAGACAGGCATCGGATTCGCAGAAAGATAAAGGAGAGAATACTATGCTAGAAATGACAAAGGAATACAATGCTGTGCGGCGGACTATTGACGATTATATTGAAGGCGCGAACGGTGATATGGTGCGGCTGAAGAGAGCCTATCACAAAAATGCCCTGATCAATGGGATGCCCATACAGGCATTGTTCGACAGTGTAGAACGCAACGGAAGGACCAATGCCACAGGACGCCTGGATTACCTGGATATCAGCGGGCAGGCAGCCAGTGCCAAGGTGATCATAGAGAACTGGCATGGAAATCAGTATGTGGAATATTTGCAGCTGCTGAAATTCCCCCAGACGGGATGGCAGATTATTTCCAAGGCATTTGACGGGTATTATGGGGCATAAGGAAGAGGAAAGGAGCAAGGAACATGGAAGGGAAAACCATTCAGGATGCATTGCTTAACAGAAGATCAATCCGGGATTTCAGTAGCAAACAGGTATCAGAAGAGACCATCAGGGAAATTGTGAAAGACGCCAGATGGGCACCTTCCTGGGCCAATGCCCAACCCTGGAAGCTGTATGTGGCGCTGGGGAAAGCTGCTGAAGAAATTCGCCGGGATTACGTCAATGGGACGGCTCGTCAGGAAGGACCAGAGATGCTTTCTTTCCAGGGAGAACACTGGGGGCGGCGGGAACAGTCGAATATGTCCAACTGGGGACGACAGCTCCAGGAATTCCTTGGCAGGGATGGATGGAAATTTGGACAGAGCCAGCAGGGACTTTTCAATGCTTCCGCCATCGCGGTCATTACAGTATCAGCCAACGGACCACTCTGGGAGGTGTTCGATGCCGGTGCTTTTGAGGATAACCTGATGCTCAGTGCTTATAATCACGGAGTGGATTCCATTGCAGCTGTGGCTTTTGTCACCGCTCCTTCCTATCTGCGTAAAAAACTGGGGATTCCTGAGACGGAACGGATTCTCATGGGCCTGGGACTTGGGTACAGATCCGATGATCCCATCAACCGGTTCCGAAGTGATCGGGAAGAAGTGGATGACATTCTTTCCATCACCCAATGAACCATCCTTTCAGCGGGTTATTCTGGCATTGACTGGGAAACACTCTCAGCATAAAATATACATGCACATACAAACAAATGAAAGCAGAGGAAATCCTTTATGAATAACAGCAGTGAATGTCAGATTATCCATCATTGGATGAGGTTTACTAAAAGTTATCGGATGCTGGAGCAGAAAATCGAGAACAGGATCAGGGAGAAAACAGGTCTTTGTCTTAACGACTTTTACCTACTTTACTATTTGGGAGAAAGCAGTAATCACAAGATGAAGCTGCAGGATGCCTGTGAAATGATCCAGATGAGCCAGAGTGCCTTGTCCCGACTCGTCCAGCGGCTGGAAGGATACAGGGAACCCATCATCCGAAGAAGCATCTGCCATGAAGATAAAAGGGCAGTCTACATTTCGTTGACAGAAGAGGGGAAGGCACTTTATGAGTCCATTATCAAGGATATCGCTGACCTTCTGATCGAGTTTTCGGAAGTGGATTTCAGTCAATAAATCTTTATCTGCAGAAGCTCATGTCCATATAGGAGATGTGACAATGACAGAGAAAAAAAGAGGGGAAGCATCCGTATCACTCATCAAAAGACTGCTGAGCCTGGCGGTCTGCCTGTTTGTTATCCTGGGACTGGCAGGTTGTGGGAGCACTGGAAGGTCTGCTTCCAATAGCAAGAAGAAAACGGGAGTGGCCAATGAAGTATCCAGTCCTGGTACAAAAGGGAAGACCCTGGTAGTCTATTTTTCAGCTACCGGGACTACAAAGAAAGTGGCCAGAATCATTGCTGATACGGAAAAAGCGGATATTTATGAAATCATTCCGGAGAAATCTTATACGGCCCAGGATTTGGATTATGGCAACAAACAGAACCGTGCCACCAGAGAACAGGGAGACAAGAATGTTCGACCCAGGATCCAGGGAAAGAAAATCAATTTGGAAAAGTATGATACAGTTTATTTGGGGTATCCCATTTGGTGGTATGAAGAACCGCGTATTATAGATACCTTTGTGGAACAGTATGATTTTACAGGAAAGACAGTAATCCCTTTTTGTACGTCTAATTCAGCGGGGATTGCAAAGAGCAGGAACAATCTGAAACAGCTGGCAAAGGGTGGAAACTGGCTGGAAGGGAGACGGTTCAGCAAAAGAGCCTCTGACCAGGAAATCAGAGCGTGGGTTAAAGAAATCTGATTTTTTAAGGGGTCCGGAACAAGTGTCTGGAAATATGATAAAATAACCGTATCATCAGACATAACGAAAGGGAGTGTTCTTATGATGCGGGGTATTCGATTCTTTCTTTCCCTGCTGCTGGTATGGGGGATGCCGGCAGCGGCGCTGGCCAGTCATTTCATCCCTATGGAACGGGCTTTTGTCCAGATTCCGGATACTTCCTCCAAAGTGGTCCAAAAAGATTTTTCTGAAGGGAAACGGAAGATGCATTTCTTGGGAGGCCGGACCCGCATGGGCAGTCCGGCTCTGGTGGCCGTCCGGAAGGGCCATTTCCTGGAACAGGACAGCGCCCTTTGGCAGGATATCCGGCCCAATGATGCCAGCCGTCACATCACTTACAGCATCGAACAGCTCAAAGATACCGACACTGGCCGCTTTTTCTACAGCATCACGCCGGGGCTTTCCCATTCTGACTGGCTTTTCGAAACCATGCTCATCGGCTACGACAAAGAAGGGAAAAAGGTCCAGGAATTCATCAACAGCAAGAATTTCTATGCGCCCCACGGGGTGGACATCGATTCCATCATGACCCATCGAGGCAATCTCTACCTGGCCAAATACGATTTCGGGGGATTCCAGGACGGGACTGTCTATCGGCTGATCTGGAATCCGGAAAAGGACTGGTTTGGGTATGAGCAGATAGATCCTAGCGAGGCACGGAGCTAACGCATAACCCAGGCGCGGGATATGCACCCATCTACTTTGTCAGCGGGGAATTTGGTCCGCGGCATGTACGTCTATGTACTATGCCACGAACCAAATTCTCCGCTTTCGCGCATCTGGGTACATCTCCCACGCCTGGAAGAGAGCCGAAGGCAAAAAAGACGTCAGACACTGCCTGGCGGCCTATAGATTTCAGATGTCAGCTTGTTGGACGTGAGCAGGCCGGTGCTGCATCCAAAGCGGACAAAGCTGACAAAGCTGACATCTGCCTTCTGAGAGGCCCGTGAGGGCCGGTTCTGACGTCTCCTAAGGGATTTGGGACAAAGGGCCGGATTTATGATAGAATCAAAGGGTAAATATTTTTTAGGGAGGACGTATCATGATCCGATTCAACAATGACTACAACCACGGGGCCCATTCTAACATCCTGGAAGCCCTGATCCGCACCAACGATACCCAGTTCAGCGGTTATGGCACCGATGAATGGTGTGATAAGGCAGAAAAGATGATCCTGGACCTGTGCCAGTGCCCCCAGGGCAAAGTCCATTTCTTCCCCGGCGCCACCCAGGCGAATCTGGTGACCATCGCGGCCTTCTTGGGTTCCTGTGACAGCGTAATCTGCGCTTCTACCGGCCACATCAACGGCCATGAATGTGCTTCTATCGAGAATACCGGCCATAAGATCCTGGCCCTGCCTCAGAAGGACGGGAAAATCACTGCTGCCCAGATCGAACAGGAAGTCCGGTCCTATTATGATGCAGGGGAACCGGAATGGCTCACCCGGCCGTCCATGGTCTATGTTTCTTTCACCACCGAATATGGTACCCTGTATTCCAAAGCCGAACTTACCGCCATTTCAGAAGTCTGCCGGAAATATGGGATGGCCCTCTTTGTGGACGGGGCCCGGCTGGCTTATGGATTGGCTGCTCCGGACAATGATCTGACCCTGCCGGACCTGGCCCGGCTTACGGACGCTTTCTATCTGGGCGGCACCAAATGCGGTGCCTTCTTTGGAGAAGCGCTGGTCCTCACCCATCCGGAAGCTGTCCGCCGGTTCAAAGCTCACATGAAACAGAGCGGGGCCGTCCTGGCCAAAGGCTGGCTCCTGGGCCTTCAGTTCTATACCCTGCTCCAGGATGACCTGTATTTCAAACTGGCTGCCAGGGCCGATGCTTTTGCCCTCCAGATCCGGGAAGCCTTCCGGCAGAAGGGAATCCCTGAATACGTGGTCAGCCCCACCAACCAGCAGTTTGTGGTCCTCACTCTGGAACAGGCGGAAAAATTGGCCCAAAAATATGTCTTTGAAAAAGAAGGGACCCTGGAAGACGGCCGGCTGGTGGTCCGCTTCTGTACCTCCTGGAGTACGGAGGAGAGGGAGGTGGAGGCGTTAATCGCCGACATCGCCAACGCATAACCCAGGCGCACGATATGGGCCCATCTGCTTTGTCAGCGGAGATTTTGGCCCGCGGCATGTACGTCTATGTACTATGCCACGAACCAAAATCTTCGCTTTCGCGCATCTGGACCCATCTCGTGCGCCTGGCCGAAACCCGCAGGATATGCATCCATCTGCTTTGTCAGGAGGGATTTGGAAGCCGGGCATATACGTCCATGTATTATGCCCAACTTCCAAATCTCTCCTTTCGCGCATCTGACCTACTCTGGCGCTCAGGGAGGGAGTCGGGGGGCGAAGGAAGACGTCAGACACGGCCGGAGGCCTGCAGATTTTGGACGTCAGCTTGTTGGCGATGAGCAGATTGGTTTACTGCATCCAAATCGAACAAAGCTGACGTCTGGCTGCTGAGAGGACCGTGAGGGCTGGTTCTGATGTTTTTTCAACGATGTATTCTAATCAGTCTGTCAATACTATCGGAATAATATTTAAGCAATAAAAAACATAACTTTATTGATAAACTTCCGATATCGGTATATAATTTTTCCAGGAGGAACTACTTATGGACTATCGCTCTGTGAAAGATACAGCCGCCAAATGGAAAATATCGGAACGGGCTGTACGAAAGTACTGCTCGGAAGGTCGGGTTCCAGGAGCTTTTCTGACCGGGAAAACCTGGAATGTGCCGGAGAATGCGGAAAAACCGCTCCGCAGAAAACGGAAAGATGCCAGACCGGCCACCCTGTTGGATATACTCCGGGAAGAGAAGAAAGGACGGGTATCCGGCGGTCTTTATCATCGGCTCCAGATTGACATGACTTACAATTCCAACCATATAGAAGGGAGCCGTTTGACTCATGAACAGACCCGTTACATCTATGAAACCAGGACCATAGCTCCTGAAAATGAACCCATCCGGCTGGATGACGTCATGGAAACCGTCAATCATTTCCGTTGTATCGACGAAGTTATCGACCATGCAGATCATCAGCTGTCAGAAGCCTATATCCTGAAACTCCACCAAATCCTGAAAATGAACACCACTGATGCCCAAAAAGAATGGTTTGCTGTGGGAACCTGGAAAAAACTTCCCAATGAGGTGGGGGGACAGCCCACTGCCGCACCGGAAAAAGTCCCGGCAGCCATAAAGAACCTCTTGGCTGCTTACAACAAAAATTCCCAAAAGACTTTGGATGAGATCTTGGATTTCCATGTACAGTTCGAACGGATCCACCCCTTCCAGGATGGAAACGGCCGGGTGGGACGGCTGATCATGCTGGGAGAGTGCCTGCGGAACAATATTGTTCCTTTTATCATTACCGAAGAACTGAAATTCTACTATTATCGGGGACTGGCCGAATGGGACAAGGAACCAGGGTATCTACGGGATACCTGTCTGACCGCACAGGATTATTTTAAGAAAGTCTTAAAGTTTTTTCAGAGAGAGTGAAGTTCAGGGAAAAAGTCAGGATTGGGAAGCTGTATGGAAATGTGATACACTGATACTGTACGGAAATGAAAAAAGAAGACTGAAAGGGAGCATCACCATGGAACCTACCATACAGCTGGAACGGCTCCTGCCGGAAGAACGGAATCAGTTCATCCTTAACAAATGCGGCTTCCATGCCGTGGAATTTTTCGGCCCTTTCCATCAGGACCCCAAACTCCCTATGGCGGAAGGCCAGGCAGGGGAGATGTTCTTCCGTTTTGAGAAGCGGATGGAGCCGGCAAGAGGATAGCGGCCGGAATCAGCTGCGGGCAAGGAGGCGTACAGTATGAGCGAGAAACACATCCCTTCCGTCCCTGACCACATTGAGGTCCGGGGCGCCAGGGTGCATAACCTGAAAAATATCGACGTGGACATTCCCCTCCACAAAATCGTGGGGATCGCTGGGGTCTCCGGGTCCGGGAAATCCTCCCTGGCCTTGGGGGTCCTGTATGCGGAAGGGTCCCGGCGGTACCTGGAATCTCTTTCCACCTATACCCGGCGCCGGATGACCCAGGCGGCCAAAGCTTCGGTGGACCAGGTATTGTACATCCCGGCGGCTCTGGCCCTCCATCAGCGGCCCGGGGTTCCGGGAATCCGCAGCACCTTCGGCACCGGCACGGAACTGCTCAATAGTCTCCGGCTGATGTTTTCCCGGCTCTCCAGCCACCGCTGTACCAATGGCCACTATCTGCCTCCCACCTTGAAAGTGGCGGCGGAACAGCCCATTTTCTGTCCAGAATGCGGGGCCCGGGTGGAACCTCCGGGAGCGGAAGACCTGGCCTTCAACAGCCGAGGCGCCTGTCCCCGGTGCGGAGGTACGGGCATCATCCGGACTGTGGACGAATCTACTCTGGTCCCCGATGAGAGCAGAACCATCGAAGAGGGGGCCGTGGCGCCTTGGAGTTCCCTGATGTTCACTGTCATGATCAAGGTGTGCCAGGCCATGGGAGTGCGGACGGATGTGCCTTTCCGGGATCTGACCCCGGAAGAGAAGGACATGGTGTTCCACGGTCCGGCGGAAAAAAAGCATATCCTGGTCCAGTCCAACAAGGGCCATGACTTGGTGGAGCTGAATTTCACCTATTTCAATGCGGTACGCACGGTGGAAAATGCATTGTCCAAGGTGAAGGACGAAAAGGGCATGAAACGAGTAGAAAAGTTCCTGAAACAGGAAGTGTGCCCGGATTGCAGTGGTACCCGGCTCAGCGAGGCGGCTCGGACGCCTCGGCTCCGGGGCATCAGTCTGGCAGATGCCTGCCAGATGACTTTGGGGGACCTGGTGGAGTGGGTGGACGGAGTGCCGGCGTCCCTGCCGGAAGAAATGCGTCCCATGGCCCAAAGCATCTGCGAATCTTTCCAGACTGCCGCCCGCCGTCTCCTGGATCTGGGTCTGGACTACCTGACCCTGGACCGGGCGGCCTCCACCCTTTCCACCGGAGAACGGCAGCGGATGCAGCTGGCACGGGCAGTGCGGAACCGGACCACCGGAGTGCTCTATGTATTGGACGAACCCTCCATCGGCCTCCATCCTGCCAACCTGGAAGGGCTCACCGGGGTCATGGACGACCTGTTGGCGGACGGCAATTCCATCATCCTGGTGGACCACGATGTCCAGCTGCTGGCACACAGCGACTGGCTGGTGGAGATGGGGCCGGGCGCCGGGGCAGACGGAGGACAGGTCATCGCCCAAGGAACGGTGGAGGCGGTAGCGGCCGATCCCCATTCCCGGATCGGACCCTTCCTCTCTAGGAAGGCTGGGATTGTCCGGACGAAAAATCCCCAGCCGCTTTTTGCCCAGGGACGGATCCATCTGGCCACTGGCCCCATCCATACAGTGCAGTCTCTGGAGGTGGATTTCCCCAAAGGGCGGCTGACGGCGGTCACCGGTGTTTCCGGTTCCGGCAAGACCACCCTGGTGCTGGAAAGCCTGGTTCCGGCTCTGAAAGCTGAGCTGGACGGGAATCCCCTGCCGGACCCTGTGAAAACCGTGGAAGCCCAGGGCATCCGTCAGGTGAAGCTCATAGATGCTACCCCCATCGGCATCAACATCCGCTCCACCGTGGCCACCTATGCGGGCATCCATGATGAACTGCGGAAGGTCTTTGCCCGGACAGCGGAAGCCCAAGAACGGGGCTGGAAGGCCGGGGACTTTTCCTACAACACCGGCCGGCTCCGCTGTCCCACCTGTGACGGCACCGGGGTCATCAGCCTGGATGTCCAGTTCCTGCCGGATGTGGATATTCCCTGTCCGGACTGCAAAGGATCCCGGTATGCCCGGGCTGTAGGGGAAATCCTCCGGCAGCCCAAAAAGGGCGGTCAGGCCTGTTCGCTGACAGAACTGATGAACTGCAGCGTGTCCCAAGCCCTGGAAGCCTGCCGGGATCTGCCTCTGGTATCCAAACGGCTCCAGGCGCTCCAGGACCTGGGTCTGGGCTACCTGACTCTGGGCGAAGACACTCCCGGCCTTTCCGGCGGAGAGGCACAGCGGCTGAAACTGGCCAGTGAATTGGGAAAAAGCCAGGGAGATTCTGTCTTTGTCTTTGATGAACCAACCATCGGCCTCCATCCCTTGGACGTCCAGACCCTGCTCCAGGTGTTCCAGCGCCTCCTGGACAAAGGGGCCACCGTCATCGTCATCGAACATGACCTGGACCTAATCCGCAGTGCCGATTACATCATCGACATGGGGCCGGGCGGCGGCTGCCATGGTGGACGGATTGTGATCAGTGGGACGCCGGAAGAGGTTGTACAGTGTGAGGAGAGCGTGACAGGAAGATATTTGGGGGATGAAAAATAACCCGGATGCGGGGAAATTGGAAAGACGTCAGACACGGCCGGAGGCCTACAGATTCCAGACGTCAGTTTGTTGACGATGAGCAGGACGGTGCTTGCTGCATCTACATCGAACAAAGCTGACATCTGACTTCTGAGAGGCCCGTAAGGGCCGGTTCTGACGTCTTTTTTACTTCATGCAGTTGTCATGGCAACGGAATTATTTCTACCAATCTACTATACTTAAGCCATCAAGCAAATAGTCAATAAGTATCAAACAATTGGGAGGAATGTTCCATGATTACTGTGAAGAATACTTTGGCTGACGTTGTCCGGGATTATCCCCAGACCATCCCTTTTTTCAATGAACTCCACCTGGATTACTGCTGCGGCGGGGGGATCCCTCTGGAAGAAGCTGTGAAAAATACCGATCTGGATGCGGAAAAAGTGGTGGCGGACCTGAATGATTACATTGCCGCCCACAGCTCCAGAACCGGCAGCCAGCAGGAATCCCTGGAACGGTTCAAGAACCTTTCCATTCCTGACATGCTCCAGGACCTGGAAGCCACCCACCATGTGGATGAACGGAACTACATGGCAGAAATCGAAACCGACCTGAACAAGATCCTCCTGGTCCATTTCGTCCACCACGGAGAACTGCTCACCCGGCTCCATCATCTCTACGGCACTCTGAAAACCGAACTGGAAGAACACTTTGCCCGGGAAGAACGGCTGGTATTCCCGCTGATGCGGTCCTATCCCCAGCCCAACCTGGAAGTCCTCACCCTGATCCAGAACCTGGAAAAGGATCATTCCGCCGCCGGGGACATCATCAAGGAAATCGAAGCCCTGACGGATCATTTCACCGTGCCGGCCGATGCCTGCGCCACCTTCAAACGGACCTATCAGCTGTTGGAAGCATTCGTCAATGATGTATTCGTCCACATCTTCAAGGAAAATTCCATCGTTTTCCCGGAATATGCGGAAAAAGCGCCCAATCAGGAAGAACTGGATCATCAGGTGGAAGTGTCTCTGGAACAAGAAGCGGGCAGCAACAGCAACACCTGCGGCTACTGTGAAAGCGAAAATGGGGAAGAAAAGAGTCCGGTGCTCTTTGAATGCGGAAACTGCGGTGCCCTGTACTGCAGCGACTGCGGAGAGACCGGCTGCCCCAGCTGCGGCGCCTCCTTTAGCCACGCTCATCCCATCGAATATTCCGGAAGCAGCTGGAATCCCAATCAAGATTGAGGGGGAAGGACGGAAAGGCTGACGCATAACCCAGGCACGGGATATGCACCCATCTACTTTGTCAGCGGGGAATTTGGTCCGCGGCATGTACGTTCATGTACTATGCCACGAACCAAATTCCCCGCTTTCGCGTATCTGGGTACATCTCCCGCGCCTGGAAGAGAGCTGGGCCCATCTGCTTTGTCGAATTCGCGCATCTGGACCCATCTCGTGTGCCTGGAAGGAGCCGGGGCAGGGAAGAGGTCAGCTTGTTGGAGGTTAGCAGGCCGGTGCTGCATCGCCAATTACGGTTCCTTCAACTCAGGACCTTATGCCCCCACCACCGGGCCTGGGGAACCCCCTACCCGTGCAAGCACGGGTCCCTTCCCCCTTGCTCCACGGGACTAGGATGCTCCTATTCGTCGCATCCGTCGCAGGGGACACGAGCTGGACCACTCCTGGTTCGGGTCAGAAACTCGTACATCTGGCGAGCCGCCGGTTGTGCGGCTCCTAATAGCCAATGCTCTTCACTCTGCACTCTTCGCTCTGCACTTTCGGCCCATTGCTGTATAACTATACTGTGATGAAGGTTTACCGAGAACTTGTTGATACATATTGTCTTCTTTAGGTGCCCGGATTTTTCACACTTTTATGATAGGATATATGCTGTCAGTTATTTTTTTAGAAAAGAGGGATCTTCCATGAAAATATCTGCTGCTTTCTGTACAGGACTGCTTCTGTGCCTGCCGGCCTGGACTGTTCTGGCTGCTACGGGGCAGCCGGAGAATGGGAAGGAGGGGGCCACTCCTGTTCCTGTCTCCATGGAGCAGAAAGGGACATTACTGGCCACTTTTGTGCCCCGAAGCCAGGGCTTTCAGACACGGACCATTACGAATTCCTCCAGTCAGGATTATTTCCGGGCTTCGTCTGCAGAAGAAGGGGTCCTGCAGATTATAAAGGACGGGCAGTTTTTTGTGAATGGGTTTCCTGTTCCCCGGGATGCAGCTGAACTGGATGCCCGTTGGCCCCATGGATATCAGGTAAACGGGTCTTCTTGGCTTACCCACGGCCCGGAGGGGTTTACTGTGGATAAAAAAGTGTATCGGGAATACGGCCAGGCTCTGCTGGCGCTGGTAAGACGGATCCCTGCCGGACTGCCCATCCGGCTTTACGATACGGATGGGGATCTGCGGGCGGACCGGATCGAAGCTTCCGTCCTGGAAGCAGTGATTCCTCAGCATATCCGGCAGGATCCCCAAGGCAGCTTTAGGATCCGCCGCCTGGCCCGGGAAGCTTATCCGGCTCCTGTTCCTGGGGAAGGCAGAAAATTCGACGGGGAACATTTTACCAACCGCTCCAGGGAAATCATCCCGCCTTCTCAGATGGATTCCCGTCTGGCACCGGGAGAAATAGGACTGTTTGCCTATGGCCCTCAGGGCTGGAGCATGCAGCGGGCCCTTCCTGTGACCGGGGCACTGGAAGAAGCCAAAGACCATGAATATTACCAGATCAATGGAATCCGCTATCAGGATGCCATGCGCTTTTCCCGGGACAATCTGCCCATTTCCAACCGGTGCGGGGAATTTATCAATACCTTGACTTATTTTGGACTTACAGGGACCCAGGGAGTTCCTGTCACTCTTTGGCTGGTGGATACGGGAAATCCGGCCCAGCAGGGAGCTCCTGCAGGGTTTACTTCAGGATCCAGTGCTCCGCTGGTCTTAACCCGGGCCCTGGGGGAAGCCCGGGCCGCTTTCCGCAGCGTGCCAGTCAGTCAGGATGGACGGGATGTGCCTTCCGGCAGCTGCTGGATGACACCGCAAACCAGCCGGCAGCTGAAACAGATTGCCGGTGATGCCCGGGAAAGTCTCCGGGAAAAGGCTCCTTCCACCGTTATGGATTACGAAAGCTATCTCCTTTATCTGGCTCTCCATGGGAGCTAGGATGATATTGGCGCCCGCTATGCCGGGTATCATTTTTCAGGAATCCAGACCGGGACAGGGACCGTTGTACAGGGAGACAGCCGGCGGTGACAGGCAGAAACAGTTACCCTGCCAACAGCCCTTTGGAGATTGAAGGCAGTAAAAGGCTGTTTTCCGTATCCGTCACATTTGCCCTGGCAAAGTGTGCTGTACTAGTAGGAAAAAATAGCAGAAAAAGGCGGTGATTCCATGAGGAAGGAACTTCCTTATTTCACCATTGACGGTGCTTTTGGGGGCAGCCAGGAATGGTTTACTCAGGATAAATGGATGCAGTTGGGGGGCTGTGCGGCGGTGACGGCTGTGGACTGCAGTTTATATTTTTCCCTGTATAAAGGAAAACGGGAAGTCTGTCCTCAGGCCCGGATGGAACTTTCCCGCAAGGAATATATTGCGCTGGGCATGGAGATGAAACCTTATCTCCGGCCCCGGTTTACTGGTATCGACCGGTTGGAAATCTATGAAGAAGGATTCAGCAGGTACCTGGAAGACCGGGGTGTTTCAGATATCTGCTTGGAAGGCTGGGAGGGGAGCCGGTCTTATAACGCCACTCTGGAAACGGTCAAAAAGCAAATCGACGGAGGCTGGCCCATTCCTGTCCTGACCCTGAAGCATCGGCAGCCTTCTTTTTCCAATCTGGTCTGGCACTGGTATCTTATTACCGGCTATGATGTGTTCGAGGATATCTGTGCCGTAAAGGTCACCACCTATGGAACCTGGAGATGGCTGGACCTGAAGGAACTGTGGCATACCGGCTACCGCCGCCGGGGAGGGCTGATCCTGTTCGATGACAGATGACCCAGGCGCGGGGGAAATGGAAAGACTTCAGACACGGCCGGAAGCCTTCAGATTTTAGACGTCAGCCTGTTGGCGATGTGCGGGACGGTGCTTGCTGCATCTCCATCGAACAAAGCTGACGTCTGACTTCTGAGAGGCCCGTAAGGGCCGGTTCTGACGTCTTTTTTACTATCTGGACCCATCTCCCGTACCTTACGGATTTTCAGAGGAATTAAAATTTAATTCAGCATTTACTAAATCAAAATCATCTATTATAATTAAGTAAATACTAAATTAAAAGAGGCGGAGCTATGGAACTTGACTGTATACTGAAAGCACTGGGTGAACCGATGCGGCTGAAGATCTATCAGGCAATTTTGGAAAGAAAACACTGCGTCCGGTCTCTTTCCAAAAAGTTCGGGATCTCGGAATCGGCCATTTCCCAGCATCTGAAAATCATGAGGGAGGCAGGTTTGGTCTATGGAGAAAAGTACGGATATCATATGCATTATCTGCCGGACCAGAAAGCCATCGACTTCCTGGCGGAGCAGATAGAGCAGATGCGGAGGGATTCTCTACAGGTGGACCGTGAGCAAAAAGCCTGCCAATGTGAATATCGGGGGAGAGAATCATGAAACGGGATCAGATCCAGGATTTATTTCTCACTTTTGCCAAAATCGGACTGTTTACCTTTGGAGGTGGGTATGCCATGATTTCCATGATTGAACACAGCTGTGTGGAAGAAAAGCACTGGATCACCCATGAGGAACTGATGGATATCACCGTGATCGCAGAATCCACGCCCGGTCCCATCGCCATCAACTGTGCCACCTTTACCGGATATAAGCAGGCCGGACTGGTGGGAGCTTTGGCGGCTACTTTTGGAATCGTCGTCCCTCCTTTTCTGGTCATTTTGACTGCTTCACGGTTCCTGTACGATTCCTTCTCATGGAAACTGCTGGATGCCTCTTTCCAGGGAATCAAGATCGCTGTAGGGCTTTTGATCCTGGAGGCAGCCATGATGATGTTGAGAAAAGGTGCTAGGACGGGGTTGTCATGGGGCATCCTCCTGAGTTCCTGCCTAGCCATGCTCTGTATCGATATCTTTGGCCTGCCGATTTCTTCCATCCGGTTGATACTCCTGGCCGCAGGGATCAGTCTGGCATCCTCCAGGCTGAAGGCACCATCTCATCAAGAAAGCGGTGGTGGAAAATGATCTATCTGGATTTGTTTGCAGGATTTTTGAAAGTCGGATGTTTTGCCTTCGGCGGAGCGTACGGCGCCATTCCTCTGATCCGTGACGTTGTCCTGTCCTACGGGTGGCTGACTGATGATATGCTGACCTATATGATTGCTGTCAGTGAAAGTACGCCGGGACCGATCATGGTCAATCTGGCAACCTATGTGGGGAGCAGCCAGGGAGGCTTCCTGGGAGCCGTCACTGCGACAGCCGCCGTTGTCCTGCCTTCGTTCCTGATCATCCTCTTGGTCACGGCACTGCTCCATCATCTGCTGGAAAACTGGTTTATCCAGAGCCTTCTGCGTGGGATGAAACCCTGCGTCACAGGTATCGTGCTGGCGACCGGCCTCTATATGACCTTCCAGCATTGCTTTGGCTCAGGGAATCATCCTCGACAGGCGTTCCAGGCACTTCTGGTGCTCTTTGGGCTGATTTTGGGCAAAATGAGTTACCAGCGAGCCATGAAAAAGAAATTTTCTCCCATTGGACTGATTTTAACTTCCGCTGTCCTGGGCATCCTGGTCTATGGAGGGTAGAAAGAAGAAAAAGACGTTCCTTAATAGGAAAGATTCTCTCCAGTTGCTCATCCGACCGACGGATCCATTTTCTTTCCTTTCCACTTTCCCCGCCGGTATTCCCAGCCGGAAAGCAGGAAATTGGCCAGCCAGCCCAGGGGAACGGCGTACCAGACGAAGGGGATGCCGAAGCGGGGGGCCAGGGCCATGGCCAGGCTGACCCGGAGACCCAGGTTCACCAGGTTGGCGATGGTGAACATCTGCATGTCGCCGGCTCCCCGGAGGACCCCATCCATGGACATCTTCATGCCGATGAAACAGAAGAAAAAGCCCATGAAACGGAAATAGCCTTCGGCAGTCTGGAAGGCGGCAGCCGAGCCGTCGCTTCCCAGGAAGAATTCAGCCAGGGGATGGCTCCCCAGTTCCATGAGGAGGCAGTTCAGGAGGGCAAACACAAAGACCAGGCGGAAGGCAGCTTTGAGGCCGGATGGGATCCGTTCCGGCTGTTCAGCCCCCAGGTTCTGGGCCGTATAGGGGCTCATGGCGTTGCCGATGGCGGCCATGGGGACCACGCACAGCCCTTCCACCCGCATGGCAGCGGAAAAACCGGCCAGGGCTTCCGAACCGAATCCATTGACCACCGACTGGACCAGCATCATGCCGATGGAGACGGTGGACTGCTGGAGGATGGAAGGCAGGGCAATCCGGGTCATAGGCAGCAGTTCTTCCGGCGCAAAGAACCGGGGCTTTTCCGAAGGCATATGATGGAGTACCCAAGTGAGGACCCCGAAGGAAAGGATGGCAGCGATCCCCTGGGCGATGAGGGTGGCCCAGGCTACCCCGGCAACCCCCAGGCCATAGCGGGTCACCAGGATCCAATCCAGCAGTACATTGAAGAGAGAGGAAAAAATCAGGAAGAACAGGGGAATCCTTGACTTTCCCAGCGCGTTGAACATGGCGGACAGGACGGAATACATGAACAGGAAAGGCAGCCCCAGGAAATATACCCGGAGATACACATCGGCCAGGCCCAGTACGTCTGCCGGGGTAGCCAGCAGCTCCATGATATCCAGGCTGAACAGGAGGCCGATGCCCCCCAGCACCAGACTCAGGAGCAGGAAAGCCAGGAGGGCCGTATACAAGGCTTCCTTCATCTTTTTATATTGTCCGGCCCCGAAATACCGGCTCACCCGGACGGAGGCTCCGATACCCCCGCCGATGGCGATCCAGATGAAGATGTTGGTGAAAGCATAAGAGGCGCCCACCGCTGCCAGGGCCTGTTCTCCCACATAACGGCCCACAATGGCAGAATCGGCCATGGTATAGGTCTGCTGGAAGAAATTCCCGATGATCATGGGGAGGGCGAAGTACAGTAGGGCTTTCAGGGGATTCTCAGTGATCAGATAGTCGCTTTTCATAGGATTCGCTCCTCTGCCAGCTTCAGGAACAGGGAAACTGGGGTAGGGAGGATCTGGTCGTTGAAGTCATATTCCGGACGATGGGGGATGGGCCAGTCTTTTCCGTTGCCCACGTAAAACATGGCACCGGGGCAGACTTTCAGGTACCAGCCGAAATCTTCGGAAGGCCGCCAGGGCTTTTCCATAGGCGCCAGCTCAAGGCCCAGGCTGCGGGCGGCTCTGCGGACCCGTTCAGCACAGCGGGGGTCGTTGACCGTAGCCGGGAAGGAATCGGATTCTGCGAAGGAAAGAGCAAGATTGGATAGCTTTCCCAGACGGAAGGCTTCCTCCCGGAGACGGGTTTCCACGTCTGCCAGGTCTTCTTCCCGGTCCGCCCGGAGGGTGAAGGCAATCTCTCCTTCTCCCGGAGAAATGCCGAAATCACGGCCCCCCAGATGGATTCCCACGATGGTCAGCAAAGTGAAGGATGCGGCTCCTTGGGCTTCTGCTGCCAGTTGGCCGGCAAAAAGAACCATCTGGGCCAGAGCGGGAGCTGGGTTCCGGCCGTTTTCTGGGGCGCCGGCATGGGTCTCTTTCCCCAGGAAGCGGATGATCAGTCCCTTGGAGGCGCACTGGGTGAGCCCATCCCGGATCATCACCGCGTTTTCCGGATAGCCGCTGAGATTGTGGAAGGCGTACACTTCTCCCATACCTACGGTCTGGAGGAAATCTGCACAGGGCTTTCCTCCTCTGCCGGTTTCCTCTGCTGACTGGAAGATGAGATATACCGGCCGCTGGATCTTCCTGTCCTTTTCCAGGAGCAGAGAAAGGGCAGCCAGAGCAGCAGAATGGCCGTCGTGCCCACATTTGTGGGCAACCTGCGCTTTTTTCGAGCCATAGGGCAGGGAAAGGGTCTCCGGCAGGGGCAGGGCATCCATATCCGCCCGGAAGCCGATGGGCGGCTTTCCATTCTCCACAGCCGGTTCGTACAGTGCATAGAACCAGTCCCCCTGGGTCACGATTTTCAATTTCGTATGCAGCCTGATGAAATCCATCAGGCGTCTTTTTGTTTCTGTTTCCTCCCCAGACAGTTCCGGGTGGGCATGGAGGGTGTGGCGCAGAGCAATGACCTGTGCCCAGTCCAATTGAGATATAGGTTCCTGATCCATGTTTTTTCCTTTCTGAGGGGCAGCTGCAGCGCCCTTTTGTCTCATTTCCTAATGGTACTACAAAACCAGCAGAAAAAAAATAAAAAATGATGTAATAAAACTATTGACAACAAAGCTGAGATGGTGTACTATACATCATGTAAGAAGTAATAAAAAACATTACAACAAAAAACGAACTGGTTTGAAGGGGCAAACCCTTCTGAAAGGAGACATTCAAATGAAAAAGATTGCTGTTGTTGCTGCCAATGGACGTGTTGCCAAAAAGGTGATTGCCGAAGCACTGGAACGGGGAAATGAAGTGGTGGCTTTTGGCCGCCATGCCGAAAATGATACGTCTGCCAAAAACTACATCCGGAAAGACATCCTGGATCTGACCCGGGAAGATTTGAGTGGGTTCGATGCGGTGGTGGATGCCTTCGGGGCCTGGGCTCCGGAAACCCTCTCCGGCCATTCCACCACACTGAAGCACCTGTGCGATGTACTTTCTGGAACAGATGTGCGGCTGGTGATTGTGGGCGGGGCCGGTTCCCTGTATCTGGACAAAGAGCACAAGACCCAGCTGGTGGAAAGCCCTGACTTTCCGGATGCCTTCAAACCCCTGGCCACGGCTATGGGCAAGGCGTTGGCGGAACTGCGCCAGAGAAAAGATGTGAAATGGACCTATATCAGCCCCGCTGCTGATTTCCAGGCAGACGGAGAACGGACTGGCAAATACCTCCTGGCCGGAGAAAAACTGACGGTGAACTCCAAAGGGGAATCCATCATCTCCTACGCTGATTACGCCATCGCCCTGGTGGATGAAATCGAAAAAGGCAGCCACATCCAGCAGCGGATCTCCGTGGTGCGGGGGTAATCTGGCAACACAGGAATTTTCTTAAAGGAGGGATGGAAATGACGGGAAATATCACGGACGGAAGCATCGCCCTGCTGGGGGAGAAAATCTCCCAGGCAGAGGCCATCCTCATTGGGGCCGGGGCTGGGCTGTCTACAGCGGCCGGGTTCACCTATTCCGGCAAACGGTTCCATCAGTGGTTCTTCGATTTTGAACAGGCCTATGGCATCCGGGATATGTATTCCGGCGGTTTCTATCCCTTCCCCAGCCGGGAAAGCTACTGGGCCTGGTGGAGCCGGCAGATCTATCTGAACCGGTATGTGGATGCGCCCTTGCCGGTGTATCCCCAGCTGCTTGATCTGGTCCGGGGAAAGGAATATTTTGTCCTCACCACCAATGTGGACCATCAGTTTCAGCGGGCCGGGTTCGATAAAAAGCGGTTGTTCTACACTCAGGGGGATTACGGCCTCTTCCAGAAAGAACGGCCGGGCGGTCAACAGGAAACCTGGGACAACGAGGAACTGGTGTACCGGATGCTGGAAGCCCAGGGGTTCGTGAAAGACCGGGAAGGCCGGTACCAGGTGCCGGCTGACGGACATATCCGGAAAGCCATCCCTGCCGCATTGGTGCCCAAGGCTCCTGACGACGGGTCTCCTCTGGTGATGAACTTGCGCTGTGATGATACTTTCGTGGAGGATGCCGGATGGCACCGGGCGGCTGGGCAGTATCACCGGTTCCTCCAGAAGGTCCGGGACAGAAAAATCCTTTATCTGGAACTGGGGGTGGGGATGAATACCCCGGTCATCATCAAATATCCCTTCTGGCAGCGGACGGCGGACAATCTCCAGAGCTTTTATGTGTGCATCAACCAAGGCGCTGCTTTCTGCCCGGACGAAATCCGCGGCCGGAGCCTGTGCCTGGACGGGGATATTGCGGAGGTACTGGAAAAACTCGCGGAAAGGAAGGAGGCATGACCATGGAACAGGAAGAACGGAGGATTTGGCTGATCCGCCAGCTCCAACAGGAAATGCCGGAATATGCCGGGATCCCCCTGCCGGAAGATCCGGAAGGCCAGTGGCAGCTGTTCCGAGGGCTGTGCAATCTGCGGCCGCCCCGGAAGGCTTCCCGGGAATTCCTGGAAGTCCAGGATGCTTTCCTCCAGAAAATGACCCGGGAAAAAGGGATTGTACTGCTGGACAGCTTGCATCCTTCCCAGCTTGACAGCCGGCTTTTCCTCTGGCAGGGGGATATCACTCGGCTCCAGGCCGATGCCATCGTGAATGCGGCCAACAGCCAGCTGCTGGGCTGCTTCCGGCCCAACCACAACTGCATCGACAACCTGATCCAGACCATGGCCGGGGTCCAGCTCCGGTATGCCTGCTGGGAGCTGATGGAGGAGCAGGGGTGCCCGGAGCCCACAGGACGGGCCAAAATCACCAAGGGATACAATCTGCCGGCCCGGTATGTGCTCCATACGGTAGGGCCCATCGTCCAGGGAAAAGTCACAGGACGGGACCGGCAGCTGCTGGCTTCCTGCTACAGATCCTGTCTGGAACTGGCGGATGCTTCTGGGCTCTGCAGCATCGCTTTCTGCTGCATTTCTACCGGTATCTTCGGTTATCCTCCTGAAGAAGCAGCACCGGTGGCAGTGGGGACTGTCCGGGAATATCTGAAAACACACCCGGACTCTGTTCTGGAGAAAATCGTCTTTGATGTCTATCTGGATCGGGATAGGATCCTCTATGGGAGGTCCCTGGGCTGACTTGCAGACTTTTCTCGTTGACACGCCCCTAGGTATCTGGTAGGATATACGAGCAAAGAAAATAAGGGCTATGGTTGGAGCCGGCTGGTGAAACAGCAAAATCGACGCAGTGCGGGAGCATTGCGTCTTTTTCTTTATCCACCAGAAATCCCTTGAGAAAGAAGGAATGATCGTCATGAACCGTTTGCAGAAATCCCTGATCCTGGCACTGGGATGTGCCAGCCCTTTTCTTTTCCAGCTCCCTGCAGGGGCCCAGTCCTATGTAGCTCCCAGTTTCCATCAGGAAGGCAGGTGGCACAGTGTGACTGCCAAGCTGCTCCTGGATGAGGGGATACAGGCTTACCAGCAGGGCGATTATCCCCGGGCCCTGACCTGGTTCCGGAAGGCGGATGCCAAAGGCCATGGAAAAGCCTCCCGGTATATAGGGCTGTGTTATGAAAACGGACTGGGGGTGGACCAGGATTTCCAGGAAGCGGTGGAATGGTATCAGAAAGCGGCTGACAAGGGAGATATCACCGGAGCTTATCTATTGGCCCGATGCTTTGAAAAGGGAAACGGCATTCCTCAGGATCTGGCCCTGGCCCATAAGTACTACCAGCAGTCCGCCCAGCGGGGAGACATCATCGCGGCTCCAGCTATGACTGCTCTGGGGAGACTGGCAGAACAGGGAGTGGGAGAATCCAAAGATCCGGCTCAGGCCCAAAAATGGTACGCCAAAGCTGATGCAGCCGGATATGCCCCGGCCCATGAAGCCCTGACGAAACTCTTGGGACGGGAACCAGCCGTCCATACGCCCAGGGTCCTGACCGAACGGGTCGTTCCTGGCAGCAGCCGGGACCTGGCGGATGGAGTCACCCGCCTGGACGTGACCCATATCTGGACGCCGGTCCAGTCCATTGATTTTTCTTCTAAGCACAATGTGCTGATCCAGAATCCCGACGGCACTACCGTGCCCATGGACCAGCCCTGGTTCGCTTCCACCCAAATAGCCCCGGGCACCTGGCAGATACGCAGCGACGGGGACTACTGCTACCTGCTGGAAGGGGACAGCCTGGCGGTGATGATCGACTGCGGCTACGGGGCCGGGAATATCCGCCAGTATGCCCAGACTCTTACGTCAAAACCGGTGAAGTACGTGATCAATACCCACTACCATTTCGACCATACGGCCAATGATGCCTACTTCGATGCCGCTTTCATGACAGCGGAAAGCGTGGACTATGCTACCATTCCCTATGCCAGTTTCCAGGGGGTTTCCTTCCCCCGGGACTATCCGGTGATCACCGTCCCAAACGGATACAAACTGGATCTAGGGAACCGGGAACTGGACATCCTGACCCTGCCCCATTCCAATCATACCCTGGGCGGTCTCCTGGTCCTGGACCCTTCTCGGAAGATCCTCTTCACCGGAGATGAATTCCTGGGAAACAATAAAGTGGATCTGAACATCTCCCTGGAGGATTTTGCCGCCAACATGGAACGGATCGGCGCTGTCCGCAGCCAATTCGACGTCATGTACGGAGGTCCTGGGAAGAAGGACGCAAGCGTGTTCGATGCCTATGCGGCTGCCGCCCAGGCAGGCCTGGATCCCGACTTGAAAACAGGACTTTCTTCCAGCACCGGTTTCAAGCCCCAGCCTGCGGCTCCCGCCCAAGGCACGGTGGTCTACAAACGAGGCTGGGTACGGCCCGGAGATGGTACCTTCAACGCTCCGGAACCTGTGATCCGGGGCATCCGCCGATCTTTTACCGTGAACGGATTCCAGGTGAATTTCACGGAACCTGAAAAAAAATAAAAAAGACCTTGCATCTTTTGAGACACTCTGCTATAATAAAATTCGTTCGGTAAACACGCCCGTAGCTCAGTGGATAGAGCAACGGCCTCCGGAGCCGTGTGCGGTGGTTCGATTCCACTCGGGCGTACCATGCAAAACTTACCTCATAGTTCGCGTCAGCGGGGTATGAGGTTTTTTGTTGCTTTGGGCTCTTTTTCAGTTAACCGGGCTAAAGAAAAAGTGGTATAATAAACAAGTTGTCAATCCATGGAGAAATGATTTTCCATGAGGGAGAAAAGAGGTTATGCCGTGGTTAGTATCACAGATCGTGTGCGCTTTTCAGAAACTGATTTGATGGCCGTGGTCCATCATACCAATTATCTGCGCTGGTTCGAAATGGGGCGTGTGGCCTATTTCCGGCAGGCAGGCATCGACCTGAATCAGCTGCGGGAAGCTGGCTATATGGTCCCGATCGTCGAAGTCCAATGCAAATACCGCCAGTCCGCCCGGTTCGATGATGTGTATGAGATCCAGACTACACTGACGGCCTGCAGCCGGGCCATGATCCGGTTCAGCTACCGGATCCTCCGGAAGGCGGATGGAGCCCTGCTGGCCGAAGGCAGTTCCAAGAATGCCTTTGTGAACCTGGAGGGGAAAGTGGAACGGCTGACATCCGAGTATTATGAAAAACTGCAGCAGCTGGCTGCACAAGAAAGGGAGATCCAAGCATGATCAATGTGATTTTACTGATTCTGGGGCTGTGCGTCCTGGGCCTTTTGGTGATGATCGTTTACGCCGCCCTGAAGCCCACCGATGCAACCCGCGTGGTGGTGGAAGAAAAGACACCGCTGAAACTGGAGCATCTGGACCATGACAAGGCCGTGATGTCTTTTGAGGTGCCTCTCCGGAACAAGAGCCCGGAAAGCGCTGCAGTGACCGATTGTTTCGTCCGTCCCTATCTGCCCCAGGAACAGTTCCCCGATGCCTGGTGCACCGGCAATGTGGAAAAAAGCGACCGGCGCCGGAATGACCATTATTTCGAAGCCCTGGTGCTGAAGGAATGGTCCGAATGGACGCTGATCGTTACCCTGACCCTCCGGGCCCGGAACGGCAAGGACATGCGGGAAATCCTGAACCGGATGGTGGATATGGATGCGGCCATCTTCGTCTGCGGGGTAGGCCGGAAAGCCCATTATGTGCGGAAATATTTCTTCACCGTCTTTGCGGATGAAATGAAAAAATTGGCAGGGGGTGCCTACAATGGCTGAGAAATATGAAATCATTCCCATTCCGACCCGGATCCTCACCGTCCATGACAATATCGTAGATGCGGTACGGGAATTCGGCGGCGACAAGATCGGTCCCCGGGACGTGGTCTGTGTAGCAGAAAGTGTGGTGGCCATCACCCAGAACCGGGCCATCCGTCCGGAAACCCTGAAGATTTCCTTTGCAGCCAAGGTCCTGAGCCAGCTCTTCCCTGGGGTGGGGAGCATCGGGAACTGGTCTGCCATGCAGAGCCTCCTCAACGAATCCGGCACCTTGAAAGTGCTCTTTGCGGTGGTGGTGGGCTTCTTCGCCAAATGCCTGGGCAAGAACGGGGTGTTCTACCAGCTGGGCGGAGAACAGGCCCGGCTCATCGATGACATCACCGGTACCATGCCTCCCTATGACAAGCACATCGTCCTGGGCCCCAAGAACCCAGTGCGGGTGTCAGAGAGCATCAAGGAAGGGCTGGGCTGCTTCGGCGCCGCTGTGGCGGACGTGAACGACCTGAAACGGTCCTGCTGCCTGGGCTGCACCAAAGGGGTGGATCCCCGTCTGGTGGAAAAGATCCTCATCGACAACCCCTTCGGCAATGACAGCCAGAAGACGCCGATCTGTGTGATCAAGAATTACATCGATTAAGCAGCAAAGCTACTTAATCGATGCAGTCAGAAGTCGGAAGTCTGGAGCCCAATGATAAATTTGCAGGCAAATTTTTGAATGTGTAAATCGGAATCGTAGGGGTTGTACGCCGAACAGCCCGCTAAATCATCGATTGACCGTGCATAGAGCGGGCCGCCGGGCTTGCGGCCCTTACGGTTTTATATAATCAACAGAACCTGGCCGCCAAGCCAGGTTCTGTCCTGAGGCTTCCGACTTCAGGCTCCTGACTTACGACTTAAAAAGCTGTTGCGCAGGCAACAGCTTTTTTTATAAATGGAACTTTTTCCTCTGGATTTATCCCCTCACAACAGTTACAATAACAGTTGTAGAAAAGGTAGGTGAAATTGATGTTGGAAGTTGTAATCGCAACCCACAATCTGGGCAAAGTAGAGGAATTCAAGTCGCTGATGGATGAACTCGGCATCACCTTTACCTGCCTCAGCGATTATCCGCCTCTCCCAGAACCGGAGGAAACAGGACGGACCTTTGCAGCCAATGCCCGGCTGAAAGCACGGTATTATGCCAAGGCCCTGGGAAAGATCTGCCTGGCTGACGATTCCGGGCTGGAGGTACTGAGCCTGAAGGGAGCCCCTGGTGTCCGGTCCGCCCGCTATGCGGGAGAAAAAGCCACGGACGAAGAGAACAACAATCTGCTCCTGGCCAATATGAAGATGCAGGTCCGGAGGAACTGTCGGTTCTTCTGCGCCTTGGCCATGGCCAATCCGGAAGGGCGGATCCTGGCAGAAAGTGCTGGGATCTGTGACGGAATCCTGCTCCATGAACCCCATGGGACCAATGGATTCGGGTATGATCCCCTGTTCTGGTCCACGGAACTCCACAAACCCCTGGGGGAGGCCACCCTGGAAGAAAAGAATGGCATCAGCCACCGGGCCAAAGCCATCCGGAAGCTGGTGAACCAATGGAAAAGGATGAACAAATGAAAATCGGCGTGGTCAGCGATACCCATGGGGACCTCCATGCCCTGGAAGCCGTCCTGGATCAGGCCGGGGAAGTGGACCTGTGGCTCCACGCCGGAGATTACAGCCAGGATGCCCCTTACATCGAAGAGGCTACGGGGATCCCGGTCTATGCGGTCTGCGGCAACTGTGACAGCTATGAGGACCGGGCTCCGGCGGAACTGGTGACGAAACAGTTGGGCTTCACCCTGGCCATGACCCACGGCCACCGGTATATCCGATACAACGACTGGAGCCGGCTGCTGTACTGGGGAGAAGAAAAGAAGGCGGATGTGGTGATTTTCGGCCACATCCATGTGCCGGTGAACCGGGAAGAAGACGGGATCCTCTTGATCAATCCAGGAAGTCCCAGCCGGCCCCGGAACGGGGTGCCCAGTTTCGGCATCCTGACCCTAGAGGCGGGGAAAAAACCGGTGTTTGAAGTGCAGGCAATGAAAGGATGAAAAGCTTGCTGGATACTGCAAGGTGAAAGGAGCCGAGAGAAATGGCAAATACGGAAGAACTGAACAAAGAGGCACTGGAACTCCATGCCAAGAACCACGGGAAGCTGGAGGTGCGCTGCAAGGTGCCCCTGGAGAACGGCCATGACCTGTCTCTGGCCTATACTCCTGGGGTGGCGGAACCCTGCCGGAAGATCAAGGAGAATCCGGATCTTTCCTTCGAATACACCTGGCGGGGCAATATGGTGGCCGTGATCAGCGACGGCACCCGGGTCCTGGGCTTAGGGGACATTGGTCCGGAAGCCGCCATGCCCGTCATGGAAGGGAAAGCTGTGCTGTATAAGAAATTCGGGGACGTGGATTCTGTGCCCATCTGCATCGATGCCAAAGATCCGGAAGAATTCGTCAACATCGTAGAAAAACTCCAGCCTTCCTTCGGAGGCATCAACCTGGAAGATATCTCTTCCCCCAAATGCTATGCGGTGGAAGCGGAATTGATCAAACGGTGCAAGATCCCTGTCTTCCACGACGACCAGCATGGCACCGCCATCATCGCCTGCGCGGCCATCATGGGGGCCCTCCGGTATGTGAAGAAGGACATCAGCAAGGTGAAAGTGGTGGTGAACGGCTGCGGAGCTGCTGGTTCCGCCATCGGCAAGCTGCTGGTGCGCCTGGGGGTCAAAGACCTGACCATGATCGATGTCCACGGGGCTGTCTATGAAGGACGTCCAGGAGAAATGGACATGGCCACTGCATACTTGGCCAGCGTCACCAACCAGCGCCATTACCAGGGTGATCTGAAAGGGGCCGTGAAAGGGGCTGATGTGCTCCTGGGGGTTTCTGCTCCCCGGCTGTTCACCAAGGAAATCATCCAAAGCATGAACCAGGATGCCATCGTATTCGCCCTGGCCAACCCGGTGCCGGAAACTACCTATGAAGAAGCCAGGGCGGCCGGGGCTGCCGTAGCCGGGACGGGCCGGAGCGATGCCCCTAACCAGGTAAACAATGTATGTGTATTCCCAGGTGTGTTCCGGGGGGCCCTGGATGTCCGGGCTTCTGCCATCACGGAAGAGATGAAAGTGGCTGCGGTGAAAGCCATCACCGGTCTGATCCCGGACGATGAACTGCGGGAAGACTATGTGGTGCCCGGTGCCTTTGACCGGCGGATCGTCCCTGCTATCGCCGCTGCTGTAGCCAAAGTAGCTATGGAACAGGGCATCGCCCGGATCAAGCGGGACCCGGAAGAAATCCGGAAAGAAGCTGCAGAACGGGTGGAACGGAATTGGAATGCGTGATTTTTCCGCTGGGCGGAAAAATCGGTTGACAGCTGATAAAGCAGAAAGGGAGGAAAAAATGATGAAAAAACTGGCACTGGTCCTGGCGGGGCTCCTGGCCTTGGCCGGCATCGCCGGGGGCTGCGGAAGCTCCACCGGCAGCAAGCCTGCAGGGGGCGACAAGAAAGTGGTCCTGAAGGTGGGGGCATCTCCGGTTCCCCATGCCGAAATCCTGGAAAAAGTGAAACCGATCTTGGCCAAGGATGGGGTGGATCTCCAGGTGGTGGAATTCACTGATTATGTAAAACCCAACCTGAGCCTCAGCGACAAAGAAATTGACGCCAACTTCTTCCAGCATCTGCCGTATCTGGAAAAGTTCTGCAAGGACCGGAACCTGTCCCTGGTTTCCGTGGGCAAGGTCCACATCGAACCCATGGGAGTGTATTCCCGGAAGATCAAAGACATCAAAGCCGTGCCTGAGGGTGCCAAAGTGGCCATCCCAAACGATCCCACCAACGGCGGCCGTGCCCTGGCCATCCTGGAAAAAGCCGGTCTCCTGAAGCTGAAAGAAGGGGTGGGGGTGCTGGCTACTGCCAACGACATCGTAGAGAACCCCAAGAACCTCCAGATCACCGAAGCGGAAGCTGCCATGTTGCCCCGGACCCTGGATGATGTGGATCTGGCTGTGATCAACTCCAACTTCGCCATGGAAGCCAAGCTGAATCCCACCAAAGATGCCCTGTTCATCGAAGCCAAAGATTCTCCTTACGCCAACATCGTGGCCGTCCGCAAAGGGGACGAAAACCGTCCGGAAATCCAGAAACTGATGAAAGCCCTGAACAGCCCGGAAGTGAAGAAGTTCATCGAAGAGAAATACAAGGGCGCCATCGTTCCGGCATTCTGAGGTCCGTGTCATGCCCAACACCATCGTTTATGAAGACGGAACGGCTTTCCATCCCGGTTCCTATCTGGAAGACCTGCTCACCGAATGGGAGATGACCCCAGCCCAGTTTGCCCATAAGCTGGGGAAACCGGTGGAAACGGTCCAAGAGCTGCTGGAAGGGGCCATCCCGGTGGACCTGGAACTGGCTAGCAAACTGGAGGAAGCTACGGAAATCAGTGCAGCAGCCTGGCTGAACCTGCAGTTTATGTTCGATGAGAAAGTGGAAGCCCACAAGAAATAACAGTTCAATAGTTCGTCCAGAACAGACGGGCGGTCTCGTGGAGAGGCCGCCCTTTTTTGCGCACCAGGCAGACCTGACTGGCTAGAGCGGCTTCTTCCACAGGAACGGCTATCAGACCGTGGCTCAGGGAGACCACCGATTCCGGCACCAGAGCGATTCCCAGCCCCGCCTGGGCCCACTGGAGACAGCTCCGGGCATCGTCTGCCAGGCAGCGGAAATACAGGGAGAAATCACGCTTCCGGCAGGTTTCCTGGATGATCCGCTCCCAGCGGCGGTAGCCCAAAAGGGCCAGATTTTGGAGGGCTTCCAGGGAAAGCGCATCCGGCAGAGGGGAGGGGAACAGTTCCTGGACTCCCACGGCACAGAAACTTTCCTGGCAGAGGACTTTCCGATCCACCCGGGAATGGGAGAAAGGCGTCCGGATCACCGCCAGATCGATGGCTTCCTTTTCCAAGGCATCCAGCAGCTGGTAGGTGTTCCCCTCGTAGAGCTGGAAGGAAATCTTCGGATACCGCTGGATGAAATACCGGACGCCCCGGAAAAAATGCTCCCCGGTCCCGGAAGAAATCATCCCCAGGTGGAGGCTTCCCTTCTTCCCCAGCTGGAAATTCTTCATGTCCTCCTGGGCGGCCAGGGTCAGGCTCTGGATCCGTTTGGCGGTGTCATAGAGGCTTTGGCCGGCCTCGGTGAGCCGGATCTTCCGGCTGCCCCGTTCCAGGAGACGGACTCCGCACTGGGCTTCCAGCCGCTGGAGCTGGAGGGAGACCGGGGGCTGGGTCAAGTTCAGGCGCCGGGCCCCGGCGGAGATGGAGCCTTCTTCCACCACGGCAATGAGACAGTTCAGCTGTTCCAGATTCATATTCCATCCTCCCATATAGAAAATATATAATTCTCAATAGATTCAATATCTATTATATAGCAATCTTGGTGGTAAGATAAAGGCAGTCCAAAAAATGAGGTGCGTATCATGAAAAACTTCCTTCCCTATTTTCGGGGATATGGCTGGGACTGCTTCCTGGCCCCTGTGTTCAAACTGCTGGAAGCCCTGATGGACCTGGCCGTACCTCTGGTGATCGCCGCCATGATCAACCAGGGACTGGACAGCAGCGACAAAGGCTTTCTGTTCCGCTGCTTCCTGATGCTCATGGGGCTCATGGTCCTGGGCATGGGTTTTTCCTTCACTGCCCAGTATTTTGCTGCCAGGGGCAGCGTGGGGGTGGTGACCCGGCTCCGGCAGGCCCTGTTCGACCACATCCAGGGGCTGTCCTACAAGGAACTGGATACCCTGGGCACCGATACCCTGATCACTCGGCTCACCAGCGATGTGACGCAGGTCCAGACGGGCCTGAACCTGGCCCTGCGGCTGCTGCTCCGGAGTCCTTTCATCGTGTTTGGGTCCATGGTCATGGCCTTCTTCATCGATGTGCCCAGCGCCCTGGTGTTTGCCATTTCTATTCCTCTGCTCCTTGTTGTGGTGCTGGGGGTCATGGGCCGGAGCATCCCCTTGTTCAAACGGGTCCAGGAAGCCCTGGATCGGCTGCTCCAGACCACCCGGGAAAACCTCACCGGGGTCCGGGTGATCCGGGCTTTTTGCCAGGAAAAAACAGAGGTGGAAGAATTCGACAGCCGGAACGCGGACCTGACCCGGAAGAATCTCCATGTAGGCCGCTGGTCCGCCTTGATGACCCCGGGGACCTACCTATTGGTGAACCTGGCCACGGTGATCCTGATCCGCCAGGGAGCCCTCCGGGTAGAAATGGGTGCCATGGCTCAAGGGGATGTGGTAGCTCTTTACAACTATATGGCCCAGATGATCATTGAACTGGTGAAGCTGGGCAGCATGGTGATCACGCTGAATAAATCGGCAGCCTGTGCAAGCCGTATCCAGGGTATCCTGGAGGTGAAAAGCTCCATGACCAGTCCCGCTGCTTACGGACCCCTTCAACCGGTGAGCGGGGGACCGGCCGTGGCTTTCCATCATGTATCCTTTGGCTATGCCGGAGGTGCCGAAGCCGTCACAGATTTGGATTTTGCCATTCCCAAGAGCAGTACCGTAGGGATTATCGGGGGCACCGGCAGCGGCAAGACCACCTTGGTGGACCTGATCCCTCGTTTCTATGATGTGACCCGGGGCAGTGTGGAAGTGGAAGGACGGGACGTGCGGGAGTACCCCGCCGGGAAGCTTTTGGAAAAAATCGCCCTGGTGCCCCAGAAAGCCGTGCTCTTTGAAGGAACCATCCGGGATAACCTGCGCTGGGGCAAGGCCGATGCCACCGATGAAGAACTCTGGCAGGCATTGGAAACTGCCCAGGCCAAAGATGTGGTGCTGGGGAAGGAAGGCCAGCTGGACGCCCTGGTGGAACAGGGGGGACGGAACCTGTCCGGAGGTCAGAAACAGCGGCTGACCATTGCCCGTGCCCTGGTGAAACGCCCGGAGATCCTGATCCTGGATGATTCCGCCAGTGCCCTGGATTTTGCCACCGACCTCCGTCTCCGCCAGGCTATCAAGGCCCTGGAAGGGGAAATGACCGTATTCATCGTATCCCAGCGGACCAGCAGCGTCCGGCAGGCAGATTTGATCCTGGTGCTGGACGATGGGAAACTGGTAGGCCAGGGAACCCACCTCCAGCTGCTGGAGACCTGCCCGGTGTACCAGGAAATCTTCGATTCCCAGTATCCCGGCCGGCGGGCGGAAGAAATCCGCCAAGGAAAGGAGGAAGCCTGAATGAAGCAGAATAATTCCAGCTGGGAAACCTTGAAAAAAGTCTGGAAGGTCATCGATGCCTATCGTCTGCTCCTGATAGGGAGCCTGGTGCTGGCCGGGGCTTCTGTAGCCCTCCAGCTCTATGTGCCCATCCTGTTCGGCCGGGCTATCGACGGGATCCCAGGGCCGGGACAGGTGGATTTCGCCCTGGTGGGCCGCTATACCTCCCAGATTATTTTCCTGGTGATCCTGTCCAGCCTGGCCACTTGGGCCATGAATCTCATCAACAACAAGCTGGCCTTCAATACTGTCCGGGATATCCGGAGCCGGGCCATCCGCCAGATCCAACAGCTGCCCCTGTCCTTCTTGGACAGCCACAGCACCGGGGACCTGGTCCAACGGGTGATCGCCGATGTGGACCAGATCTCTGACGGGCTGCTCCTGGGGTTCACCCAGCTGTTTTCCGGGCTGGTGACCATCATGCTGACTCTATACTTCATGTTTTCCACTCACCGGACCATTTCCCTGATGGTCATCGTCCTGACTCCGCTCAGCTTCCTGGTGGCCAAATTCATCGCCAGCCGGTCTTACAAGCTGTTCCAGGACCAGACCGCCATCCGAGGGAGGCAGACGGCCCTCATCAACGAAACCATCGGCAACGAAAAAGTGGTGAAGGCCTTCTGCCATGAAGAACGCTCTTCGGACCAGTTCCGGTCCCTCAACGGAGACCTGCAGCAGGCCACCCAGGGTGCCCTGTTCTACAGCTCTCTCACCAACCCTTCTACTCGGGCAGTGAACAACGCCATCTATGCTTTGGTGGCTCTGGTGGGGTGCTGGGAGATCCTGGCCGGGGGACTTACCGTAGGAGGGCTCACCGTGCTGCTGTACTACGCCAATCAGTATATGAAGCCTTTTACGGATATCAGCTCCGTTGTCACTGAGCTCCAGAATGCCTTGGCCTGCGCAGCCCGGGTGTTTGCCCTGATCGAAGAGAGAACTCAGAGCGCTGATCCGGACCTGCAGCTGGTGTTCCAGGAAGGCCGGATGGAAATCGATCATGTGTATTTTTCCTACGATAAAAAACGGCCTCTGCTCGAAGACTTCAACTTCCAGGTAGAACCGGGCCAGACTACGGCCATCGTAGGGCCTACTGGCTGCGGCAAGAGCACCTTCATCAACCTGCTCATGCGGTTCTACGATGTGGATCGGGGGACCATTGCTATCGACGGCCAGGATACCGGGAAAGTGGACCGGCACTCCCTCCGTCGGACCTATGGGATGGTGCTCCAGGAAACCTGGCTGAAACAGGGGACCATCCGGGAGAACATCGCCTTCGGGAAACCGGGAGCCACCGAAGAAGAGATCATCCAGGCCGCCCAGGAAGCCCACAGCTGGGAATTCATCCGCCGGCTGCCCCAGGGACTGGATACGGTGGTGGACGATGACAGCCTGAGCCAGGGTCAGAAGCAGCTCCTGTGCATCACCCGGGTGATGCTGGCCCTGCCGCCCATGCTGATCCTGGACGAAGCCACTTCCAGCATCGATACCCGGACCGAGATCCAGATCCAGAACGCCTTTGCCAAGCTCATGGAAGGACGGACCAGTTTCATCGTGGCACACCGGCTTTCCACCATCCGCAATGCAGACCGGATCCTAGTGATGAAAGACGGCAGGATCATCGAACAGGGGAACCACGAAAGCCTCATGGCCCAGGGGGGGTTCTACAAGGAACTGTACAACAGTCAGTTTGCAGGGTGAGAGAGGACTGCCGCATGAGGTTTACCCACGTGCAGCAGCCCTCTTGTCTTCCTTGCCCCAGCGTGCTACAATGGGGAAAATCTTGAAGGAGGGTCCGGTATGACTCGATTCCAGAAAATCGTCGTTGCCCTGCTGACCGTCAATATGCTGGCTACCGTGGGCCTGTATCTGCGCCTGGACAGCCAGGAGCTGCTGCTGGAAAAGGAAGTCCGCAGCATGAAACGGGATATCCTGGGGACCCGGTATGATGATACCAATCTGAAGAACAGCCTGGCCAGCCTGGAAAAACAGGTGGGGAAGCTGGGCGAAGATACCCGGAAAGCCATGGAAAAACCGGAAGCCCCGGCCCCTAAGCCGGAACAGCCGGCTCCCAAGACCAAAGGGTCCGGGATCCAGGGATTTTTGGATAAACTGTTTGGGAAGTGAGAAGAGGGGGCTGCGCAGGCAACGACCCTATCAAACTGCAGAGCTGCTATACGGAGTAAGAGACCGGGACCGGGGATTTGTTTCCTCAGGTCCCGGTCTCTATGGTATAATGACACTATTCAAAGGAAAAGAGGTGGCATTTTGGGCTGGTGTAAAGGTATTGGACTATCTGTGGCGCTGCTGATGGGGCTCTGTGCGCCTGCGGCAGCGGAAAAGCTGCTTTTCATTCCCCTGGACAGCCGGCCGGTCTCCCTGGCTTATACGGTGGACAGTTTCCGGAAGGCAGGGGTGCAGGTGGTGACCCCGCCTGGGGAATATCTGGCCAATGACCGGCAGACGGGGGACCCGGTGAAGCTCTCCCAGTGGCTGGAACAGGAAGCCCGGGGAGCAGACGGGGCGGTGGTTTCCCTGGATTCCTTGATCTACGGGGGCTTGGCCCCCTCCCGGACCCATGAGCTGGATCCCCAAGTGCTGGCCAAACGGGCAGAAGGACTGCTGGCCTTCAAAGAGAGGCATCCCGGAGTCCCAGTCTATGGCTTTGCCACCGTCATGCGGTCGCCCAAATGGAGCAGTGCCCCAGCGGAACCGGCCTATTATGCCCAATACGGGACCCAGATCTTCCGGTGGGGCGCCCTCCGGGACCGGCAGGAACAGGGGCTGCTGGACCGGAAGGAGAGAAAGGAGCTGGCCGGGCTGGAAAAAGACCTGCCCTTGGAGATCCGCCGGGATGTGCTGGAGCGGCGGAAAAAGAACCTGTTCGTGCTGAAGGGCTTGGTCCGGGGTCTGGAAAAAGGAAAGCTGGATTACCTCCTGATCGGCCGGGATGATTCCGCTCCCTATTCCGAAGCCCATCGGGATGCCCGGGAACTGGAGAAATCCAGCGATCCGGCATTCCGGTATAAGTTCCGGAGCTTTTCCGGGGCCGATGAACTGGGGATGGTGCTGCTGAACCGGGCCCTGAACAAAGCCCGGGGAGAGACGCCCCTGGTGTATGCTTACTATAATGAAGGAAAGGGACCGGCCACCGTAGCCAGCTACGAAGACAGTCCCATCCGGACCAGCTATCGGCAGCATGTGCTGGCTTCCGGCGGCTATCCTGCCCAGTGGGACAAACGGGCGGATTTGGTGCTGGGAATCTATACTCCGGCAGATGGGGTGACCTTGGGGGCGGATGATCCCCGGAATGGGGAAGCCTTGGACGAAAGGGGACAGCGGTTCCTGGAAAAGACCCGGGACTATGTACAGAGGGGGGCCAATGTAGGGATCGCGGATGTGGCTTTCGGGAACGGAAGCAGCCGGGGGCTGGTCCGTGCTCTGTTGGAAGAAAAGGACGGCCAGGAGCCCCTGGGGTATCAGCTGGGGTCCTATGCCGGGTGGAATACTGCCAGCAACAGCCTAGGGTACGCCTTGGGCCAGGGGATGCTCCGGCCCTATCTGGATCCCCAGGACCGTCAGGCACTCCTGACCGTGCGCTACCTGGATGACTGGCTGTACCAGAGCCGGGTCCGCCAAGAAGTGCGGAAGGAACTGATTTGGCCCAACCAGTGGCCGGACGGGAAACTCACGGACAGCCAAACGGAACAGGCGGAAAAAAAGGTGACGGAAAAGATGGTGCAGGAAGGAGCACCTCTTCTAGGCAAGCGGCCGGAACGATACCGGTACAGGCTGCCCTGGCACCGGACGTTCGAAGTGGCAGTGGCCCTGCGGACCAATGAAGGCTCATAAAATACATTCAGGGAGGATAAAGGTATGACCTATTACGAAGAAGCCATGGAGATGAAGGACGAGATGATCCGGCAGCGGCGGGATTTCCATGCCCATCCGGAAACTGCCTGGACGGAATTCCGGACCACTTCTATCATTGCAGAAGAACTCCAAAAGCTGGGGTATGAAGTCCTCATGGGCAGCGAAATCCTGGATGAAGGAGCCCGGATGATGGTGCCCGATGAAAAGACCTTGAAACAGTGCGCCCAGCGGGCCATCAAAGAAGGGGCCAATCCGGTGTTGGTAGACCGGATGAAAGGAGGCATGACCGGCTGTGTGGGGATCATGCATTTCGCCAAACCGGGGAAAACCGTGGCCCTGCGGTTCGACATAGATTCCCTGTTCGTGGCGGAAGATCCGGCTCCCAGCCATCGGCCCAGCGCCCTTGGATTCCAATCTAAACATCCAGGGCTGATGCATGCCTGCGGCCATGACGGCCATGCCACCATCGGTCTGGCTGTGGCTCGGCTGGCAGCAGCCCACAAAGACCGGATGGCCGGGACCCTGAAGATCTGCTTCCAGCCAGGAGAAGAAGGAGTGGTCGGGGCCAAAAGCATGGTCCGGAGCGGCATCGTAGACGATGTGGATTACTTCATCAGCGGGCACATCGGCCTGGGCAATTACCACGACAGCTCCCTGGTCTGCATGACCCAAGGCTTCCTGGCCACGGACAAGATGGATGCGGTGTTCACCGGCGCCCCCAGCCACGCCGGGGCCGAACCGGAAAAAGGGAAGAACGCCCTGTTGGCAGCGGCCCAGGCGGCCATTTCCCTCCATACCATCAGCCGGCACAGCGGCGGCTCTTCCCGGATCAATGTGGGGGTCCTGGAAGCCGGTACGGGACGGAATGTGATCCCGGCCAACGGGCTCATCAAATTCGAGACCCGGGGAGAAACCGCGGAAATCAATGATTTCATGGTCCGGGAAGCCAAACGGATGGTCCGGGCGGCCGCGATGCTCTATGATGTAGGGGTGGAGATCTTGCCTCGAGGCAGCGCTACCTCCTCCAATTCTTCCCCGGAAATGGGAGAAGAGATCTACCAGCTGATCGAACCTCTCCATGTGTACAGCCACGTGGCCCGGGAACAGAAAGTCAGCGGCAGCGAGGACTGCTGCTACTTCATGAGCCGGGTCCAGGAACATGGAGGACAGGCGGTGTACATGCTCTACGGCACCGAGGAGGCCGCTGGCCACCACCAGAGCGATTTCGACTTCAACGAAGATGTCCTGCCCCGGACCGCCGGGACCATCGCCTTTTTGGTGGAACATTTTGGGAATCAATGAGGAGGGGGTGTTGCACGTGTGAAAACCACACACGTGCAACACCCCATTTTTTATTTGCCTCCTTCAGGAAACTGTGCTATGATAAATTAAGAAGTAATAAATAAAATTACATCATCTCGGCTGCTCGGCAGCGGGAAGAAAGGAACCATTATGCAAATCTCTACCAAATTCACTATTGCCATCCACATCCTGGCGGCCACGGAAATCTTTGGGGACCAGTACAAGATCACCAGCGATTTCTTGGCTTCCAGCGTGGGCTGCAACCCGGTGATCATCCGGAACCTGATGAAGCAGCTGAAAGAAGCCGGCCTCATTGCCGTGCGGCGGGGCCCCGGCGGGGTGCGGGTGACCAAGCCCCTGGAGCAGATCACCTTCTATGATGTTTATGAAGCGGTGGAAACCAACAAAGAAGAACTGTTCAATTTCCACGACCGGCCCAATCCCCAGTGCCCAGTAGGACGGAACATCCACAAAGCCCTGGACGGCCAGCTCCGGGAAATCCAGAAGCAGTTCGAAGCCGACCTGCGGCAGCACAACGTGGGCGAAGTGGTAACCGACCTGAAGAAGGCAATCGCCAGCTGAAGAGAAAGTTGGAGGGAACGGGCCCCTTTCGGCTCTTGCCACCGCGGACAGAAGTGCGTTATAATAGCCTCATCTTTGCAATTTATCAGGATAAAGCAGTCTTGATAGGCAGAAATGAGGGGAATCCATGGGAAGTATTGTTTCGTTGACAGTTCTTTTTTGCATCTATGCGGTCAGTGAGCTGATCGCCATGCGCACCCGGGCCATTTTGTCCACGGTGCTGGGAATCTCGGTGATCCTCCTGGCCGGGTTCTGGTCCGGGCTCCTGCCCCAGACCATCATCAAGGACGCCCAGGTGTCCGGCATCGGCATGGGGGTAGTGGGGATGCTGATCGTTTCCATGGGGACCACCATCGATTTCACCGAGCTGAAGCAGGAATGGAAAGTGGTGGTCACTTCCGTCCTCTGTGTGGTCTTTGCTGTAGCGGCCATTATCCTCGTCGGGGCTTTCGTCATGGATCCTAAGATTGCTATTGCCGGGTCTCCCATCTTTGCTGGAGGCAATGCGGCCACCCTGATCATGCTGGCAGCGGCCAAAGAGAAGGGCCTTTCCTATGTAGGGACCTTCTGCCTGGTGCTGCTGGTGACCCAGAAATTTTTCGGCATCCCCATCGCTTCCTTTGCCCTCCGCCATCTGGCTCGACAGCTGCGGGTGGATCCGGGTTTTGTGGCCCAGTACAACGAGGAAGGGGAGAAAAAGGCGGAAGCCGTCCGGAAACGGCCCCTGGCCATGCCTTCTGCTTTTGATAAACCATCTGTTTACCTGGCCAAACTGGGGCTGGTAGCTACCCTTTCCTTTTATGCGGCTAAATTCACTGGGGGCCATATCCATTACCTGGTGATGTGCTTGATCTTGGGGACACTGTTCTTTGCTTTGGGCTTCTTAGATAAGGGAATCCTGGCCAAGACCCAGTCCAGCGGGCTGATCATCTTCTTTGTGACTATCGTGATCTTCACCAACCTGGGGGCCACTACGCCTCAGCAGGTCCTTTCCGTGCTGCCGCCCCTGATTTGGTCCGCCGTCCTGGGGGTGGCCGGCCTGTGTGCCGCCGCTTTGCTGTGCAGCCGGCTGTTCCGGATGCCCTTTTCCCTGGCTGTGTCCCTGGGGATCACCTGTACCTTCGGCTTTCCTACGACCATGCTGATTTCCCAAGAAGTGTCGGAAGCCATGGGGGAAACAGAAGCGCAGCGGAAAGCGCTCTTGAACTTCCTGCTGCCCAAGATGCTGGTGGCTGGGTTCGTGACGGTGACCATCACTTCCGTAGTGCTGGCAGGAGTCGTGGTGAATATCTTGTAAAAGGAGAATGAGGGAATGGATACACTGGATCTGCAGTTGAAAGCCTATATCGAAGGGCACCGGCAGGAGATGCTGGCCCTGTGGGAAGAAATCGTCGATACGGAAAGCGGCCCCAAACAGCTGGAGGGAGTGGACCGGGTGGGAGATATCCTCCAGCGGGAATTGGAAAAGGCGGGGGCCGCGGTGCGCCGAGTACCTGTGGACCACGCCGGAGACTTGATCGTAGGGGACTGGAACCCAGGATCGGAAGCAAGACCGGTGGTGTTCATGGGCCACATGGATACAGTGTTCCCAGCGGGGGAAGCGGCCAAAAATCCCTTCCAGGTGGATGCAGCTGGCAATGCCCATGGCCCGGGGGTGCTGGATATGAAAGCGGGGCTGGTGATCGGCCTCTATGCCCTAAAAGCCCTCCAGTCCATTGGCTGGAAGAAGTATCCCATCCGGTTCCTGGGAATCCCGGACGAAGAGACCCTCCACATGTTCTCCAATGCCAAAACCCTGATCGCCCAGGAAGCGAGAGGGGCGGCTGCTGCCTTCAATTTCGAGCCGGGACCTGTCAGTGACAGATTGGTCATCGGCCGGTACGGCGGAGGACCTGTTTCCATCACCGTCCATGGGGTGGCGGCCCATTCCGGCAGTGCCCCGGAAAAAGGTCGTTCAGCGGTATTGGAAGCGGCTCACAAGATCCTGAAGCTGGAAGCAGCCAATGATATCCCCCGGGGGAAACTGATCAACTGCGGGGCAGTGGAAGGGGGCATCGGGGAAAATACCATCCCGGATTTCTGTAAGATCCGCATCGGCATCCGGTACCGGAACCAGACCATCGGGGATGAAATCTTTGCCCTTCTGCGCCAAGTGACGGAGGAGCGCACCGTGGAAGGGACTTGGGCGGAACTGGATGTGAGCCGGGTGATGGCCTGCATGGAAACCACAGACGGGGTCCGGAAACTCTATGACCATGTGGCGGATACGGGGCAGGCTTTGGGCCTGGGCCGGATCCCGGGCATCCAGGTAGGCGGTCTTTCCGACGCGGGGATCACCATAGGGGTTGGAGTCCCCACTCTGTGCGGCATGGGAGTTCGGGGAGAAGGGGCCCATACGGACCGGGAATATGCTCAGGTGGAGTCCCTGTACGAACGGTGCCTCCTGGCAGCGGCTGCCGTCCGGACCCTTTGAGGCGGCCATGGACCGGAGAGTCATCGCCAATGTGATCTTGGGGTTCGGCTGCATCGCCCTGGTCCAGCAGGAATTTTTCCTGGGAGCCGGGCTCATCGCCCTCAGCTGTCTGGTGCGGAAGGAGTGACGGGTTCAGCAAGAAGGCAGACACGGCCCCTGAAAGGGGCCTCGAGACATCAGAAGTCAGCTTGTTCGGCTTGGCAGCAGGACCAGGCTGCTTTATTGCGGGCTAGCTGACGTCTGCCTTCTGGCAGGCCCGTTAGGGCCGGGTCTGACATCTTACCTAAGGATGTTGACCGATTATGATATAATAAAAATGTATCACAAAATATTACATTTCAAAGGAGACGGATGAAATGAAAGTCTTATTGCTCAATGGCAGCCGGCGGGAAAAAGGCTGCACTTATACGGCTCTGTCCCTGATCGCCCAAGAATTGGAAAAGGCTGGGATCGATACGGAAATCATCTACATCGGCCTCAATGCCGTGAACGGGAAACTGGATGCCCTGGTGAAGGAATGCGCTGCTAAAATGAAGGAAGCGGATGGCCTTGTCATCGGGTCTCCGGTGTACTACGCTTCTCCTACAGGAGAGATCCAGGTGTTCCTGGACCGGTTTGCCGGGGCAGCGGGGGCTGACCTGCGGCATAAACCGGCGGCTGCCATCGCTTCGGCCCGGAGAGCCGGCACCAGCACCACCCTGGATGTGCTGCACAAATACCTGATGTATAACGAAATGCCCATCGTTTCTTCCAACTACTGGAACATGGTCCATGGAAATACCCCGGAAGAAGTGCTCCAAGATAAGGAAGGGGTCCAAATCATGGAAACCCTTGGCAAGAACATGGCTTGGCTGCTGAAATGCCTGGAAGCCGGCAAAAAAGCAGGGGTGGAAGAACCGGCCAAACCGGTGAAAGTGATGACCAATTTCATCCGCTAAAAAAATCCAAAAAAGTGCTTGACGGCTTCTGACATTTGCCGTATAATAACTCTTGTGTTCGGGGCGTAGCGCAGTTTGGTAGCGCGCTTCCTTGGGGTGGAAGAGGTCGTGAGTTCGAATCTCGCCGCTCCGACCATTTAATCGAACGGAACGCCACAAAGTTCAGCTTTGTGGCGTTTTTTCATGTGTAAAAGCTGCCGGAATACGTGACCTGGACCGGCAGCCATGCTATAATTATAATGGAAAATTTTGAGCCAACCGTTATGGAGTACAGGAGGAATGCCTTGCATGTCTGAGCTGCAGGAGAAAATCGCGAAAAGAAGGACCTTTGCCATTATTTCTCATCCGGATGCCGGTAAGACGACGCTGACTGAGAAATTATTGCTATATGGAGGCGCCATCCATCTGGCTGGTTCCGTAAAATCCCGGAAAGCCAACAAGCACGCCGTCTCTGACTGGATGGAAATCGAAAAGCAGAGAGGGATCTCCGTCACCTCTTCGGTGCTGCAGTTCGACTATGAAGGGTATCGGGTGAACATCCTGGATACTCCCGGGCACCAGGACTTCTCGGAAGACACCTATCGGACCTTGATTGCCGCCGACAGTGCGGTGATGCTGATCGATGCCGCCAAAGGGGTGGAACCCCAGACCAAGAAGCTGTTCTGGGTCTGCCACCGGCGGAAGCTCCCCATCTTCACCTTTGTGAACAAATTGGACCGGTACGGCCGGGCTCCCATGGACCTGATGGATGAAATCGAGAAGGTGCTGCACATCAACGCTTATCCCATCAACTGGCCCATCGGGGTGGACGGCCACTATATCGGGGTCTACGACCGGCTGAAGAAGCAAGTGGAGCTGTTCGATAATGACAGCAGCCACGGGTCCAAGATCCTGAAGAGCACCACGGGCAGCCTGGACGATCCTGCCATCCGGGAAGCCATCGGAGAAGCCAATCTCCAGACTTTGATGGACGATATCGAACTGCTGGATCTGGCCGGGGACGAATTCGACCTGGAGAAAGTGGATGCAGGGGAACTGACTCCCATGTTCTTCGGGTCCGCCATGACCAACTTCGGGGTCCGGAGCTTCTTGGAGAAATTCTTGGAACTCTCTCCGGCTCCCCAACCCCGGAAACTGAAGGACGGCGGCGTGGTGAACCCCACCGATGAGGATTTCACCGCCTTCATCTTCAAAATCCAGGCCAATATGAACCCGGCCCACCGAGACAGGATCTCTTTCATGCGGATCTGTTCCGGGGTGTTCGAGAAGGGCATGACCGTGTGGCATGTCCAGGGACAGAAACCGGTGAAGCTGGCCCAGCCCCAGCAGTTCATGGCCCAGGAGCGGACTACAGTGGAAAAGGCCTATCCCGGGGACATCATCGGGGTGTTCGATCCGGGGATCTTCACCATCGGGGACACCCTGTGCAATGAGAAGCACCCGGTGCAGTTCGAAGATTTCCCCATTTTCCCGCCGGAAATCTTCGCTAAGGTCCAGCCCAAGGATTCCATGAAACGGAAGCAGTTCGAAAAGGGCATTATCCAGTTGGCCCAGGAAGGTGCTATTCAGGTATTTCGGCAGAAGGACATCGGGATGGAAAGCTTCGTTGTGGGGGTTGTGGGGGTGCTGCAGCTGGAAGTGTTGGAATACCGGCTGCTGAATGAATACAACGCCAAACTGCTCATGGATCAGCTGCCCTATTCCGTGGCCCGGTGGGTCTATGCGGACAATCCGGAACTGATCCGGAACATCAAGGGCCTGGACAACGGGATGCTGGTGTACGACAAATTGGACCGTCCTGTGGTGCTGGTTTCCAATGAATGGAACCTGAACTGGATCCTGGAACGGAACCCGGGAATCAATTTCACCCAGGTGCCCAGCGAAGCAAGGGCGATTTAAGGAGAAAAGGAGGGAACCTGCCTGAAGCAGGTTCCTGTGAAGGGAAACGCAGCCGAGGGCTGCTAACCCACCACCAGCCTGGCGGCTGGTCCCCCGCCCTTGAAAAGGGCGGATATAGTGAGGTGGACTTATGGATAACAAGAAACCTGCCATGGACATCCTGGGGGTACCGGTGACGCCCTTTTCCATGGGGGAAGCAGTGGCGTGGCTTATGGATCGGGTAGATCGGGACCTGCCCACCCAGGTGGTCACTGCCAATGCGGAGATCATCATGATGGCCCAGAAGCTGCCGGCCTACAAGGCCCTTCTGGAAAAGACGGACCTGGTCCTGGCAGACGGTGCCGGTACCGTGTGGGCTGGACGGACCCTGGGACATCAGGTGCCGGAACGGGTGGCCGGTTTCGACCTGTTCTTGGAACTGCTCCGGGAAGGGGCCCAACGGGGGACGAAATTCTTCCTGTTCGGCGCTGCCCCAGGGATCGCAGAAGCGGCGGCCCAAAAAGCAGCAGAGATCGCTCCCGGTGTCCAGATCGTAGGGACCCGGAACGGCTACTTTACCCAAGCCGATGAACCGGAAATCATCCGGCAGATCAACGGAAGCGGTGCCCAGGTGCTCTTCGCTGCTTTGGGAGCGCCCAAACAGGAATTCTGGCTGGAAGAACACCGGGATGCACTGGCCCCGGCCCTGCGGGTGGGCTTGGGCGGCAGCTTCGATGTGCTGGCCGGCAAGATGGAACGGGCTCCCAAATGGATGCAGGAAGCGTCCCTGGAATGGTTGTTCCGGCTGTACAAGCAGCCCAGCCGTCTGGGCCGGATGATGGCACTGCCCCAGTTCGTGGTGAAGGTGCTGGAATACAAACATTCTCACAAGTGAAAAATGGGGTCTGCCCCCACCATTTACCAGCAGAGTTTGGACAAAGGAACTGAGATAGGGTATAATGAAACGATGGGTGGAGGTGAAGTTGTGACTAAATACAAATACAGAATCGTCAAAGAAGGCTATCCCTTCATCGGGACCATGCTGGCCGTCACCGTACTGGCCGGCTATCTGGCCGGTCCGGTGTTCGCTGTGCCGCCGGCAGTCCTGATGGTGTATTTCGTCTACTTCTTCCGGAACCGGGTGCTAGACGTGAAACAGGATCCCAATATCCTGTATTCTCCGGCCGATGGTACGGTGATGGGAGTGGAAGAATTTTTCGATAAAGAATTCCTGAACGAACCGGCCAAAAAAGTGACCATCTTCCTGTCTGTATTCAATGTGCATACCAACCGGGCTCCCATGACGGGGCTGATCAAGTACATGCGCTACACTTGCGGAGGCTATGAACCGGCTTTCAAGGATTCGGCTCCCGTGGTGAACGAACGGATGGCCATCGGCATGGATAACGGCACCAACCGGATCCTGATCATCCAGATCGCCGGCATCCTGGCCCGCCGGATCGTTTCCTGGACCAGCCTGGGCAGCCGCCTGAAGCAGGGGGAATGTTATGGCATGATCAAGTTCGGATCCTGCACGGAACTGGTGGTTCCCCGTTCGGTGGAAATCATGGTCCGCAAGGGTGACAAGGTGCAGGGCGGCATCAGTATCATCGGGAGGCAGAAAGCAGAATGAACTACAAACGCATGGTCCCCAACAGCATCAGCGGCCTGAGCCAGATGCTGGGACTCATTTCTATCTATCTGTCCATGGAGAAGGATTTCAACCTGGCAGCCATCTTCATCATCCTGGCCATCTTGGCCGATTCCTGTGACGGCCGTGCCGCCAGGGCTTTAGGGGTCAGCGGTCCTTTCGGGGTGGAAATGGATTCCCTCTGTGATGTATGTTCTTTCGGGATGGCCCCTGCCGTCCTGATCTATACCTACTCCCTCCAGCAGCTGGGAGTGGCGGGAATGATCATTTCCGGCCTCTTCGCCTTCGGGGCAGCCATGCGGCTGGCCCGGTTCAATGTGAACGTCACGGCTATCCACGGCTATTTCCAGGGCATGCCGGCACCGGCTGGGGCCTGTGTCATCGTCACCTTCGTCCTGGGAGGGATGCAGATCAGTCCGCTGCTCACGGCCCTGCTCACCGTTGCCGTAGCCTGCCTCATGTACAGCGATGTGAAGTATCCGGATTTCAAGGGCCATGGGAATCCCCTGTTCCGGGTGCCGGTGATCATTGCCTTCATCTTGGGGGCCCTGGTGCTCTGGAGCGATGTGAAGGCCTGGCCTTTTGTGATCATGTTCACCTATACCCTCTGCGGGGTGCTCAATGCAGTCTATGTGAAAGTGACGGGAAAACAGGCCGTCTTTAAATAAGAGGAGGAAACAAGAGGTTTTATGAGCACGTATTTCGATATCATCATGGTTCCCCTCCAAGTGCTGATTGTTTTTTTCACCATCTACTATTTTGTCATTTCCCTGTTCGGCATCCTGCCCCGGAAAAAAGAAAAGAAGATCCTGACTCCCAAGACCACATTTGCCGTCATCGTCGCCGCCCACAATGAAGAAAAGGTCATCGACGAGCTGGTGGAGAACCTCCATATGCTCCGGTATCCCGATGGGCTGTACGACATCTTCGTGATCGCCGACAACTGCAGCGATCATACGGCGGAGGTGGCCCGGAAGGCCGGCGCCCTGGTGTATGAACGGTTCAACCAGGAAGAAGTGGGGAAGGGATTTGCCCTGGAATGGATGTTCCGGCAGCTGTTCGCCTTGGACAAACAGTATGATGCAGTTGCCATCTTCGATGCGGACAACCTGGTCCATCCGGACTTCCTGAAGGAAATGAACAACCGGTTCTGCAAGGGTGAAAAACTGATCCAGGGGTATCTGGATGTGAAGAATCCCAACGACAGCTGGGTCAGCGGCACTTTTGCCATTAACTTCTGGATCGTGAACCATGTGTGGCACCTGGCCAAGTATACCATCGGGCTCTCCAGCGTATTCGGAGGCACCGGCATGGTGATCGCTACGGAAGTGCTGAAGAAATACGGCTGGAAGGCCACTTGCCTGACGGAAGACATGGAATTCACCATGAAATGCCTGCTGGAAGGCATCCCCACCGCCTGGTGCCAGGATGCCATCATCTACGACGAAAAAACCCAGACCTTCAAGGCTTCCTGGAATCAGCGTAAGCGGTGGGCCCAGGGCCAGTTCGATGTGGCAGGCCGGTACATGGGGAAACTGCTGAAAGAAGGAATCCGGAAACGGGACATCGTGATCCTGGATGGGGTCATCGATGTGTTCCAACCCTATTTCATGCTGATCTCCACCTTCTTCGTACTCTGCAGCACCATTTACAATTTCGTACCTTTCTACACCAACGTGCTCTATGCCCTGCTGCCCTACCACGTGTGGCAGGTGATCGGGGTGGCCCAGTATGTGATTCCCGCCATCATCCTGTTCAAGATCAATGCAGCACCCAAATCCTGGTTCTACACCCTGTTCTATCCGCTGCTGCTCTACAGCTGGGTGCCCATCACCATCCTGGGCTTCCTGCACCGGCATGAACATGTGTGGAGCCACACCATCCATACCCGGAGCATCAGCTTCAACGACGTGCTGGTCCCTGAAAGCGCAGAGACCGGACCGAAGCAGATTGTGCTGCCGAAAGAGAAGAGATGAGGGGCTGCGCTCCGACCGGGGGTGTGAATTCTTTCACACCCCTTTTTTGTTCCATCCTTGACAAAATCCCTGCATTTCGGTATAATATATTTGTCAACAGAATAGTTCCGGTAGGCAAGGCTCCTACAGGGATATGGACTGCTGCCGCAACAGGATGGAGACATCCCGCGTAGGTCTGAACAGGCTGCGTCAAACAAGAAGGCGCCGCATAATGCAGTTTCGCCGCCCTGTAGAGTTAAAGCTCGTACGGTGGCAGTGGATGCATCCAATTCCATTGAAGAAATGTTTGTTTTTGTCGCCGTTCGGGGAAGCCCCGGACGGCTTTTCTGTTATGTGTAATCAAGTCCTTGAAAGGTGGTGGCAAAGCATGGACGGCGCAAGTGGAGGCAGTCATCCTCACAGTTTGGGCAGCGGAATTTCCACAGACTGGCAGTGCCGGTCCGGTTTTGCTGCGCGGTTTTGAGCTGACGGCCTCTTAAAGAGGGGGAACGGCCCCGGATTTCTTTAGGAGGATATCATGAAAAAAGAAAATATGGATAAAAAAGTCCAGGCAGCAGCCCGGGACGCCCAGGCAAAGCTCCAGCAGGCTGCTTCCCTGGCTAAGGAAGAAGTACTGGCCCGTTACGGGTCTTCTGTCACGGGCCTCACCCAGGAACAGGCGGAAACTTCCCGGGACAGATACGGTGCCAACAAGGTGACCCGGGAAAAGAAGAAAAGCGTCCTTACCCGGCTGGCCCAGGCCTTCATCAACCCCTTCACGGTGATCCTGTTCGTCTTGGCCGGAGTCTCTGCAGTGACGGATATCATCATCCCTCTCCAGCAAGGGGAGCCGGAGGAATGCAATCCGGTGACCGTGTGCATCATTTTGACCCTGCTGCTGATTTCCGGTGCCCTGCGGTTCATCCAGGAAACCCGGAGCGGGGATGCGGCGGCCAAACTCCTGGAGCTGATCACCACCACCTGCACGGTGATCCGGGACGGGGGCAAAAAAGAGGAGATTCCCCTTCAGGATGTGACCGTGGGAGATCTGGTGTTCCTGTCCACCGGGGATATGGTGCCGGCGGACCTGCGGATCCTGGAAGCCAAGGACCTGTTCGTGAGCCAGGCTTCCCTTACCGGGGAAAGTGCGCCCCAGGAAAAGATTCCCCAGGCCATTCCGGACAGCAGCCAGAAAGCGGTGACGGAACTGTCCAACTTGGCCTTTATGGGTACCAACGTGATCTCCGGTTCTGCCACCGGCTTGGTACTGGGTATCGGTGACCATACCCTCTTTGGGAGCATGGCCAGTTCCATGGCCCAGGAAGCCCCGGAGACCAACTTCACCAAAGGGGTCAATGCCGTATCATGGGTGCTGATCCGGTTCATGCTGGCCATGGTGCCCGTGGTCTTTTTCGTCAACGGCATCACCAAGGGGGACTGGGTCTCTGCCTTCCTTTTCGCCATTTCCGTGGCGGTGGGGCTCACCCCGGAGATGCTCCCCATGATCGTCACTACTTGTCTGGCCAAGGGCGCCGTCTCCATGTCGGAGAAAAAGACCGTAGTGAAAAGCCTGAACTCCATCCAGAGTTTCGGAGCCATGGACGTGCTCTGCACCGACAAGACCGGGACCCTGACCCAGGACCAGGTGGTGCTGGAATACCATCTGGATGCGGACGGCCGGTCCAGCCAGCGGGTGCTCCGGTACGCCTACCTGAACAGTTATTTTCAGACCGGTTACAAGAACTTCATGGACCGGGCCATCATCCAGAAAACGGAAGAAGAAGAACAGGCCGATCCCCAGCTGGTGGATCTGTCGGAAAACTACCAGAAGGTGGACGAGATCCCCTTCGATTTCGCCCGGCGCCGGTTGTCCGTCCTGGTGACGGACCCCAAAGGCCGCACCCAGATGATCACCAAAGGGGCCGTGGAAGAGATGCTTTCTGTCTGTACCTTTGTGGAACGGAACCATGAACCGGTACCCTTGACGGACACACTGCGGAAAACCATCCGGTCCGTAGCTGATCATCTCAATGAAGAAGGGATGCGGGTCATCGCCCTGGCCCGGAAGATCAACCCCTCTCCGGTGGGGGCTTTCGGGGTGAAGGATGAAACCGGCATGGTGCTATTGGGCTACCTGGCCTTCCTGGATCCCCCCAAGGAAAGTGCCGCCAAAGCCATCGAAGCCCTGAAAGATCACGGGGTCACCACCAAGGTACTCACTGGGGACAATGAAAAGACCACCCGGTGCATCTGCCGTCAGGTGGGGCTGCCGGTGGAACACATCCTTTTGGGCAGCGACCTGGAAAAGATGGATGGACAGCAGCTGGCAGGGGAAGTGGAACGAACCACTGTGTTCGCCAAACTCTCTCCAGACCAGAAGGCCCGGGTGGTGGAAGCCCTCCAGGCCAAGGGCCATACCGTGGGGTTCATGGGGGACGGCATCAACGACGCCCCGGCGCTCAAGATGGCGGATATCGGGATCTCCGTGGACAGTGCCGTGGATATCGCCAAGGAAAGCGCGGACATCATCCTTTTGGAAAAGAGCCTGATGGTGCTGGAAGAAGGGATCGTGGAAGGCCGGAAGACCTACGCTAACATGATCAAGTACATCAAGATGACGGCTTCTTCCAATTTCGGGAACATGTTTTCGGTACTGGCTGCCAGTGCTCTGCTGCCGTTTTTGCCCATGAGCAGTCTCCAGCTGATCATCCTGAACCTGCTGTACGAGATTTCCTGCATCGCCATTCCTTGGGACAATGTGGATGAGGATTATTTGAAAGTCCCCCGGAACTGGGATGCCTCCAGCATCGGCAGCTTCATGCTGTGGCTGGGGCCCACCAGCTCGGTGTTCGACTGGATCACCTACTTGGTGCTGTACTTTGTGATCTGTCCCCAGGTGCTCTCCGGGGGTGTCACCTACAACCATATTGCCGCTGATGCAGTGGTGGGACAGGGACCTTTTGCCGGGATGAACCTGCGGGAAGCCTATGAATCCCTGTTCCAGGCCGGGTGGTTCGTGGAATCCATGTGGACCCAGACCCTGGTCATCCACATGATCCGGACCCCCAAGATCCCCTTCCTCCAGAGCCATGCTTCCGCTATGCTCACTACCCTGACCTGTGCCGGCATCGCCCTGTGCACCCTGCTGCCCTTTACCGGGGAACTGGGGAGGGACCTGGGATTCCTGCCTCTGCCGGGAGTCTATTTCGGCTTCCTGGCCCTGGTGGTGCTGGCCTATATGCTCCTGGCCACCAGCATCAAGAAAGCCTATATCCGGCATTATGGGAGTCTGCTGTGACAGCTGCTGCCTGCAGCAGCCCTGTCAGCTGTCAACGGTCAGCGGCCGATGGAAGGAATCTGCGGCAGCAGATTCTCTCCTTAACGATGAACGATGAACGACTAACGATGAACGATGAACGAAAGGAGGGACGGGCCATGCTGAACCTGATAGATGTAGAACCGCTGTTCTGGATCGGTATGGGTGCCGTGGCCGTGGTGATCTGCCTCATGCAGATCGTCTGCTGGAGCCAGGCACCGAAAGCCCAGCGCCATGGATGATCGACGACGATGGGTACATGAAAAAACGCCATTGGGAAAGAATGGGAACGTTCCTTCTGCAATGGCGTTTTTTCGTTGGGGGCTAGAGACCTACAAATAGGATCATAAAACGGACGATGGTTAACATAAAAAGCAATTTTAAAATTGTATACACAAAGATGTGAAATTCCTGTATAATAGTATATATTCACGATAAGGGGGAGATTTGTATGAGTCAAAAAGAAATCGCGGATTTTATGGAAAAAAGCCGGATCAATGAACCGGCCACTCCTGAAGAATTCCGGGAAGCGGTCCTGGGGGCATACAAGGACCGGGCACGGCAGATTTATTTCATCTGGCGGAAATTGAAAGAACTGTATCCAGAAGTGGATGCCAACCGGGTGATCCGGGAAGGCAGCTGGGACTTCGGATATTACCAGGGACAGCAGATCGCCAAGAAATACGGAGCTGAAAACGTGGGCCCCAAAGAAGCCTTGCTGGGACAGACTTCCCGGGGCGGACTGCAGGTATTCCAGCAGGAAATCACCGAACTGGATGATGACAAGGCCGTGAAAATCTTCCATCACTGCCCTCATGTGGAAGCCCTCCAAGAACTGGGCCTTGCTCCGGAAGAAATCAAGATGTTCTGCCGGGATATGCTGGGGCACTGTGATTACGCCATCTGTGCGGCTTTCCCCAATGTGGACATCGATTTCCCCACCACCATTGCTGATGGGGAGGGGAAGGGCTGTGCCATGACCATTACCAGAAAGAAGGGGAAATAAGATGGCGGAAACGAAGAACAAACTGATCCGGAAGCCCACCTTCGGAGAAGCTATGACCCCTCTTGTGGGCATGCTGATCCTCCTGGGTCTGGGCTATGGAAAATTCGGCCTGCCCATCCAGGCCCTCTTGATCGTGGCTGCTTTCGTAGCCTCCCTGATCGCCAAACGGGTGGGCTACGGCTGGGAAGACATGATCGCCGGCATCACCGACAAGATCCACAGCAGCCTGGGGTCCCTGTTCGTCATGGTATGTGTAGGTGGCATGATAGCCAGCTGGATGGTCTCCGGGACCATTCCTCTGCTGATCTACTACGGGATCCAGATCATCAATCCCCATTATTTATATGTGACGGCCTTTTTCGTCTGTGCGGTGATTTCCACCTTCACCGGGACTTCCTTCGGGTCCGCAGGGACCGCCGGAGTGGCCATCATGGGGATTGCCATCGCCCTGGGCCTGCCTTTGGATATCACGGCCGGAGCCGTTTTGTCCGGTGCCGTGTTCGGGGATAAACTGTCCCCCCTGTCCGATACCACCATCCTGGCCCCCATCGCAGCAGGGACCACCCTGTACAGACATATCCGCAGCATGATGTACACCACTGGGGCTGCTTCCATCGCCTGCATCGTGGTCTATACTATCCTGGACTTCAACACCAATGTGAGCGCCCTGTCCAATCCGGAACAGGTGACTGCCATGCTGGCCAACCTGGAAGCCCTGTACCATTTCAATCCCATCCTGCTGCTGCCGCCGGTACTGGTGTTCTGGGGCGCCTATACCAAAAAGCCCACTATCCCCATGCTGCTCCTGTCTTCCGTCATCGCCCTGGCCATGGGCATGATCTTCCAGGGATTCACCCTGAAAGTGGCCCTGAACGCTTTTGTGAAAGGCTTCAATGTTTCCATGCTGCCGGCCGTAGCCGGAGGGGTCAAGACCCTGAAAGTCATCAACACCCTGCTGAACCGGGGCGGCCTCATGGGCATGATGGGGACTGTACTGCTGGTGTTCTGTGCCTTCGCCTTTGCCGGGATCTTCAGCAAGGCAGGCTGTATCGAAGTGATTTTGGAACGGGTGAAGTCTTCCATCAATTCCGTGGGCAACCTGATTGCCGCTACCGTGGGCTCCACCCTGTTCATGAGCATCGTGACCGGGAGCTCCTACCTGGCCATCCTGATCCCTGGGGAAATGTTCCAGGACCTCTATAAGAAATTCAAGCTGGCCCCTGGAACTCTTTCCCGTACCCTGGAAGACGCCGGGACCTGCGCCGTGCCCATTGTACCCTGGTCCGTGGCCGGGACCTATATGGCCGCCACCCTGGGCGTCCCTACCGTCCAATACATGCCTTACGCCGTCCTGTGCTACGGCAGCATGATCTTCGCCCTGATCTACGGGTATACAGGACTCTTCCTGATCAAGGCAAAGGATGGAGAGGAGAAATAAAAGCGCGGTGATATTCTCTGTCTTGCTGGATTCGTTATGTGAAAATGGATTAAAAAGCCGGCAGGTGAGGAATGGAATCCTTGCCTGTCGGCTTTTTATGTTGCAGTATGCTTTTACGCTCTGCTTTTTACGGTAATTTTGTCAGCCTGGCAATCTCTTCTTCTGAAATTCCTGTCTGGTCAGCGATATCTGCAATTGACTGTCCTTTTTGCAGCATCCTCTTGATGATTTCAAGCTGCGCTTTTTCCAGGCCTTTCTTCTCCCCCAATGCGATGCCTTTTGCAAGGCCTTTTGCTAGGCCTTCTTCTTCAGCCTCTCTTTGGCGTCTCCTGATTTCATCACTTAAAATCATGTACTCTCGCCTCACTTTATCCATGCTCTTGACAAAATGGACTTCACGATCCAGGTTTTCTACAAAATGTCCTTCAGCCGCTTTTCCATCCACATAGCAGGGGCTAATAAGAAATCAGACACGGCCCAAGGGGGCCTTGAGACGTCAGACGTCAGCTTTTGTTCGGCATAGATGCAGGTCCGTACTGCTTATCGCCAACAAGCTTATGTCTGACATCTGATAGGCCCGCTAGGGCCGGGTCTGACTTCTTTCCTAGCTTTTTGCTGTTCAGGAACATCCGAGTCTCTTCGTCCTTTAATTGTACCTTGTTATCCTCTTTACAGCAATGGGTGAATGTGTAAATGGGGGAGACCCTTTGCTTTTCCTCCTTATTCCTTCCCTAGGATTTCCAGTACTTTAATGGTCAAGGCAATCCCTTTAAAATATTCATCTATCGAAAGATGTTCATTGGGAGCGTGGTTGTCTGAATCTGCGTCGCTCCAGCGGACCTGTATGGCCGGAAGGCCAAGGATATTGGTCCACAGGTAATCCGGGGCAGAAGAAGGCCGGCAGGGATAGATGACATAAGAACCATAGATTTCTTTGGTGACTTTTTCGATGGATGGCAGGAAAGGGGTATCCACAGGAGTCTTGGAAGGTTCCAGATATCCGTCTTCCAAGCTGACGGTTACCGCAGGATCATCCAGAGAAGCAAGATAGTCTTTGACTTTCTGGAAGATTTCCAGAGGCTTTTGCCCTGGGACCAGGCGGATATCCAGCAGTGCTTCTGCTTCGGCAGGGACGACTCCATTGGCTCCGCTCTTTAGCCAGCAGATGTTGAAAGTCGGCTCTCCCAGGAGATGCTGATAGAAAGTTTTTCCGTAATGACGGGATTCTGCTCCATACATCCGATTCAAAGCTTCTTCAGAATCAGGCAGCTGTTCCAGGATCAGCTTTTCTTCCTTGGAGAGGGGGATGATTCCGTCATAAAAGCCGGGGACCAACACTCGGTCTCCCTGTTTTAGTCCATGGAGGATTTCTACCAGCTTCCAAGCTGCAGAGGGAAGGACCGGGGCATAACGGGCATGGACATTGCGGTCCATGGTTTTGACAGTAATCCGGATGTTGAGATCTCCTTTAGCTCCAAGAGCGATGATTGGACGATTGCTGGGATCTTTAGGTCCGTCACTGAAAAATACTAGGTCAGCCTGGAACTCTTTCTTGTGTTCCAAGAGAAATCCAGGGAGTCCCGTGCTGCCTTCTTCTTCGCACCCTTCAAAGACAAAAAGTAGGTTGACAGGCAAGGGCCTTCCGGTTTCCTGATAATACCGGACAGCTTCCAAGTGGGCCATTAACGGGGACTTGTTGTCCGCACTGCCTCTGGCGAAGACCTTGCCCTCCCGGATCATCGGTTCGAAGGGATCCGAATGCCATTTATGCAGATCTCCTGCCGGCTTTACATCATAATGGGCATAGATCAACACGGTCTTTTTGCCCGGATCCTGGCCCAGCCGTCCAATCAGCAGGGGATACGGTCTGATAGGTTCCTTAATGACTTGGATCCCCAGGGCTTCCATTCGGTCTTTCAGCCAATCACAGCATTCCTCGACCCCTTCGCCGGTGGCGCTGATGCTTTTGTGACGGATCAGGGAAAACCAGTCTTCCAGGAGAAGAGAACGGTTTTTTGCCAGATATTCCTGTATTTTTGTGAGTGTATTTTCCATTTTATATACCTTTCTTTCTTGTTGCAGGTTCAAAAGGGACCATAGTGGATCATCTGGGCAGCAAAGACAAGGACACTGCCTACAAGAATCCAGAGCAGGAAAATTTTCCACATGAAACGCATCCAACGGTCATAGGGAATATTTGCTACGCCCAGATTTCCCATCAGTGCACTGGACCAAGGTAAAATATAATTGCAGAAGCCGTCGCCGAAATGGTAAGCGAGGACGGCCGTTTGCCTTGTAATCCCGACCATGTCCGCCAAAGGAGCAAAAATCGGCATAACAGCACCTGCCTGGCCGCTGGCAGAAGTGATGGGAATATTGATCAGGAGATTTGCCCAATACATGGCTATTCCTCTTGCCCCCAGCGGGATCCGTGCCATGATGAGAGAAAGGGAATGGACGATGGTGTCCATGACATGGGCATTGGAAAAGACGAAAGTGATGCCTTTGGCAATACCGATGATCATGGCCGTGGCCAAAAATTCCTTGCAGCCATCTACGAAATAGCGGGCCGTTGTGCTGGGGGAGAACCCGGCGATGCAACCTACGATGATACTCATCCAAATAAATACAATGGAGAGGTGCTGAGTTTCCCACTTCCAATAAATGCAGCCGTAAACCAGGATGCTTAAAGAGACCACTAGGGTCAGGAGGCAAAGAATCTTCCTCAGGGTCAGTGGCTCTTGACTGCCGTTCAATTCTGGCATCTCTTGGGAAGTCTGATCCAGATCATACATGGGGCTCTGTTCAGGATGAGCCTTGATCTTTTTTGCATAGTGGACCACAAAGAGTGCAGTGAAGAACCAAAAGACAAACAAGGAAAGGAAGCGGTAGCCAATCCCGGAATAGGGAGGAAGACCGGCTATGGTCTGGGCCACAATCGTAGAAGATGGGTTCAGGGTCCCAGTGGAAAAACCGATGGCACCTCCGAGAATCGGAATGGCGGCACCCGTCAAAGAATCAAATCCCATGGCTCTTGCCATCATGACCAGGATGGGTGTGAACGCCATAAAAATGGTGACAGACTGGGTCGTGGCGATCAAAGCACAGATCAGCATCAAAAGAGGGATGAAGATGGCTTCTCGATTGCCGAACTTTTTGACCACAATCCAAATGAGGGAATGGATGGAGCCGGTCTTCAGGAGGACATGGAATCCGCCGCCGGCAATGAGGGTACTGAAAATCAAGACATTTTGAGAAGAAAAACCTTTTACCACCAAAGTGGGAATCTGCCACAAGTGGACATAAGACTTCGCAATATAGGAAAATTGATCAGGCTGTACGATTTTTACGCCATTGGCTCCTGTAATCCTTGTGTAAGCACCGGAGGGAATCAGCCAGGTCAAGATTACAGAACAGATCAAGATGAGGAACAGGATGACGAAGGTATGGGGAATCTTCACCGAACCATCTTTTTTTCTTTCAAAGACTTTCATACTGCCTTGCCTCCTTATAGGATAGAAAAGAATATGATGGGCTTCAATAGCCAATCTGTGCGGCTAGCATCAGGAGCAGGGTCCCTACGATGACCCAGATCCCGAAAAGTCGGATGGCAAAACGGAACCATCGGTCAAAAGGAATGTTGGCGGAACCGACGAAGCCCATGGTGGCTGCTGCATGGGGAAGGATGAAGTTACAGAATCCATCCCCGAAGTTAAAGGCAAGGACGGCCGTCTGACGGCTGATTCCAACCAAATCGGCGACTGGGATCATGATGGGCATGGTGGTAGCAGCCTGGCCTGAACCGCTGGTGATGAAGAAATTGATGATGATATGGATATAAAACATGACAGGGGCCTGGAAGGCTTTGGGTACATAATTTAAAATCTGCGCCAGATTGAAGACAATGGTATCGATGATCAGGCCTTTGTTGATGATTAGGGTAATCCCATAGGCAAAGCCAATCATCATAGCTGTCCCTGCCATTCCCTTGGCACCTTTGATAAAAGTCTTGCACATATGATTGGGGTCCATGCGGCAGGCAATCCCGGTGAAGATCCCCATATAGATGAACATGGTGCCGCAGGTCTGGAGATCCAGCTTCCCCTGTATCCCAAGGTAAATCATGGCCAGGATACAGAGGGTGATGGTGATCAGTCCTGGGATGCTTTTCTTTTGGAAAGTCGGGATATGGTCCAGATTCAGGTCTTCCAGGCCTAGGTCGATTCCATAGACATAGCTTTTCGTAGGATCCTTCTTGATCTTCAATGCATAATGGACCACGTAAAGGATGGTGACGATCAGGAACGGGATCATGCAAAAAAGACGGTAGGCAAGCCCGGAAAAAATCGGGAGCTCCGCGATGGTCTGGGCCGTACCCGTGTTGGACAGATTCATGGCTCCGCAGGAAAAGCCTACCGCACCTCCCAGCATGATCATAGAAACCCCTACAATGGCATCGAATCCCAGTGCCCTGGCAATCACTAGACCCACTGCAGAAAAGGGAATCCAGGAATTGAACCCGGCAGGGACACAGATAATGGCGAACATGACCATGATCCCGGCAACCACAACCCATTCTTTTCCTTTTACTTTCTGGCTGATGGAACCGGCAGCTCCCTGGAGTACCTGGGAATCCAGGACGATCCCCAGTCCGCCGCCGGCACACATGAGAGCAAAGATAATCTTGCTGGCTTTGACCATGCCCGGATAGATGAAATTAAAGATGGTCAGCGGGTTGACCGGGTGCTGGGCAACATAATGGAAGGTACTGGGGTCGACTACGGTCTTTCCGGCAACTTTGATCCGGGCATAACTGCCGGCAGGAATCAGGTAGGTTAAAATACAGGCCAGCACCATGGCTCCGATGATGATCAGGAGAGAGTGCGGGATGCGGATTTTTTTTATGGTTTCCATATGATCCTCCTTGTTTAAATGGAAATCCTGTGCTCATCCAATGACCCGGCTGCATCATAACCGATATTCCTGATAAGGATTGCAGCAGGGGTTCCCGAAACAGATGAAAATCTGATCGGTAGAAAGATTGATGATGATGGAATAGACCGTTGAATGGCCCACATCGTCTGCATGACGGCAGATGGACTCCGGATATCCTTCATGATTCTTCAGGATTTCCATGATGGCGGAGGTATCCATCTCTTCCCGTTTTTCTGCCAGGAGTTTTTTCAGCTGCTTGCCCCGGTCGATGGCGGGATCGAAGGCCCGGTTGCGGGTCGGATCGACAGTGAAGCGGTTTCCGGTTCCGATTATGCCCTGGGTGGGGAGGATTTCGTCTTCGCCTCCTGGATAACATTCAAAGTCCAACGCTTTTCCTTCCCGGCTGGCCAGCAGCATATTGGTGGATACTGTCCGAAAGCGATTCCTCTGGATGGTGCAGGCTTCTTCGAAGGATGAGGCTTCCCAGACGCTTTTCCGGATGACTGTGCCCGGTACGGCAACGCCTGCATAATCCATATGGGAACGAAGCGCCGAATTCACCAGGGCGACTCCTCTGGAGTTATATCCATCCCGGATCAGCTGGCCTGCCTCGGCTACTCCCAGGGATCGGAACCCGTCAGGACGGACGGTGTGCAGGATCACCAGGTGATGACTGACACATCTCCCCAGATCGCAGTTCTTGAATATGAACTTTTTCTTTCTTTCCGGGTCCAGGAATACGCCGGTGGTACATTCATGCTGCCAGTCGAACTGGGAAATCTCGTAACGTGCATTGACCGCCATGATTTCCCTTGCATCCCGCCCTGCACCGGCGGCAATCCCGCGGATTTCATCCATGATTTCCGGAGAGAATGCTTCGGTGGCCTGGTTGAACTTTTCAGCAAAGGTCAGGACCTGTTCCCAGGTAAATTTTTTGGCAAACTTTTCCTGATAGTAGCGGATGGCCGTTTCGATTTCCGGTTTGGCCTGCCGGCCGTACTGGACTCCCCGCTCAAAAGGGGTGGCCGCATCCATGTAAATAATCTTGAACATGTGGAAGCCCTCCTTCATAATCCATATTGATTTACAATATGAAAGAATCATTACATAATATTGCTACTTATTGTCAGCTCCATTATAAAAATATCCTATGGAGAAAGATACTATATTCTGGTTGGAAAAATCATAACCGATGGTTATAATAAAAGGGGAGGGAAATCCATGAATACAGATTACATCCGTTATGTGAAGATGATCGCTCAGGAAGGAAATGTCAGCCGGGCTGCTGTTGCTCTGTTCATCTCTCAGCCCGCTTTATTGAAGGCACTCAACAAGCTAGAAGCCAGATTGAAAATCAAACTGTTCAATAGAGAGAAACGGCACATGGTCCTTACTGAAGCAGGGAAAGTATTCCTGGCAGACGGAGAGAAAATCCTGGCTTTGGTAGAGGACCTTCAAAAAGATATGGAAGCCATGTCGGAAGAAAAGAAAGAGACCGTTACCCTGGGAATCCCCGGGGAAAGAGGGGCCAATGTATTGTCGCTCCTGCTCCCTCTGTTCCACAGCGCTTGTCCGGATCATCGGCTGAAAACGGTGGAAGGCTACAGTGAGATGCTGGAAAATTATTTGCTGGATGGTACCATCGACTTGGCTCTCTATACCCTTCCGGTGAACACGGAGTCCCTGGCCTGGGAGAAACTGGCGGATGATTACGTGGTGATCGGAGCATCCAAGCACTCTTCGTTTGCACGGAAATTCGACCTGTCCCAAAACTCCCTGTATTCCCCCTATTATATTTCACCGCAGATGCTGAAAGGGGCAGAATTCAATCTGGTGAAAAAAGGGCGCGGTACCAGGAGAATCGCAGAACAGATCTTCGCGGCCGCCAGGATCCACCCAGCCGTGTATCAGGAATACGACCGCCACCAGACCCTGGTCCGGATTTCTTCTATAACCGATCAGCTCTGCGTTACCCCTTGTCATACGCCTTTGCAGCTGGGGATAGCGGACGACATGTGTTTTTTCACAACAGAAAGAGAACTGGTCAACCGCCAGGTCATCATCGCCTGGCTGAAAGATCGGAAACTATCTAAAGAAGAGAAGAAGCTGATCGGATTGGCCAAAGCGGTGGCACAGAAGGTGGGACAGGACGATCCCTGCAGTTTTCACGTGGTGGATGCGATCCTGCGGTGAAAAAAGTATAAAAGCAGGAGAATGGGCTTTTTTGAAAAGGAATAAATATTCCTAAAAATAAAATATATATTGCTTTTTGCGTATAAAATCGATACAATAAGAAAAAACAAGATGGGATGATACCAATGGAAAATATCATTGAGAAATTAATCGCCACAAAAGATTTTTTGCCCAGGAAACAGCAGATCCTGTGTCAATATATCATTGAAAACCAAGCGCGGATCAGCGTGATGACGGTAGCGGGCCTGGCAGAAAATGCACATGTGGGGACTACCACAGTCCTCCGGCTGGCAGAAAGATTCGGTTTTTCCAACTTCAATGCTTTTAAACAGGCCATCCTGGATACCGTGATTTCCGGCAGCACGTCTTCTTATCAGGAAATGAAGAATGCATTCCTGAAGAATGAAGAGGAGGATGACAATTTACTCAATGAAATTGCACAAAAAACGACTACGGGATACCGGAATTTTTTGATTCCGGCAAATTTCAATGCTTTGCAGGATGCAATAGTGCGCTTGACGACTGCAAAGAATATCTACATTACCGGTGCCAGGAGCTCTGGGTCTCTGGCTTTATATTTTTATGATGCGCTGCGTATTTTCATGCCCAATGTCCATTTGCTTTCTTTCCGTCGAGATTATATGTATGATCGTCTGTTCGAAATGATTCCTGAGGATGTTTTGTTTGTCATATCAGCTTGGCCCTGCACGATTGATACTATTTCGGCTGCACGCATTGCTCATAAACGGGGCGTGCCTATTATTCTTTTGACCAACACGAAAATCAATCCAATTGCGGCAATTGCTTCTGTGGTCATTGATACCAATTCAATCAACAATGTTTGTACGCCAGTCCTTTATATGAGCGCCATAGTAAGCTTGATCCAGGAACTTGGCAGGAAAAATATCCCGAGATCTTCTGATGCTGTTGAAAAACTGGAAAAGAATCTGAAAGAGAACAACCTGATTGTTTGGGAAGGGGATTTGGAAAAGGAGAATAACCAGTAAAGAGAATAGAAAATTCCATTTTAAGATGCCACTGCCTTGTGAAGGGGATGGCATCTTTTTTTTTCAGAAGGAAGATTCAAAGTGTAAAAAAGAATACAAAAATATAAATAAAGGAATAAAGCAACTTTTTTAAAATAAAAAAGTTGCTTTATTCCTAATAACGATATATAATACAGTCAAAAGGAACAATTAATCCTAATTAAAGAACATAATATAACGTCAAGGAGGAAAAAAGGAATGAAAAATCGCGAAGTAGTATTTTACAGTGAAGGCGCTCGGATGGTAGGGAATATTTATCTTCCAGATGACTATAAAGAGGGAGAAAAAAGACCTGCTGTATTGTGCAATTCTGGATGGACTGGGGTAAACAAATGCTACCCTGCTTTGTATGCCCGTGCTTTGACCAAGTATGGATTTGTCTGCATGGGATTTGATTACAGAGGGTTCAAACCCAGCGAATCAGTGCGTCCCGATTTGCCGAAATATACTACTCTGGAAACGGAAGTAGAAGACATAGCAAACGCATTTACCTTTATGCAGATCCAACCGGAAGTCGATCCGGAACGCTGCGGTTTATTGGGCTGGGGCGTCGGCGGTGCAGTCTGCATTACTGTGGCTGCTCGGGATAAAGAAGTCAAAGCGGTGGCTACCCTAAATTCTTTCGTCAACGGTGAACGTTGGATGAGAATGGGAATGGGGAATGATGCTTTTGGCAAATCTGTCAAGAGATTGAGAGAAGACCGCATCCAACGGATTACGACCAACGATCCTGTCCTGCGGCATCCGTACACCGATTACCCCAACATTACGGAAAGCGGAGATTTTTATACCGACCATGTTTTGAAAGAAATCGACGGCGGAATCGAGTCTTCTGTCAATGCCGATAATGGAGAAGAATTCCCGACACCTATGTCCACTGCCATTGGGGAAAGCTTTATCCGGTTCAATATAGAAGACCTGCTGCCCCGTATTTCTCCCAGAGCAGTCTTTGTGGGCCATGGCTATTATAATGAACTCCACCATCGTATCGAGGCGGAAGAAGCTTATAGACTGGCCAAGGAACCGAAACAGCTTTACTATGTGGATGGCAAACACAATGAATGGATGTTTGATGATGATCCGAAATTCCAGGGATTGGCCAAAGCATTGGCGGATTTCTTTAAAACGTATTTGAAACCGTTCCAGTTCGGCCTGCAGGAAGAACCTGCCAAATAAAGCAAAAGAATAAGTTCAGGAATCTTTTACCAACAGCATGCTCTTGCTCTTGCCAACAGGGTGGAGCAGGAGCATGTTTTTTAGGGTGTTTGCTCCATTGTTTTTTACTTAAAAGGAGGGAAAGGCCGATGGAACAAGATGACCAAATCCAAGCAGAAAAACTTTTGATAGGATCTTATGATCTGCATATCCATTCGGCCCCTTCGCCTTTTCACAGATTATGTGATGATTATCAACTTTTGAAAGAAGCTGGTCGGGCAGGGATGGCCGGGATTATGCTGAAGTCTCATTATGAATCTACCGCAGCCAGAGCCAGCTTGGTCAACAAGTACTGTTCTTCCTCGGCACGGGCATTTGGCGGAATCGTGCTGAACTGGCCCGTTGGGGGACTCAATCCCTTTGCAGTTGAAAATGCTTTGATCAGGGGGGCCAGGATCGTTTGGATGCCTACAAGAGATGCTGCCAATTCTTTGAAATCGGGGGATATGCCTGGGGATTTCTTCCACAGACAAGGAATTACAGTCCTTGACGATAAAGGTCATTTAAAACCGGATATATATAAAATATTTGCAATAGTCAAGAAATATGATGCCGCCTTGGCCACTGGCCATCTGAGCCCGGAAGAGAGCCGGATAATATGTTTGGAAGGAGTACGGAATGGAGTCCGTATGATCCTGACACATCCTGAATATTACAGGACCCAGATGGGTAAGGATGAACAGGCCGAATTGGCAAAAAAAGGCGTATATATTGAACATTGCTGGTATAACTTTGCGGAAAAAGACTGTACCCAGGAAGCAATGATCCAAAACATCAGAGCTGCAGGAGTCGAGCATTGTTATTTATCCACGGATCGAGGGCAGGAAAATAGAGAACATCCAGTGGAAGCCATGAAGCGATTCATTGGATTGATGCTGGAAAACGGATTTTCGGAACGGGAAATCAATTGTATGGTCCACCAAGTCCCTCGCAGAGTGTTGGGAATTGAAAATGAATAGGTGAAAGAACTTTAAATATCGTATTGCTTCCATGGAGGTATGTAAAATGACTTATACCAATATGTCCATGCTGTATGATTTTGCTTTTATGTCTTTGCTTCTTGTCATTGCGCAATTTATGCGTTCGAATATCAAATTGCTGCAAAAATTTTATATTCCGGCAGCCGTAGTTGCAGGGGTATTGGGGCTGCTCCTGGGGCCGCAGTTCCTTGGTATAATTCCCTGGAGCGGAAAAATCGGATCCTATGCCTATATGCTGGTTTGTGTACTTTTTGGCGGCCTTTTCCTTGGTAAAAAAGAAAAAACCAGCGTTAAGAAGATTTTAACCAATGTGGACGATTCATTCTGTGTTAATATGGGAGCGGAATTTTTCTGTTTTGGAATTTCCTTGTTTATTGGGGGGCTCCTTGTAAAATTCTTATTTCCAGACGTATTTGAAGAAATCAGCATTTTGATGCCGTCCGGCTTTTGTGGGGGTCATGGGTACGCATCGACCATTGGCACAGTATTGAATAATCTCCTTCATCGGGAAGATGGGGTCATCATCGGGCAGACTTTTGCCACGATTGGTATCCTGACAGGATTATTTGGCGGCATCGCCTGCATCAATTATGCTACACGGCATGGTGCAACCAGACTGGTTGCCGAAGCTGGTTCACTCCCAGAAGAGTGCAGGACGGGGATTGTCCCGGCTGGGAAACGGAATTCCATGGGGGAGGAAACCATCAATCCCATGTCCATGGACCCGTTGGCCTGGCACCTTGCTTTGACTTTATTGGCCACGTTATGTGGATATAAATTTTATGACTGGTATAAGGCATTCCTGCCGAATATCGAATTGCCGGTCATGTGTTTGACCATGTTGTTTGGCGTATTGATCCAGACTTTCTTGAACCATACTAAATTTAAAAACAGCGTGGATGAACACGTGGAAGGTCGAATCGGTTCCTTGGTAACTGATTACTTGGTAGGATTCGGTGTCGCATCGATTTCCATCACAGTCGTCATTGAATTCGCTATGCCGATTCTTCTCCTTTGTTTATTGGGATTGGCCATTTCTTTGTCACTCGTCTTTATCATTGGCCGGAAATTGTTCCATAATTTCTGGTTCGAAAGATCCATCTTTGTCTTCGGGTGGACCACTGGTGTCGTCGCCATCGGCGTGACTCTGCTGCGAATCGTTGACCCGGATGCCAAAAGCGGAACATTGAGTGATTATGGGTATGCGTACACGCTGCAGTCCGTCATTGAAGTTTTCATCATTGCCATTACACCTATTGCTGCAGTAGCATGGGGATGTATTCCGGTTGGGATTGTGATGACCATTGTATCCTTAGTGTTGTTCGGAATCTGTGGGAAAACATACGGCGTCCATAACGAGGCAATGGATGAACTCAGAAAAGGAGAAAAGGAAATCATAGAAGGAATCTGATATTCTTTTGTGGGGAAGAGGGAGAATATGGAAAAGATAGATCACTATAAAGTGGCTTTGCTTCAAATGGATCTGGAATTCCTGAATGTTGATGCAAATTTAGAAAAGGCAGAGCAAAAAATCCGGGAAGCAGCTAACCAACAGGCAAGAATCATCTGTTTACCGGAAGCGTTTAACACAGGATATTATGGCAGTGATATCCCCGCTATGGCGGAACTGGCGGAGGAAGAAAATGGGAGAAGTCTTGCCAGGATGTGCCGACTTGCCCAGGAACTAAAAGTGTATTTGATTGCACCCATTATCTTGAAAACCAAAGGAGCAGTAACAAATACCGCATTCCTGATCAATGACCAGGGAAAAATCTTGGGAAAATATTCCAAAACCCATCCTGTAGGGGACGAGCAGAAATATTTTCAGCGGGGTAAGGAATACCCCGTTTGGGATACTCCTTTTGGCAAAATAGGTATTGTAATCTGTTATGATGTCTGTTTCCCAGAAACCATCAGACTATTGGCTCTAAATGGTGCTGAAATTGTTTTTGTCCCTGCTGCTTGGCGTGCCAGTCATTATTTCAAAGAATGGTGGGATATCAATATCAAATGTCGGGCTCTAGACAACCTGGTGTACATGCTTGCTGTTAATCGGGCGGGGCAATCTGGGAATGAAATCTTTGCAGGAAAATCTCAAATCTGTAATCCCATCGGTGAAGTAGAAGATACCTGTGGAGTACAAACGGAAGGGATTTTATACGGAACAATCGAACCAGGCCGTGTAGCTCGGGAACGGAAATTCAATACTGTCCTCCAAGACAGACACATTGAAGATTACCTTCTGTTAAGTCAAAAATAAAATACAGGAAGGAGATATCGATATGCAAAACACTGCAAAAACTTCCATTTCAGTCCGCCCGATGACGTTCTTTCCCCCATTTTTATTATTGATGGCATTTGTTGCTTTGAGTGTTTACAGCCAGGATGCCTTTTTAGGGGTCATCAATAATATCAACAATTGGATCATTAAGAATCTGGGTTGGATTGCCAGTATTTTGGCTTTTGTCATTGTCATCGTTACTTTAGTAGCTGCGTTCAGTAAATTTGGGGATATCCGTATTGGGGGTGAAGAAGCAAAACCAGAATTATCGAACTTTGCCTGGTTTACTATTGCCCTTACAACCACAATGGCAGCCGGAGTCTTATTTTGGGGGCCAGGAGAACCCATCGCCCATTATGCATATCCGCCTACCGAAATCTATGGAATCATGCCCAAGACTCCTGGATCTCTAAAATTTGCCATGGAAACGATGTTCCTCCATTGGACCATAGTTCCTTATTGTATGTATGCAGTCCCGGCAGTGGTGTTCGCCTTTATGTATTATAACGCCAAAAAACCGTATTCGATTGCCTGCGAAGTTGCACCCGCTTTGGGAAACCGTGTATTTACGCCTTTATGGATGCAGGGAATCGATGCCGTTACCCTTTTTGCCATCGGGGCTGGCATGGCCGGTTCTGTGGCCCAGGCTTTCATGAATATCTCTGGCGGAATTTCTAAACTCACTGGTATTCCTTCAGATCCAAGATTGTGGCTTTTCGTTGGGATCATTGTGGGGGTCGTGACCGTTGCTACGGCAGTTTCCGGTATCCAAAAAGCAATGAAGACGATTTCTAATATCAACGTCTATGGTTTTGCCGTATTTTTACTGTTCTTGCTCTTGTTTTCCAATGCCTCTTTTCTGTTCAATTTATCTACAGAAGCTTTTGGGGGCTTCTTAGGAACTTTCGTGGAAAGAATCCTTGTTACAGGAGAAGCCGCCAACAGCCGGTGGCCCCAGTGGTGGACCACATTTTACTGGTTTTCCTGGATGGCGTGGGCGCCCACTTCCGGCGCTTTTATGGGACAGATTGCTTACGGAAGGAAAATCAAGCACATCCTTGGTATGTATGTAGCCGTCTGTGCATCTATAAGCGGATTATGGATGGTCCTCGTTTCTGGAACTGCACTTTATGTCCATCATGCAGGATTGGTAGATTTGGTGGCTTCCTATGATAAGGGTGTAGAAAATGTCCCTTATGACATGCTTGAGGCACTGCCCTTTGGGAGTTTGATCATCCCGCTTTTTGTAATCCTGATTTTCCTGTCGACTGTAACAGCATGTAACTCCAACACCATTGCGATGGCGGGGATCTCAACAAAAGGATTGACTCCTGACAGTCAGGAATCACCTATCTGGCTAAAAGTTGCCTGGGGATTTGCGTCTCTAGCAGTGGGATATATCATGATTGCAGCAGTCGGAGTGAAAGGAGTTAAAATAATAGCCAATTTCGGCGGATTGTTTGCTGCCTTGATCATGATCTGCGTAGTAGCTAGTCTGGCTGTCCTTATTAAAAATTACAAACAGTTTGATAAGGTGTCGAGATTGGATTGATTAGATGCAGCTGGTATCACGTTGAGTTGAAAATATTATGTGCTCATTGTTGCACGGAAAGTCTGTCTCTCGAAAGCCCAGAGGCATAGATGATTGATGACGATGGGCAACCGAAAAAACGCCATTGCGAAAGAACGGGAACGTTCCTTCTGCAATGGCGTTTTGTTCCATGATGCCTTAAGGCTTATCCTTCTTGATTTTTCGCAGATGCAGGTATACCGTATTTTTTGAGATACCCAGTTGGCACGCTACTTTTTCAACAGCGTTTTTTTTAGCGGAAGCTGTTGGCGTCCAATTATAATCATTCTTTAATGATCTTTTGCAGGGATGTTATGTACAGAAGGAATAAGAGAATTACTCAAATTCTCTTTTACAATTTTAATGAAGGATTTTATCAGAGAAGAGTGTCTTTGGTGTTCAGAATAATTAACAGAAATCATCAGTGGCTTAAAATCAGGGAGAGGATGTATGATATGTTCCTTCGAAAAAGGATAAGTTGAACATTGAATTAAAGTCCTGGGGCAGAGCATAAATCCCATTTGAGAATAACACATACTGAGCATCGTACCTACATCACGTAATTCTAATATTTTGGTAATATGTAATTTTTGATCGGAAATATATTGATGACAATATTTACCAACAGTAGTATCGGAAGGCATGATAAGAAAAGGACAACACTGGATAATATCTTTAATAGCTTGATCATTATAGATTCGAAACTGATGACTTGGGCGGTCAGGAAAGTATTGTTCCAAAACAGCCGGGTGGATGACCAGCATAAACGGGTCGTGATAGAGTGGTATACTAAGGACATTTTTTAAATTAGCAGGCTGAAATCCTATTGCCACATCAACTTCATGCTTCACTAATTTTGCTTCTACTTCCGGCGTATTTCCTTCAAAAAGTTTAATTTGAACCAGCGGATATTTCTTCTTGAAATCTCTGATAATGGGAGGCAAAAGAAACTGTGCACGAGAATAAGTTGTACCAATTGTTATGGTGCCACTTTTCTGTTTCTGCATCTCGAACATGCTTTCTTCCATTTTTCGTTTGCAAGATAAGATTTCACTCGCATATGTCTTTAATAAAATCCCGGCAGAAGTAATTTTTAATGGTGGACCATAAAGGAAAAGTTTTACTCCCAGACTTTTTTCCAATTTATTGATATGTCCACTTAGGGTTTGTTGTGTAATATGAAGCTCTTTTGCAGTCGTGTTGAAATTCAATCTTTCTGAAAGCAATAAAAAATATTCAAGGTTTAGAAAACTAATCATATTTGAGCCTCCTTTTTTTCTTCATTTAATCCATTATACCATTGAAAGGGATTTTTCTTGAGTAAAATCAGAATAACTCATTCATTTAAAGAGGTATTAACAGGTATAAGCCTGTTAATACCTCTTTAAATATCAGTTGGCCTGAAATTTCAGTATTAGATATGATAAATGTGTAAAGAGAATGTAAAAAAACAAGCAGTTGATATATAAGAAAAGGGGAAATGTAATTATGATGACGAAAAAAGAATTGATTCAGGCGGTTTTAAAGGGAGAAAAGACGGATCATATCCCGTATTCCATGTGGAGCCATGTACCGGGTGTGGATCGGGATCCTAAGGCAATTGCAGAAGAGACCTATCGTTTTTACAAAGAATACGATGTAGATATCATCAAAACCATGAACAATGGCATGTACAGCATCGAAGATTATGGCTGTGAAATCGATTATTCCGATGTCCTGACCGGCGGCGTGGCCAAAATCGTTTCTACGCCAGTCCACTGTGGAGAGGACTGGCTGAAGATCCAGGAAATCTCCATCGAAGAAGGGGCGCTGAAACGGGAGCAGACCTATTTGGCATTGCTGCTGGAAAAATTGCAGGGGGAAGAAGTACCTGTGGTCTTCACGGCGTTCAGCCCGATTACTACGGCCAATAAACTGTGCGGCAACAAAGTACAGGAATACGTGAAAAACGGGTACGGGAAAGAAGTCCATCAGGCTCTAAAGGCGATAACGGCGACTACCCGTAAACTGGTCCAACGGGTCATCGAGATGGGGGCCGATGGGATTTTCTTTGCCACCCAATTGTCTTCATATGCAAAGAGTGATGAGAAGTTTTATGAAGAATATGGGGCTCCGTATGATAAAGCGGTGCTGGAAGCGTCTAAGGGATGGTGCAATGTGCTCCACGCCCATGGGGATGAAATCATGTTCGATCTCTTGAAGGATTACCCGGTCCAGATCTTCAATTACCATGCCTGGCAGAGCCTGCCTTCCGTGGGAGAAGCCCAGGTTTGTACCGGCAAGACCCTGATGTGCGGGATCGAACGGATGGATATTACCAATCACAGAAAGAACGAAATCCGCAACGAGATCTATGAATCCATCAAACAGACAGGCGGACGGCATCTGATCTTGGCACCAGGCTGCGTCATCCGGTATCCGTTGGATAAAGAGATGCTGGCTTATGTGAAAAAAGTAAAGGTGGAGATTGAAACGGCCTTACAAGCTTGAAGAGTTTGCTATAGGGAGGTAAATTAAATGGATGCTGCTGGATTTGTAAAAAATAGAATCGAAAAACTTAAAGAGAAAATGGCAGAACAAGGTATAGATGCTGTAATCATCGAAAAACCGGAAAATGTTATGTATTACAGCAACTTTAACGAAGTCCTGAATTCGATGCCTGCTTTTGTAATCTTGACACTGGCCAGTGAACCAGTATTACTAGTTCATTCTTTGAGAGCTGATCATGCAAGAAATGAAGGGGCTGTTTCAAACGTTAAATTATATGGGAAATGGGGCAACAATGTTCCTGTCGCCATGGATCCCATTGAAGCAATCCGTATATTGCTTGGAAGCTTTAAGGGTACATTGGGTTTAGAAACAGAATACATGAATGTTGCAAGATATCAAAAAATAAAGGAAATCGTGAAGCCTAAAGATATTCTTTCAATTTCGAATTTGATCAATATGCAGAAAATCATAAAGGATCAATATGAAATCCAATGTATTAAAAAATCAGCTGAACTGGTAGATTTAGGAGTGAAAACAACGATTGAATATCTAAGTCAGGGGTATTCAGAAGCAGAAGCCAGTACCGAGGGCCAATATGCCATGCGGAAACTGTGGCACAAAAAATTCCGGGACAGCGAGGTCTGCGGCTATGGGACCAGCGAAGGTGGCATGATTGACAGTCTCCATGTGTGGTGCCTGTCAGGAGGCCACATTGCTTACGGCTGTGACTGCCCCAAACACTATTACCCTAAAGAGGGGGATCTGACTCTTCCCATGGCCTGGGCCAAGACGGATGGGTACCATGCAGAAAATGAGCGGACTATCATCATTGGCCATTTGGATGGATTCAAACAGCACGCCTACGACAGTATGCTGCGGGCCCGGAAAGCGGTTTTCAAAATTTTGAAGCCAGGGACCCTGTTCAAAGACCTGTATTTTGCCGCGGCCAAAGTGTACAGTGATGCCGGCTTTGAAAAGATCCTTCCCGGCCGTGTAGGGCATGGGGTGGGTTGTTCTGCCCACGAGTTCCCTTCGCTGGATCCCAAAAATGAAATTCCTTTAGCACCGGGTATGGTCATCACGGTTGAGCCAGGGCTGATGGATAAATCCTGGGGCGGTGTCCGCCATTCTGATACTGTTCTGATTACCGAGTCCGGCTACGAACGGTTGACCGTATTGGAAAATGGAAAGATTGTAGTCAATTTAAAATAAAAGGAGAATTTGATGGAACAAAAAATTTATGATACTTATGTTGCCATCCTGGAAAATGAATTAAAAGTAGCCCTGGGGTGTACGGAACCCATTGCCATTGCTTATGTAGGGGCAAAGGTACGGGAAGTCCTGGGCAAGATGCCGGAGCATATCGATGTATATTGCAGCGGAAATATCGTGAAGAATGTCAAAGCTGTGGTGGTTCCCAATTCTGATGGACAGCGGGGCATCGATGTGGCGGCTGCTCTGGGTGTCATCGGCGGGGATGCATCTCTGGAACTGGCGGTGTTAGAATCTGTCAAACCGGAAGATATCCGGCTCTGCAGGAAATTACTGCAGGAAAATTTCGTTACCACCCATCTGGTGGAAGATGTGGCCAATCTGTACGTTGCCATCAAAGCTACGGCAGGCGATGGATCTGCAGAGGTGGAAGTCAAAGAGTACCATTCGAACATCACGAAAATCGTGAAAAACGGAGAGGTGATTTTTGCAAAAGAGGAAAAGAATGGCCAGGCGGATTCCAGTGAGCCTGACAAGAATCTGCTGAATGTGAAAGACATCCTGGAATTTGCGGATGCCGTCAAGATTGATGATGTGAAAGACATCCTGGACCGGCAGATCCAATACAATACGGCCATTGCCCAGGAAGGCATGAAGCATCCCTATGGAGCAGAAATCGGCCGGACGCTGATGGAGGATTTCGACCACAGCAATGTGAAGCTCCAGGCAAAGGCCTTTGCGGCAGCCGGATCCGATGCCCGCATGAGCGGATGCCCACTGCCTGTGGTCATCAACTCCGGGAGCGGGAACCAGGGAATCACCGTATCCCTTCCCGTGATTGTTTATGGCCGTTATTACAATATGCCCCAGGAAAAGATCTACCGGGCTCTTTGTGTCAGCAACCTGATTTCCATCCACCAGAAACGGTTCATCGGAAGTCTGTCCGCCTATTGCGGTGCCACCAGTGCAGGCTGCGGCAGCGGTGCCGGCATCGCCTATATGATGGGGATGTCTTACGATGAAATCTGTGATGTGATCACCAACAGCATCGCTACCATTGGGGGGATGGTCTGCGATGGGGCCAAATCTTCTTGTGCAGCGAAAATCGCGGCTTCTGTGGAAGCGGCACTGGTGGCCGTCCACATGGCCAAGAAGCACAGAGCCTTCAAAGATGGGGAAGGCCTGGTGAAGGGAAATATCGAGGAAACCATTGCGGCCATCGGGGATATGGGTCGGGTCGGTATGAAAGCAACCGATGTAGAAATCCTGAACTTGATGCTGGGTAACGTGAAAGTTTAATGTAAAACAACCTTTGGGAGGGATTTAAAAATGGAGATGGAAACTAAAAAATCCAAATCTGAAGGCCTAATGCATATGATTGAAATAGCAGGGAATAAGATACCGGATCCGTTGGTGTTTTTCTTGATTTTAATTGTTGCCTGCTTAGTTGGTTCTTTTATCATGTCTTATTTTGGAATTTCTGATATTAATCCAGCAACTGGCAAAACCGTAAAAGCCTATAATCTTTTGTCAAAAGACGGATTTATTAGGATGTTGACCAGTGTCATCAGTAATTTCCAAGGATTTACTGTCATGTGCATGACTTTGACTTGTATGTTTGGGATGTGCGTGGCGGATCAATCCAGATTCTTTGAGAGTATCATGAAACACGTTATTCTCTCCTCTAAAGGATCAGACAAAAAAATAATAATGATTTTTTGCTTAATCAGCGCACTGGCAGATATTACAAATGGTGGGGGATTTGTGATTATGCCATTGTTAGGTGGCATCGTATGGGGGAATATGGGACGGAATCCCATTGCCGGCATGCTCTGTGGGTATGGTACTATCGCTGGTGCTTTTTGTGCAAATTTTATGTTGGGTACAACGGATATTGTTTGCGCGGGATTTACACAAAATGCAGCACGAGTAATTGATCCCTCTTACGTGGCTACTGCTTCCATGGGATGGTACTATCAAAGTGTAGCGGCAATTTTACTAACTCTAACGTCTTATTTTGTAACTACACGATATGTTGAGCCAAGATTAGGGAAATATCAAGGTGAATATATTGCTCGTCAAGAAGAGAAACTTCCCAATGAAGGAAAAGCACTGAAATTTGCAGTGATTGCATTATTCATCTATGTCATTTTGATTGTCATCAATGCGGTTCCTGCTGGAGCGATTTTACGTGATCCTAAAACTGGAAACTTGGTTTCTGGAAAATCACCATTTATGCAGAGCTTGGTATTTATGATTTCCATGTTTTTCTTTATCCCTGGTTTGGTATTCGGAAAAGTTACCGGAACTATTCCTAATATTAAAAGGTTGATTAAAGTACTTAATAGTGGAATCGCAGCCATGAGCGGATTCATTGTCCTGTCTTTCGTGATGGCTCAATTCATGAAGTATTTTGCTTGGTCCAATATGGGAACAATTATTGCCATTAAAGGGGCAAAGGGATTAGCTGCTTCAGGTCTTCCTTTTATTGGAATTTGCGTAGTATTTATCCTGTTTTGTGGTGTATTGAATTTGTTCATGGGAAGTGCATCGGCAAAATATGGCTTGATTGCCCCGGTATTCGTACCAATGTTCATGCTGATGGGCTATGATCCTTCAGTTGCACAAATGTGCTACAGAATTGGCGATGCTATCACAAATCCTATTACTCCGACATTTGCCTATATTGCAATGTTGATGGAAGCGGTAAAAAAATACGATCCCCAAATGGGTTTTGGTTCTTTGATTGCAGGGTTAATGCCATACACGATTTCATTTACCATTGTTATGATTGGTGAGTTTGTTATTTGGCTTTTGCTTGGCATGCCATTAGGACCTGGTGGAAGTATCTTTTTTGGTGGTTAAAAAGTAGCTGAGATGAAAACTGGAAGAGTACTTAATAGGATTTATCTAAAATAACTAGGAGGACCCTCTGTAAAGAAAAATTAGAAACCAATAGATTATAGAAACTGTGTAGTAAAAATTCAAGTAGCACGTTGAAGCAGATGTAGAAATCCTGAACCTGATGCTGGACAAAAAGAAAGTATAGCAGTCGTAAAAAAGGGGGAGTAAAAATGTTTGGTATGAAACCGATTACCGGGGCGATGATCGATTCCTTATTGTGGTCAGCCTCTTTGCTGGGAATCCTGCTGTTGTTCGCTACTTTTATCCGGGTACGCTTCCAGTTCTTGAAAAAGTATTATATTTCGGCTTCGCTGATCGCCGGTCTCATCGGCCTGATCCTGGGGCCGGAAGTCATGGGTGTCATCCCCAAAGAGGTCATCAGTTCCTGGGGAGCTCTTAGCGGACGGCTGATCATCGTTGTCCTGGCACCCATGCTGATCACGGGCAGTTTCCCCCAGCTGGGCAAACTGGGGCGGGTCACGGCTTCTCAATCGGTCTGGTCCTGGCTGGCTACGGCTGCCCAATATGCAGTTCCCTGCCTGATGAGTGCCCTGCTCTTCACTCCGGTCATGGGGGTGAACCCCTTGTTCGCTTCTGTCCTGGAACAGGGCTGGGCAGGCGGCCATGGAACGGCCGGCGGGATGAAGATGGTATTCGATTCCCTGCATTATGTAGACGGTGCTTCTCTGAGCATCACTTCGGCTACCGTCGGTCTGCTATATGGAGTCATCGGGGGCACCATCGCCATCAACTATGCAGCCAGGAAAGGGTATATCCATAACATCACCACCCATGATGAAAAAGTGGATGAACTGCTGGGCCATGAACACAGCGAGGTGGGCTCCAACATCACCATCAGTCGGAACGTCATCGATATCTTTGCGTTCCACGCTGGACTGGTGGGCGGGGCTATCGTCATCGGCTACCTGCTGATGCGGGCCATGAAACTCTTCTTCAACTTCAACCTGTACTGGTTCATCGCAGCTATGCTGGGCGGACTGGTGGTACAGGCCCTGATCATCAAGACGAAATACAACAAGTGCATCGACCGTCCCACCATGAGCCGGATCCAGGGGCTGGCACTGGAATTCCTGGTAGCCGGGGCCATTGCTTCCGTCAAGATTACCGTCATCGTAAAATATGCCCTGCCGTTGATTCTCCAGCAGGGGGCCTTCATGATCATCATGCCTGCACTTTTGTTCTTCTTTGGCCCTCGTCTGTTCAAGACCAACTGGTTCGAAAATACCATCGTGGTATTTGGGACTGCTTGTGGCGTGGTGGCAACCGGTTTCCTGCTGCTGCGGCTGGTGGATCCGGAACTGAAGACGGAATCGGCCGAAGCCTTTGCCGCTAGCCGTCCCTTCTGTTCTCCCTTCATTGCTGGCGGTATCCTGACCAGTATGATGCCGAACCTGATCGCCCAGTATGGCAACCTGACTGTGGGCCTTGCCTGGACCGCAGCTTTCCTGGGAATCGTCCTGATCGCCCGGGTGGCAGGACTGCTGAAATTTACCAAACAGGCTGCCTGACAGGTCATTGCCAGGCAAGTTGGAAAAGAAGAGGTGTGAGCCATGGGATTCACACCTCTTTTCAGCCATGGGAGGGATGGATCATGGATTTTACCATATTGGGAATGGGAAAGACCGGTCATGCAGCAGCCTGTTACTTGCTGCAGCAGGGCCATAAGGTCAAGGTTTGGGACCGTAACCCGGATAAGATTGCAGCACTGCAGGAAAATGGAATCTCCATTTATGGGCAGATCGTTGGAGAATTCCATCCCGATGCCTGCAAGGATATCGAAGAGGCCATCAGAGGAAGCCGCTATCTCCTGGTATTCACCACGGCAATCGGACACCGGCCCATTGCGGAGGCGGTAAGAGGAAAACTGCAGCCAGGGCAGCGGATCCTGATCTTCAATGGAAATTGGGGTGCCGTGGAATTCGCCGAATGCCTGGGGGCCGAACTGGAAGAAAAAGGAATCATTTTGGGAGAAACCGGGGCCCAGATCTTTGCAGCTTCGTTGAAGGGGACAGGGCAGAGTTATTTGAAATCCCTGAAGAAAGCTGTCGATTTCAGTACGTATCCTGCTTCTTATACGGAGCCCGTCAGCAACGAACTGCTATCTGTCTTTCCCCAGCTGCACCCGGTGGGCAATGTATTAGAAACTTCTTTGAATATGTCCAACCCCATAGCCCATTGCCCGCTGGATCTGTTCAATCTGGCAACCATTGATGCGGGCCAGGAAAAATTGATGTTTGCGTCAGAATATACATCCCCTAAAGGAGTTGCCTACACGGAGCAAGTGGACCGGGAACGGCTTGCCCTGTTGGAGAAAATCGGTGTCAAAGGACAAAGCCTGCTGCAGCTGTTCAATAAATCCTGGCAGAGCGATTACACGGATCTGTATACGGCATTCAAAAAAATCAAAAGTTATCAGACGGCCAAATCTCCTGCCGACTTTGCTTCCCGCCATTTTACGGAAGACATTCCTTTCGGCATCCTGCCGATCCAGAAACTGGCCAAAAGGCATGGGGTGCAGACACCCTATATCGACGCCATGCTGGATCTGTACCGACTGGTATTGGGAGAAGACTTCGGCAAGGGAGAACCGGATCTTGCTGAGGTTGATTTGAAAAAATATATGGAATAGGAAACAGGACCGTGGAATTGTTATCCATGGTCCTGTTTTCACGATGAACCAAAAATGTAAAAATTCATATATTTCTGCAGAAATGTAGTAACATGGAGTTGCATAAAATAAATACAGGGGAGGAGCTGCATTACGGAAAATACCATAATGAAAGACAGTAGACTGCCAAATCCCAGGCCCATGTTGTCTATTATGTGTTTGACCGGCTGTATGGAGAAGCGCGTACTCCCATCGGAAAAGCCATGGCTAAAGAAAAACGGGATGGCATTTCTTCTCAATTTGCGGTGTCAACAGCGTTCTGCTTCATTACGAACAAATCTGACATCTGACTTCTGAAAGGCCCGTAAGGGCTGGTCTGACGTCTTAAATCTGCCTGTCCCGCTAGGGCCGGTCTGAGCCGTTCAGTGCGCATGACATGTTGGAAGAGAAAGTTGTCCCCTCCCTGTTTTGAAATGACCGTAATAAGAGGGAAAATGAGAAAAAGCAGGCACGGTTACATCAATGTAGAAATTGGAAGTCCCGGGAGTAATTTTTCAGCTTTTCCAACAGCTGGGGATTTGCTTTTTCAAGCCTGACAGGATAATAATTCCGTACATTCGTATAATTTTGCTTTTTCAGTGCAGCCCGATACTTCCCGGGGGTCAAATTGAAATACTTTTTAAATGCGCTGTTCAGTGATTTTATATCAGGAAATCCTGCATCAAGAGCTATGTCCAGGGTGGTCTGTCTGGAATTGTTCATTTTGTAAGCTGCATATTCCAGACGCTTCCTTGTCAGATATTCGTGGAAGCCGATTTCCATATGCTTTTTGAAATAGGTAGAAAGATAGGCTCCATTCATATCCATCTGCTGGGCCAACTGTTGCAGTGTGATAGGGGTCTTGAAGTTTTCATCGATATATGCAGTGAGTTTTTGGATTTTCAGTTCCTTTTTATCAGGCAAGAACCGCATTTTCTTATTGAGTGGTTTACCAAAAGAAGCCAGGAGCATTCCTGTAATGAGCTGGAGATAACCAGTGGCCAACACGCTTTGGGCAGGGGTATGGGGGGGCCGATCATTTGCAGATAAAAGAGGCTGATCAGTGCACGTAAAGAATCATAATCAGTATCTTTCACTTTGGAAGCAGAGTAATTGCATTCGATATCGAAATTCCTGCCGCCGGTTATTTCATTCAGATAATCAAACGAGATATGCAGTACGAAAGCCGTTGTATCTGCTTCTTCAAGGATGGAAGCATGACCGGTGTTGGGAGCGATGGAAACCAGGTCGGATTCGTTTAAAATCCAGGAGCCATTTTCTGTATACAGTTTCAACTTTCCATTGAGCACCAGCATGATTTCTAAAGAAGGATGCCAGTTGAAACGGAAAAAACCGACTTTATAGGCGTAAGCTTCCGCAATTGCTTGATTATTTTTTGATAACAGTCTTACACAATGATCCTCATCAAAAGGAATCGTCCCGATACTGTTTTCCATTTTACCCACCTTTATTTCTAAAAAAACGACATAAATAAGAAGCTGTGTACCGTAAAAAAATATACCATAAAAATCCCCATGGTTTCAATATAATCGGAGAAATCTTCTAAAATACTGTAAGAAAAAAACAAATAAAGTTCGTTTTTTAGGGAATGCATCTGTGAATTATGAAAAAGAAAAATCTATAAAATCAACCTATAATTACATACATCGATAAAAGAAATCACAACAGTCCCAAAATCGGGAGGAGGCAGGATCATGAAGATCACCGATGTTGAAACCATTGAAATGAAACATTACCTGTTTGTCAAAGTCCATACAGATGCGGGAATCACAGGGCTGGGGGAAGCAGGAAACTGGGGATTTTTAAAAGCAACCAAAAGTGCCATCGAAAAATTTTCAGAATTTCTCATCGATCAGGACCCATTTCCCATTGAACATCATGTACAGAACATGTATCGGGCGATGTACTTCCGGGGAAGTGTCATCATGAGTGCAATCAGTGCTCTGGAAATCGCTCTTTGGGATATCAAAGGGAAAGCTTTTGGCGTACCTGTCTATGAACTTCTGGGAGGAAAAACACGCTCCAAGGTACGGACTTACTGCAGCGGATTAAGCGATTTCCAGAAAACCAGCAAGGAAATAGCAGAAGAATTCCAGCGTCTCAAAGAAGAGGGATTTACGGCCAGCAAGATTTTTTTGCCCGTGGATCAGATTTCAGAAGATGGGAAAGAGTCCTATTACAACAGCAAGGTCCAGATCGCTGTAGAAAAAGTTGCTCGGGTAAGAGAAGCAGTAGGGGAAATGTTCGACCTGATCCTGGAAGTCCATCGGAGTATGTCCGTCCCTGAAGCTGTAGCCTTTGCCAATCAGGTTGAATGTTATCATCCCATGGTCCTGGAAGACCCTGTGGGGCCGGATAATGTGGATTCGATGGCATACGTCGCACAGCATGTAAATGTACCGATTGCTACCGGGGAAAGATATATTTCCCTTGGAGAATTCGCCGTCCTGCTCCAAAGACATGCCGCGCGGTACGTCAGACCCGATGTGTGCGCAGTGGGGGGAATCAATGCCTCCCGGAAGATTGCTGCTTTGGCTGAAGCGCAGGATGTATTGGTTATTCCGCACAATCCCCTGGGACCGGTTTCCACAGCTGCCTGTCTACAGCTCAGTGCATGCATTTCCAATCTTGGAATCATGGAACTGCCAGGCTTTATGCTGAACGGGAAAGAAGATGCCATGGTGAAAGAACCCTTGGAAATCCAGAAGGGATGTCTATTGGTCCCAGACCGGCCTGGCATTGGCATCGAGTTGGCAGAGGACGCCCCCTCCATTTTCCCCGCTCATGACCGTGCCAGCAATCATGCTCATATGAACTTTGATGGATCTGTCCGAGATTGGTGATCAAGGAGGTGTTTATTGTGATGACCTATCATATAATCATCTGTCTTGCTTTATTTGTCCTGATGATGGGAATGCTGGCCTGGAACCGCTATCCCATGGGAGTCATTGGATTGGCAGCCTTGACCCTGTTGGTTTTGGCGGGAATTCTATCACCCAAAGCGGCCTTGACCAATTTCGGCAATGCCAATGTTGTAATCATTATGGGGATGTTCATCGTAGGAGCTGGATTGAAAAAAACATCTTTAATCGGTCATTTAACCACATCGATCCGAAAAGTTACCGGTGGAAATTTCCAGATGGCCTATCGCAGTGTAATCCTGCTGGCTGTCTTTCTTACCAGCATCCTTACAAGCCCTGCTGTGTGTTATGCCATTGTTTTTCCCATCATGGACTCGATTTGCGAAGAATTCCATGTTTCCAAATCAAAAGTCCAGTTTCCTTTATGCCTGACCTGTATCACCTGTGCAGGAGTTTTACCTTTTGGATTTGCGATTAGTGAAGCGGCCGTGTTCAACGGACTCATGGAAACCTATGGGTATCAGATGAACTTTACCGCATTGGATTTCACCATGGGCAGGTTTCCTATTATGGTGCTGGCTGTTATCTGGGCCTTATTTTTTGCGCAAAAAAACACCATTTCAGAACCAGCCGTAGAAATCATTTCAAATCATCAAGAGAAAAGCAAGAGTGCAGAGTTGTCCCAGGTACAGAATACCTTGGGAGCCATCATCTTTGTTTTGACCATCGGATCTTTGATTTTTGGGGCAAAATTGAAACTCACGGCTTGGGTCGTGGTATTGACTGGCAGCCTGCTGTTTATTTTCACTAATATCTTAAGCTTTAAGGAAGCTGTTTCAGCAATGCCCTTTGATATCGGGTTTATGTTCATCGGTGCAAATGCCATGGCCGATGCATTGGTCAAATCAGGTACAGCAGATGCAGTGGGCAAGTTGATCTCTGGGTCCCTTGGCGGCAAACCCAACAATTTACTCTTATGCTTGATCTTTTTCCTGGTCCCATTCATCCTTACCCAGTTCATGAATAACCAGGCGGTCATGAATATCTTCGCTCCCATCTGTCTTTTGATCTGCAAGCCTTTAGGTGCTGATCCTCGTGGACTTTTGATCCTGATATGCGCAGGAAGCCTGACCGCATTCATGACTCCTTCTGCAACAGCAGCGATTCCCATGATGATGGCTGCAGGAGGATATGATGTGAAATCGCTGATCAAAATGGGATGGATGTTTGCTATCCTGATATCTGTTTGTTATATTGGATATATTTCCTTATTTTTGCCTGCCGTTTGATTTATGTGCGTCGGCAGGATCAAAAAGAAACAGGGCTGCGGAACCATGTCGATAGGGAAAATCGGCGGTTTCCACAGCTCTGTTTTTTATGCTTTTTTACTGTTTCATCTCCTCAGTCAGCTTCTGCACATATTCCATAGAAACCTTGGCTCCCGTAGCCACCTGTTCCACAGACCATACCACTGGAAAGAAAATTCAGCAGCAGCTGGCGTTGGCGTTGTTTCCAACCTTCTTGGATGCCTTCTTCTTTGAATTCATTTTGGCGTCTCCTGATTTCATCACTTAAGATCATGTTTTCTCGTCTCATTTTATCCATGCTTTTGACGCTTTTGAACCAGATGGACTTCCTGGTCCAGGCTTTCTGCAAAACAGCAATGGGTGGGGAGCCAAGAAGTCAGGCCGTTGGCGGGAAGATATCATCTCCACTCTAACGATACAGCCCTGGTCTCCGCAAGGCAATGTAGGGCCTTGCCCGGCGGCTTTCTTTGCATTTCGCCAAATCTATTTCGCAGGTTACCAGCTCTTCTTCACAGCCCGCTTTGCAGAGGGTATTTCCGTCGCTGTCTACCACCAAGGATTGGCCGGCAAATGTCACATCACCTTCCTGGCCTGTTCGGTTGCACATGGCAATGAATACGTTGTTCTGGTATGCTTGTACCCGGATTTCCCATTCGAAAAGGTCCAAAGGTTCCGTGGTCAGGTGGCTGTGGGAATCAAGATCAGTTCCGCTCCCCTGGCTGCACAGGTCCGGATGCTTTCTGGGAGATGGCGGTCGAAACAGATGACAATGCCGATTTTGCCCCAGGGAGTATCATAGGCCTGGAAACCTTCTGGAGAAGGGGTGTAATACTCCAGTTCGTAAAACTGAGGTGCACTGGTAACATGGACCATGGCTGAGCGGCCCAGGAGTTTTCCTGATTCGTCGATGAACAGCGATGTATCGTAGGGCCGCCCCTGGATCTGTAAATAGAGATTGGGAGAAAGTATAGTATGGGTCTGGCGGGCCAGCTCATAAAACGCTGTTACTCGTGGATCATCCGGCTCCAGCAGATAAGATTCCCGCTCTATACCCCATCTCTCAGGCAGCTCTTCTGCCCTGTACTGGGGCAAAAAGGGCATATGCTGCACCTCGGGGAAAAAGAGCAGATCCGCACCGGCTGCTTTTTTCACCGCATCATAGCTCACCTGTAGATTCTGTTCCATGTCCATTGACATCGCCATCTGCATCATTGCAATCTGCATCAGCCTTGCTCCTTTCGTATGTGCTGTTCAAGAATATCCGGGTCTCTTCGTCTTTAATTGTACCTTGATATCCTTTTTGCAGCAATGGCTTCATCATCTTCCACATAGACATCCAGACGGATGCTTTTCTCGTCCAAGCGGAGATTGATGGTCTTTTCGAAATCCTGGTAGCGAAGAGAACGGACTTTGATGTTCAAAATTTTTTCGATGAGATGGGTGCAAAGCCGTTCATTGCGCATGACATGCTGGGAGAAAAGGTTGTCCTGGATGGTGAGTCCGTCAAATATAATATGGCTTTAATATAGTTTTTCGAGATTTCAATAACAAATTTTCAGTCTCACGTTAAAGGAAAAGTCAGAAACGGCCCTAACGGACCTTGAGACGTCAGACGTCAGCTTTTGTTCGGCTTAGATGCAGGTCCGTCCTGCTTATCGCCGCCAACAAGCTGATGTCTGACTTCTGAAAGGCTCGTAAGGGCCGGTCTGACTTCTTTTCCTTACAGCACCCCGCTGCTGTCCGTGGTCGTGATGTATTTGGCCGGGATGGGATGATCCAGATGATAGATGATGGTAATGGGCTGGCTGCCGTTCCAGCTGGAGAGTTGGGCGGTGCCCAGGAAGGTATAATTCTGGGAATTCCCTTGGGCATCTTTTTTCTGTTCTCGGACAAAGAGCAGGACGATATTGCCCTTTTCCCGTTGCTGGATGTACCGCTGGCCAGTGGGGGATTCCGGAGTGGTGGCATTTTGACTCTGCCAATGGAACAGCCGGTCGTTGATGGAATAATCCTCATACCGGGTGGATTCCGAAAATTCCTTTTCTGACTTATTCAAAGTCACCAGGAATACGTCCGTATCACAGTTCACAAAACGACTGTTTCCAGGATGAAGGTATTTTACACCTTCCCGTACGCTGTTGGGTTTGTTCAGGCCCAGGGCCGCAAAAATTTGGTCCCGGGAATAGTTACAGTAGACTTCCAGGGCACAGGGGTAGGGGAGGTTGGCCTTTTGGGGCAGGATATTGAACCGGTCGAATTGGAGGTTTAAGACCGATTGGATTTCCTGGCAGAGTTCCGGGGTCCGCTGCCAGATGCGGATGGCATCCCAGGAATCTTTCAATCCAGCATCTTGCCAGTCCTTTCCCCAAAGGGTGAACTGCCACATCCGCAGGTACTGCTGCCGGAGAAAAGGCAGGGTAGAAGGTTTCAACGGATTTTGGAAGGCTTTTTCCAGGAAGGTGAGCCAATGGGGAGAATCCATTCCTAGAAAACGAGGAAGAGCCCGTTCCAGGATCTTTTCTTCCAGGGTTTCAGGAAAATTGGGAATGACCTGGGCCTGGGCACATAACCGAGCATACGTCCGTTGTCCATTGAAAAAAATTTCCGGTTTTACATTGGCCGCTTTTAAAAATTGAGCCAGAGTGGGGACAGTTTTTCCAGCAGCTTCATACAGGTCACGGATACACTCCTGGTAAAAGGCATCACCCCGGAGCCGGGAACGGATATTGTCCAGCACCCGTTTTTGAGCGATTTCCTCCAATTGGATGGAACAGCCTTTGGGTACGTGAGGGAATCCTTCTTTTACTTCCCGGTGGATGGATATGTTTTCCCGTCCCACCAAGGCTTGGAACCGGCTGGCGAAATCATATTTCCGATTGGCCTGGGCTACAAAATCCAATACTGTGAGACAGTCTTTTCCTTCATCCAAACGCAGTCCCCGGCCCAGTTGCTGGAGGAATATGGTTATGCTGTTGGTGGGACGCAGGAACAAAATGGTATTGATGCAGGGAATATCCACTCCCTCATTGAACAAGTCCACCACGAAAATGAAAGTCAAGTCTCCACTGGCCAATTTCTGGCTGGCACTCTGCCGTTCCTCTTCGGAAGAATGAGCATCCAGCGCCAGAGACCGGATTCCCTTTTGGTTGAAATAATCTGCCATAAAATGGGCATGGTCCTGAGAAACACAGAACCCTACCCCGTGGATTTCCCGCCAGTCCGCCGTATAGCGCTCTACCGCATCCAAAATGGCTCGGGCCCGCTGGTTGGCCGTGCGGGCTTCCATTACGTAGAGATTGGTCAGGGCCCCTACATCGTAATGACCATTGGTCCATTTTACATGGCTTAAGTCCACAGTGTCCGATACTCCAAAGTAATGGAAAGGACACAGCAACCGCCGTTCAATAGCTGCTGGGAGACGGATTTCTGCAGCAATATGGTCGCCGAACCAGTGGAGGATATCCTTTCCATCCATCCGTTCCGGAGTGGCGGTGAGGCCTAGAAGAATCTTGGGTTGGAAATGGTTTAGCAGTTTTTGGTAGGAGGGAGCTGCCGAATGGTGGAATTCATCCACGATAATCATGTCGTAGAAATCCGGTTCCATATGGTCCCAGAAGGCCAAGCTGTTGCAAGTTTGGATGGACATAAATACATGGTCCATCTGGGAGGGATGGGTGCCGGCTACTGCCAGTTCCCCAAAATCGGGGTCTTTCAATACCTGGCGGAAACAAGAAAGGCTCTGCTCCAGGATTTCCTTCCGATGGGCAATAAAGAGAAGACGAGCTCCTTCTGGACGGCTTTCTTTGAAACGACGGTAATCAAAAGCCGAAATGGCTGTTTTTCCCGTCCCTGTGGCAGCCACGATCAGATTGTGCCATCGGTTCCTTTCCTTCCGTTCCACGTCCAGGGTGTCCAGGATGACTTGCTGGTAGGGATAGGGGCGGATGGTAAAGGAATAGGATAGTTCCTCCATCTTATCGGTGCCGTGATATCGCTGCTGTGTAATGGCCTGCTTCAGCTGAGGCAGGTCCTTTGCTGTATAGGGCTGGAAATCTGCTGAATGCCAGTAGGTTTCAAAGGTGGCGTCCATTTTGGCCATGATTTCCGGCATATCCTGCTGGGTTACCTTCATGTTCCATTCCAGTCCATCGGCAATGGCTGCATGAGATAAATTAGACGACCCGACATAAGCCGTAGAATATCCGCTGTTACGCTGGAATAAATAGGCCTTGGCATGGAGCCGGGTCTCCTTCACATTGTAGGAAATACGGACTTCTGTATTGGGAAGCTGGGAGAGGATTTCAATGGCTTTTGGATCCGTGGCTCCCATATAGGTAGTGGTCAGGATCCGCAAATGGCCTCCTGCTGCTGTAAAGGTCCGTAAGTAAGGGAGAATCAGGGTAAGACCGGAAAATTTGATGAAAGAAACCAAAAAATCGATTCGGTCACTGGAAGCAATTTCTCGGCGGAGTTCCGATACCATGGAAATATCCTTTTGACTGTTGGTAAAGAGAAATGAGCGGGAAAGAGATGTTGCTGGCCGAGGGCGGTGGACTTCCTGGATCTGGTTGATCCGGTGTTGGAGTTCCAAGAGCAGGAAATCTTCCCGATTCACCTGATTGTCCGTTCCTAGAGCAGGCAATTTTTCTGATAGACAGCGGATCAACCCATTGGTTAGAGCCAATTCCTGCTGGAGCAGACTTTCCCCGTTCTGATCCGCCAAGTCTTTCAGGCAAAGATGGACCAGCTTCCTGATGTAATCTGAAAGATATCCCACGGCCTCTTGGGGATCTACTTTGTCAGAAATCGTAGCCCAAATCTTTTTCTGGTCCAAAGCTTCCTGTAGCCGCTGTCCCAGCCTCTGGGAAATTACTTTTTCATAAAGTCCATCTTTGAATCCGTCCATTGCCTAGCCTCCTTTGTCGATAGGGATATTATAGCATGGATGGCGGAGAGGCGGGGGAGAGGCTTTGTTTGAAAAGAAGTCAGACACGGCCCAGAGGGCCTATAGACGTCAGCTCTGTTCGGCTTAGATGCAGGTCCGTCCTGCTTATCGTCAACAAGCTTATGTTTGACATCTGAAAGGCCTGAAGGGCCGTTCTGACTTCTTAAATCTGGCATCTGAAAGGCCCGGCAGGGCCGGTCTGACGTCTCTCTTTCCAACCTAATCTATGCTATAATATCTTCCAAACAAGAGTGATCATTTCATAAGGAGGAGTTGCCATGCTGGAAATTGGAACGGCTGCGCCGGATTTTACGCTTCCGGATCAAAATGGGGTCATGCATTCTTTGTCCGACTATAGGGGACGGAAAGTAGTCCTGTATTTTTATCCCCGGGACAATACGACCGGCTGCACCAAACAGGCCTGTGCTTTTGGGGAGCTGTATCCCCAGTTCCAAGAGAAAGGGGCTGTGGTGCTGGGGGTCAGCAAGGATTCTGTGGCTTCCCATAAAAAGTTCGAGGAAAAATACGGCCTGCCATTTACCCTGCTTTCTGACACGGAAAAGACCGTGCTCCAGGCCTATGATGTGTGGAAAGAAAAGAAACTGTACGGCAAGGTATCTATGGGTGTGGTACGCAGCACGTATCTGATCGATGAACAGGGAATCATCGTCAAGGCCATGGGGAAAGTGAAACCAGCGGAGAATCCTGTCCAGATGCTGGAGGCGCTGGGATGAGGGTGATCATTTCCCCGGCCAAGAAAATGCAGGTGGATCTGGAATCGGGGTGCAGCTGCACCCCGCCTTCTTTTCTTCCGGAAACCCGGAAACTGCTGACCTGGCTCCGGGGGCTTTCTTTTGAGCAGCTCCAGGCATTGTGGGACTGCAGTCCGGCTCTGGCAGAGGAAAATTATGCACGGCTCCGGAAAATGGATCTGGACCAAGGTGTTACGCCGGCTTTGCTGGCCTTTGAGGGAATCCAGTACCAGTACATGGCTCCTGCCGTGTTCGAAGATGGACAGATGGACTGGGTGGGAGAACGGGTCCGGATCCTTTCAGGTTTTTATGGAGTCCTGCGGCCTTTTGACGGTGTGGTTCCCTACCGGCTGGAAATGCAGGCCAAGGGGGCTCCGGAAGGGTTCCGGAACCTGTATGGATTCTGGGGGGACCGGCTGTACCGGGCCTGCCGGGATGAGGACGGGGTGATCATCGATCTGGCCTCCAAAGAATACAGCCGGGCGGTAGAACCTTATCTGCAGCCGGGGGAACGGATGATCCAGGTAGTTTTTGGAGAACGGGTCGGAGACCGGGTGGTCCAGAAAGGGGTCTATGTGAAAATGGCCCGGGGAGAAATGGTCCGGTACCTGGCTGGAAAAGGAGCCACAAAGCCGGAGGACATGAAAGAGTTCTGCTGGAGTGGCTATGCCTGGAGCTCGGAATTTTCCCGAGAAGACCGGTATGTCTTTATCCGGCAGCAAGAAGAGAATTGAAAAGAAGTCAGACACGGCCCAAGGGGCCTTGAGACGTCAGACGTCAGCTTTGTTCGGCTTAGATGCAGGTCCGACCTGCTTATCGCCAACAAGCTTATGTCTGACTTCTGAAAGGCCCGCAAGGGCCGGTCTGACTTCTTATTAAGGTCCGCTCTGAAGTCTTATCCTACTTACAGCAGTCCATGTAATTTCCCCAGCTTCTGGATCTGGTCCAGGGAGTAGTGGGTGATCCGGGAAATGCTTTCCATAGGGATCTTTTCCTTCAGCATGGCAACAATATTGGCTTCCCGTTCTTCTTGACGTCCTTCCTGTTTGCCTTCCAAGCGGCCTTTTTCCAGGCCTTTTGCAAGGCCTTGTTCAATCCCCTTTTCCAAGTTCTTTCTTGCAATGGCGTGTCCGATACCGCACATGGTTTCCGCCTCCCTTTTCATTTCAATGGTCATGGGAATATCATATTCCCGTTCCAGGATCTCTTTCTTCATATCAGGGTCCATTTCTGTGGACAGGAGGACACTGAGCAGGTGGATGATGTCCTCCTGCCGATGGTCCGGCTGTCCTAGGCAAATCATCATCATGGACACCATATCATAATTCATTTTACCATATTTGGCATTTCCTACCAAAAGTGGAAGAAAATGTCGGGAAAGAGGTTGATAAAGAAGTCAGATACGGCCCTTTCGGGCCTATCAGATGTCAGACGTCAGCTTGACCAGCGATAAGCAAATCGGCCCTGCTGCTAAGCCAAATAGAGATGACGACTGACCTCTCAAGGCCCGTTAGGGCCGGTCTGGCTTCTTTTCTTCCCATGTCTCCAAGGCCAGTTTTCGGCATATTTTGCTTTCTCGATGTAGAATCTCATCTATCAAGGAAATACAGAATTTTTCTTGGGGGGAGAAAATCTTTCCGTGAGGGAAGAGAATACCGGCTCTGCTCTGGGCTTCGGTAAAATAGTAGCAGCGGAAGTCCTGCATCCCGGAAGCGAAGGGGAGAAAACCAGAAGGGATGATGGCGATGCCCTGTTGGTTTTCCACGGCTCGGATAGCCAGGACGGAACTGGTCACTTCCGTGAAGTTTTCTAGCTTGACTTGCTCTTGACGGCAGATTTTATCGATATTCCGGCGGACGTTAGTGTTCCTGTCCTGGAGTACGAAAGGAAAACCGGCTGCTTCTGCCAGACGGGTCCGGGGCAGATCTTCTTTTTTCTGTCTGATAGCGGGGAGCAGGGGAAAGGAGGTGGGAACCAGGAGTAGGTATTCATCTGCATAGATCATCCGGTAGTCATAGGTGTCTTGGCCCACTTCTTTCGGGCCGATGGCGAACTGATAATTCCCGGTGGCTAACAGCTGTGGGAAATCTTTAGTCAGCACATTACTAATCCGCAACTGTCCCTTCGGATATTTTTCTTGATAGGTTTTCATAATTTCATGGGTCGTCAAGGTAACAGGGTTCAGACAGGTGCAGATATTCAGTGTATTTGCCTGGACTCTCCGTTGTTCTTTCATCTTGTTTTTCAGAGCCGTATAGTTTTGTTGTATTGCTCTGGCATACTGTACATAAAGTTTCCCAGCCTCGGTCAGCTCCGTGCCTTCCACTGTGCGGGTAAAAAGATTCAGCCCCAGCTGTTTTTCCAGGGATGAAAGGTAGCGGCTCAGGGAGGGCTGGGAGATGTAGAGGGACTTGGCAGCCTCAGTAATACTTTTTTTTTCTGCAATGGCCAATACATAGGCAACCGCTTTATCCATTTACATCACCTTTTTTCTGTGGAAATAGGTATAGCATAATGCTATAGTACCATTTTAGATTGGTATTGTTAATTGTTTTTTAGAAAAGATATACTATTTTTAGAGTAATCAGATAAAATAAAAGCTTGGATCCGGCAACAATTGACAAAATGAGGTGATGTGCATGACAATGACGTTATTTTGGGCACTGATCTGCCTGGCAGTGTTTATATTTATCTTAGCCAATGGAAAGTATCCCAACTGGATGACTTTTGTCTGCCTGGCGCCCATTGTCTATTTCTCCCGTATCATGGATGCCAAAGGCATCTACAATGCCCTGAACAGTCCCAGCCTGCACCTGATGATCATCATCTGCATCTTTTCCGGGATGATTGCTGCTACCGGATTGGATGTGGTTATTGGGAATTTTGTGGACAGAGCGACCCGTTCCCAGACTGGAAAGAAAAAAGAAATGATGATATTTGGTATCGTCTATCTGGTTTCTGGCCTGATTTCTACCGTACTCCAGAACAGTTATGTGGCGCTGGCTTTCCTGCCCGTATTGGAAAGTATTGCCAAGAGGAACCGGATCAGTCTTTCCAAACTGGTCTTGTTCGTGATTTTCTCCACCACCTTGGGTGGGGCTGTTACCCTCATCGGGACGCCCACCAACGTGTACGCCAATTCAGCCCTGGAAGAAGCCGGTCTCCCTTTATTCGGAATGCTGGATTTTGCCTGGGTAGCCGTTCCAATCTTCATCCTGGGCGGTATTTATATGGTGATCCTGAACCGGTGGTGCGCTTCCTATGATGATTTTGGAGAAGGCGGGGACGCGGTACGGGAAGTGACCGGAAACCAGCGGAACAAGCAGAAGGTGGTGGGTGCGGCCTTCAGTGTGTTCTTGCTCGCCCTAGTGTTGAAATCCCTGAAAATCATTTCCGTGGATCCCAATTTCATCGGGTACGGCATGATTGCCCTGGCCGTCCTTTCCACCATAGTTACGCCCAAGGAAGCTCTCAGTGCCTTGGATGTGAATATGATCCTATTTTGCGCGGGGATCAACCTCATGATTGCTACAATGAACCATTCTGGGCTGGGAAATGTATTTGGAAATTTAATCATCAGCCTGATTGGAGAATCTAAGAATCTGTACCTGATTACTGCCGTCCTGTGCATTGGTGCTTCTATCGCCACCCAGTTCATGAATAACATGGCCTGTGCAGGGATGCTGGCTCCTGTAGGAATTTCCATCACCCATTCCTTGGGGGCCAATCCCCAGGCTATTGTATTGGCCATTGCCATTGGTTCTGGCTGCTCTTATCTGACGCCTATCGCCTCCGGGACCAACCAGACTATGTTGATTTTCACCAAGTTGAAATTTCAGGACTTTACCCGGTTCGGCTGGCCGCTCCTGATTATCTCCTGGATCTGCTGTGTACTAATCCTGCCCCAGGTATTCCCTTTCTTTTGATATAATTATAATATAGCAGAAAATCATTTTGAAACGAGGTGTTTCCATGAAAGAACCTTTGGAACGGGTCCTGCCCTGGCAGGAGAAGGTGGATCCGGAGCATATCATCGACTTTTTGAATGCCTGTGAAAAAACGGGATTGGAGATCCATGGCATCATGATTGCCGTCCATGACCGGGTGATCTTTGAAGCGTATAGTGCACCGTACAATGGCCAAACACCCCACATCATGCATTCTTTTACCAAGACATTGACCAATACAGCGGTGGGGCTGGCTTCTGCAGATGGACTGCTGCAGCTGGGTGATCCGCTGCTGAAATACTTTCCGGAACAGGCCCAAGGTGCCAATGGATACCTTCAAAAATGCACCCTCCGGGACCTTCTGACCATGCGGAACGGCCAGGAACGGTCCATCGGGGGCAATGAATGGCGGCCCCTGAAGACAAGCTGGAAAGAGGCATATTTCCAAGTGCCTTTCGACAAGGAGCCGGGGAAGACCTTTATGTATTCCAGCGGGAATTCCTATATCCTTTCTTATATCGTCCAGCAGGTGGAGGGCAAGCCGGCCCAGGAACTGTTCCAGGAACGGGTAGGAAGGAAAATCGGCATCGGGGACTTCCCTTGGATGAAGAGCCCGGAAGGAGTCTGCTCCGGAGGGAACGGAGCGGAACTGACGGTGGAAGATATGCTGCGGATCGGGCTGCTGTACCTCCACAAGGGCAATTGGAGGGGAGAGCAGCTGCTGCCTGCTGAATGGGTGGACTATGCTTTCGGGTTCCGGGATCCTCTGCCTTCTTTTGAGGGAAAACAGTACAATTTCCACTGGGAACGGAAGGATGGGCTGGATATCTGGGCGGCCAAAGGGATGTTCGACCAGATCTGCGGCGTCATCCCCAAGTATGATATGGTCTTTGCCATGACGGCAGCGGATGAATCCTACCAGGCAGAAGAACTGTTCCAGCGGGAAATCCTGGACCGGATGGGATCCTCTCGGAAAGAACCGGTTTCCCAGGGAGAAACGGCCATGGAAACGATCCTGCGGGAAAAGGGACTGCGGCTTTCCCTGCTGGACCAGGACCATTCAGTGAAGGACCATGTGGAACTGCCGGATACCTTGGTCTTCGAGCCGGAAGAGAACCCGGACGGGATCCGGCGCATCCGGCTGGAGTTCGGGGAAAAGACTTTCCGTTTCGGCATGGAGGACGGCCGGGGAACCCATGAGATCCTCCATGGGATGGATCATTGGATCCAGGGGACCACGTCCATGACCGGTGCCTATCTCCATCATCAATATGAAAAAGAGGACATCCAGGTCTGGGCAGAGGCTCACTGGCAGGATGCCAGGACCCTGCTGCTGAAATGGCGGTATCTGGGGATGCCGTTCTTCGACCAGGTGAAGATCTCCTTCCAGGAAAGACAGGTGCTCATCGACCGCTGGGTGAATATGAATTCTCAGGATACCTGCCGGCCTACGTTGGTGTTGAAAAAATGAAATAGGGGCTGTTGCACGTGTGAAAACCACACACGTGCAACAACCCCTTCGTCATACGTCAGTCGTCATACGTCATACGCTTTTGGAAATCAATTTTTCCAAATTGATTTTGAAATTTTAAAACCCGCTATACCATTCAACTGATTTTCTTAAATTCGAAGCCAGTAGAACTGGCTTTCATCGGCGTATGACGTATGACCTATGACGTATGACGGGCTGTTGCTCATGCAACAGCCCTCTGTTTCTTTTCTCATTCTCCCACATTGGGCAGCGGTCCGCCGCTGTTCCGTCTCTGCCATTGGTAGCCCAGGAACAGGATGACGATACCGAACAGGTCCGTCATGCTGCCGGGGATGATCAGGCAGAGCCCGCCGATGAAGAAGGCTATCCGCTGGAGGATGTTCAGGGGATGCTGGCAGAAGCCGATCATGGCCAGGGACAGGCCCCACATGCCGATGATGGCGGTGACCATGGCCATCAGGATGGTAGGGGCGGTGGCGTTGATCATCAGCAGCTGGGGTGCCAATACGAAGATATAGGGCACCACGAAGGCGGCAATGGCCAATTTGGCGGCGGTGACCCCGGTCTTCATGGGGTTGGCACCGGCAATCCCGGCCCCTGCATAGGCTGCCAGGGCCACGGGGGGCGTCACGTCAGCCACGATCCCGAAGTAGAAGGCGAACATATGGGCGGCCAGTACGGGCACATGCATCTGGACCAGGGCCGGAGCGGCGATGGTGGAGGTGATGACGTAGTTGGCGGTGGTAGGTACGCCCATACCCAGGATCAGGGAGGTGATCATGGTGAAGAACATGGCCGGGAGCATCTTCCCCCCTGCCAGATCCAGCAGAGCGGTGGCCAGCTTCAGGCCCACACCAGTCTTGGTGACCACGCCGATGATGATACCGGCAGAGGCGCAGGCAATCAATACGCCCAGGACGGACTGGGCACCCACGATCAGGCCTTCTACAAACTGTTTGAAGGTGATGCGGGTGTTCTTCCGCAGGCAGGCGCAGACGATGGTCAGGCCGATGGCGTACAGGGCGGCCCGCATGGGGGTGTACCCGGTGACCAGCAGATAGACGATGACAATCAGCGGAAGGGCCAGGTGTCCTTTTTCTCTCAGCAGAGGGCCGAACTTGGGCAATTCTTCCCGGGGAGTCCCTTTCAATCCGTATTTCTTGGCTTCATAATGGACGCTGAGCCAGATGCCGGTGTAGTACAGCAGGGCCGGGATCACCGCAGCCTTGACCACTTCGATGTAGGGGACGCCTACGAATTCCGCCATCAGGAAGGCGGCGGCGCCCATGACCGGCGGCATCAGCTGACCGCCTGTGGAAGCGGCGGCTTCTACGGCACCGGCAAAGGAAGGACGGTAGCCCAGCTTCTTCATCATGGGGATGGTGAAGGATCCAGTGCCGGCTACGTTGGCCACGGAGGAACCGGAGACGGTGCCCATGAGGCCGGAGGAGAGCACGGCTACTTTGGCAGGACCGCCTACGGCCCAGCCGGCCAACGCGTTGGCAAAGTCGATGAAGAACTTGCCCAGTCCGGTGGCATCCAGATAAGCCCCGAACAGGATGAACAGGAAGATGAAGGTGGAGGAGACCCCCATGGGGACCCCGAAGATTCCTTCGGTGGTGAAATACAGATGGCTCACCAGTTCGTCAAAGGAGACTCCTCTGTGGGCCAGGATCCCAGGCATATAGGGACCTAGGAAGGCATAGGCCAGGAAGACCAGGGCCACGGTGAGCATGGGCCAGCCCACGGTCCGCCGGGTGGCTTCGAAGACCAAGAGGACCCCGATGACGCCGATGGCGATATCCGTGGGGGTGTTCATCCCGGCCCGGGTGACCAGTTCTTTGTAATTGACCACCAGATACATGGTGGCTACGACGGAAAGGACGGCAAAGATCGCATCCAGAGGATTCATCTTTTCCCGAGACCAGGATTTCCGGGCCGGATAGAGCAGGAAGATCAGCACCAGGCCGAAGCACAGGTGGATGGTCCGCTGGAGATGGGCATCCAGCACGCCGAAGATGGCGGTGTACAGCTGGAAGCAGGAAAATAGGATACAGACGGCGCAGATGATGTAATGCCAGATGCCCACAGGATCCCGTTTATCCGATTCTTTGTCGAATTTCTGCATGACTTCTTCTGCAGACATACCGGTATCCGGGGCTTTTTTCTTTTCTTCAGTCATACAATCACATCCTTCCATGGGCAGAAATCTGTGACAGCCAGAATTCATAGCGTTTCATGGCTGTTACGGTGACTTTGGTTCCTTGTCCGTAAAGGGTACAGAGATCATAGGCCCTGTCTTTGCAGTACAGGACGGGCATGGCCTGGATGGCAGTCCGGAAAGTGACCGAAGGATAAGGGCGGTCGAGGATCATTTCGAACTTGCCTTTTTCCTTCAAGGGAAGGAACTGGCCTTCCGACGCATCGTAGGGGAGGCCCACACCGAAGGATTCATAGATGGTGTGGGTCATGATCATGGCGTGGGGTCCCTCCACCCGGAAATATTCGTCGCAGGGTGTCTGCTGGACGGAATGTTTATAATGATAGCGCCACACGTCTCCGGGGCGTACCGGGACCGCCAGGGCCTGACCCGTTTCCGGCAGGATGGCCAGCATCAGCTGGCTGGCATACCCAAAAAATCCGGCAAAGAGCAGGAACAGCAGCAGGAGCAGGGATTTCAGCCGATTCTTAAAAAAAGACCGAACCCCACGGGAGGGTGGCGTTCGGTCTATCCGATTGTTCATGGCAATCACGCAGGCTTTTTATTTTTCATTGAAGAACTTTTCAGCCCCGCCATTGAGAGGGATGGACATCCCGTCTTTCCCGGATTCCTTGGTGATGGCCTTGGCCACGTTGTGGGCTGCCTTCATCCGGTCCAGGTTGCCGTACAGGGCCTTTACCACATCATAGCCCAGGTCGTTGCTGAATTTGTCGGTGACCACCAGCATGCACTTCACGGCGACAGCTTCCACATCGGAATCGACCTTATTGTAGGTCTTTGCGGGGATCTTGATCTTGGTGTAGTACGGATACTTCTTGATCAGTTTATCCGCCATGGCGGCATCCACAGGGAGCAGCACCACATCATGCTGGGTAGCCAAATCCTGGATGGCTGCGGTGGGGAACCCGGCGGTTACGAACGCCACATCCACGTTGCCGTCTTTCAGGGCAGAAGCAGCTTCCCCGAAGGAAAGGTACTGGACTTTGATGTCATCGTAAGTAATGCCGGCAGCTTCCAAGATCTGGCGGGCGTTGGCTTCGGTGCCGGAACCGGCGGCCCCTACGGCCACCCGTTTGCCTTTCACATCGGCCAGGGTCTTGACACCGGTCTTGGCGGTGGTTACAATCTGGATGGTTTCAGGATACAGGGTTGCCAGGGCTTTCAGGTTCTTGACTTCTTTGCCCTTGAACATTTCCAGGCCCTTGACGGCATAATAGGAAATGTCGTTCTGGACGAAGGCGATATCCACTTTGCCTTCCTTCAGCAGGTTGATGTTAGCCACAGAAGCACCGGTGGATTGGGCCGACGCATTGGCCCCTTTCACGTTCTTGTTCAGGATGTCGGCCAGGGCACCGCCCAGCGGGTAGTAGGTACCGGAGGTACCGCCAGTAGCGATGTTGATGAATTTCTTTTCACCGCCGCCAGCACTCTTCTTGTCTCCGCCACCGCCGCCGCAGCCGGCGAACAGGGAAACTGCTGTGGCCATTGCCAACACCGCGAGTACGAGTTTTTTTGCTTTCATAGCTCTCTCCTCCATTTTTGAACAGATTTTGAACAGGACTACAAAAGGACACCAGGCCGGATGATCGACAATCCCTGCCTACTTCATTATACAATTAAAGTATATCCTTGGTGTAACATTTTGTCAAGGCAAGAGTGTAAAGGTGTAACGTTACAAAAGTTACAATTTAACAAAAATTAATACCGTATACAATATTCAATAAACTTATAAAAACGGTAAAAACACGGAAACTTTGAAATTTCAATCAATTCTGCTATACTAATCTGTAACGGGAAATTTGCTGCCGAGGGACTGCTCCCCAGTCAGGAACAGCGATGGAGGCAGAGAAGAGGGAAAGATCATGGACATTCGCCATCTGGAATATTTTGTGGAGGTCGCCCGTTTCCGGAGCTTCAGCCGGGCTGCCCGGGAAATCCATGTGGCCCAGTCGACGCTGAGCCGCACCATCCAGGAACTGGAAACAGAATTGGGGAACCAGCTGTTCCGGCGCAGCTACCAATCCATTGCCTTGACCGAATTCGGGGAACGGTTCCTCCAAAAGGCCAATCAGGTGCTGGCCGGCTTTCGGGAGCTGAAAGCTCTTTCCCAGAAGGACAGTCGGGAAATCTTCGGCAAATTGTACGTGGGGCTGCCGCCCATTACGGCGGTGACGGCGTTTTCTTCGGTGCTGGCTGGCTTCAAGAAAAAATATCCCTTCATCAAAGTGATCCTGTTCGATGCGCCCCCCAAGCAGGTGGAACGGATGCTGAAACAGTCCCTGCTGGATTTCGGTGTATTCCTGCCCCGGAACCGGTCTCTCTACGACTGGATCTGGTTCGACCAGGATCTCCACGGACTGCTGCTCACCGAGGACAATCCCTTGCTCCAGGGAGCTCCTTCGGGATCTGTGGGGTATGCCGGCCTGGGGCAGGAACCCCTCATCATCTACAACCAGGATTATCTGGTCCATGACCAGCTGCTGGAAGGGTTCCAGGAAAACCAGATGCTGCCCAACATCATCCTGGAAACCAGCCAGCTGGAGATGATGCTCTCCCTGGTCCTCCATCATGCTGGGACAGCGGTGCTTCCCCGGAAACTGTGCCGGCAGCTGACGGCCATCCATCCGGGGCTGGGCTGCCTGGATCTGGAGGACAGCCGGCTGAAGATGGACCTGGCCCTGACCTGGCTGCGGAGCCATCCCCTGTCAGAAGCAGGGAAACTGTTCCAGGATTTTCTCCGGCAGCATCTGGCGGAGAAGGGGTTTGTGTTTGAAAAGGAAACTTAAAGGGGCTGTTGCATGTGTGAAAATCTCACGCATGCAACAGCCCCCTTCGTCAT
>CAJMQS010000006.1 GCA_905215645.1 uncultured bacterium
GAGCTGGCTTCCATCGGCGTATGACGTATGACCTATGACGTATGACGGGGGTGTTACATGTGCAACACCCCCTTTCTCACAAATATTCACAGTGGAGTTCCTGTAATTTCTTTTCTACGAATGGCCGATCCCAAGTGCGGTCTTTCTCCATGGTTGCCATGACTTGGGCTTCGTGGGTGTCGATGGCCAGAGCCTTCTTCAAGATGGCTTCTGCCTTCAGCGGCGGGATGACGGTGAGGCCGTCCTGATCCCCGCTGATGATGTCCCCGGGCCAGACCACCGTATGGCCGATGGCAATCGGTTCATTGATGGTGCCGGGGCCGTTCTGGAAAGGCGTGTTGGGAGAGGCGGCCAGGGCGTAGACGGGGAAATCCATCTTCCGCAGGGGCTCTACATCCCGGATGGCTCCGTAGACCACGATGCCGGCACAGCCGTGGAGACGGGTGAAGGAGGTCATGAGTTCTCCCACGATCCCACGTTCCGTATACCCGCCGGCGTCGATAACGATGATGTCTCCGGGTTGGACCATATCCAAGGATTTATGGAACATCAGGTTGTCCCCGGGAGGGCACTGGACGGTAAAGGCCGGCCCCAGGAGCGGGACCTGGTTGACGGGACGCAGGCCGCTGGGGAGGGAAAATTCACCGAACATGGCATCCACCAGGTTGGAAACGGGGACGCCCCGGAATTTTTCGATCAGCTCTTTGGCTGGACGGGGAAAATCGGTACGGATGGTGCAGCAGCTTTCATTCATAAGACAAATCTCCTTTCAAGAAATCCACTCAGAGCATGTTGGGCAGGAACATGACGATGGAGGGGATATAAGTGATCAGCAACAGGACGACGATCCCAGCAGCCAGGAAAGGCACGATCTTCTTGCACACTTCGCTGACCGGCGCATGGGCGATGTTGCAGCCCACATACAGGTTGATGCCCACCGGCGGGGTGATCAGGCCCAGGGCCATGTTGACGGTGAGGAATACACCGGCATGGAGCAGGCTGATGTCCAGTTTCCGGAACACCGGGACGATGATGGGGATCAGGATGTAGAAGGCGGAGTTGGGTTCCAGGAAACAGCCGGCAATCAGGAAGATGATGTTCACCAGGAGCAAAATCACGTATTTGTTCTCGCTGACGCTCAGGAGGGCGGCAGAAAGGTCACCGGCCACATGGCTCACGGACAGGATCCAGGCGAAGAGGGAGGCAGCTGCGATGATGTACATCACTGTGGCCGAAGAGATGGCGGATTCGTACAGGATCTTGGGCAGGTCCCGCAGCTTGATTTCCCGGTAGACGAAGACCCCTACTACGAAACCGTAGATGACGGAGACCCCGGCGGCTTCCGTAGGGGTGAAGATGCCGCTGTAGATGCCGCCCAGGATGATGACCGGCATGATGAGGCCCCACACTGCGTCTTTGAAGGCTTTCCAGCGTTCCTCACCGCTGGCCTTGGGCATCCGCTTGATGTTGGGATTGTTCCGGGAATCCCAGAGGGCAGCGATGATGAAGGAAATCCCGATCAGGATCCCGGGGATGATGCCGCCGGCAAACAGTTTCCCTACGGATACGTTGGCGATGGAAGCGTAGACGATGAAGGCGATGCTGGGCGGGATGATGATGCCGATGGCCCCGGAAGCACTCATCAGGGCAGTGGAAAGGGAGCGGTCATATCCAGCCTTCACCATGGCGGGGATCAGGATGGTGCCCAGGGCGGCTACCGTAGCCGGGCCGGAGCCGGAGATGGCGGCGAAGAAGCAGGCTACGATGACCACCACGGCCACCAACCCGCTCTTGGTATGGCCCACAAAAGCCTGGGCCAGGTTGATCAGCCGCTTGGAGATGCCGGCATAATCCATGATGACACCAGCCAGGATGAAGAAGGGGATGGCCAGCAGGGAGAACTTGGCGATGGAGGAGAGCATGATGTGGGACACCATGGTCATAGGGAACCCGCCGGCCAGGATGGCCAGCATGGTGGAGATCCCCAGGGAAACGGCGATGGGGACATTCAAGAAAACCAGGAGGAAGAACACTCCGAATAAGATGATACCAATCATATCAGGCAGCCTCCTTTCCATGCTGCTGCAGGGACAGATAGGTCCGGAGACCGGACTGGAGAGAGCGGATCAGGATCAGTACAGCCCCCACGGGGATGGAAAGGCTTTCTGATTCCAGAGGGACACCCAGGCTGGGGGTCACGGCATGGAGCAGGCTTTCGTGATAGACGGTAAGGCAGCCGTAATAGAACAGCAGGAGGGCAAAGGTACAGGAGCAGACGGTGGAAAAGAGTACCATCTTTGCCTGGTTCTTCCGGCTCATCTTGTCCGTCAGGAAACTCATCCCCATGTGGGCAGAATATTTATAAGCAGAGGCGATGCCGAACATGGTGACCCAGACGAAGGCGATGACCGTGATCTCTTCCGTGAAGGAGAAAGACTGGCTGAACATCCGGGCGACCACATTGATGAAGTTCATGATGGACATGAAGGCCAGCAGGATGACGATGCAGCCTTCTTCGAAATAATCAAGGATTTTCATGCTGGGCTCCTTTCTGGTCCGGGTATACGTAACCGAAGGCATTCATCACTTCATCGGTGAATTCCGCCCGGTATTTGTCGTAGATAGGGGCCACGCATTTCTGGAAAGCGGCGATCTCTTCCGGGGTCAGGTCGGTGACTTTCATGCCGTTGGCTTCGAATTCCTTCCGGGTCTTTTCTTCAGCAGCCCGGGAGACGGCCACCTGTTTTGCACAGGCTTCTTTCCCGGCTTCCGCAAAGATGGCCTTATCCTCTTCGCTGAGCTGGTCCCACACTTTGTTGCTGACGCTGAGGACGATGGCATCATAGGCGTAGTTCCACATGGACATGTACTTCTGGACTTCTTGGATGTTCCCGGCTTTGATGAAGTTTACCGGGTTCTCCTGTCCGTCGATGGCACCCTGCTGCAGGGCGGTGAACACTTCCCCGAAGCTCATGGTCACCGGGTCAGTGCCGAACATCTTGTACAGGGTGGTGTACTGGGGGATGCTGGCGATCCGGACTTTCAGGCCTTTCATGTCTTCCGGGGTCTTGATTTCCCGTTTGTTATTGGTGATCTGGCGGAAGCCGTTTTCACACAGGCCCAGCACATGGGCTCCTTTGGCTTCCATCAGCTGGCTGATTATCCGGCCTCCTGGCCCGCCGTTGAAGACGATCCGGTCTACATCCTGGTAGCCCCGGGGAAACAGCCAGGGCATGCTCAGGGCGCCCAGTTTGGGTTCGAAGGTGGCGATGATCATGGTGGAGTGCATATCCACGTCCGTAGTGCCGTCCAGCAGCATTTCCACCCCTTTGATCTGGTTGCCGCTGGAGAGCTGTTCGTTGGAATAGATGGCCACTTTATAGCGGCCGCCGGTCTTTTCTTCGATCTGTTTCTTGAATTCCCGGGCACAGGCCATCCATACACTGGAATCTGCGGTGGTGACGTTCATCCGCAGTTCGATCGGCTTTTCCGGTGTGGGGGCGCTGGCAGACGGCGTGCTGCTTTTGCCGCAGCCGGTGAATAGGCACAGGCTGGCAAGGCCCAGGACGATCCCTTTCCAAAATTTCTTCTTCACAGTTCTTCCTCTCTTTCTGTACAGGCGGGAACCCAACAGAGGGACCCGCTCTTTATTTCGTAATTCATGATACTCAGTAAAATTTGAATTGTCTAATATTTATGACGGATATGGGGTATGCAGAAAACGGATAATAGAATGGAACTTGGTGGTTCGGGGAAAGATTGATTAAGGACAATAGAAAATAAAAATGCATATACAGACAATTTCGATAAAAAGACAATAAACTTTCATTTAAAAACTATATGATACAGAAAATGCTAAATAATTAAATATATAAGCAAAATATTGTTGCAAACGAGAAAACTTAGCAGTACAATTATCCCATCAGAAGAACGGCTGCGCGCGAGCTGTTTTTATGATATACCCACTACGATATTCAGGAGGGGAAGGATCATGGGCATTCCAGCAGAACTGGAACTGCTGAAGCATACAGATACTGTCAACGAGTTGCTGGCTCGTTACGGGGTCAAATTCAGCATCTACAAAAACAATGAATTCAAGGAACAGCTGTTTCCTTTCGACGCCATCCCGCGGGTCATCGGTGCAGAGGAATTCGCCGGCCTGGAACGGGGACTGAAGCAGCGGGCGCAGGCCCTGAACGAATTCTTGAAAGACATCTATGGGGAAAAGAAAATCATCACTGACGGGATCATCCCGGAAGATTTTGTCTTCCTTTCTAAGGGGTATATGGCGGAGTGTGACGGGGTGCAGCCTCCCAAAGGCATCCACAACCACATCTCCGGCATCGACCTGGTAAAAGGGAAGGATGATACCTGGTATATCCTGGAAGATAACCTGCGGGTGCCCAGCGGGGCTTCTTATCCTCTGATCGCCCGAGAAATCTGCCGGGTCTGCTGCCCGGAAACATTCCGGGACATCCGGATCGACGACAACCGGAACTATGCCCAGCTGCTGAAGCAGACCATGGACTATGTGAACTGCGGGGGACTTTCTGTGGTGCTTACGCCTGGCCGGTACAATTCCGCCTATTTCGAACATTCTTATCTGGCGGAAAAGACCGGGGCCAAGCTGGTCAGCGGCCAGGATCTGGTGGTGGAAGACAATATCGTCTACTACAAGAACTATACGGGCACCCGGGAACGGGTAGGAGCCATCTACCGGCGGATCTCTGACGAATACCTGGATCCCATGAATTTCTATGGGGATTCCCTGATCGGCGTGCCCCATGTGTATGATGCCTTCCGGGCGGGGAATGTAGCCGTCCTCAATGCGGTGGGCAACGGGGTAGCCGATGACAAGGGCATCTACTACTTTGTGCCCAAGATGATCCGGTATTACCTGGAAGAAGAACCCATCCTCCAGAATGCGCCCACTTACCTGCCTTTCTACGAAGAGGACCGGAAGTACTGCGACGCCCATTTCGATGAGTTGGTATGGAAGGATGTATCGGAAGCCGGGGGCTACGGAGTGGTGTTCGCCAGCAAGATGACGGAAGGACAGAAGAAGGAGTTCAAGGCACTTCTGGCAAAAGATCCCCGGCGCTTCATCGCCCAGGATGTGATCGATTTCCAGGATCTGGATATCTTGGACAAGGATAGGAAACGGGTCCCTCGGAAGGCGGACCTGCGGGCCTTCGTGCTCCTGGCGGAAGAACCCATGGTGTGGCACAGCGGACTCACCCGGTTCACCACCAATCCAGATTCCTTCATCGTCAATTCTTCTCAGGGAGGAGGTTTCAAGGACACATGGGTATTATCACGGTAAATCAATCAGACTGCCTGTTTTGGCTGGGACGCTATATCGAACGGGTCTATACCACCCTGCGGATGTACTGCCAGGAATACGACCGGATGATCGACGAGATGGACGACAGTTACGAGGAATACTGCCGGCGCATGGGGATCCCCAACATCTATACTTCCCGGGAAGATTTCCGGAAACGGTATCCTTTCGATGCGGCCAATCCCCATTCCATCCGCAGCGCCCTGGACCGGGCCTACGACAATGCCATCCTGCTCCGGGGAGAATTGGGCACCCACTGTCTAGCCTATGTGGAAATGACCATCTATGACCTGGAGAAAGCGGAGCGTTCGGATGCGCCTCTCATTGCGTTCCAGGCTTTGGTGGATCATATCTTGGCCTTCTGGGGCATCGTGGACGACGTGATCGAAGCGGAACAGGTCCGCAGCATCCTGAAGACAGGGAAACGGGTGGAACGGATTGACATGTATGCCCGGATGAAGTATGATTCCAAAGAAGTAGCCCACGAAATCCGCCGTCTGGCAGGACGGATCCCCAAGACCGGCCTGGTCTATGACCAGAAGGCCATCGACCGGCTGATGGAACTGGGACGCCAGGACCCCATGGATTATGGAGCGGTCTTGGGACAAGTGGACGAGATAGGAGCGAACTTGATTCAATGAGTCGGAATCTGCATTTTTCCTACCGGATGGAAATCCGGTATTCCCAGCCGGTGGAAGGCGGCTGTTATACCCTCCGGACCATTCCCGAAAGCGGAGCGGTCCAGCAGGTGACGGAACTCTCGGCCCGGCTGGAACCGGGAGAGAAAACGTGGCAGAGCCGGGATCCTTTCGGCAATCTGCTGCAGTGCGGCCGGGACCAGGGGATGATGGACCGGTTCCTTTTCGAAGAAACGGGGCAAGTGACCACCGGCCTGATGGACAGCGAGCCGGCGGAACCTTATGCCCAGCTGGTGAAATTCCGGTACGGGGGCAGCCTGGTCCAACCGGGGCCGTTGCTGAAACGGTTCTGGGCTGGGCAGCTGGAGCCGGTCCTGGCTGGGAAAGATGCCCTGGAACAGGGGCGGATCATCATGGAAAAGGTCCATGACACCATGGTCTATGCAAAAGGGCGGACCGGCATGGCTACCACTGCTGAACAGGCCTTGGAACAGGGCAGCGGGGTGTGCCAGGATGAATCCCATGTGATGATCGCCCTGTGCCGCCTCAGCGGGATCACTGCCCGGTATGTGGCGGGCTTCCTGTACGGAGAAGGGGAGAGCCACGCCTGGGTGGAGGTGCTCCACGATGGCCGCTGGTATGGGCTGGATCCGACCAACGCTATCCCTGCCGGAGACAAGCACATCCGCATCGCCGTGGGCCGGGACGTGGGAGACTGCCCTATGAACAGCGGCATATTCTATGGCAGTGCAGATCAGACCATACAAGTCAAGGTAAAAGTTTGGTGAAAGGACCGGGGAACGGAGCCTGACTGGCAGCAGCCAGGGCCTGTTTCCCGGCTTTCTTTTGCTTTTTTTCCATACCGAATCCTGTTCCCATCAACCGTAACCTATGGTACAATAAACTATACGACAACAACCGGGAGGACGGATAAGCGCATGCGTGGATATACAAAAGTGACCATCACCCGCAAAGGGGAGAAAATGGCCCGGGGCGGGCATCCCTGGGTTTTCGGGGACGAGGTGCTGGAAGTTTCGGGCCCTGTGGAAAACGGGGACCTGGTGGATGTGGTCAGTGAGAAGAAGGGCAAGTACATCGGTACCGGCTTCTATAACGACCATTCCAAGATCCGGGTGCGGATTCTTTCCCGGAACGCCAATGACAAGTTCGATGAGGCTTTTTTCGAACGGCGGCTCCAGTATGCCCTGGACTACCGGAAGACCGTGATGCCGGGAGAGGATTTCAAGGCCTGCCGGCTGATCTTCGGGGAAGCGGACGGGTTCCCAGGGCTCACCGTGGACCGGTTCAACGATGTACTGGTGGCCCAGGTCCTTTCCCTGGGCATGGAACAGCGGAAAGAGATGCTCTTCACCCTGCTCCTGAAACTGCTCCGGGCCATGGGAGAAGAGGTGAAGGGCGTCTACGAACGGAACGATGTGAAGATCCGGGAGCTGGAAGGCCTGACAGAAGGCCAGGGCATCGCGGCTATCCCCGGCAGCACCCTGACGGAACAGGACCTGATGCCCATCATCACGGAAAATGGCCTGAAGTATCGGGTGGACGTGGTGGACGGCCAGAAGACCGGCTTCTTCCTGGACCAGAAATACAACCGGCTGGCGGTGTCCCGGATCTGCGCCGGGAAACACGTGCTGGACTGCTTCACCCATACCGGGCCCTTCGCCCTCAATGCGGCCAGGGGAGGCGCTGCCAGCGTGACGGCGGTGGATATTTCCGGAGAAGCCCTGAAGCGGGCCCGGGAAAATTTCGCCCTCAATGGATACGGAGAGAAGATCCAGACCGTGGAAGCCAATGTGTTCGAATATCTCACGGAGCTGGAGGAAAAGAAGCAGCATCCCTTCGATTTCATCATCCTGGATCCCCCGGCCTTCACCAAGAGCAGCCACACGGTGAAGAGTGCTTTCCGGGGGTATAAGGAAATCAACCTGAAAGCCATGAAGCTGCTGCCCCGGGGAGGCTATCTGGCCACCTGCAGCTGCAGCCATTTCATGAAGAGCGAGCTGTTCGTGGAGATGCTCCACGAGGCGGCCCGGGATGCGGCAGTATCCCTGCGCCAGGTGGAAGCCCGGCAGCAGGCTCCGGATCATCCGATCCTGTACAATGTGCCGGAAACCGATTATCTGAAATTCTATATCTTCCAGGTGGTGTAAGTCCCCGGCGGCTTCCCCTGAGAAACGAGGTGTCCCATGTTCAAGAAAATCAGCCTGATGCTGGCGTTCTGCTCCCTGGTGGGCATCGGCTCCCTGCCGGTCTTTTCCGGTACGGCCCATGCTGCTTCCACGGAAGAACGGTTCCAGCAGTCCAAGATCATCATGATGACCACCCGCAATGGTGTGCCTTTCTATGCGGAACCGGGGAAGGACAGCCTGACCCTGGGCTTCTATCCCAAAGGGACGATCTTCGTGCCCATCAACCAGACCCGGAATACGGTGGAAAACAAGGTCTACAATCTATGCATCCGCTTTGACGGTGCCGTGGGATGGCTTTCGTCGGACGACGTGGCTTTGACGCGGAAGTAAGAGCGGGGGAACGCTGGCCAGGAGGGCCGGCCTTTCCCACCATAAAGGCCCCGAGGAGGACGGGGACCGATGAGGGGAGAGTTCAGCATGGATGAACAGAAAGAGAACCATTCTGTAGAAGCAAAACAGGAAGAACTGGAAGAACGGGTGGAGAATGAACTGATTTCCGCCCTGAACCGCAAAGACAAAGAGGCCGTCCTGAAGCTGGTGGAAGATTCCCACCCCATCGACCTGGCCTATGCCCTGGAAGAAGCCAGCGACAGCGACATCGTGTTCCTGGCTGCCATCCTGCCGGATCAGCAGATGGCCGAGATCATCGAACAGGCCGATGACGAGCTCCAGGTCCGGATCATGAAGCTGTTCGATCTGAACAAGATCATCCGGATCTTCCAGCACATGTCCAAAGACGATATCGTGGATATCCTGGGGGATATGCCTGCCAACCGGCGGAAGGAACTGGTCAAGCTGATGAAGACCAGCGACCAGGAAGTGATCCGGAACCTGTTGGGCTATGGGGAAAGCACAGCCGGCGGGATCATGACCACCGAATACATTTCCATGCGCAGCTCCCTGACGGTGAGCCAGGCCCTGGAAAAGGTGAAGGAAATCGCGCCCAAGACAGAAGAAATCAATATCCTCTATGTGCTCAATGAAAAGAAGCAGCTGGTGGGGACCGTATCCCTCCGGGAGCTTCTGGTGGCCAAGAATTATGATACCTTGAACGATATCATGGAAGACAACGTGATCTCCGTGGAACCGGAAGCAGACCAGGAAGACGTTGCCCGTCTGGTATCCAAATACGACCTCCATGCCATCCCTGTGGTGAACAAGCGGAAGGGCATGCTGGGGATCATTACCGTAGACGATATCATCGATGTCATCGAAGAAGAGAACACCGAAGATATGCTGAAAATGGGCGGTGTCAGCAAGGAAGAGGATGTGGACAGCACGGTGCTGGAAAGCGTGAAGCTCCGGCTCCCCTGGCTCTTGATCAACCTGGTGACGGCGTTCCTGGCTTTCTCGGTGGTCTCCCTGTTCGAAGATACCATCAGCCAGGTTGTGGCCCTGGCCGCCGCCATGCCCATCGTGGCCGGCATGGGAGGCAATGCAGGGACTCAGACCCTGGCCGTGGTGGTCCGTGGCATCGCTTTGGGAGACATCAAACTCCACGGCAATGGGGTACGGATCCTCCGAGGCATCGCTGTGGGCTTCATCGACGGCCTGGTGAACGGGGTGATCGCCGGGGCCGTGATTGTGTGGATGAACCACAACCTGGCCCTGGGACTCATCATCCTGGTGGCCATGATCTGCAACCTGATGATCGCGGCCTTGGTGGGCTTCTTGGTGCCGGTGATCCTGAAAGCCCTGAACTACGACCCTGCCGTGGCCTCCAGCATCTTCATCACCACATTCACCGATGTGTGCGGGTTCTTCATCTTCCTGGGCCTGGCTAAAGTATTTCTGCCATATTTGTTACAATAATGGACCTATAAAAAAGTTTTTCCTAAAAAATGAAAATTTCCTTGACAAGATGCCCTTATCCTCGTAAGATAAGGGCATGCTTTTCAAGGAAAGGCAAATAAACTCCATAAACAAATCTGATGATGGGAAAGAGTACTTTCTGGATGCGTGCCTCCAGAGAGCCGGTGGATGGTGTGAACCGGCGGCCTGGCCGAAAGGAAAATCCTCCCGGAAGAGACGGGCTGAAGCAAAATTAAGTCCGGACGGCTGTTCCCCGTTAGTGGAAACGCGTATGTTGGTACGTTGCAGAGTGCTCTCAGGCTGCAAGGCTTGGGGGAAAATGGGTGGTATCGCGGAGCTGGCTCCGTCCCTTTTGGGGACGGGGCTTTTTTGTTTCCGGAAAAAGAAAGGATGAGGAAAATGGATTTGAAGAAAGTATGCGGATTGATCGGCAAGTATTTCGGCGTCATCGCTGTGGTGTTCCTGGGTATCGGGCTCTTCGCGCCCCACGCCTTTGCCTGGGTGCTGGGGAAGGCCTATGGGGTCTCCATCCTCAGTGTGATGCTGGGGATCATCATGTTCGGCATGGGGATGACCACCAGCCTCCACGATTTCGCTCTGGTGCTGAAGCAGCCTAAGAACATCTTCTTCGGGGTCTGTGCCCAGTATTTCGTCATGCCCGGCCTGGCCTTCCTGCTGTCCAAGGCCTTCCATCTGGATCCGGCCCTGACGGTGGGAGTGGTACTGGTGGGCACCTGTCCGGGAGGCACTTCCTCCAACGTGATCACCTTCATGAGCCATGGGGATGTGCCCTTCTCCGTGACCATGACCAGCTGCTCCACGGTGCTGAGCCCCATCATGACGCCTCTCTTGACTTACTTGCTGGTGGGCAAGCAGATCTCCTTTGATCCGGTGGGGATGTTCGTTTCCATCCTCCAGATCGTGTTCGTGCCCATCGGCGTGGGCCTGGCGGTGAAGAACTTCTTCCCCAAGTTCGCCAAAGAAGCGGTGGATTACCTGCCCGCCGTTTCCAGCCTGGTGATCAGCTTCCTGATCGCCGGGATCATCGGGGCCAGCCGGAACGCCATCTTGAACAGTGCCGGCCTGATCCTCCTGGTGGTGATGCTCCACAATGTGCTGGGCTACCTGCTGGGCTTTGCCATCGGGAAACTCACTGGCATGAGCTGGAAACAGATGGTGGCCCTGTCCATCGAAGTAGGGATGCAGAATTCCGGTCTGGCCACCGGCCTGGCCAAGGCCCATTTCGCCTCCATGCCTATGGCCGGTGTCCCGGGAGCTATCTTCAGCGCCTGGCACAACATCTCCGGCGCCGTCCTGGCCTACCTGTACACCAATTATCTGAATGAACGGTTCGATTCTCAGTACGAAGAAGAAAGGGAACTGAAACCGGCCATGGTGAGAGCGAAATAAAAAAGGGGTTGTTGCACGTGTGTGGTTTTCACACGTGCAACAACCCCTTCTTTTAATCTTCCTCTTCAATCTCCTTCGGCACCATATCTTCTGTCTTCAGGGTCCCCAGCTTGGCCCGTTTGGCGTATTCGGCGGTGGCGGTGAAGAGGACGTCGCTGCTGCTGTTGAGAGCCGTTTCGCAGGCGTCTTCGATGATGCTGATGATAAAGCCCACGCCCACCACCTGCATGGCGATGTCATTGCTGATCCCAAAAGAAGCACAGGCTACGGGGATCAGCAGCAGGGAACCGCCGGCCACTCCGGAAGCCCCGCAGGCCCCCACGGTGGAAACGATGCACAGCAGGAGGGCCGTAGGCAGGTCCACAGCTACCCCCAGGGTATGGGCGGCGGCCAGGCTCAGAACAGAAATGGTGATGGAAGCCCCGGCCATGTTGATGGTGGCCCCCAGAGGAATGGAGATGGTGTAGGTATCCGGGTTCAGTCCCAGCCGTTTGCACAGATCCAGGTTCACCGGGATGTTAGCGGCGGAACTGCGGGTGAAGAAAGCATAGATGCCGCTTTCTTTCAGGGTGGCCCAGACCAGGGGATAGGGGTTCTTATGGACATTCAGGTACACGATGGCCGGATTCATCACCAAAGCCACCAGGAAGTAGGAACCCAGCAGCACTCCCAGCAGGCTGAAATAGGAAATCAGGGCGGAAAGGCCGCTGGCGCTGATGGACTGGGTCACCAGGCCCATGATCCCCAAGGGAGCGAAGTGGATTACCCAGGTGACCACTTTGGTGATGCCGGCAGACAGGTCTTCCAGTACATGCTTGGTTTCCGGGCTGGCGGCTTTGTGGAGGGCCAGGCCGATGATCACCGCCCAGGCCAGGATGCCGATGTAGTTGGCGGTGAGGATGGCGTTCAGGGGATTGTCCACGATGTTCAGCACCAGGTTGTGGACCACTTCCGCGATGCCGCTGGGAGGATTCACTTTAGCGTTGCCCAGCTGGAGCATCAGTGTCTGGGGAAACAGGAAGGACAGGGTCACTCCCACGATGGATGCGGCGAAAGTGCCAATCACATAGAGGGTGATGATGGGTTTCATCTGGGTATCGCCCCCTTCTTTCCGCTGGACCATGGCGTTCATCACTAGGATAAATACCAGGAGCGGGGCAACTCCCTTCAGGGCTTTGACGAACAGATCCCCGAAGATGCTGACCACAGGCACGGCGCCGGGCAGGAATACGGCAAGCAGGATGCCGATCACCAGGCCTACGGCAATCTGGTTGATCAAAGGGATTTTACGGATGGTACGGATCAGAGAGTTCATAAAAGACTTCCTTTCTAAAGCAGAAAATAGCAGGAACTAAGATCAAATCAACGGCTTTAAGTATATAGAATTCACGGAAAAAACACAAGTGTTTTTTCCAGATGCACTTTTCCTGGAAGGGTTGAAGAAAAACACCATTCATAGTATATTTATAAGAAGTGCACCAGATTTTTCCAATCTGTAACAATCGTAGAAGGCGAGGTATCACTATGTCAAAGATCATTCTGACCGGGGACCGTCCCACGGGACATCTCCATGTAGGCCATTTTGTAGGTTCCCTCCAGGAACGGGTCCTGCTCCAAAATAGCGGGACCTTCGATGAAATCTATTTCATGATCGCCGATGCCCAGGCGCTGACGGACAATGCGGAGAACCCGGAAAAAGTCCGGCAGAACGTGCTCCAGGTGGCCCTGGATTACCTGGGGGTGGGGATCGATCCCCAGAAAGCCACCATCTTCATCCAGAGCCTGATCCCGGAACTTTTTGAACTGTCTACCTATTATATGGACCTGGTCACCGTGGCCCGGGTGCAGCGGAACCCCACCGTCAAGGCGGAGATCCAGCAAAAGAACTTCGAAGCCAGCGTGCCCCTGGGCTTTTTCTGCTATCCAGTGAGCCAGGCTGCAGATATCACCGCCTTCCATGCCACCCATGTGCCGGTAGGGGAAGACCAGAAACCCATGTTGGAACAGTGCCGGGAAATCGTCCACAAGTTCAACAGCGTCTATGGGGAAACCCTGACGGAACCGGATATCGTGCTGCCTTCCAACAAAGCCTGCCTGCGTCTGCCCGGGCTGGACGGGAAAGCCAAGATGTCCAAATCCCTGGGCAACTGCATCTACCTGTCTGACGATGCAGATACCATCCAGAAAAAGGTTATGAGCATGTACACCGACCCCACCCACATCCAGGTCAGCGACCCGGGCCATGTGGAAGGGAACCCGGTATTCACCTATCTGGATGCCTTCAGCCGGCCGGAACATTTCGCCGCTTTCCTGCCGGAATACGCCAATCTGGATGAACTGAAGGCCCACTACCAGCGGGGCGGCCTGGGCGATATGAAGATCAAACGCTTCCTGAACGAAGTGCTCCAGTCCGTCCTGAAGCCCATCCGGGAACGCCGGGAATATTGGGAAGCCCGGAAGCCGGAAGTGGTGGAAATCTTGAAGGCAGGCACCGCTCGGGCCGAAGCCAAAGCGGCCCAGACCCTTGCAGAAGTCCGCGCCGCCATGAAGATCAACTACTTTGAAAACGACAACTTGCTGAAATAAAGGGAGTGATTCCTTGGGCAAGAATTCCACGAAGGATATGACCCAGGGCGGCATCTTCAGCCATCTGTTCTGGTTTGCCCTGCCCCTCCTTTTCGGGAATCTGTTCCAGCAGCTGTACAATGCAGTGGATTCGGTGGTGGTGGGGAATTTCGTAGGGTCCGCCGCCCTGGGCGGGGTGACTTCCGTCATGCCCTGCATCAATACCCTGGTGGGCTTCTTCATGGGGCTGAGCACCGGGGCCAGCGTGGTGATCGCTCAGTATTTCGGGGCGAAGTTGGGACCGGAACTGCGCCGGGCGGTCCACACCTCTCTGGTGGGGACCTTCCTCCTTTCCCTGGTATTCATGGCCTTGGGCTGGGCCATCACTCCATTCCTGGTGAAAAGCATGCAGACGGCGCCTACGGTGGCACCCCATTCCATCACCTACTTGCGGATCTACTTCGCCGGCATCACCGGCCTGATGATCTACAACATGGGGTCCGCCATTCTGCGGGCGGTGGGGGATTCCAAACGGCCGCTGTATTTCCTGGCCCTGACCTCCTGCTTGAATGTAGCCCTGGATCTGTATTTCGTCATCGGGCTCCGCTGGGGAGTGGCGGGGGTGGCCTATGCCACCATCCTGAGTCAGTTCGTTTCGGCAGTGCTGGTGCTGGTGGTCCTTTTCCGCAGCCGGGAAATCTATTCTCTCACCTGGCGGGAAATGCGCCTGGACCGGACCATGCTGAAACGGATCGTAAACGTGGGGCTGCCGGCGGGGATCCAGATGGCCCTGACGGCCTTTTCCAATATTTTCGTCCAGTCCTATGTGAATGCCTTCGGGGCGGATTATACCGCCGGGTGGGGCATCTACATCCGGATGGATATGTTCGTGATCATGCCCATGCAGAGCATCGCCCTGGCCATCACCACCTTCACCGGCCAGAATGCCGGGGCTGGGAAGGCAGAACGGATCCACAAAGGCATCCGGGTGGCCATGACCATGGCATTTGCGGCTACCACCTGCCTGGTGATTCCAGAATTTTTCCTGGCGCCCCATATCGTGCGGCTGTTCAATCAGGAACCGGGAGTGGTGGAAAAAGGCGTGCTCTTCATCCGCTGCGTGTGCCTGTTCGATATCTTTGCCTGCATGAACCAGATCCTGGCCGGGATGCTCCGGGGTATCGGGGATGCCCGGGCCCCTATGGTGATCATGCTCTTTTCCTTTGTGCTGTTCCGGCAGCTGTATCTGTTGGTGGTGAGCCATCTGACCCCCAGCATCATCCCCATCGCCCTGGGCTATCCCATGGGCTGGATGATGTGCAACCTGCTCCAGTGGATCTATTACCATAAGAGCGGATGGGAGAAACGGATCGTGAAGCTGGAGAGCGCCTGAGTGAAAACAGAGTGCTAGATGGATTTATTCCTGAAGGAGGAATGTTCGATGAACCGTAGATGGATCGGACTGCTGCTGGCTGGAGTGACGGCTTTGGGCCTCTTCACCGGCTGCGGCAGCGAAAAGAAAGGGGCGCCGGCAGCCCAAGAGAAGGCACCGGCTGCGGCCCAGGCCAAAGGGCCCCTGACCCTGGAATATACCTATAATAAAAAAGAAGGCATGGCCTCCAACCAGATGGCCGCCTGGATTGAGGATAAGGATGGGAAATTGATCCGGACCCTGTTCGCTACCAAATTCACTGCCCAGGGCGGCTACAAGAAGCGGGAACAAGCCCTGCCGGTGTGGGTGAAGAAATCCGGCCTGGCCCAGCTGGACAAGGCTAAAGTGGATGCCTTGACGAAAGCTACCCCCCAATCCGGCAAAGTGACCGCAGCTTGGGACGGCAAAGATGACAGCGGCAAGACCGTCCCCGACGGCACCTACAGACTGGTGCTGGAAGCTACCCTGTACATGGACAGCGATGCCCTCTATACCGGCACCTTCCAGAAAGGCGGGAAGGAACAGACCCTGGATATGAAAGAAAGCCTGACCAAAGAACCGGAAAAGAAAGAGAACAAAGACCTGATCACCGGGGTGAAAGCGGTGTATCGGCCGTAAGGGGCAAGGAGCTGATGCGTGAACAGCAGCTCCTTTTCCATAACATTTTGTAAACGAAAAAGTCACTTACATGATTTCCTCAAATCGGCTTCAATTGCTTTATCGAGGAAACCGTGCAGGTGATTTTTTTGTTATTATTACAAAAGATAGAAGAGAAAATCAGATTGGATAGGGATTAATTGTCCCAAAATCCATACAGTAATTATAGTATAATTAAATCGGGAAAAGGACAGCAGAGAAAAAAGATGAAGGGGGCAGAGAACTTGAAATGATGAAGAGCGAAAAATATGATCAGCAGATAGCCGATACCTTTTCCTGTTTCTTGGGAAGTGATAAGAAGCAGGCTTTTCATACTGTCCAACAGGAGGCAAATACTCATAATGCAGCTGCCCTCTACATCATGGGATTGTATTTCGAAGGTGGATATGGCATCGCGCCCATCGATAAAGCCTGTGCAGAAAATTTTTATCAAAAGGCGGCACAGGCAGGCGATGCCGTTGCTTCCTTACGGATGCTGGAAAATCAATCCAGGACAGATCCTTTGTTATTCAAAGAAGTTCAAATTTTAGCGTCTCAAGGAGCCAGCCATGCCCAGGACTATTTGGGATGGTGCTATTCCAGGGGAATTTTTGTTGCCGAATCACAAATCCAGGCAATCAAATGGTTCAGGCGGGGCGCCGCCCAGGGATATGCCGCTGCCCAGAACCATTTGGGGGAAATGTATATCCGCTGTATGGGGAACTACTTTTTAGAGGATGATTCTTTAGAAGAGAGAATGAGGAAAGCGAAATGGAGAAATAAGGCACTCCTGCAATACCATCAGGCTGCCGCCCAAGAGTATGCACAGGCACAGTACAATATAGGCTGGGAACTCCTTTTGGGAAATGACCCCTTTCATTTGGAAAACACGGATCCTGCGGAATGGTTCCAAAAAGCAGCTGAACAGGGACTGGCTGAAGCCCAGGAATTCCTTGGCATCTGTTTTTCTGACGAGGAAAATGACTTTCCGTTTGAGCAAGCGATGGAGTGGTTGGAAACAGCCGCCTTCCGAGGAGCAGCACTGGCTCAATATGCTTTGGGGGAACGGTATGAAGAGGGAGACGGATTTCCCCAATCCTATGCATCGGCAGTCTATTGGTTCCAGCAGGCGGCCTCCTAGGGAGAAGAATCTGCACAATATCGGCTGGGAATCCTCTATGATAAAGGACTGGGAGTCCCTCAATCTGATGAAAAAGCGTTGTACTGGCTGCATAAAGCGGAGGTACTGGGATCGAGAGAGGCACACGATTATCTCATGACAAAATTACAAAATCAATTTAATTTTTCAAAGAAATTTTGAAATGGAATTTAGTTCATTAAAAAAGGAAACATAGATATGGATGCAAAAGATTTTTTTGGTACGTTCCTAAAAGCAATCGAGCAGAATCGAAACTATGAAGGACAGGATTTATTTGATATCTATAAACATAATGCAGAATACACATCTGTGATTATAAAAATTATAAATAAAATCATCAAAGAGGCAGGCTGTACGCCTCAAAACGAATACTTCAGGATTGATGCAGTAGGTTGGACCTCCCATTCCCAGGATATGAAAAAAGAGGCTGAAGAAGCCGACATTGATTTAAAACCACACCTGTGGGATTTGAAAATTGCCATTGAGCATGAGAACGACAAGCGTGCCTGGTCGGATGAAGTGATGAAATTAATCCATGTAAAATGTCCATTAAAAGTCGTCATTGCCTATAATTATTCTGATGAGCGAGGAGAAAAAGAGCAAAAAAAATTGGATTTCCTGGCTAATCAGATGAGGAAAATTGAGGCCTTTTCCATAGGGGAAAGAAAAGAACAGTACTTGATCATCCTTGGAAACGGATGCAATCATAAAACAGGGGAGGCGGACTACGGAGATTTTGGCTATAGGGGTTATTTGTACGACTGGGAAGATAAAAAATTTAAAAAGTTGGATTGAGTAATCCTGGAAGGGTCCAGGACATAGATTGCTAAAAAGGGAAGTTCTGCCCTTTTTAATCGGATGCTGCCTGTCCAAAAAGATAGCATAGTGTAAAATAGTTCTCGTTGCCGTGAGAATGGCACTGAAAGAGAGTCGATTTTCGTTCCTCATGTAGGAACACACCAAGGGTGCATCGCTAATTACGGGCCTAGCAGCAACCCAGCGGGTCGGTCTGATGTCTTCACATCATGGTAAACGATAATCTGTCCCCAATTTTCCCCATCTTCTTTGCTATACTGGAACCAGGAAAACAAAAGGAGGCATGGATCATGAGCTTTGTATTGGCGGAGGATATGGATTTCGGTACGGTGGAGACGGCGGTCTATGGGTATGTGAATTTCTGCCAGGGACCGGATTTCTATGAATTCCGGATGAGTCCGGAGGCGGCGCGGCCTTTTATGGACAAAATCGATGGGGCCATTGCCGGGCTCAATGTTGTCCTGAAAAAGCTGGATCCCCAGGCGCAGCCTTTGGATCAGGTCATTTATCAGGATGGGGATGAGGACAACAAGGGGACCATTGTGTTCACCGCCTGTCTCCTGGGGCCGGTGGCCATCGATGGGGCCTGGATGAGCGAAGGGGATGCCCTGAAGTTCATCGATGAGATGGATCCGGAAGGGAAGCAGCATGTGACCTGCGACCTGGTGGCCGACCAGTGTGATTTCGGCAATATCGTCACCCTGCAGCTGAAGCGGATCGATGGGAGGGAGTAAGTAAGAAGTCAGAAACGGCCCTGGCGAGCCTTGAGACGGATTGATAAGTAGTCAGATTCGGCCCTTGCGGGCCTTGAGACATCAGACGTCAGAATTTGTACGGCTTAGCAGCAGGTCCGGACTATTTATCGCAGACAAGCTGACATCTGACGTCTGAAAGGCCTGTAAAGGCCGGTCTGATATCTTTATTATTCAGGAGGTGCCCATAATGTTTTTTGTGAACCAGCGAATCACCCGGGGGCTGCTGGCCGGCTGTCTGCTGCTTTCTCTGGCGGGTGGGGGAAAGGCCCTGGCCCGGGAACCGGAGATCATGTCCAATCTGGGGGCCGTCACCATCAGCTGTTCCATCGATAAAGACCAGGCCGGGGTGGCGGGGGTGAGTACCGGGATCTCCCAGAGCCAGGTGGAGGAGGTGCTGGGGGCGCCCCGTTCGGTGAAATACGGACGGGGGACCATGGAATATTCCTATCCTTCTCGGACTTTGTATCTGGTGCATTTCAGTCCGGAAATGCCCTATGTACTCATGGACATCAAAACCACCAATCGGGAGGATGCCACCCCGGACGGGGTCCAGGTGGGCATGGCTGAAACAGTGCTGAACGATGTGTACGGTGAGGCGGATGCGGTCTGGACCAAAAGGTATGAATCCCCCAAGATTCCGGAAGAAGACAACGCAAAGAACCACGCCAAACTGGACGAAACCATCTATGAATACCACGCCAATAAAACCACTACCCTGGCCTTTACCGTGAGGCAGGGCGTGATCCGGGAGATCCACGTGCATCAGGCGGAGTGAGGAAGAGAAGAAGTCAGACACGGCCCTTACGGGCCTTGAGATGTCAGACGTCAGATTTGTTCGGCTTAGCAGCAGGTCCGGACTATTTATCGCAGACAAGCTGATATCTGACTTCTAATAGGCCCGCAAGGGCCGGTCTGATATCTTGTTAAAGACCGGTTGACTCCCTCCTCTTCCGGGAGTATACTGTTAATTACTATTTTACAAGTAGGAATTAACACCAGGAAGGGACGAGATACATGGCTGATTTATCTTCGCGTACGGCGACTTTTACAGATTCGGTGATCCGGCGGATGACCCGGATTTCTTTACAGTATGATGCAGTGAACTTGAGCCAGGGGTTCCCGGACTGGGATCCTCCCAAAGAGATGGAAGAACGGCTGAGCCAGGTGGCCTTTACGGGGCCCCATCAGTACGCTGTCACCTGGGGAGCACCCAACTTCCGCCAAGCTCTGGCGGCCAAGCAGAAGCATTTCACCGGGCTGGATATCGATCCGGAAACGGAGATCGTCACCACCTGCGGCAGTACGGAAGCCATGATGGTGGCGGTGATGACGGTGACGGACCCAGGGGATAAGGTGATCGTGTTCTCTCCTTTTTATGAAAATTACGGGGCTGATGCCATCCTTTCCGGGGCAGAGCCCATCTACGTGCCCCTGGTGCCCCCGGATTACCATTTCGACCCGGAGGTGCTGGAAGCGGCCTTCCGGCAGCATCCCAAGGCCCTGATCCTGTGCAACCCATCCAACCCCTGCGGCAAGGTGTTCACCCGGCAGGAGCTCCAGACCATTGCGGACCTGGCAGAAAAATATGATGCCTGGGTGATCACCGACGAGGTGTACGAGCACATCGTGTACAAGCCCTATGAGCACATTTATTTTGCCACTCTGCCCCGGATGCGGGAGCGGACCCTGTCCTGCAGCTCCCTGTCCAAGACGTATTCCATCACCGGCTGGCGGCTGGGGTACATCATCGCCCCGCCGCAAGTGATTGACGAGGCCCGGAAGGTCCATGATTACCTGACCGTAGGGGCAGCGTCCCCTCTCCAGGAAGCGGCGGTCACCGGGCTCCGGTTCGGGGATGAGTATTACACCTGGCTCCGGGATCTGTACACGGACCGGCGGGACTTGATGCTGAAGGGGCTCCGGGATATCGGCCTGAAGCACACGGAACCCCAGGGGGCTTATTATATCATGGTGGACATTTCCGATTTCGGCTATGCCAGCGATACGGAATTCTGTGAAGACCTGGCCAAATACGTGGGGGTGGGGGCCGTGCCCGGGTCCGCCTTCTTCCACGAAAACATCACCAGCTACATGCGGCTCCATTTCGCCAAGAATCGGGAAACCTTGGAACAGGCACTGGACCGGCTCAGGGGGATCTATCAGAAGATGCCGGTGAAGAAGTAAGAAGTCAGATTCGGCCCTTACCTTAAAATCATAAGAAGTCAGAACGGCCCTTCGGGCCTTTCAGAAATCAGACGTCAGCTTGTTTGTGATAAGCAGTCCGGACCTGCTGCGCAACCGAACAAACCTGACGTCTGACGTCTCAAGGCCCGTTAGGGCCGTGTCTGACTTCTTACTTTCTATTTTCAAAAAGTTTAATTTTCCCCGCTTCCCATTGCTGTATACTATAAGATACACACATTACAGCACTGGGGGGCGGTTTTATGTTTGAAGGCAGAATCCGGGAGGTGGGGCGGCCGGACCGGATCCTTTCCTATTTTGGACAGGAAAAGGCCGTCCTGCTGGTGGTGACGGTCACCGGCATCCTGTACAACTTGGGCATGGGGGCGGGGCCCTATTTTGAAGGCCAGCTGGCCCAGTGCCTCTACGACATTTTCCAGGGCAAAGCCACCGCCGGGGACATGGTCCGTCTGGCAGCCCTGTATGTGGGGGTGATTTTCCTGGTCCAATTGTCCCGGGCCGGGAAGCGCTACAGCGTCCGGCTGTTTTCCAACCGGGTGAGCCGGACCATGCGCCATACCCTGTACCACAGCCTGGTGCGCCTGGAAGCCCGGCAGCTCCAGCAGGAAAACCTGGGGAACCTGATGACCAAGGCCATGGGGGACGTGGATGCCTGTGCGGAAGGGATGCGGAAATTCACCACGGAAGTGTTCGACACCGGGGTGGTGATGGTGGTATACCTGAGCCTGCTGCTGGCCTACGACTGGCGTCTGACAATTTTGTCCTGCCTGTTTACTCCGGTGGCCTACTGGATTGCCGACCGGTTGAAAAAACAGGTGGCCCAGGCCAACGGTACCTACAAGGCCACGGAAGCCCGGCTGAACACCCTGACCCTGGACCGGGTGAGCCGGGCTCTGACCTACCGGATCTACGGCCAGGAACAGAACCGGGATGCCGCCTACGAAACCCAGCTCACCGCCTACGAAAAGGCCAGCGCCCGGGCCAATATCTTTGAAGGGGCCCTGGGGCCTTTGTACGATGCCATTGCCATGGCGGGCACCGGGATGATCTTCTGGTTCGGGGCGAAAAACGTCCAGGGCACCGGGTGGGAACTGTGGAACATTGCCAGTTTTACCACCTTCCTGGCCTGCTTTACCAAACTGGCGGTAAAGACCAGCCATGCGGCCAAACTGTTCAACGCAGTCCAGAAGGCCCAGGTTTCCTGGCAGCGGATCAAACCCCTGCTCCAGCAGGCGGCTCCGGAAGGGGAGGAGCATCCCCTGGGACCGGTGGAACCGGCAGATCTGGAAGTCCGGGACCTGGCCTGCCATTACCCGGGACAGGAAGGAGGCTTGGCAGGGATTTCGTTCCAGGCTCATCCCGGGGACATTATCGGCATTACGGGGCCGGTGGCCTGCGGGAAGAGCCTGTTGGGGAAGGTGTTCCTTGACGAAGTGCCCTGGACCGGGACTCTGCTGTGCCATGGGGAGGATTTCCATACCCTGGACCGGGACCGGCGCCGGAGCCTTGTTTCCTATCTGGGCCATGATCCGGAGCTCCTCAGCACTTCCATTGGGGAGAACATCGCCCTGGGAGACCCGGTGGATGTGGAAAAATTCCTGGCCATGACCAATCTGGAAGAAGAGGTGGCGGCCATGCCCCAGGGAGCGGATACTCCGGTGGGCAGCGAAGGCACCCGGCTTTCCGGCGGGCAGCAGGCCCGGATCGCCCTGGCCCGGACCCTGGCCCATGCCCGGTCCATCCTAGTATTGGATGATCCTTTTGCAGCGGTGGACCGGAAGGGCGAAACGAAGATCCTGGAAAACATGCGCCAGGCCTTCCCGGACCGGGTGATCCTTCTGATTTCCCATCGGCTCACCCATTTCCCGGAATTCACCGGGGTGCTGTTCCTGGATCAGGGACGGGGAAGTTTCGGGACCCATGAGGAATTGATGCTCCAGGAGCCCGGCTATGCCCGGTTGGTGAAGCTCCAGCAGGAAGGGGTGGATCTGGATGAACAGTAAGAATCCTGTATGGGAAAGCGTCAAAGGCACTCTCCGGGACCATCCCCGGTCCGGGGCCTTGGTGGCGGTCCTGGTGGTCCTTTCGGTGGCTACCTCTCTTTTGCCGCCGCTGGTGCTGGAACGGGCGGTGGACAGCCTGACGGAAGGCCGGGGGATTCCCTGGCAGCTGGGGGTGCTGTACATCGGCCTCACGGTGCTGTCGGACTGCTTCGAAACGGCCCAGAACGGGGCTATCACCCTGTTCGGGCAGAAGGTGACTCACGGGCTCCGGTCCACCCTGTGCGCCAAACTGGACCGGCTGCCGGCCCGGTACTTCACCGGCCATCCCAGCGGCCAGACCACGTCCATTTTTGTCAACGACGGGGACACCATCGATGCCCTGTATTCAGACGGGATCGTAGGGATGCTGGCGGATGCCTGCAAGCTGCTGGGGATTCTGTGGATCCTGTGGAGCCGGAGCCAGGGCCTGTTCTGGATCCTGTGCCTGCTGCTGCCCCTGATGTTTGTGCTCACCCGGCACTTCCAGAAAGGGACCCTGGCCGCCCAGCGGGAAAACCGCCGGGCCATCGGACGAGTGAACAGCCATGTGCCGGAGACCATCCGGAACATCCGGACCATCCATTCCCTGGGGAAGGAACAGTATATGGAAGACCGGTATGATACCCTGATCACCGACAGCTTCCGGGCCATCAACCGGGCCAATGTGTTCGACGGGATCTATTCTCCCATCATCCTTGTGACCCAGGCGGCGGTGGTGGCGGTGATCATGGTGGGAGCGGCCCTGGGCCCTGCCTGGGCGGATCTGTTCGGCCTTTCCGTAGGTTCTGCGGTCGCAGTGATCGCCTATGTGGGGAAGATCTTCGGGCCTCTGGAAAGCATCGGCATGGAGATCCAGAGCATCCAGAGCGCCATGGCGGGGATCCAGCATATCGGAGAGTTCCTGGGGGAAGAAGAACAGGAACCTGTTTCTCCGGAACCGTTGCCGGAAGAAGTGAAGGACAAGGCGGTGGCCTTTTCCCATGTGACTTTCGGGTATGATCCGGCTCAGCCTATCTTGAAGGACTTTTCCTGCAACCTGGAACCGGGGGAACAGGCCATCTTGATGGGCCCCAGCGGCTGCGGCAAAAGCACTCTGTTCAAACTGCTCCTGGGACTGTATGGACCGCAGCAAGGGACCGTGGCCCTGATGGGGTACCGGGCTGGGAGCCTGCCGGAAGAGAAAAAACGGAGCCTGTACGGTTGCGTAGAACAGGAATTTTCGGCTGTGCCTGGAACGGTAGGAGACCAGGTGACCCTGGGAGATGGATCGGTGACGGCGGACCAGGTGGACCGAGCCCTGGAACTGGTGGGACTGCGAGAGGCCGTGGACCGGCTGCCCCAGGGGAAGGATACTCTCATGGCAGATGGACTGTTCTCCCAGGGGGAACTCCAGCTGCTGAACATTGCCCGGGCCGTGGTCAAGGAACCCCGTCTGCTGCTGTTGGACGAAATCACTGCAAACCTGGACAGCCAGACGGAAGAAAGGGTGCTGAAGGCCCTGGAACGGGCCGCCCAGGGCCGGACCGTCCTGAGCATCTCCCACCGGTTCTCCCGGATGATGGAAGGGCAGAGGATCATCAGAATGGGGTAAATGGATTGTCAACGGTCAGCTGACAGATTTTCATTTCTTTTTCACCTTCCATGGTGTAAAATATTCCATTATGACTTTTACCTGCAAAGGAGCGGATGGTTTTGCCGAAACGACTTACCTGGAACATACTGATGGAGGAATTCAAGAACGGGGGGCCCCATGTGCACATGATGGCCTTCATCCTGTTCAATATCTTGGGGATCGCTCTCCTCCATTATGTGTTCAAGGGTCTCATCGCCTTTTTGTCCAAACATACCCGGGGGAGTAAAGAGACCTGGGAGAGCACTTTCCGGTTCATGCCCCTGCTTTTGGGGATGATGCTGGGGAGCAGCCTGACCAAGAATATCCTGGACCTGCCAAAATTCGTCCGGCACGGGCTGAACATGCACTTCCACAGTTTGGTGATCTTCACGGTGACCCTGTTTACGGCCCATCTCATTGCGGCCTATCTGAAATCCCGGCTGTCCAAAAGCGAGGAACGATCTTCTTCCATGTCCATCCTGGCCACCGTGGTAGATATCGGGGTGTACATGGTGGGGTTCCTGTTCATCCTGAATTCCTATGGCATTTCCATTTCGCCCCTCTTGACCGCTCTGGGGGCTGGCGGCCTGGCTTCCGCCCTAGCTCTCCAGGATACCTTGGCCAACCTGTTTTCCGGCATCACCACCATCTTTTCCAAACAGGTGCGGATGGGGGACTACATCAAGCTGTCCAGCGGGGAATCCGGTCGAGTGGTGGATATGAACTGGCGGAACACCACCATCCGGACCGCCACCGGGAACATGATCATCGTCCCCAACAAGAACATCGCTGCCAGCAACCTGACCAACTACGAGCAGCCTCTGGCGGAATGCACCATCACCATTCCCATTACGGTGACCTATGACAATGACCTCCAGAAGGTGGAAGATGTGACCTTGGGCGTGGCCCGGTACGTCCTGGATAAAAGTGCCTATGGGGTCACCGGATTCCAGCCTCAAGTCCGCTACGACCAGCTGGGGGACTACGGCATCCGGTTCCAAGTGGTGCTGCGGATCAAGAACATCCTGGATGAAGCCGCCCTCCGCCATCAGTTCATCAAAGCCGTGTTCCGGAAGTACCAGGAAGAAGGAATCACCCTGCTGGTGAGACATGATTGAGGGCTGCGCAGCAGCCCGGCCAACGGTCAGCTGTCAACGGTCAACGGCCAAAGGATACCAGATGGCTGCCCATCTGCTTTTGAACCTGCGGGCCCATCCTGGCCCCCGGTTTTCTCTATTTCAAAATCAATTTACAAAAATTGATTTCCACCGGCCGCTGACCATTGACCGCTGACAAAAAAGGTGCCCGTAGGCACCTTTTTTAGTATCCCAGCTTCTTCTTCAACCCTTCCATATCTTTCTCCGATAAGAAAGGACGGATCACATCCAGGTAATATTCCGCTTCTTTTTCCCGTCCGGCCTGGTGGCAGGTCTGGGCTCCGCCGGCAGCCAGCCGGAGGATTTCTACATTGGGCCCCAGGGGGATCCCTTCCTTCTGGGCAAAGGCCGCCAGGTCTTCCCGGGTGGCGGGCTTCCCATCCAGCTTCTGGGCTTCTGCCAGGGACTGGAGCTCTGTTTTGGCTTCTTCCGAATCCTGGTAGTTCAGGCTCAAGAGGAACGCATACCGGGCTCCCTGCCAGTCTTCCCGGTGGAGCAGCAGGGCCCCTTCATTCCGGTAGCAGCGGGCCAGATCCTGGGGACGGAAAGCCTGCTGGAAGGCTTCCCGGTTCACCCGGCCGAAGCTTTCCCAATCTTCTTCTTCTTTCAGCACGGCCAGGTAACAGGCTCGTAACGGGGCACTGGCTGGGTCCCATTTCAGTCCTTTTTCCAGGGCTTTCCTGGCTGCTTTCGTCCGGCCCTGGGCCAGTTCCAGTTCTCCCAGGGTGAGGTACAGGAGATGGAAGGGGAAGGGAGCCTGCTGGAGTTTTTTCTTCGGCTGGCAGAACTGCCGGTACAGCACCATTTCCATCGGCTCCGCAAAGGAGCGGAATTCCACTTCCGAATCAGGCTGGAACAGGGCCGAATGTTCCGCTTCCTGGAGATGGGGCTCCAGGACTTTCCGAGCTCCGTCGAAATCCTGGGCAACGGTGCGCTTCCGGGCTTCTTCCAGATCTTTCCGAAATTTCTCGAAGGCCTTGCTGAACATGTCAGCAAAATGCTGCCGGCTCTCTTCCGGCATCAGTTTGTACAGCAGCTGGCTGCAGGCCCGGCTGATCTCCCGGTGCAGGGGATGGTCCCGGTACAGTTCGATGCAGCCTTGGAGATATTTGATGTCCTTCTGGGAATCTCCCGTCAGGTTGTCCGTGATCGATTTGATGATGGTATCCAATTCTTCCATGATGCAAAGCCTCCGATTTCTCCATGCAATATCTTCTTTATTATACAGGATAGCGGGGAAAAAGGCGAGGGCAGCCTACTGGTGTGTTATAATGGTTCTATCTGAGACGCAGGGGAGGCAGCGGTATGGTACAGCATGGGAAAGTATTCTTTTTGCTGGGAGGCCCCTGTCTCCTGCTCCTGGCCCGGTGCTTTTTGGCGGGAATCTTCGGAGTGTACGGCAGCTTGGCCATGGGAATCGCCCTGTGGATGATTTTCTGGTGGATCACCCGGCCGGTGGCCCTGACGGTCACCGCTCTCCTGCCGGTGGTGGCCAACGCCTTCTTTGCCTTGGCTCCCATGGACCAGATGCTGGCCCAGTACGCCTCCAGCAGCATTGTGCTGCTGTTTGCTGCCACCCTGTTGACCCTTCCCTGGGAAAGGATCGGGCTGGATCACCGGATTGCCCTGCGCTGCTTGGCTTTCATCGGGCCCACCATGAAGAGCCAGATCACAGTATGGTTCTTGGCGGCGGTCCTGTTTTCGGTGGTGCTGCCCAATGCGGTGGTAGTGGCTGTTTTCACTCCCACCGCCCTGGCCATGCTGAAGGCTGCCGGCTGTGAAGGGAAGGACCCGGCAGCGGGGCCCATCCTCTGCGCCATCGTGTTCGGGGCTGCGGTGGGCGGCGTGGGGACTCCTGTAGGAGGAGCCATGGATGTGATCGCGGCCAACCTGTACCAGCAGGCCACCGGCCAAGAATTCCTCTTCACCCAATGGTTCCTGGATTTCCTGCCCTATCTGCTCCTGTCCGCTGGCTGTACCCTGGGCGTCCAGCTGCTGCTGCCGGAACCGGTCCATAAGCTCCAGGGGACACGGGAATACTTCCTCCAGGAATGCAGGCGGATGGGCCCCTTGAAGCGTGATGAAAAGATTTGCTTGGGACTTTTTGCCTTGGCCCTGGCCGGATCTTTCCTGCGGCCTCTCTATGCGGCGGCCCTGCCCGGCCTGCTGCCGGCCTATCTGTACGGAAGCCTGGGCTTTTTGCTGTTCTTCTTGGAGGGAGAAGATGGCAGGCCCCTTCTTTCCTGGGACTATGCACAGCAGCATATGATCTGGGGTGTCCTGATCCTTTTTGCCGGAGGTCTGGCCATGGGGAACCTGCTGGAAGCTTCCGGAGCCAACCGGAGCTTGGCCCAATGGACAGCGTCCCAGGCTCCTTCTCCCGGGCTGCCCCTCATTGCCGGGATCGTATGCTTGGCGGCTTTCCTCTCCGAAGTTTCCAGCATCACCATTTCTGCAGCCCTGACGGTCCCTTTGGTGATTTCTTACACCCAGAGTGCAGGGCTGCCCCTGCTGCCCTACTGGATGGCTGCGGTCATGGGCTTCAACGGGGCGTTCCTGCTGCCCACCGGGATCCGGGCCATCCCCTGCGGCGCCGGCCTCTCTTCCCGGGAGTTGTTCCGCCGGGGACTGCCGGTATTTGCGGTGCGGCTTTTGTGTGCAGTGGGGATGGGATGGCTTGCCGGGCTAGGTTGACTCCCGGCGCATAGGGCCCTGTTGCCCCTGCCGCAGGCCCATGGTATACTGAATGGAATGAAGCAAAGGAGGCTGGCTGTTTTGCCCATGACGGAGAAGAAAAAGAAAAGATCCTGGCTCCGGTCCAAGATCACGTTCCTGGTACTGACCCTGGTGGTGATCTTGGGGGTGGTGGGGTACAATTACCGGACGGATATCGAGATGCGCATCATCCACCTGAAGCCCCAGCCGGTGCAGAAAGTGGAACTGGGGAAACTGGGGCTCCAGCTCCAGCGGTTCAACACGCCGGAAATCACCAGCTACGATGTGGACAAGATCCTGAGCTTCGTGATCCGGGACGATAAATTCTATCTGGCCCTCCGGAGCCAGGACGGAGACAGCACAGCCGTCCAGGCTTATGAGCGGAAGGAAGGGAGCCTGTTCCCCTTCCGGAATTTCGGGAAAAAAGGGACCTACACCATCCCGGAAAAGATGGTCCTCAGCGTGAACATCGCCGGCAATGGGGATGTGGTCTATGTGAAAAAAGGGCTCCATACCCTCCGGGACGGGAATGATATCATCAGCCTAAAGGGGAACACCACCGCCACCCGAGTGGCCTTCCTTCCAGGCTATGAGCAGGCCTATCTCTACGGCAACGATAATTTCACCTTGGCTGATTATCGGGACGGGGCCTTTGAAAAGAATCATCCATCCTTCCTCCACAACCGGACCAAACCTTTTGCCGGAGGCCTGACCCAGGTACGGGTCACAGGGAAGGGGATCATCTTCGGAGGAGGCCGGATCAAACCCAACGGGCTCAATATGGTGGAAGCCTTCACGCCCCAGGGCAAAGCTCTCCAGAGTTACGGCAGCCCTATCCAGACGGACAAGGATTCCATCTACAACCTGATCGATATGGCGGTACTGGACCATTATCTGGTGGTCATCGATGGGTTCACCTTGAAATTCTGGACCCGGGAAGGGCAGTATCTGGGGAACCTGAACAGTTCCAAGATGCTGGGGGACAACCTGAACTGTGCCAAACTGGCCCCCATCGACGGGAATACCTTGGGGATCCTGGCCTTTGTCCGGAATGCCCAGACCCGGCTGGTGGAAATCAAGATCTTCGCACTGACGTTTCCGAGGTAAGCCGGGGGCTGCTGCTCATGCAGCAGCCCCCCCTTTTCACACGAAAGGAGCAACCATGTCCAACATCCTTCACTGCCTCCAGCTGGGAGAATCTATGAGGGACCGGTTCTTGGAAGAGGCCCGGTCCTTTCCCTACGGCTCCGCCTTGTTCCTGGTGCCCAACCGGTATTTTCAGCAGAAGATCCGGGAAAAGGGCGTGATCCGGGCTGCTACCATCGATTTCCTTCCCCAGGAGATCCTCCGCTGGAACGGGGGGACTCCCGGTTTCCGGCCGGTGAATCGGCCTGCTCAGAAAAAGATCCTCCAAAAAGCCCTGGACTATCTGAAACCCCATTTGGACTATTTTTCCAGTTTGGTTGGGAAAACCGGTTTCCGGGACAATCTCCTAGCCCTGTTCGACGAATTTTCCCGGGACGGCCTGGAACCGGAGACCTTCGAAAAGGTGCTGCTTTCCTGGAATCGGGTGGGGGCACTGAAAAACAAGGATATGGACTTGGTCCGGCTCTATACGGCCTACTGTTTTCAACTCCAGGAACTGGGGCTGGAAGATCTGCCCCGGATCTACACCCGGGCGGCGGAAACCCTGGAACAGGGAGGGCGCGTCCCCTGGAAAAAATGCTATTTCAGCGAATTTTACCAGTTCGATCCGGTCCAGCTCCGGCTGATCCGGGCTTTGGGCCAATGCTGCTCCGTGGAAGTGGGATTGTTTTACGACCCGAAACGGCCGGAACTGAGCCAGGTGACGGAAAAAATCTATGGAGACCTGGTGGGAGCCGGATTCAACTCCGTCCAGGAAGAACCGGTGAGGTCAAAACCAGCAGACTTGACGGCCCTGACCCGGGAATGGAAGCCGGGGGCCCGGACAGAAACAGGCACCCCCCACATCCACTTGGGAGAAGGAGTGAGCCAGGAGCAGGAAATCCGCATGGCACTCACCTCCATCAAAGAACGGCTCCAACAGGGGGTGAAGCCGGAAGGAATCTTGGTCCTGGTCCGGAAACTAACAGATTATCAGGGCCTGGTCCGTTCTTTCACCGAATACGGAATCCCCTGTCGGCTGCCCCAGGTGGTGGACCTGCAGAGCCAGCCTTTGCCGGATTTCCTCACCAAGCTCATGGCAGCAGTCGGGGAAAAAGAGGACATATCCCGGTGGCAAGCCCTGTTCCGGTGCCCCCTCATGGAAGTGCTCTATCAGGTGGACCGAGGAAAACTGGACTTTTTGTATACCCAGCAGTATTTTTCCACGGCGGAAGATTTCCGATCTTTCCTCCAGAGAAAGGAACTGGTGAGCACCGGGTTCTGGGACTTGGTGGATTTCCTCCAGGAAGACCATACCTCGGCAGGATGGCGGGATGGATTCTTGGACCATCTGGCCCAGTGGAAGCTTCCTCAGGCTTGGGGCAAGCTCCATCAGGAAGGGAAAGTGGACCTGGATCAGGTGAAACTGCTGACCCAGACCGAACAGTTTGTCCGGGAAACTTTGGAAGATCTGGTCCGCACCTGGGAACTGTGGGGGCAAAAGGAGGCCGTCCTGTCCCTGAAAGAGGTCAGGACCTTCTGGAAGGATTCTTTGGACAGGGGCCCTTTGACCCTGACGCCCGGCGATTCCCAGGGCATCCCTGTGCGGGAGGCGGGAGAGATCCAGGGAGTCTCTTTTCCCTATGTGTACCTGCTGGGGGTCCGAGAAGGGATGTTCCCTGCGGTGAAACGGGAAAGCTGGCTCTACAACGATCAGGAACGGGCAGAACTGAACAGCCTGGGACTGGAGCTGAATCTGACGGCCCGGGCCCTGGATACGGACCGGTACTTTTTCGGTTCCGCAGCAGCCCTGGCTACCCAGGATCTGTATCTCAGCTGGTACAGCGATGAAGAAGGGGGAGCCAGCGCCTATATCACGGACCTCCGGAATTTTTTCGGAGCAGACAGTCTGCCGGTGACCGTGTACCAGAATGATCCGGACCATTGTGCCAGCCGGGCCCAGCTGGTAGATTTCCTGGCCGAACAGCCCCGGCTGGAGCCACAGGAACAGGCCTTCTTGGCGGAACAGACAGGCAGTGATTTCCCGGAACGGTCCCGCTCGGAATACCGGCGGTGGGAAGAAACGGACAGCCCTTGGAACGGCACAGTGCCCGGAGTGGTGAAGGGGCCCCTCCATCTGTCCGCCTCCGCCCTGGATGACTGGCTCCAGTGTCCTTTTGCCTATCTGGCTTCCCGGCTGTGGAAAATGGCTCCCTGGCAGGAACGGACCGCTTTTCCCACCCCGGATATCGTAGGGGACCTGATCCACCAGACCCTGGCGGCTTTTCTGGAAAAACATCTCCAGGAAGGGCTGACGGGCATTCCTCTGGAGGAGCTGGAAAAAGAATTGGCAAAGACCTATGAGACCGTCTTTGCCCAGATGCATCAGGAAGGGAAAATCGACGCCAGCCCCCTTTTGGGCCATCTCCGGCAACGGTATGGTAAATGGCTGCAGAACTGGCTCCGCAAGGAAATCGCCTATGAAGAGAGCGACCAGCTGGGGCTGAAACCGGACCAGGTGGAATGGAGCTTTGGACGGGAACAGAGCCCCCGGCCGGAGCTGGCGAAAACCATAGATGGGGAAAAAGTGTACTTTTCCGGCCAGATCGACCGGATCGATACCAACGGACAGAAATGGATCCTGCTGGATTATAAAACCGGTACCCCGCCTTCCGGGCAGGACATCCTCCAGGGAAAGGCAGTGCAGCTGCCCCTGTACTTGGAAGCCCTGGAAACCCTGGGGAAGGTGGCCAAAGAACAGATCCTGGGGGCCGGTTATGTACAGATGCACAGCGGGGACCGGAAGGGAGGAACCTGGGACAAGGGGGTGAAGGACGCTTTTCCCTGGATGGCCAAAGCCCGTCCTCCGGAAAAGGCAAAGGCCCTTGAGGCAGCTGACCAGGCGGTGGAAGAGGCGGTCCGGGAAATCCGGAGAGGCCATTTCCCTGCCCGGCCGGAGGGGAATTGTCCCGACTGGTGTCCCGCCCGGGATCTGTGCCGGATCCGGGAAAATCCCTACGGGATTGCCGACAAAGAAAAAGGAGAGGAGTGAAGCCATGGCCAGTTTTACCAATCAGCAGCAGGAAGCCATTTCGACCCTGGACCGGAACGTATCGGTATCTGCCGGTGCCGGTTCCGGCAAGACTCGGGTCCTGGTGGAACGGTTCCTGAAGATCCTGGGAGACCGGCAGGCAACCGCCCAGGAAATCCTGGCCATCACCTTTACCCGGAAAGCGGCCCGGGAAATGCGGGAACGGGTCCAGAAAGGAATCCTGGACCGGCTGGGAGCCGCGGAAGACTCGGCTGACAAAACCTATTGGCAGGAACAGCTCCGGCTGGCGGACCAGGCTCCCATCACCACCATCGACAGCTTCTGCTCCCAGGTACTTCGGGAAAATCCGGTGGAAGCGGGGCTGGACCCCAATTTCACTGTCCAGGAAGAATACCAGATCCGGGCTTTCCGGGAAGAAACGGCCAGCACTTTCCTCCAGCAGGAGATCCGGCAGCAGGATCCGGATCTCACGGCTCTTTTGGAACAGTATCCAGCGGACCGTCTGGTTAGGATCTTGGTGGCCCTCATCGACCGGCTGCCGGAGATCTTGGCTCTCCCCGGGGGCCTGGCGGCTGTCTATGAAGAAAATCTGGAAGGAGAAGAAGACGGAAAAATCGAAGCGGAAGGGGCACTGGATGCTCTTTTGGAAGCCCGAGATCAGGCCGGCCCCAAAAGCCGGGAAAAACTGGAGAACCTGGCGGGCCAGAGGGATACTGTCCATCAGTGGATCGCCGATGGATGCTATGACCGGGCGGCCACGGCCTTAAAGCCTGTTTCTGCCACCGGAAAGGTGAAAGAATTGGTGAAGGAAGCAAAGGCAGCTCTGTACAAACTCCTGGCACTGTCCCTGGATGCCCAGGGAGCGGACCAGGCACGGCACTGGGAGCAGGTCCTCATCCGTTTCCGCAAGGCCCTGCTGGATGCGGCGGAAGCCCGGGAAATCTACAGCTTCGGCTATCTTTCCGCCAAGGCAGTGGATCTGCTGGAAAAGCGCCCCAATGTACTCTTACAGTATCAGAACCGGTTCAAATTCCTCATGGTGGACGAATTCCAGGATACCAATGAAGAACAGAAGAAACTGGTGTACCTGTTGAGCGGGGGCAGCAGTAAAAGTCTCCAGGGCCGGAACCTGTTCGTGGTGGGGGATGCCAAGCAGTCCATCTACCGGTTCCGGGGGGCGGATGTGAGCGTGTTCAAGCAGGTCCGGGATGCCATCGAGGCCACCGGGGGACGGAATATCGTCATGGATGATAACTTCCGTTCCGCTCCGGAAATCATCCGCGCCTGCAATACCCTTTTCGACGATCTCCTGGGCACGGATCAGGATTCCGATGTGACGGCTCAGCCTCTCCACGCCCATCAGCCTCCTTCCCGGAAACCAGTGTTCGCCGTCCTGAAAAAAGGGGACTGCAGCCCGCAAGAATGCCAGCAGGCAGAAGGCCGGTATGTGGCCCAGGCCATCCGGCAGCTGGGGGAGGAGGAACATCTGCCTTTCGGTCAGATGGCCATTTTGCTGCCGGCCATCCATCTTTCCCGACAGTATGAAGAAGCCCTGTCCGCCCTGGGCATCAAGAGCCAGGTCAGCGATGGCAAAGGCTTTTACGACCGGCAGGAAATCGTGGACTGGATCAACCTGCTGACTTTTCTCCTGAATCCTCGGAAGGATTGGGCTCTGGCCGGCTTCCTCCGCTCTCCTTTTGCAGGGCTCAGCGACCAGCAGCTGACGGACCTCCTGAAGCCCTGGCCGGAACTGAGCCTGTGGGAAAGCCTCCAGCAGAGCCTGGAAGAACCTTACAGCATTTTGGCCCAGAAGCTGGAAAAACTGCGTCAAATTGCCCAGTTCCAGTCCCTGCCGGAACTTTTGGACCGCTTCCAGGAAAGTTTCGCCGTGGAACCCACCCTGCTGGCCCAGCGGGGGGGACGGGAAAAACTGGCCAATTTCCGGAAGCTCCGGGCCCTGGGTGTCCAGGCAGCTATGGAAGAGGGCAGCACGGCCCGGGATTTCTTAGACCGGCTGAATCTCATGCGCCAGCTTTCTGCCCGGGAAAGTGCGGCCAATCAGGAAGCGGATCCGGATGCAGTGAAGATCATGACCATCCACAAGTCCAAAGGGCTGGAATTCCCGGCGGTATTCCTTCCGGATCTTTCCAGAAAAGATCCTTCCGATACCGTGGGGATCCAGTTCCTGCCGGGAGAGGGCTTCGGAGTGAAGGTGCTGGATGAGGAAGGGAACGACCGGGAAACTTCGGTCTATGCCCGGCTGAAGGAAGAACGGAGCCGTCTGGAAAAGGCGGAAAAACACCGGCAGCTGTATGTGGCCATGACCCGGGCGGAACGCTTCCTGTACCTGGTGAATGTGGACGAAACCAAAGAAGGGAAGAAAAACGACAGCGATCCGGAAAAAGAAAAGTGGGGCCAGGCTCTCCAGCGGGTGTTCGCCCCGGAAGGCCCCAATGGGGACCAGATGGACTGGGAAGAACTGGATGTGGCGGAAATCCTGGACGCTCCGGAAGAACAACAGGAAGAGGAAACGGAGGCCTTTGTCCTGGATCCGGCGGTCTATGAAAAAATCCAGCCGGTGACCGTGCCCCGGAACCTGGAACTGTCTGCCAGCGCCCTTTTGGAATACGATACCTGTCCCCGGAGTTTCTACTATCATTATTTCCGGCACATGCCCGGCATCGATCCGGAAACCTTCGGTACGGGGAACCATCGGATTTCGGCCATCGAACTGGGGACCTATGTACACAAAGTGTTGGAACGGCTCCAGGAGGTGCCGGAGGAAACGGCCTTGGAAGAAGCCCTGGAGGTGTTGGACCATCCGGACGCCGAAAAACAAGTGTTCCGCCTGGAAGGGAAGCGGCTGGTGGAACGGTACTGCGCCAGTCCCCTGTACCAGGAACTGAAAGACCTGCCTGCCCAGGCAGAGCGGGATTTTGAACTGCCCCTTTTTGCCTTTGGGGACAGCCAGGTGGTGTTCCAGGGGAGCATGGACAAACTGGTGACCTTGGAAGACGGGCGGCTGGGAATCGTGGATTACAAGACCGGCCATCCCCCGGCGGACGGAGAAGAGAAACAGGGCTATACCCGGCAGCTGGCCATCTATGCCCTGGCTGCGGAAAAACTGTATCCCGGGAAGGAAGTGGCCTGGGCCAGGCTCCATTTCCTCCAGGACTGTTCCAGCTGGGAGCTGAAGGACCGGAAGAAGGAAGAGGAGAAACTGGAAGCCTTGTTGGAAAATCTCCTCACCTGGGACAAAGAAGACCAGTTCCCAGCCAGGAAAGAAGGCTGCCAGTGGTGTCCCTACCGGTATTTCTGCACGGAGGCAGAGGATAAAGTGCAGCGTGCAGAGTGAAGCGTGCAGAGAAAAGGGGTCGTTGTTCAGGCAGCGGCCCCTTTTTTAAATCGTTCACTTTTCTGTCGATTCATGGTAAAATGACCGGTGTAGTATGTGCGAAGGAGGCCTTTTGTGGCAATACGTGGTATCTTATTCGACTTTGATGGGACGCTGGCCAACACCACGCCCTTGATCCTGGCTACGTTCCACCAGACCCTGGACCATTTCTTTCCGGGAAATGAGGTGGCTGACCAGGCCATCATCAATACCTTCGGCCTGCCTCTCCGGGACGGCCTGGCCGGGATCACCGGCTGCATGGATCCGGCGGAGATGGACCGGATGGTGGCCTATTACCGCCAGTACAACACCGCTTGGCATGATTCCCTGATCCGTCCCTTTCCCGGTGTAAAGGAGGGATTGGAGCAGCTCCATGCTGCCGGCATCCCCATGGCCATCGTCACCAGCAAGTTCAAAGCCAGCTGCCAGCGGGGGCTCCGATGCCTGGGACTGGAAGACTGCATCGACGGCATCATCGGGTGCCAGGAATGTACCGCCCACAAACCGGACCCGGAACCCATGGAAAAAGGCTTGGAACTTTTGGGCCTCCGGGGAGAAGAATGCCTATGCGTGGGGGACAGTCCCTATGACCTGGTCAGCGGAAGGGATGCCGGATGCCGGACCGTCAAGGTGGGTTGGACATCCTTCCGGCAGGAATTCTTCGACCGGTTCATCCAGCCGGATCATGTGATCCGGTCCCTGGGAGACCTGCTTTCCTTTGTTGAACCATCAAACTGAACGAGGTGATTCCAATTGCGGAAAATCGGTATCATCGGCGGCACCGGGGTGGAGGATGCGTCCTGTTTCGGACAGCTCACTCCCCTTACCGTCGCCACGCCTTTTGGCAGTGCCCACTGCCTGAAAGGGACGGCTGCCGGCCATGAAATCTACTTCCTGGCCCGGCACGGACTGGACCACAGTGTCCCGCCCCATAAGATCAACTATCGGGCCAATATCTTTGCCCTAAAGAAGCTGGGGGTCACAGAGATCCTTTCCTTTACGGCAGTGGGGTCCCTGAACCGGGGCCTGCCTCCGGGGACTTTCGTGGTCACCAGCCAGCTGCTGGATTTCACCAAGAGCCGGGTGAACACCTTCTTCAATGGAGAGAACGGCCAGGTGGCCCATGTGGATTTTGCCCAGCCCTATTGTCCGGCTCTCCGGGAACGGCTGATCCGCTGCCTCCTGAAACTGAGGCTCAGGCACAGCAAGCAGGGAACCTATGTGGTGACGGAGGGTCCCCGGTACGAAACAGCGGCGGAAGTGAAGATGTACGCCTGTCTGGGCGGGGATGTGGCCGGCATGACCAATATGCCGGAAGCGGTCCTGGCCCGGGAAGCGGAAATCTGCTATGCCAACTGTTCGGTGGTGACCAACATGGGGTCAGGGCTGTCGGTCCGGGCTCTGTCCCACGAAGAAGTGACGGAAGCCATGGAACGGCTGGAAAAACAGATCCTGTCCATCATCGAAGCCTATGTGCAGGAGGATGGCCCTTTGACCCAGACCTGCCATTGCCACGAAGCCCTGAAGGAATACGGGGGCTTCCGGCTGGAGGCTTTCGGCAGGGACGAAAAGGAGGAATGACAGGGCACTATGAGCTATGACATTGTACTGAAAGATGTGGAACTGACGGAGCCCGGGGAGGGGAAGCGGTTCTCCATCGGGATCAACGGCAGTACCATCGCCTATGTAGGCACAGAACCGGTGGAAGGCCGGGAAGTGCTGGACGGCCGGGACCATCTGGCTGTCCCCGGATGGGTCAATGCCCATACCCATGTGGCCATGACCCTGTTCCGCAGCTATGCCGATGACATGGTGCTGATGGAATGGCTCCAGAACCGGATCTGGCCCCTGGAAGCCAAATTGGACGGCCGGGCGGTGTACTGGGGCAGTCTCTTGGGCATCGCAGAGATGATCAGGACCGGCACCACCTGTTTTGCGGATATGTATTTCTTTATGGAAGAGACCGCCAAGGCTGCAGCGGACAGCGGCATCCGGGCAGTGCTTTCCCGGGGGCTCACCGGCAGCAGCGCAGCGGACGGAGCGGCCCGCCTGGAAGAGAACACAGAACTGTACAAGAACTGGAACGGGGCTCAGGACGGCCGGATTTCGGTGATGTTCGGTCCTCATGCGCCCTACACCTGCAGTCCGGATTATCTGAGATCCGTGATCGCCCGGGCCCGGGAACTGGGGGCAGAGATCCACATGCACCTTTCGGAAACGGCCGGGGAAGTGGCGGACTGCCGGAAAAAGTACGGCAAAAGCCCCATCGCCCTGATGGAAAGCCTGGGGATGTTCGAAGGAGGGACCCTGGCGGCCCACTGTGTCCATGTGGATGAAGAAGATATGGACATCATGGCCCGGCATGGAGTCCGGGTGGCCCACAACCCCCAGAGCAATCTGAAACTGGCCAGCGGCATCGCTCCCGTGGCTCGGATGCTGGAAAAAGGCATCACTGTAGGCCTGGGCACCGATGGGGCCAGCAGCAACAACAACCTGGACATGCTGGAAGAAGTGCGGCTGGCGGCCATGCTGGCCAAGACCCAGTCCGGGGACCCTAAGGCGGTGCCAGCTTCCCAGGCCCTTGCCATGGGCACCTGGATGGGGGCGGAGGCCGTGGGACTAAAGAATGTCGGAAAGCTGGAAGTGGGCCAGAAAGCGGATATCGTGTTATACAATATGGCCTCCCCCGCCTGGTACCCCCGGCACGATCGGACGTCCCTCTTGGTGTATGCCGGGTCTTCCGCCGATGTGGACACGGTACTGGTGGACGGAAACATCCTGCTGCGCAAAGGGGAACTGACCACCATCGACCTGGAAAAAGTCACCGCAGAAGTGGGACAGTGTCTGAAGGAAATGATAGGGAAATAGGGAATAGAATGGTCATATGTCATAGGCCATACGTCATACGCCGATGGAAGCCAGCTTCGTTGGCTCTGAACAAACAAATCAGTTGAATCTGAACAAACAAATCAGTTGAATCTGTACAGACAAATCAGTTGAATCTGTACAGATCTTGAAATATCAATTTGCAAAAATTGATTTCCTAAAGCGTATGACGTATGACGTCTGACGTATGACGAAGGGATTTCTGCATATTTTGTGCAGAAATCCCGAAAACGACAATAAAGGAGTGTTTGGTGTGGCAAAGATTTTGAAGAAACTGCAGCTGGCTCCTGCAGTCTGGGAATTTGAAGTGGATGCGCCTCTCATTGCGCACAAATGCAAACCGGGACAGTTCGTCATGGTGCTGGTGGATGAAACCAGCGAACGGATCCCTCTGACCATCGGTGATTTCGACCGGGAAAAAGGCTCCATCACCCTGATGGTCCAGGCCGTAGGGAACACCACCCGCCATCTCTGCGAAGATTTCGCCCAGGGAGACGAGATCCAGCACATCCTGGGGCCTTTGGGCCAGCCTTCTGAAATGGGCAAGTTCGGCACCGTGGTCATGGTCTGCGGGGGCATCGGTGTGGCACCGGTCCATCCCATCGCCCGGGCCTACCACGAACTGGGCAACAAGGTGATCACCATCATCGGAGGCCGTCATAAGGACCTGATCCTGTGGAGGGACCGGATGGAAAAAATCAGCGATGAAGTGATCATCACCACTGACGACGGATCCGAGGGCATCAAGGGCTTTGTCACCGATCCTCTCCGGAAAATGCTGGAAGAGGGGAACCATCCGGATCTGGTAGTGGCCATCGGCCCCATCATCATGATGATGAATGTGGCCAAGGTCACCAAGCCTTTCAACGTGAAGACTACCGCCAGCCTCAGCTGCCTCATGGTGGACGGCACGGGCATGTGCGGGGGCTGCCGGGTGCAGGTGGGCAATGAAAGCAAGTTCACCTGCTGCGACGGACCGGAATTCGACGCCCATCAGGTGGATTTCAAGAACCTGATGCAGCGGTCCAAGATGTACAAAGACCAGGAAGCAGTAGAATACAGTTGCGGAGGGCATTGCAGATGCGTGGAGGAATGAGAAATCCCATGCCGGAACAGCCGGCAGATGTACGGAACCATAATTTCCAGGAAGTGGCCCTGGGCTATCCGGAAGATACAGCGGTGGACGAAGCCCAGCGCTGCCTGAACTGCAAGAATCCCCAGTGCGTGAAGGGTTGCCCGGTGAATGTGGACATCCCCCAGTTCATCCATGCGGTGACGGAACGGGATTTTGATGGGGCCATCCACATCCTGAAGAACAAGAATTCCCTGCCTGCCGTGTGCGGCCGGGTATGTCCCCAGGAAAACCAATGCGAAAAACACTGCATCCTGGGCATCAAGGGAGAACCGGTGGCCATCGGCCGTCTGGAACGGTTCGTGGCGGACCGGGCCCGGGAAAACGGGACGGATATGGTAAAAGAAGGGCTGGCACCCAAGAACGGCATCAAAGTGGCCGTGGTAGGCGGGGGGCCTTCCTGCCTCACCGCTGCCGGAGACCTGGCCAAGATGGGCTATGATGTGACCTTGTTCGAAGCCCTCCACAAGGTGGGCGGGGTGCTCATGTACGGGATCCCTGAATTCCGTCTGCCCAAAGCCATCGTCCAGCACGAAATCGAACAGCTGAAGGTATTGGGCGTGAAGATCATGACCGATGTGGTGATCGGACGTACCTTCACCCTCCACGAGCTCCTGGGTGAAGAGGGCTTCCAGGCGGTGTACGTAGGCACCGGCGCCGGGCTGCCCCACTTCATGCGGATCCCTGGGGAAGCTCTCAACGGGGTCTATGCCGCCAACGAATTCCTCACCCGGGTGAACCTGATGGGGGCTTGGAAGTTCCCGAAGATGGCCACCCCTGTGTATGTGGGGAAGAACGTGGCCGTAGTAGGGGCCGGCAACGTGGCCATGGATGCTGCCCGGACCGCCAAACGGCTGGGGGCGGAGAACGTCTATGTGGTGTACCGCCGGAGCGAAGCAGAAATGCCCGCCCGGAAGGAAGAAATCGAACATGCCAAGGCAGAAGGTATCGAACTCCATATGCTGAACAACCCGGTGCAGATCCTGGGGAACGAAGAGGGCTGGGTGACGGGCCTCGAATGTGTCCGCACGGAACTGGGCGAACCGGATGCTTCCGGACGCCGGAGCCCGGTGGAGATCCCTGGCTCCAACCATGTGTTCGACGTGGATATGGTGGTGATGGCCATCGGCCAGGGCCCTAACCCGCTGCTGAAACACACCACCCCGGATCTGGTGACCAACCGGAAGGGCCTCATCACCGTGGATGAAAAGGAAGAAACCTCCATTCCCGGGGTCTTTGCCGGCGGGGATATCGTCACCGGGGCAGCCACTGTCATTTCTGCCATGGGAGCCGGCAAGAAGGCAGCTCTGGAAATCGATGCCTACCTGAAAGAAAAAGCAGGGAAGTAACACAGGAAATGAAGAAACTGAAATGCTGGGGGCTGGCCGCGGCGCTCCTGTTCCTGGGGATGTTCCAGGCCCGGGGAGCAGCGGCTGCAGCACCCAAAAACACCTATAGACCTGCCAGCGGAGGCTATACCCTGACGGTGCCTCCCGGCAGCAAAGAAATCTATCATACCTCCACTGGAATCCGCTTCACGGTGGGGAAGGACTTCCTGGTCAGTGCGGATCTGTACACCCTGCCCAGTTTCGTTTCCGTCCCCATGAAGCAGTATTCCGCTGAGCAGCAGAAGGAATTCAAGAAGTTCCTGGGCAAGATCCAGGACCAGGAAAACGATACCATCCAGGAAGAAGGCGGATCCCGGGCTTCGGGCAGCCAATCCTCCCTGGATGGGATCCTGGGGGAAAAGCTCCGGAAGTACCGGGCTACGGCGGGAAGGACCGAAAACGCCAAGCCGGAGAAACGGGAAGCTGCCGACACCTATACCTATGTAGCGGTGCCGGAAGACAAGCTGCGGACCCACCGGCCCTTTCTGATCGGCCGGGCGTACCAGCCGGAACGGAACGTACTCCTGGTGGTGAACGTGAGCGCTCCGGAAAACCTGGAAGCTGCGGCCCGTTCCGCCCTCCAGTCCCTGTGCTCCGATCTGTCCCTCAGCCGGGTGAAGTATACGGATGTGAACCTATTGACGGTGCCTGGCATGGGCTATGAGATGGAGATCCCCAGCGGCTGGCGGATGTACACTCTCCGGGCGGACAATGTGCTGTTCGGCCGGTCCCTTAGCAGCGTCCACACCGACGGGCTCATGATCCGGGAATTTTCCGATGACACTTTTGCGGAACTGGGGAATTCCACTCCGGAAGGGCTGAAGGAAGCGGAAAATGCCTTCATCCAGAAGGTGACCCGCTACACCCCCAATATCACCATCCTGCACCATGAACCCATTTCTGTGGGCACACTTAACGGGAGCATGGCAGAATGCACCGATACCGGGGATCTGAAGAAGGTGTTCGTGGTGAATACCTACTTGATGAATCCCCAGGGGAACGGCTATCAGATCCGGTACCAGACCGACGATACCATTAACTACGACCTGAAACTGAAAGCCTTCAAACAGTCCGTAGAAAGCTTCAGCCTGCTCCAGGACAACGACGGCAGCGGCTTGAAGCCAGGGAAGGATATGTGAAAGGGGGTGTTGCACGTTAGGTGCAACACCTCCTAGCTGTAGAGCCGCATAGCGGCTCAAGTCTGGAGTCTGAAGTCTGGAGCCGAAGGTAAAATTTGCAAGCAAATTTTTGAATATGTAGAACCTTTGGATGAAATGATTTCTCATATTGATTGCGATTCTGGTTCTACAGAATCAAAAGGATCCGTCCAGCCAGACGGATCCTGTCCTGAGGCTTCCGACTTCAGACTCCTGACTCCCGACTAGGGGCTGTTGCCTGTGCAACAGCCCCTTTTCACATTTATGTCACAAAGCATTCATATTCTCTTCATCCAGAAAGGTATACAATATCAAGTATAAAGTGACTGGCCAGTCCAGTTCTCTTTTGTGTGAAAAAAATTTGAACGGGAAGAAGGAATCTTCAATGCAGAAGAAAGCATTTGCGGTTACGCTGGCTGTTCTGGCATCCGTTGCCTCTATGGGGTTTGCGGCTCCTCAGACCAGCTGGGAACAGGGAGAATGGCAGCTGAACGCCGGGGCATGGGCTCCTAAGGCCAAATTCGACGGGAATGAATCCAGCACCAAATGGAACTTTGACGGTGGCGTAGGCTATGGCCTGTCCGATAAATGGGCTCTGGAATACAACTACCGCGGCTTGAAGACCAAAGCCGGAGATTTCAAGACCGACGGTGACCAGAACGAAGTGAACCTGGTCTACAGCCTGGGCAAGAACTGGGCTCTGTTCGGCGGCTGGAACCGGATCAACAATGATTTTGACGGCAGCTATCATGGAGTCCATACCGGTTCTGCCGACAGCGTGATCAACAACGTAGCCCAATTCGGGGTACGGGCTAAATACGATCTGGCCAAGAACCTGGCTTTCTATGCAGAAGGCGCCCTGGGCACCAAGAAGACCAGCCAGTGGGATGCAGGCCTGGCTTACACCTTCGCCGACAACTGGGATCTGAATGCCGGGTACCGGTATGTGGATACCAAGCTGGACGATGACAACAACATCAAATACCGTGGCTTCTTGGTAGGCCTGTCCTATCGGTTCGGCGGCCACAAGAAGGCGGCTCCTGTAGTAGAAGAACCGGTGGCACCGACGGTAGCTGAACCTGTGGCTCCGGCTCATGTGTACAATGACTACTATCTGGACAGCATCCACTTCGATTCCGACGTGGATACCCCGAAAGCTTCTGAAGCCGGCAAATTGGCCAACTTCGTAGCCGTAGCCAAGGCTCATCCGGATTCCACCTTCAAACTGGTAGGGAACACCGACTCCGATGCTTCCAATGCCTACAATGAAGACCTGTCCAAACGCCGTGTGATCAACGTAGCCAAATACGCCAATGACAACGGTGTAGATGCTTCCCGTATGAAACTGAACTACAAGGGTGAAACCAACCCTGCTTCCTCCAACGCCACCGAAGCCGGCAAAGCCGACAACCGCCGTGTGGATATCTGGGAACATAAATAAGAATGAAAAAAATCAGCCTGCAGGATTTGCCTGTGGGCTGATTTTTTCTGTCTGCGGGCAATGGCAGGCGGAGGTCAAATGTTCCGCATCTGCTCCTGAATATCAAAGAAGTCAGACCGACCCTAGAGGGCCTTTCAGATGTCAGACGTCAGCTCGTTTGCGATAAGCAGATTGATTTTGCAGCTATCCCGTACAAAAATCTTAAGTCTGATGTCTCAAGGCCCATTAGGGCCGTATCTGACTTCTTGTTAGCCCCTTTCAATTTGCCTCCCTATCCCCTATAATATCCCTATCAGAAAGGTCGTGATTCTACCATGGAAACTTTGGAAAAAATTGCCCGGGCAGCCATTGCCTATGATAAGGGGGACCCGAAACGGATCCACCATTTGCTGAAAGTCCATGCTTTTGCCCGGCTCATCGGGCTGAGGGAAGGGCTGGATCCCCGGACCTTGTTCCGGCTGGAAGCCGCTGCCTATCTCCATGATATCGGCATCCACGAAGGAGAACGCCGGTTTGGCCGGAATGACGGGAAAATCCAGGAAGAACTGGGTCCGGATGTGGCCCGTCCCATGCTGGAAGGAGCCGGCATCACCGGGGAGGATGCAGAACGGATCCTCTGGCTCATCGGCCATCACCACACCTACACCAGCATCGACGGTCTCGACGCCCAGATCCTGGCGGAAGCGGATATGCTGGTGAATCCTTACGAAGACGGTACCAGCCGGCAGCAGAATGAAGCTCTGTATCAGCGGCTGTACAAGACGGAGGCCGGGAAGCAGCTGTTTGAGGAACTGTATTTAAAGGAATGGAGTCCGGTCAGGCAAGGATGCTGAAAGACTCTCTAAGGAGCAGGAAAACATGACAGAACAGCAGAAAGACGGGAATCCTTCCTCAGATTTCCGGCAAACAGAACAGTCACAGGCACAGGCCAGGCGCCGGAAAAAGAAACGGATCGCCTTGGGGGCAGTCCTGGCAGTCCTCATCGGGGCTGTTTCCGGCTGGTATTTCCTGTATTATATCCGGACCCCCCAATATGCGGTGAAACAGATCCGGGAAGCGGTGAACAAGCACGACATCGTCACCTTCCAGGACCACACGGACCTGACCAAGGTGGTGGAGAAAGGGTATGATTCCCTCCTGGCTGCCCAGGGAGAAAACGATGTGGAAGGCGGTTACACGGAAGAGGAGAAGGACGAGATCACCCGTCACCTGGAAGAAGTGATCCACAATGGGGTCCTTACCGGAGACTGGTCCGATCCCTACCGGAAGACCCACCCGGACAAGGTGCTGCCGGTGGACTGGGCCGCCCTGAAGGTGAAGGACATCCAGCCCGGGGCCAGCTATCCCCAGGACGCCCTGGTGAATGTCCAGCTGGACAATCCCAGCGTGGGGACCGATACCTTGGTGCTCCACATGCAGAAAAACGCAAAAGGGAACTGGCAGCTGGTAGAAATCACCAACTTGAAAGGATATTACGGGAAAATCCTCCAGAAAGGTGCCCAGACCAAACAGAAGAAACAGGCGGCAGGGGTGGCCAATGCCGTGCTCCAGGCGGCCCAAGGACTGGAAGAGACACCTTTGGCTCCGGTGTATGAGGTAATCCGGGATAAGGTCCAGGAAGCTGCCGGCAGCGATGAGGGTACAGGCAGCAGTGGGATCCAGGGCGGTACCCGGCAGAAAAAGACGGGCGGCCAGGGAGCGGTGCTGCCTCCTGCTGTCCAGGTGCCCGGTGCTGCCAGCCCGCAGACCCTGGAACAGCAGCGTCAGGCTCTCCAGAAAGTGCTGAACAGCCCCATCGTGGGCAAATTGGTGGAAAAATTGGTGGACCACCAGGACGAGATCCTGGCCAAACTGGACCAATTGGCCCAGGCTGCCCAGAACGGCCAAGGGGATGCAGCCATCCAGCAGGAAATCAGCAAATACCAGGGCCAGCTGGAGACCATCGGAAAGCTGCTGAACCTGGCGGCGAGATATCTGCAATAAAAAGGGGCTGTTGCACGTGTGAAAACCACACACGTGCAACAACCCCTTCGTCATACGTCAGTCGTCATACGTCATACGCTTTTGGAAATCAATTTTTCCAAATTGATTTTGAAATTTTAAAACCCGCTATAACGTTCAACTGATTTTCTTAAATTCGAAGCCAGTAGAGCTGGCTTCCATCGACGTATGACCTATGACGTATGACGGGCTGTTGCTCATGCAACAGTCCCTTTCTCACCCTTTCACCTTTTTCAGCAGCTCCGGGAACGGGGCCAGGACACGGGGCAGGATACCGTTCATGCAGGCGATGGCGATGCCGTAGTTGGTCATGGGCACCTGCTGGTTTTCCGCGGCGCTTTGGCGGTACGCCACTTCCTGGGCGTTGAGCATGCAGGCCCCGCAGTGGACGATCAGCCTGAAGGGAGACAGGTCATCGGGGAAGCCTTTGCCGCTGCTGTAATGGAATTCTGGTTCCGCTCCCGAGTAGTTCCGGATCCAGTTGGGCAGTTTCACGGTACCGATGTCGTTGCACTGCCGGTGGTGGGTACATCCTTCGGAAATCAGCACAGGATCCCCATCCTTCAGCTTTTTCAGCTGGAGGGCTCCATCGATGAAGGAAGAAAGCTGGCCTTTATATCGGGCGAAGAGGATGGAGAAACTGGTGAGCCGGATTTCTGGGGGGACCATCTGGTCCACGATATGGAAGGCCTGGCTGTCGGTGACCACCAGGCTGATCTTTTTGCCCAAGAGATCGATCGCTCCAGGCAGTTCCTGGGGCTGGACCACCACCGCACTGCAGTGGCCGTCCAAAAGTTCCCGGATGGCCTGCTGCTGGGGCAGGATCAGCCGGCCCTTGGGGGCAGATTCATCGCAGGGGACCACCAGTACCACCAGGGCATGGGGTTCCAACAGGTCCAGGAGCAGGGGCTTCTTCTTTTCTTCCTTACCCAAAGCTTGGGAAATCCGTTCCTTCAGTTCCCAGATCCGGGTGCCGGCACTGGCACTGACTAGCATGCTGTGGTCCTTCAGCTCTTCTGGAAGGGTAAAGGCAGAGACCAGGTCGCATTTGTTGAACACCACCAGATAGGGGATCTTCCGGGCCTGGATCTCCTGGAGCAGTTTCCGGTCAAAAGCATTCAGTCCGCTGACGGCATCCACCACCAGGAGAGCGATATCCGTGCTCCGGAGCACCAGACGGGCTTTTTCGATCCGGGACTGACCCAGATCGCTGTCGTCATCCATCCCAGGGGTATCTGTCAGCAGGACGGGACCCAGGGGCAGGATCTCCATGGCTTTGGAGACCGGATCGGTGGTGGTCCCTTTGAAATCCGAGACGATGGCCAGGTCCTGGCCGGTGATGGCGTTGATCAGGGATGATTTCCCTGCGTTCCGGCAGCCGAACAGACCGATGTGGATCCGTTCGCTAGAAGGGGTGGCATTGAGAGAAGCAGGCATGGAAAGTTCCTCCTTTGGAAAGCAAAAAATAAATACCGAACAATCGGCAGAATGTGTTTGGAAATTGTTTCAATTTATCATACAATAATCTTTCGTCCGGTGCAAGTCTTTGCCCCCTTGATTTTTCAGACAGTTTCCATGTATACTTATTAGCGTTTGTAGGCGGACTTTTTTTCTTCATTAATTTCTTTCCGGTCCGTCTGGAAATCTTTGTCTTTCATGGCATCTTCTTTTTTATCAGATATCATTTTCATCAGCATGGACTGCAGCAAGGGATGTGAAAGAGACATGGAACAGATCTATTGTGCCGCATTGACATCGCTCCTCAATTATGACGCCCCTCTCTGGGTGCCCCGGTTCCGGGAGACTTTCGGTTCTTGCCGGGCTGCTTGGGAAGCTGGGCGGAAGGATCTGGCCGGCGCCGGCCTCCTTTCCCGGGAACTTTCCCAAGTTTGGGATTCTGCCCGCAAGGAAGCCCTGCCGGAGCGGATCTATGACTACTGCCAAAAGCATCAGGTACGCCTTTTGGGCCGCTGGAGCCCGGGCTATCCTCCTCTTCTGGCACAGCTTTCCGCGCCCCCTCCGGTGCTCTACTGCAAAGGGGAGCTGCCGAAAGAGGAAAGCGCCCTGGCCATCGTAGGGTCCCGGAAAGCCACGGATTACGGACTGGGAGCGGCCGGGCAGTTTGCCCGGGCGGCAGCGGCAGAAGGGGTGCCTGTAATCAGTGGCGGCGCCTACGGCATCGATGCGGCGGCCCATCGGGCGGTCCTGGATGCAGGGGGCAAGACGGTGGCCGTCCTGGGAGGCGGCCTGGAAGAACTGTATCCCCGCCGACACCTGCGGCTTTTCGACCGGATCTGCCAAGAGGGGGCCTTGGTGACGGAATATGATCCCTGGACACCGCCTCTGCCCCAGAACTTCCCTCTCCGGAACCGAATCATCGTGGGCCTTTCCAAGGCTGTCCTGGTGGTGGAAGCGGCCATCCGCAGCGGAGCCATGAGTACGGCCCATGCGGCCGTCGATGAGAACCGGGAGCTGTTTGCCGTCCCCGGTCCCATTTCTTCCGAGACCAGCCAGGGGACCCATCGGCTGCTGAAGCAGGGAGCCAGGCTGGCCGATGACCCGGAAGAAATCCTGGAGTTCCTGCTGGGCCCCCGGGCAGAGCGGACCCCTCCCCAAGCGGCAGAGACCGATCTGTTCCGGGACCTGTCCCCGTCCGAACAGAAAAAAGCCAGGGCCCTGTGCACCTGGCTCCAGAAACACCAGGGCGCATCCCTGGAAGAAATTGCCGACCATTTCCCCTGGCCGCTGCCCGTCCTCAGTACCCTCCTCCTGGAGCTGGAACTGGGAGGAAGGGTCCAGCGGAACAGCCGGAATCGCTATAATGCAGTATAGGAGGAGAAAATCGTGACAAACAAACTGGTCATTGTGGAATCCCCTACGAAAGCCAAGACCATTGAAAAGTTCCTGGGTAAAACCTTTACAGTCCGCGCCTCCATGGGGCATCTGCGGGACCTGCCCAAGAGCCAGTTCGGTGTCGACGTAGAGCATGATTTCACTCCCAAATACATCAACATCCGGGGCAAGGGCCCTTTGATCAAGGAACTGAAGACCCTGGCCAAGAAAGCCGACAAGATCTATCTGGCAACGGACCCGGACCGGGAGGGGGAGGCTATCGCCTGGCACCTGAGCTATATCCTGGGAGTGGACCCAGCGGCACCTTGCCGGATCTCTTTCCATGAAATCACCCAGACGGCCATCAAGGGGGCTCTGAAAGAACCCCAAGCCATCGATATGGACAAGGTGGATGCTCAGCAGGCCCGCCGGATCCTGGACCGGATCGTAGGGTATCAGCTGAGCCCCCTGCTCTGGCGGAAGGTCCGGAAAGGCCTCAGCGCCGGCCGTGTCCAGAGTGTGGCGGTGAAGATCATCTGTGACCGGCAGAAAGCCATCGATGATTTCGAACCGGAAGAATACTGGACGGTTTCCGTAGTCCTGGCTCCTGGGAAGACCCCCAAGATCACGGCGGATGTGACCAAGAAAGACGGAAAGAAACTGGAGATCCATAACCAGGCCGAAGCCCAGCAGGTCACAGAAGATCTGAAAAAGGCCCATTACCAGGTTACGGACTGCTCCGTACGGGACCGGCTGCGGAAGCCGGCGCCTCCCTTCACCACCAGCAGCCTCCAGCAGGAAGCCAACAAGCGGCTGAATTTCTCCACTAAGAAAGTCATGATGCTGGCCCAGCAGCTGTATGAAGGGGTCACTCTGGGCCGGAAGGGCTCCATCGGCCTCATCACCTACATGCGTACGGACTCGGTCCATCTGGCAGATGCCGCCGTGGCGGAGATCCGGGGTTATGTCGGAGAAAATTACGGGGATGCCTACCTGCCCAAGAAGCCCAATGTATACAGCAGCCGGAAAAACGCCCAGGAAGCCCATGAAGCCATCCGTCCCACCAGTGTGGAACGGACCCCGGAAGAGATGAGCAAATATCTGGACCGGGATCAGCTGCGGCTCTATACCCTGATCTGGAAGCGGACCGTGGCCAGCCAGATGGCCAGCAGCGTCAGTACCCTGACCACCCTCACCATCAGCGGGGACAAGTACGAACTGAAAGCCACCGGTTCTGTGGTGAAGTTCGACGGATTCCTGAAACTGGCGGACCGGAAAGATGAAGAAAAGGACAAGAAAGTCCCGGCCCTGGAGAAGGGGACGGCCCTGGATCTGATCCGGCTCAACGAAGCGGCGCAGCATTTCACTGAACCCCCGGCCAACTTCACAGAAGCTACTTTGGTCAAAGAACTGGAAGAAAAAGGCATCGGCCGGCCCAGCACCTATTCTCCCATCATCCAGACCATCCTGGCCAGAGGGTATGTGGCCAAGGAAGGGAAGAAGCTCCTGCCTACAGAGCTGGGGAAACTGACCATCGACATGCTGACCCAGTATTTCTCTCCTTTCATCGATGTGCCTTTCAGTGCCCATATGGAAAGTGAACTGGATGCCATCAGTGAACACAAGACTGACAAGGAAACGGTGCTCCGGGAGTTCTACGGGCCTTTCGAGAAGGCCTTGAAGGTGGCGGATGAAAACATCCCCGTGGTGGAACAGCCGGTGATCGTCAGCGACGTGAAATGCGAGAAATGCGGCCGTTTCATGGTGGTGAAGGAAGGGCGCCACGGCAAATTCCTGGCCTGTCCCGGGTTCCCGGAATGCCGGAACACCAAACCCATCCTGGTGAAAGTGGGGGTGAAATGCCCCCAGTGCGGCGGAGATCTGATCGAACGGCACAGCAAGACGGGTCGCCTGTTCTACGGTTGTTCCAATTATCCCACCTGCCGGTTCACGTCCTGGGACAAGCCCACCAATGAAACCTGCCCCCAGTGCGGCAGCATGATGGTGGAACACCGGGAGCGGAACGGGAAGACCGTGCTCCACTGCAGTAACGAGAAATGTCCCAATGCTTCTTTGAAGAAAAAATAGAAAGGAAATTTCCATGGCTATCCATATCATCGGGGCGGGGCTGGCCGGCTGTGAGGCAGCCTGGCAGCTGACCCGGCGGGGGATCCCGGTGATCCTCCACGAGATGCGCCCGGGGAAAAGCGACCCGGCCCATCACACCCCCTACTACAGCGAACTGGTCTGCAGCAATTCCCTGCGGGCCAACAATATCGAAAATGCCGTCGGTCTCCTGAAAGAAGAGATGCGCCGGCTGGATTCCCTCATCATCGCGGCTGCCGATGCCCATCAGGTGCCGGCGGGAGGCGCCCTGGCCGTGGACCGGGAAGGGTTCGCCCAGGCAGTGACCCGGGCCATCCGGGAAAATCCCCTGATCACCGTGGTGGAAGAGGAAGTCACCGACTACAGCCGGTTCAAGCCGGAAGACTATGTAATCACCGCCTCCGGTCCCCTGACCAGCGGCGCCTTGGCAGAAGCCATCCAGCAGCTGGTCCAGAAGGATTACTTCCATTTCTTCGATGCGGCCGCTCCCATCGTCACCCTGGAATCCCTGGACCAGGAGAAGGTATACAAGGCATCCCGGTATGACAAAGGGGAAGCTGCCTATTACAACTGCCCCTTCACCCGGGAAGAGTACCTCCGGTTCTGGAAGGAGCTCTGCCAGGCAGAAACCGCACCGGTGAAAGATTTCGAACACAATGTGTTTGAAGCCTGTATGCCCATCGAGGAAATGGCCCTGCGGGGAGAGGACACCATGCGGTTCGGCCCCCTGAAGCCGGTGGGGCTGCCGGATCCCCGGACCGGGGAGGACCCCTATGCAGTGGTCCAGCTGCGCCAAGACAACGGCGCCGGGACCTTATATAACATTGTGGGGTTCCAGACCCATCTGAAATGGCCGGAACAGAAACGGGTGTTCCGGATGATCCCCGGATTGGAAAATGCGGAGTTCGTCCGCTATGGGGTGATGCATAAAAATTCGTATCTGAACAGCCCCCTGCTGCTGGCTCCGGACTATTCCCTCCGGGAACGTCCCCATTTTTATTTCGCCGGACAGATGACCGGGGTGGAGGGGTATGTGGAAAGCGCCGCTTCCGGGCTGGCCGCCGGCATCTATGCGGCCCGGGCCATGGCTGGGAAACCGCGGGTGCTCTTCCCACGGGAAACCGCCATAGGGGCCCTGAGCTGCTACATCAGCAATCCGGAAGTGAAGCATTTCCAGCCCATGAACATCAATTTCGGACTGATCGCACCTTGGGACGGACCTAGGATCCGGGGCAAAAAAGAAAAAAATGCGGCCATTGCAGCCAGAAGTCTAAACTTTCTTGAAAGTATAAAAAATGACTTGCATGATTAGTCTGAATATGGTAGTATGAATTGTCGGGAATTCAATACAATTCGTACAATTTGAGGTGTACCATGGAACGGAAGAGAAACATGGAACCGAAATTGAACAATGGGCAGCTGGTGGAGGCTTTTGCTTCTTATCTGGAAGTGGAAAAAGATGACTCTCCCCTGACCATTGCCAATTATGAGGCGGATATCCGGCATTTCACGGATTTTATGGCAACCCGGTCCGAAGATGCCGCTTGGCCTGCCATTACGGTCCTGGACATCCGTTCCTATCTGGCACTGATGCACGATGAGAAACTTTCGCGGCGGACCATCGCCCGGCGGATCTCTGCGCTCCGTTCCTTCTACCGGTATCTGCGCCGGGAGGGGATCGTCCGGACCAATCCCTTTGCCAAGGTACGGACCCCGAAACTGGAAAAGAAGCTGCCTGTATTTTTGGAAGAATTCGAAATCAATCTGCTGCTGCGGATGCCGGATGTAGAAACCGTCCTGGGCCGCCGGGACAGAGCGATCCTGGAATTCCTCTATTCCACAGGCTGCCGGGTTTCAGAACTGGTGGGACTCACCATGACCCGCGTGGATCTGGGCAACCGGTATGCGGTACTCATGGGAAAGGGGCATAAGGAACGGCTGGTGCCACTGGGCCATCCCTGTGTCCGGGCCCTGGAAGCCTATCTCACCGGGAGCCGGGGCGTGGTGATGCGGAAGTACCATGTGCCGCCTCATTCCTTTGTGTTCGTGAACAGCCGGGGGACTCCCCTGAGTGCACGGAGTGTACGGAGGATCCTGGACAAATATGTGGAAATGACGGCCATGCAGAAGCATGTGAGCCCCCATACCATCCGGCATACCTTTGCCACCCATCTGCTGGATCATGGGGCGGATCTGCGGGCTGTACAGGAATTATTGGGACATGTGAGCTTATCGACTACACAGATTTACACTCATGTGACGGCGGAACGTCTCACTGCCGTCTATGAGAAACATCATCCAAGGGCCTAGGGAGGGACTATTATGTTAGCTTTACTGGAAAAAACGCGTATGATCAACAAACTGCTGCAGAACACGGAAACGGTCAGCTACAAGAAAATGGCTGAAGTACTGAAAGACGTGATCAAGGCGAACATCTACATCGTAGCCTGCGATGGGGAACTGCTGGGATATTCCATCCTGGACGGTTTCGAATGTGAGCTGATGATCAAAAAGGTGCTGGATGTGGGCCGTTTCCCTGCTGAATATGTGAAATGGCTGGAAGGGATCCGGGAGACTTCTTCCAATTACCGCCTGGTGAAGAACATGTGCGCTTTCAGCGAAGGCACCAAATGCCTCTTTGAAAGCAAATATACCACCGTTGTGCCCATTTTCGGGAACGGCGTCCGTCTGGGGACCCTGATCCTGGGCAAATTCAAGAAGGAATTCGTGGATTCTGACCTGCTGCTGTCTGAATATGCTGCTACGGTCATCGGGATGCAGCTGCTCCATGATAAAGCCATGCACATCGAAGAAGCCAGCCGGAAGAAAGCCATGGTCCAGATTGCTTTCTCCAACCTGAGCTACAGTGAATTGGAAGCCATTTCTGAAATCCTCAAGGCACTGCCCGGGGACGAAGGACTGCTGGTGGCCAGCAAAATCGCTGACCAGGCCGGGATCACCCGGAGTGTGATCGTCAACGCCCTGCGGAAATTCGAAAGCGCCGGGGTACTGGAAACCGAATCCCTGGGGATGAAGGGAACCTATGTACGGATCCTCAACGAATACCTGCGGGATGGACTGAAGGAACACAAGAAATAAGCAAGAGTTTTTCCTGGAAAGGGCCGAACTGCCAGATGCAGTTTGACCCTTTTTCTGCTTTATGGTAGTATGATAGGAATATGGGGCTGTTGTCTGTGCAACAGCCCCGTCAGCGGTCAGCGGCCGAATGCGGCCAGCTGCGCTGGCTTTGACTTTAAGGAATCTACACTGAAGGAAAGGATTTTTTTCATGCTCAATCTGGACGCGTCTCTGATTTACCGGATCCCGGCGCTGCTCTTTACCATCACGGTCCATGAATACGCCCATGGGGCTATGTCTTCCAGCCTGGGGGACCCTACCCCGGAAGCGGACGGCCGGCTGACCATGAACCCTCTGGCCCATTTGGATCTGATCGGATCCCTGATGCTGCTTTTGGTGGGTTTTGGCTGGGCCAAACCGGTCCGGGTGGATCCCCGGTATTATCCTGATATGCGGAAAGGGATGCTGCAGGTGGCCTTTGCCGGGCCGGGCAGCAATCTGTTCGTGACTTTCCTGGCCATGCTGCTCCAACTGGTACTGGCCCGGTATTTCAATGCCGGGCGTGGGGTCCTGCTGTTTTTGAACTGGCTCATGCTGTATAATGTCTGGTTCGCCTTTTTCAACCTGCTCCCCATCCCTCCCATGGACGGCTACAATGTACTCCGGACCCTGCTTCCCTATGACAAGGCGGCTGCCTATGAACGGCTGGTGGGGCCCTATGTCAACTTGATCCTCATCGTCCTTTGCTTCACCGGCGTCGTGAGCGTGGTGATCACGCCTCTTTCCACCCTGTATCTCCGGCTGTGCCGGGCGATCTTGGCCCTGGTGCTGTTCTAACGGAAGAGGGAAGAAGGCGGCCGCGTGTACCAAGTGAAACTGGCGGATTTCGAAGGGCCTCTGGACCTTCTGATCCATCTCATCGAAAAAGACAAAATCGATATCTATGATATCCCCATCGTATCTGTGACGGAGCAGTACATCGCCTACCTCAACGCCATGCAGGAATACAGCCTGGAAGTGGCCAGCGAATTCCTGCTGATGGCGGCCATGCTGCTCCAGATCAAATCCCGGATGCTCCTGCCCAAAGATCCGGAAGAAGAGGGGGAGGAGGAAGCGGATCCCCGGCAGATGCTGGTTTCCATGCTGGTGGAATACCGGAAGACGAAAAAACAGGCCCAGGCCCTCCGGGAATGCCTCCAGCGGGCCAGCCTCCAGACGGCCCGACCGCCTCTTCCCCTGGGGAAGACCCTCCAGAAGGTGAAGCGGTACGGCTTGGCAGATTTGCTCCGGGCCCTGGCCGGGCTGCTGCCCAAGCAGGAAGTCGAAGATGCGGTGATCCCCCGGCAGGAATTCCCGGTCCAGGAACGGATGGAGGCCATCCGCACGGCCCTGGGGAAAACCAGGAAAGGGCTGGATTTCCGGCAGCTGCTGGGGGACCGGAAGAACCACAGCGAAATCATTTCCACGTTCCTGGCGGTGCTGGAACTGCTGCGGCTGAAGGAAATCGATCTGATCCAGGAGGAACCCTTTGGCCCCATGGTCCTGGAGCCCCGGAAGGAGGAAACCCATGAAACTGACGAAAACCGCTGAACTGGAGGCCCTGCTCTTTGCCAGCGGAGATCCTTTGACTTTGGAACGGGCAGCGGTTGCCCTGTTCTGTACCACGGGAGAAGCGGCGGACCTCCTGGAACAGCTCCAAGAGGAGTACCGGAAAGACAACAGGGGCATCGAACTGCGGAAAGTGGCCGGAGGCTGGCAGCTGGTGACCAAGAAAGAAGCCGCCGGGCTGATCCGCCGTCTCCAGGAAAAACAGGAAGTCAAACTGTCCAACGCGGCTATGGAAACCTTGGCCATCGTGGCCTTCCGGCAGCCCGTGACCAAAAGCGAGATGGAAGCCATCCGGGGCGTGAAAGTGGATGGGGTCCTGGGAAACCTGGTGGAACTGGGACTGATCGCTGAAGTGGGACGGAAAGAAGCCCTGGGGCGCCCCATCCTCTATGGGACCACAGAAATCTTCCTCCGGACATTCGGTCTGGATTCCCTGGAGGACCTGCCCCAGATCCCGGAAGAGGTACTGGAAGGCCAGGGAGAAGACCCGGAACCTTTATTCGACTGACAGAAAGGAATCTTAAAGGAAGCTATGGAACAAGCGAAGGAACGGCTGCAGAAAGTCATGGCAGCGGCCGGTGTGGCATCACGCCGGGAATGTGAAAAAATCATCCTGGCCGGAAGGGTCCAGGTGAACGGCGCAGCGGTCACGGAACTGGGGACCCGGGTGGGGCCCAAGGACCGGGTGACGGTGGACGGGAAGCCCCTCAAACGGAAAATCCTCCGGAAAACCTATCTGCTGTACAAGCCCCGGGGCGTGGTGACCACCATGAAAGATCCCCAGGGACGGAAAACGGTGGCAGATCTCATGGCCGGCCTCCACCAGCGGCTGTATCCTGTGGGACGGCTGGATTACCAGACGGAAGGGTTGCTGCTCATGACCAATGACGGAGAACTGGCCCAGCATCTCACCCATCCCAGCCACCATGTGGACAAAACCTATGAGGTGGAAGTCAAAGGCCGGGTCCCGGAGGAGAAACTGGATGTGCTGCGGCTGGGAGTGCCCCTGGAAGACGGGCTCACCTCTCCCGCGGTGGTCTATGTGAAGAAATGGGATCCGGAGCGGAATCTGACCCGGTTCACGGTGACCATCCATGAAGGACGGAACCGGCAGGTCCGGCGGATGTGCGATTTCATTGGTTTCCCGGTGAAATCCCTGAAGCGGATCCAAGTAGGGGACCTGACCTTGGAAGGGATGAAAAAAGGAGAATTCCGGGAGCTGACTCCGGAAGAGATCGCTTCTCTGGAAGCGCAGGTGGACTGACATGAAGCGTGTGGTAATCGTAGGAGCCGGAGCGGCCGGCTTCCTGGCAGCCATCGGGGCGGCCGGGAACGGGGCCCAGGTGACGCTCCTGGAAAAAATGGCCATGCCTGGACGGAAACTGATGATCACCGGCAAAGGCCGCTGCAACATCACCAATGCCTGTGCCATGGAAGACATGATCCCCATGCTGCCGGGCAACGGAAAATTTTTATTTGGGGCTTTCCATTCTTTCACCAATCGGGATATAATGGAACTGTTGGAACGGCACGGACTCCCGGTGAAAGTGGAACGGGGCGGCCGGGTGTTCCCCCAGAGCGACCGGGCCCTGGACGTGGTGGAGACTTTGGAAAAGATCCTCCGGGAGCTGGGGGTCCAGCTCCTTCTGGAAAAACGGGTCCGGCGGCTGGAAATGGCCCAGGGCAGGATCACGGCGGTGATCACTGGGGACGGGGGACGCTATCCGGCAGATGCGGTGATCCTCACTACCGGGGGCGCTTCCTACCCTCGTACCGGTTCTACCGGGGACGGCTATGCCCTGGCCCAGGCAGCCGGCCACACCATCATCCCCCCCAAACCTGCCTTGGTGCCCCTGGAAAGCGATGATGAGGAGATCCGCTCTCTCCAGGGCCTGAGCCTTCGGAATGTGCGAGGGACCCTGCTCCAGGGAGACCGGGTCCTGGGACAGGAATTCGGAGAAATGCTCTTTACCCACTTCGGGGTCAGCGGTCCCATCATCCTGACCCTTTCCCGGGCGGCTTCGGCGGCTTGGCAGAAAGACCCCCAGGCGGTGTTGGACCTTTCCATCGACTTGAAGCCGGCCCTGACGCTGGAACAGCTGGATGCCCGGGTGCAGCGGGATTTTGCCAAATACAGCCGGAAGCAGCTGAAAAGCGGCCTCCACGACCTGCTGCCCCAGAGCCTGATCCCGGTGATCATCGACGCTGCCTGCCTGAAGCCGGAGCAGGAAGTGAACCAGATCACCCGGAAGGAACGCCAACGCCTGGTCCGGACCCTGAAAGCCTTTATGGTCCCTCTCACCGGGACCCGCCCCCTGGCAGAAGCCATTGTGACGGCCGGGGGCGTCAGCACCAAAGAAATCAACCCTTCCACCTTTGCTTCCAAAATAGTGCCCAACCTGTACTTTGCGGGAGAAATCATGGATGTGGACGGATATACCGGCGGCTACAACCTCCAGGCAGCCTTTTCATCGGGCTACGTGGCAGGGACCCATGCCGCCTTGGACGGAAAAGAGGAATCTGAGTGAAAAAGATCATCATTGCCATCGATGGCCCTGCCGGTGCCGGGAAAAGCACCATTGCCAAGAAAGTGGCCGCCCTCCTGGGCTATGCCTATATCGATACGGGAGCCATGTACCGGGCGGTGACCCTGCGCTTTTTGGAAAGCGGGGAAGCTTTCAGCGAAAAAACGGTGACGGATATCGCAGATAGGATCCAGATCACCTTCCAGTACCGGGAGGGGATCAACCGGGTGTTTGCAGATGGGGAAGAAGTCACAGAAGCCATCCGCAGCCTGGAAGTCTCCCAGAATGTGTCCCGGGTATCGGCCGTGGGCGGCGTGCGGACAGCCATGGTGGCAGCCCAGCGGAAGATCGGTGCCCAGGGCGGTGTGGTCATGGACGGCCGGGACATCGGTACGGTGGTGTTCCCCCAGGCGGAACTGAAGGTGTTCCTGACCGCTTCCGTGGAGGAACGGGCTCGGCGGCGGTATCTGGAGCTGAAGGAAAAAGGGACGGAAGTGTCCCTGGAGGAATTGGAAAAACGGATCGCCCAGAGGGATGCCCTGGACGAAAATCGGGAAATCTCTCCCCTCCGGTGTGCAGAAGACGCCCGGTATCTGGATTCCACGGCCCTTTCCATCGATCAGGTGACGGAACGGATCGCGGCTATGGCCAAAGAGGTGCTGTAAGATGTGGTACCGTTTTGTCCAGCTGCTGTTTTCCATCCTTTTCCGGATCATCTACCGGCTCCGGGTCATCGGGCGGGAGAATATCCCGAAACAGGGACCCGTGGTGATCGCCTGCAACCATGTGAGCCTGTTGGACCCGCCCATGGTAGGGACGGCTTCTTCCCGGCCCGTCCATTTCATGGCCAAAAGCGAACTGTTCGTTCCCATCCTGGGGACGCTGTATAAAAGCCTGGGGGCTTTTCCCGTCCACCGGGGAGCCGCCGATGCCCATGCCATCCGGACGGCACTCACCATCCTGAAGCAACAGGAAGTGCTGGGGATCTTCCCTGAAGGCCACCGGAGCCGGGACGGGAAACTGGGGAAAGCCCAGCCCGGTGCCCTGGCCATTGCCCTCAAAGGCAAAGCGGAAGTAGTGCCCACCTGCATCCTGGGCAGCGACCTGAAGCACCGGAAAAGCTTCTGGCCCCAGATCACCGTGGTGTTCGGGAAACCCATGAAGCTGGAGAATGAACAGGGAAATAAACTGAAAGTGGAGGAGCTGAGCGAAGAGCTGATGAAAGAAATCCAGGCTCTCATGGACGCTCACAGGGAAAAATAGCAGATGAAAATCTATGTTGCAGACCCTTGCGGCTTCTGTTATGGAGTAAAAAGAGCGATACACGTTGCAGAACTGCAAGCAAAAGGGTATAATGATAGTATTGCCACTCTGGGTGAATTGGTTCATAATCCCCGTGTTGTAGAAAAACTGAAACAGCAAGGTGTAGAATGTAAGGAGAAGCTGGCGCAATTCGCGGCTGGCGATACAGTCATATTCCGATCCCATGGGGTGGGCCCTGCTCTTTATGAGGAGGCCGCCCAGCGGGAACTGAAAGTCATCGATGCCACTTGTCCTCATGTGCGGAAAGCACAGAAAACGGCTGCTGAACTGGCAGAAGAAGGCCGTTTCGTCATCATTATTGGGGAAAAGCGTCATCCTGAGGTGCAAAGTATCAAGGCTTGGGCAGGCAGCGATTCTGTGGTCATCGAAACACCCGATGATCTTGGATCTCTTCCTGAAAAAGATAAGTTTGGGGTAGTCAGTCAGACGACTTTTGAAGCTGAGAAGTTTAACCTTCTGCTTCGAATGGCTCAGGAGAAACGTCCGGGCGACTATAAAGTCGTGCGAACCATTTGCACTGCCACCGCAGAACGACAGGCTGCCGCACGGCAGCTGGCAGGGAAAACAGATGCTTTCTTCGTGTTTGGCGGCAAGAACAGCGCGAACACGAGACACCTGTGGGAACTGGCCAGGGAAATCAACCCCCGTTCCTATCTTTTGCAGGACGCCAGCGAGATCACTGGACCGATGCTGGCCGGAGCACACAAAATTGGCATCACTGCTGGCGCATCGACGCCGCAGGAAATTATTGAGGAGGCTATTGGAACTATGGAAACGATGGAAAGTTTGTTGGGCGAACAGGAATGCATGAAATTGCACATTGGCATGATTGTGGAGGCTACTGTAGTAGAAGTGACCGATGATGAGGTCGTAGTAGACTTCGGGTATCAGAGTGAAGGTTCTGTGGCCTTCGACCAATGGACTTTGGGTGGGACCAAGGACACCGTAGCCCCCACTGTGAAACCGGGCGACAAAGTGACCCTGAAGGTCATTGCCAGCGAAAACCAGGATGGCCTGGTGGTCCTGAGCCGGACCAAAGCAGAAGCCGATCAGGCTTGGCTGAAACTGCCGGAAGAACTGGCTGACAAAAAGACTGTACAGGTCAAAGGCCTGCGGGCTGTCAAAGGCGGCCTGACTGTTTCTTATGATGGACTGACTGGCTTCATCCCTGCTTCCCATCTGGATCTGAAGCATGTGGATGATGTGAAGGAATATGAAGGCAAAGACTTGGAAGTTTCTCTCCTGGAAATCAATCCGGAAAAGAAACGCCTGGTATTCTCCCGGAGAAACGTCCTGCGGGAAGAACGGGCAGCCAAGAATGCCGCTTATAAAGAAGAAAGAGCCAAACGGGAAGAAGAACGGAAAGAAGCCCTGGAAAAGGCTTTCCAGACTTTCCATGAAGGGGAAACCGTGGAAGGGACCATCAAGAGCATCGTGGATTTCGGGATGTTCGTGGAAATCGCTCCCATGGTCCAGGGCCTGGTGCACATTTCCGAAGTATCCTGGGACCGCAGCGTGAAGCCGGCTGACCTGTACAAAGTAGGCGAAAAGATCAACGTCTACATCAAAGGCCTGGATGAAGAAAAAGGCCGGATCAGCCTGTCCGTCAAAGCCCTCCAGGAAGATCCCTGGGTCACCGCTGCCAAAGAATTCCATGTGGGTGACATCGTGACCGGTACGGTTGTACGGTTCCTGCCTTTCGGCGCCATCGTGAAGCTGAACGATAAGAACGAAGGCATGATCCATATTTCCGAAATCGCTGAACAGCGGATCGAAAAACCGGAAGATGTCCTGGAAATCGGTCAGGAAGTGAAAGTGAAAGTCCTGCGTGTGGACACCGAACACAAGAAGATCGCCCTGAGCATCACCAAAGCCAAGGAAGATGCTGAAAAGGCTGAAATGCGTCAGTATCTGGGCAAGAAGAGCACCCTGTCCCAGGGCCTGGGCGAAAAACTGGCTGAAGCAGAAGCAGAAGCCCATAAATAAGTAAGAGAGGTTTGTCATAGATGAAAAGCCGGGAGAGCCGTAAAATCGATCATATCAAGTATGCCCTGCACCTTGAGGATGGTCCTTGCGCCACCGGCTTTTCTGATATACAGGTGTTCCACCGGGCTTTGCCCCAGGCGGACCGGCGGGACATCGACCTTTCCACCACCCTTCCGGGGATCGGGACGCTTTCCCAGCCCCTGGTGATCAATGCCATCACCGGCGGGGCGGAAGCGGTGAAAGCCATCAACGGGGAACTGGCTGCCGTGGCCCGGGAAACCGGCTGCGCCATGGCGGTAGGGTCCCAGTACGGGGCTGTCCGGAAAGGCATGTATGAAGATACCTTTGCCATAGCCCGGCAGGTGGATCCCAAGGGGCTGCTCTTTGCCAATGTCAGTGCCTTGGCATCTCCTGATGAAGCCCGGCGGGCAGTGGACATGATCCAGGCCCAGGCCCTCCAGATCCATCTGAACAGTGCCCAGGAACTGGCCATGGAAGAAGGGGACCGGGATTTCTCCCACTGGCTGGAACAGATCGAAGCCGTCTGTGCCCAGTCTGAAGTCCCGGTGATCGTGAAAGAAACAGGCTGTGGAATGGCCCGGGAAGATGCCAGACGCCTCCTGGACTGCGGGGTATCCATCCTGGATACCGGCGGTGCAGGGGGAACCAATTTCCCGGCCATCGAAGGCTGCCGCTATCCGGAAGGGAACCAGGAACTCTCCTACTGGGGGATTCCCACGGCCCTTTCCCTTTTGGAAGTGGTGGAAGCCAAGGGCTGGCAAAAAGGAATCATCGCTTCCGGCGGGATCCGGACGGCTTTGGATGTGTTCAAGGCCCGGATGCTGGGAGCCAATGCAGTGGGGATGGCAGGCAATATCCTGCGGCTGGTCCAGGCCAGCGGGACCCAAAGTGCCATCGACTGGATCCATAAGCTGTTGGAAGCCGTGAAAGATTTCTACACCCTGACCGGGTGTACCCGAGAGGATGAGCTGCGCCAGGTCCGGTACTATTTCACCGGAAACCTGGCGGCAGCGGTCCGCTCCTTTCCCTACGGGGAAAATGAATATAACTGAAAGAGGTTCATTTCCATGAGCAAACCCATAGTTGCAATTGTCGGCAGACCCAACGTCGGCAAATCAACACTATTTAACATATTTGCCGACAGCCGGATTTCCATTGTGGAAGATACCCCGGGGGTCACCCGGGACCGTCTGTACGCAGATGCGGAATGGCTGGACCGGAAGTTCACCATGGTGGATACCGGCGGGATCGAGATGCAGAACACTGATTCCATTGCTGTTTCCATCCGGCAGCAGGCGGAAGTGGCCATCCGGGAAGCGGATGTGATCCTGTTCGTGTGCGATGCCCGGACGGGGATCACCAATGATGACCTGGAAGTGGCCAAGATGCTCCGGCAGTCCCGGAAGCCCGTGGTGCTGGCAGTGAACAAGGCGGATACCCCCAAGCAGGAGGCAGAAGCCTATGAATTCTACAATCTGGGGATCGGGGAACCCTACCTGATTTCTGCCTCCAACCGGCTGAACCTGGGGGATCTGCTGGATGCGGTGGTGGAAAAATTCCCTCCCGAAGGGGATGACGAGGAAGACAATGAAGATGTGATCAAGGTGGCCATCATCGGCCGGCCCAATGTGGGCAAATCTTCCATCTTCAATGACATCATCGGCCAGACCCGTTCCATCGTCAGCGATGTAGCCGGGACTACCCGGGATGCCATCGACGTGCCGGTGGAAAAAGACGGCCAGACCTATCTGTTCATCGATACGGCAGGGATGCGCCGGAAAGGAAAAATCGACGAGCCCATTGAAAAATACAGCATCATCCGGACTCTCCGGGCAGTGGACCGGAGTGACGTGGTGCTCCTGGTGCTCAACGCCGTGGAAGGGATCACGGATCAGGATAAAAAGATTGCCGGCTACGCCCATGAAGCGGGCAAAGGGATCGTGATCGTGGTGAACAAGTGGGATCTGTATCCTGACAAAACGGTGATGTCTACGGAAGAATTCACCAAGAATATCCGCCATGAACTGATTTTCATGCCCTATGCCAATGTGGTGTATGTGTCGGCGCTGACCCAGCAGCGGATCAGCCGGCTGCCGGAAATGATCAAAGACGCGGCGGAAGCCAATGCTATGCGGATCTCCACCAGCGTATTGAACCAGGTGGTCACCGACGCGGTGGCCATGAACCAGCCTCCTATGGAAAAGGGCAAACGGCTGAAGATCCTGTATACCACCCAGGTAAAGGTGAAGCCGCCGACTTTCGTGATTTTCTGCAACGAACCGGAAATCATGCATTTCTCCTATCAGCGGTATCTGGAAAACCAGCTCCGGGAAGCTTTTGGCTTCAAGGGGACCCCCATCAACATCATCGTCCGGGGCAAGAATGAGGACGAGGCATAAGGACGGTCGAAGAGTATGGACTATGTATTGAGTGCAGTGATCGGATATCTCCTGGGCTCCATCTCCTGCGGGCTCCTTTTGGTGAAGCTGGTCTGCGGGATCGATATCCGGGAGTATGGCAGCCACAATATCGGAGCCACCAATGTGTTCCGGACCGTGGGAGCACGGATGGCCTCTTTCGTCCTCTTGGGGGATCTGCTGAAAGGGGTGTTGGCACTCTACCTGGTCAATCATTTCGTTTCCTCTGATCTGGGCGTGCTGCTGGTCTGCGCCGCCTGCGCCATCCTGGGCCACAGTTTTTCCTGGATGTGCGGATTCCGGGGCGGCAAGGGAGTGGCCACCGGGCTGGGGATCTTGCTATACTTCATGCCGGAAGTAGCGGTGTTTGCCCTGACCATCTGGCTGGCCACGGTGTTCGTCACCCGGTATGTCTCCCTGGGATCCATCCTGGCAGCCCTGGCGGCGCCTTTTTCCGCTTGGTACCTGGGCTATGACTGGCGTCTGGTAGCTTTTGTAGGGCTCTGTGCCATCGTAGTGGTGGCCCGTCACTACCAGAACATGATCCGCCTGAAGAACGGCACAGAAAACAAGATCCGCCAAGGTCATTGGAAGAAATAAGAGGCTGTTGCACCTGCAACAGCCCTTCTATTTTTCAAAGGAGTTGAAACCATGAAAGCAGCAGTCATTGGGGCCGGCAGCTGGGGGACCGTCCTGGCCCAGATCCTGGCGGAGAACGGCCATGCCACCGTGCTCTGGGTCCGGAATCCGGAGAAGGCAGAAAAGATCCGAGAGACCCGGTGCAACGGGGATTATCTGCCCGATTTCCGTCTGTCTCCTGCCCTTGCGGTCACCTCCAGTCTCCAGGAAGCGGTGGCAGGGGCGGAAGTCCTGGTCTTCGTGGTCCCTTCCAAGGGAATGGGTACCATTGCCCGGCAGGCAGCCGCCTTTACGGACTGCCAGGACCAGGTGATCCTTTCCTGTACCAAAGGATTCGACTTGGCCAGCCATGAGCTGATGACGGATATCTTAGAAGAAACCTTCCCCCGGGCCCGGGCCATCGCTGCCCTCAGCGGTCCCAACCTGGCCCGGGAAATCGCCCAGAAACAGCCGGCAGCTACGGTGATCGCCTGCCGGGAGATGAAAGAGGCCCGGTTCCTCCAAAAATGCTTCATGAACGGCTATTTCCGGCCCTACACTTCCACGGATCTCATCGGGGTGGAGCTGTGCGGCTGTGTGAAGAACTGCATCGCCTTGGTGGGAGGCATGCTCTCCGGACTGGGCTACGGGGAAAATGCCCAGGCCGGGCTGATCACCCGGGGGCTGGCGGAAATCACCCGTCTGGGAGTGAAGATGGGGGCTCGGAGGGCTACCTTCTTCGGCCTGGCCGGGGTGGGAGACCTGATCGCCACCTGCACCAGTCCTCTGAGCCGGAACCGTTCTGCCGGCTATGCCCTGGCCCAAGGGAAATCTTTGGAGGAAATCACCAGCGGGACCCGGATGGTCATCGAGGGAATTAACGCCACCCCGGTGGTCCGGGAACTGGCAGCCCGGCACCAGGTGGAAATGCCCATCATCGAGCAGCTGTACCAGGTCCTGTTCCAGAAAAAGCAAGTGCAGCAAGCCATTGCAGACCTGATGAAAAGAACTGCAAAGAAAGAGTAGAATTCTAGGGAGCAGTATGATATAATGTCTTTCTAGGAAGGATTAAGATTCTTATGGAAAGGATAGATGACACATGGCCAATGAAAAGAAATCCGAATTTTATTTAGTCAGAGAAGAAATTCTCCCCGAAGCAATCAAAAAGACAATCCTGGTCAAAGAAATCCTGAAACGAGGGAAGATGAAGACGGTCAATGAAGCGGTGAGCAAGGTGGGATTGAGCCGCAGTGCCTACTACAAATACAAGGATTACGTATTCCCGTTTTATGATGCCAGCAAGGAAAAGGTCATCACCATTTCCCTCCTGCTGGAACACAAACCCGGTGTCCTTTCCAGCGTGCTCAACACCATTGCAGGAGATGGGGGCAGCGTGATCACCATCAACCAGGGGGTCCCTCTCCAAGGGGTAGCCAACACTACCATCTCGGTGGAGACCAAATACCTGAACATCGATATGGAAGCCCTGCTGGATAAGCTCCGGCTGATCGACGGGGTGAAGCGCCTGGACGTTTTGGGGCAGGTGGACTGAACCTTCCGGTACCGGCAGAGAGGACCCTTTGCCGGGGCGAAGGACAACTGAAACAGGCAATACTTTGTGGGCTGTCGGATCTCGGCAGCCCCTTTACAACTAGGAGGATGAGGGGAATTGGCTAAGGCAAAACAGAAACAGATCAAAATCGGGCTGCTGGGAGCCGGCACAGTGGGGGGCGGCGTGATCCTGGTGCTGAACCAGAACCGCCAGCTGATCACGGAACGGGTGGGCGCAGAAATCTGCATCCAGAAGGTGTTGGCACGCCATCCGGAAAAAGTCCGGGCCCTGGATGCCAGCCTGGCTACCACGGACAAGATCGAAGACATCGTGAACGATCCGGAAATCGACATCGTTGTGGAACTGATGGGACGGGAACATCCGGCCCTGGAATACATGGAAGCAGCCCTTCGGGCAGGGAAGAATGTAGTCACCGCCAACAAGGACGTGGTGGCCACCCATGGGAAGGAACTCTTCGAACTGGCGGCGGCTAACCATGTGGACTTTCTCTTTGAAGCAGCGGTCGCAGGGGGCATCCCCATCATCCGTCCGCTGAAGGAAAGCCTGGCCGCCAATAAGATCAATAAGATCATGGGGATCATCAACGGTACCACCAACTATATGCTCACCAAGATGACCCAGGATCATATGGATTTTGCCGAAGTGCTGAAAGAAGCCCAAGAAAAGGGCTATGCAGAAAGCGACCCCACTGCTGATGTGGGCGGTTTCGATGCAGCCCGGAAAATTGCCATCCTGGCTTCCATCGCTTTCAACAGCCGGGTCAGCCTGGATGATGTCTATGTGGAAGGCATCGACAAGATCTCTTCCCGGGACATTGAATATGCCGATGAACTGGGGTATGTGATCAAGCTGCTGGGCATCGCCAAGCAGAAAGAAGGGAAAGGGGTCAGTGCCCGGGTCCATCCCACCATGCTCCGGAAGGACCATCCCCTGGCTACTGTCAACGATGTGTTCAATGCAGTGTATGTGGAAGGCCAGCCGGTGGGCGAAGCCATGTTCTTCGGACGGGGTGCCGGCCGGATGCCCACGGCTAGTGCCGTCTGCGGGGATATCATCGAAAGCACCCGGAATATCCTGGCCGGCTGCACCGGACGGGTGGGCTGCACCTGCTATGAGATGAAACCCATGCTGCCTCCGGAAGAGATCATCTCTCCCTGCTATATCCGGATGCTGGTGGAAGACCGGCCCGGTGTCTGGGCCACCATCGCCTCCGCCTTTGGGGACAACAAGGTCAGCCTGAAGACCGTCGTCCAGAAACGTTCCCTGGGGAACCTGGCAGAAATCGTGGTGATCACTTACGGGGTCTCTGAATTCGCCCTGCGGAAAGCGGCGGATTCCCTGTCCAAACTGGCTGTGGTGGCACGGATCTGCAACATCATCCGGGTGGAAGACAGCAGCCTGGACTGAGAAAAGAGGCACGGAATATGGCTGAACTACGGAAAAAAGTAACGGTGCAGGTGCCGGCCACCTCTGCCAACTGCGGGCCCGGCTTCGACTGCCTGGGGCTGGCCTGTACCCTGTACAACACTTTTACCTATGAACTGATCCCTGCAAAAGAAGGTGTCCAGGTCCGGACCGAAGGACAGGAGAATGCTTCCCTGCCCCAGGGCCGGAACAACCTGGCGGCCCAGTCCTTTTATACCCTATGGGAGAAACTCCAGCAGCCGGACACTGGCTTGAAAATCGCCTGCCGGATCCAGGTCCCTGTATCCCGGGGACTGGGCAGCAGCTCCACTGCCATCGTAGCCGGTTTGACGGCAGCCAACGCCCTGGCTGGGAATCTCCTTTCCAAAGCGGAACTGGTGACGGAAGCGGCCCGGATCGAAGGCCATCCGGACAATGTAGCTCCCGCCATCCTGGGAGGCATGACGGTGAACGTGATGGAGAAGGGAAAAGTGGAGAGCCTGAAACTGGCCCTGGCCAAGCCTCTGAAGCTGGTGGTGCTGGTACCGGCCCTGCCGCTGCCTACCTCCAAAGCCCGGGCGGCCCTGCCGAAAATGGTCTCCCACAAAGATGCCGTATACAATGTGAGCCGGGCGGCCCTTTTGGTAGGGTCCCTGATGAGCGGAGATTATCATTTCCTCACAACGGCTCTGGAAGACCGGCTCCACCAACCCTACCGGCTGCCCTTGATCCCTGGGGCGGAAGAAGCCCTGGCTGCGGCCCGGCAGGCAGGCGCCTACAATGGGATCATTTCCGGTGCCGGTTCCACCCTGCTGGCCTATGTGCCGGCGGACGGAGATGCGGAAAAAGTCGGGGAGGCCATGCGCCGGCCCTTTGCCAAACGGCATATGGAAACCACCCTGCACTTCCTGGAAATCGATCCGGAAGGCGCCAAGGTGATCGGCTGAAGAAAAGGAGGAAACATCCATGCTGCAGTTCCATTACATCCATCATTCCTGTTTTACCTTGAGCGACGGCAAGACCACGCTCCTGTTCGATCCTTATCTGGATGGGAATCCGGAAGGCCTGAAGCCGGAAGATATCAAGGCTGATGTGATCTTCGTCTCCCATTATCACGGGGACCATCTGGGGTCCGCCTATGCCATTGCCAAAGCCAATGATGCCCTGCTCATTTCCACCGCGGAAATCGCCAATGATGCAGCTTCCCATGGGATCCGTTCCCACGCCATGCACTTGGGAGGGACCCACCAGTTCCCCTTCGGCCGGGTGCGGATCACTCCCGCCTTCCACGGCAGCGGCATTGCCGGCGGCCATGCCTGTGGATTCATCGTGGAATTTGGCGGGAAGACCGTGTATTTCGCCGGGGATACCAGCGTGTTCGGAGATATGGCCCTGCTGTCCCGGCTGGAAAAGATCGATGTGGCCCTGCTGCCCATCGGGGACAACTTCACCATGGGGCCCAAGGATGCACGGCTGGCAGCGGAACTTTTGGCCGCACCCCTGGTCATCCCCATCCATTACAATACCTGGCCCATCATCGCCCAGGATCCGGAAGCCTTCAAACGGGATGTGGAAGCTTCCACCCACAGCAGAGTGGAAGTGGTGAAGGCCGGGAGCCAGGTCGGATTGTAAGGCACGGCCCGCTTCTGCTGGCAGGGGGACAGGGACCGGGAGCCGCTGCCGCTCTGGGGCAGCTCGTGGACCTTTTCCTCTTTGTAGGGATTTATGGTATAATAGATAGAACGGAACGCTGGATCTATGCGCTCTGATACCTGGAATCTTTTCCTGGAGAAGGGATTCCCCAAGCCGGCAGGTTTTCCTGCCAGAAGAGTGAGGGCTGTCTATGAACAAACAACAGACTGTATTGATCGCGGATGATGAACCGCAAATCCGTGAAATCTTAAGCATTTACTTCAAAAAAGAGGGCTTCAAGGTCATCGAAGCAGCGGACGGGGCGGAAGCCCTGGTCCAGGTCCAGGCCGGAAAACCGGATATCATCCTCCTGGACATCATGATGCCGGTGTTGGATGGACTGGAAGTGTGCAAACAGGTCCGGAAGATCTCTGATATCCCCATCATCATGCTGACGGCCAAAGATTCCGATGACGACCGGATCCTGGGACTGGAGATCGGCGCTGACGACTACATTTCCAAACCGTTCAATACCCGGGAAGTGGTGGCACGGGTCAAGGCGGTGCTCCGCCGGACCAATGCATCTATGAGCGGCCAGAACAAACAGGTGCTGGAATATCCCAACCTGATGATCAACCTGAGCGAATACCGGGTGGTGGCCTTTGGCCGGGAAATCACCTTTACCGCTAAGGAGATGGAACTGCTCTGGTGCCTGGCTTCCAATCCAGGGATCGTATTCAGCCGGAACCAGCTGCTGGAAAAAATCTGGGGCTATACCTATTACGGGGATACCCGGACGGTGGATACCCATATCAAACGGGTCCGGCACAAGCTGGACATCCCGCCGGATTCCACCTGGGACATCATGACCGTATGGGGTGTCGGGTATAAATTCGAGGTCAAAAAGTGAAAAAGTCTTTAAGCACCAGGCTCATGTACAGTTACATGGGCCTGATTCTGGCTATTATCGTCGGGATCTCCATGGGGCTCAGCTACTTGATCACCGACTATTTCTTCCGGACTAAGGAACTGGAACTCAACGACAAAGGCGGCCAAGTGGCCATGATGATCCGGTATTTCGACGCCATGAATATGGACAAGACCATCCTGCGGGAATATCTCACCTCCATGGATCAGCTGGTGGGCGCCCGGATTTGGGTGTTCAACGACCAGTTCGACCTGATCGGGGCCTCGGAGACCGGGACCGAATATGAGCAGGGCCATGAAGGGAACGATTCCAAACAGGAACGGGAAGCCCGGCGGCGGGAAAAATGGATGAAGAGCGTGGCAGCCATCGACCAGCAGATCCGGGAAGGGGGCCCCAACAGCGAACGGTTCCAGAAGATCCTTACCAAGGTGTACGCAGGGGAACGGGTCAACGAACGGATCTACCATCCCTATTACAAGGAACAGGTGCTGATGGTGGGGATCCCCCTGAAAGACAACCACGGCTCTGTATCCGGGGCCATGCTCCTGGCTTCGCCGCTGGGGGGCCTGAACAAGGTCCTGAAGGACATCTACATCTATACCATCATCGTAGGGATCATCGCCCTGTGCATCAGCGTGATCATCGTCAGCGGGCTCACCCGCCGGATGGTCAAGCCCCTGATCTCCATGAAGAATTCTGCCAAGGCCATCGCCCTGGGAGATTATTCCTTGAAAGTGGCTGTGGACGGGGACGATGAAGTGGCGGACCTGGGCCGGAGCCTGAATTCCCTGGGCCGGGATCTGGAACAGTTCGTCCGGAAGACCCGGAAGATGGAAAAGATGCGCCGGGATTTCGTGGCCAACGTGTCCCACGAGCTCCGGACCCCTATCACCATCATCCAGGGCTACAATGAAGCCCTGTCCGACGGGACCATCACGGACCCGGAAGATGTGAAGAAATACCGGAAGTTGATCAATGACGAGACCCAGCGCCTGGAACGGCTGATCAACGAACTGCTGGATATCAGCCGCCTCCAGCGGGGAGAAGGGGAGGAAATGGAACCCATCCCCCTGGGGAAAGTGGTGGAAAGCGTGGTGAGCATGCTGGAAGGCCGGGCCGGGAAACGGGATATCCGGCTGGAACAGTATGTGGATGACAGCATCCTGGTCTGCGGCAATGGGGACCGGCTGTATCAGCTGGTGATGATCCTGGGGGACAATGCCATCAAATATTCCCCGGACAGCTCCGTGATCCGCTTCCAGGTCATGAAGAACCGCCAGGGGGGAGCCATCCTCACCGTGGTGGACCAGGGCTATGGGATCCCGGAAGAAGACATCCCCTATATCTGGGAACGGTTCTACAAAGCGGATAAATCCCATTCCCGCCACATCCCCGGCACGGGCCTGGGCCTGGCCATCGGGAAAGAAATCATCCGGATGCACAAGGCCAAGGTCCAGGTGAAGAGCAAAGTGGGCAAGGGGACGGCTTTCGTCATCACCTTCCCGCCCTGCGAAGAAAAAACGAAAGTGACTCGGGACGGCGCCCATGAAGCAGAAGTGGTGGAAAATGTCAAACCTCTGGGGGAAGATGATACCATCCAGCAGGAAGGAGACGACAGTGATGTATAAGAAAACGGGAATCCTGGCCTTTTGCCTGGCCTGCGGACTGTCCCTCACCGCCTGGGCCGGGGCCTGGGAACCAGAAGAACTCAACCGGGAAGAAGCGGCCCTGGTGGGCTTCTACCAGGGCAATGGTGAACAGGTAGCGGTCCGGGAAAACAAGGGACAGCTCCAGCTGCTGTACCGATTCCTGCCCAAGGACCGGGACTATACCGGCAGCAATGTATATACTTTGGTGAAGAACCATTATGACAATTACGACCTGCGGGAAGTGGGGCCCAATACCGATGCCGGAAGTACCATCCGCTTCGACCGGGATAAGAACGGCCTGGGGATCAGCCTGAACCTGGGACAGAAAAGCTATACCCGGAGATTCACCGGCGGGGAGAACGGGAAGCCCATTCGGGTGACTCCGGCCCAGCCTCTGGAAGAACTGCGGAAAGAAGCAGCCGCGGCCACGCCTCCCAGCCTGCCCTATGACAAGACCGCGGACCTGGTGGATCTGTCCCAGACGGTGCCGGGACTTCAGCTGGATCTCCGGTATACCACGGCAGACAACTTGTTCGGCGCGCCTCTGGTGCTGCGCCAGCAGGCCCTCCTGGACAGGAATGCGGCCCAGGCCCTGGCCCGGGTCCAGGCAGGACTGAAGCCCTATGGGTACGGCTTGGTGGTATGGGAGGCTTACCGGTCCTGGCAGGATTTCAAACTGGCGACCCTGGCCCTGGGCAAAGACCATGCTGACATGCTGCCCAAGGCGGAAGAAGGGTATCCCCACAATTCCGGACGGAGCATCGATGTGAGCCTGTACAGTCTGGATACGGGAGAACCGGTGGCCATGATCTCTGACTTCGATGAGCCTTCCCCGGCCCAGTACGCTCAGTTTGCCGGGGGCACCCAGAAACAGCGCTACCTGCGGGACCTTTTGCGCCAGCAGATGACCTTGCAAGGATTTACCGCCAGCGACATGGAATGGTGGCATTTCGACTACGATGCAGGCAGCCGGTACCAGGTGCTGAATCAGTGAAAAGGAATTCGCCAAAAAATTCTTTTTATGGTAAAATTGATAAGATAAAATTGGCAGGAGGAGTATGTCATGAACGTTTATGATGAAATGAATAATCTTTGCAAAGCCATCAAAGAATCCCATGAATATAAAATGCTGGTGGAAGCCAAAGGCAAGCTGTCCGGAGATGCTTCGGCAGAATCCATGGTGAAGGATTTCCTGAAGCAGAAACAGGAAATCGAACTCCAGCAGTACCAGGGCCAGAAACCCGATGATGCCAAGGTGAAGAAGATGCAGGACCTGTACAATGTGCTGCAGCTGAACCCGGTGGCTGCGGACTACATCCAGGCCTACATCCGGTTCCAGATGATGATCGGCGACCTGTCCAAGACCCTGGGTGACACCCTGAAGGAAGCCATGGAATAATGGGGATATCCGCACTGCTTGCTTTCCTGGAAGAAACCCTTCCGGGAAAATACCAGATCAATGCCCCCATGGACAGGTACACCACCTTCCGGGTGGGAGGGCCCGCGGACCTGTTGGCGGTTCCCGAGACCCAGGAAGAGGTGTGCAGCCTCCTCCGGGAGGTCCACCGCCAAAATGTCCCCCTTACGGTCATCGGCAATGGTTCCAATCTATTGGTGCTGGATAAGGGAGTCCGGGGGATCGTCTTAAAACTGGGCAATGCCCTGAAGGGACTTTCCGTGGACGGCAGCACCATCAAGGTGGAAGCTGGGGTCCTGCTTTCCCGGCTGGCTTCGGCTGCCGCAGAAGGAGGACTGGCCGGGCTGGAATTCGCTTCCGGCATCCCCGGCAGCCTGGGTGGGGCTGTCCTCATGAATGCGGGAGCTTATGGGGGAGAGATCGGCGATCTTGTCCGTCAGGTCAAAGTGGTCAGCCGAGAAGGCAATGTCCGGCTGCTGGACCGGGAAGCTATGGATTTCCGGTACCGCCACTCGGCCGTGATGGACAGCGGCGACATCATCCTTGCGGCGGACCTGGAACTGACCCGGGATGACCCGGATGCCATCCGAGAACGCATCACTGAACTGACCCGGAAACGGGTAGAGAAACAACCGTTGAATTTCCCCAGCGCGGGAAGCACTTTCAAGAGACCTCCAGGATATTTTGCAGCGGCGCTCATCGATCAGGCGGGCCTTCGGGGCTACCGGGTCGGGGATGCCCAGGTATCGGAAAAACACACGGGCTTCGTGGTGAACCGGGGCCATGCTACAGCTGCAGAGATCTTACAGCTGATGGAAGATGTGAAGGAACGGGTCCATACGGCCAGCGGTGTCTGGCTGGAACCGGAAGTCCGGATCATCGGAGAAGAATAAGAGGATAGTATCCTGGAAGGAGTCTGTTAGAGCGTATGAGTAAGGGGTATATTTTCGTCCTTGTGACGGCTTTTCTGTTTGGGACCATGGAAACGGCCCTGAAGTTTTTCGGGAACATGTTCCATCCCATCCAGATCACCTTCCTCCGTTTTTTGATCGGGGGTTTCGTACTGATGCCCATGGCCTTCAACTCACTGAAAAAGAAAAATGTGAAGCTGAACGGCCAGGACCTGAAGTTCTTCCTATTCTCCGGGTTCCTGGGAGTGGTGGTCAGCATGATCCTCTACCAGATGGCCATTGCCTATGGCAAGGCTTCGGTGAGCGGGGTCATCTTCAGCTGCAACCCGGTCTTTGTGGTCCTGTTCGCCTATTTCCTGTTGGGTGAGCCTATCGACAAACTGACCATCTTTTCCCTGATGGCCAGTTTTGCCGGGATCATCTGTATCGTGAATCCGGCCAATATGACGGGCAGCCAGCTGAGCGTGATCCTGATCCTGCTCTCTGCCATGACGTTTGCCCTCTATGGGATCGCCGGACGGAAACATGCCCAGCGGTACGGGGGTATTGCCATGACCAGCCTGAGCTTTGTGTGCGGGTCCCTGGAAATGTTGCTTTTGATCGGCCTTTCCACCCTGGCCCCGGTGCGCAGCCTGATGCTGGATCTGGGCCTCAAGGTATTCACGGATATCCCCATCTTCAGTGGCCTTACTGCTGCCCATATCCCGCCCCTGGCTTACATTGCCGTAGGGGTCACAGGGCTTGGGTTTGCCTGTTATTTCCTGGCCATGGAATATACGGACCCAGCTACGGCCTCGCTGGCCTTTTATATCAAACCCATCCTGACGGCCTTCATGGCCTGGCTGGTCATCGATGAACCCATTACGGTCAACATGGTGGTGGGGATTGCCCTGATCCTTTTTGGATCCTGCCTTTCCATTATCTCCAAACGGAAGAAGGCATCTTGACAGAGAAAGGAAACTTGGAATGCGATTCAAATTCGTCCACAACAATTTCAATGTGCTGGACCTCCAGAAATCTTTGGCTTTCTATAAAGAAGCCCTGGGACTGGAAGAAACCCGGCGGATCGAAACCCCGGATTTCACCATCGTGTATCTGGGAGACCATCAGACCAGCCATCTGCTGGAGCTGACCTGGCTGAAAGATCGGAAGGAGCCCTATAACCTGGGAGACAACGAATTCCATCTGGCTTTTGAAACCGATGATTTCGCCGCGGCCCACGAGAAGCATCAGAAGATGGGCTGTATCTGCTACGAAAATCCGGCAATGGGGATTTATTTCATTACGGATCCTGACAACTACTGGCTGGAAATCCTGCCGCCGAAAAAGGGATAAGGAGAGACAATATGGGAAGCTTTTTCAAGGAATTCAAAGACTTTGCGCTCCGGGGCAACGTAGTGGACATGGCCGTCGGTGTCATCATCGGGGGTGCTTTCGGAAAGATCGTATCTTCGGCTGTCAATGACATCATCATGCCGCCTTTGGGGATCCTCATCGGCGGGGTGGATTTTTCCGACCTGTTCATCAACCTGTCCAGCAAGAAAGTCAGCAGCCTGGCAGAAGCCAAAGCGGCCAATCTGCCGGTGATCGCCTATGGCAGCTTCATCACCAATGTCATCGATTTCATCATCATGGCCTTTGTGATCTTCTGCCTGGTCTCCCTTATGAACCGGTTCAAGAAAGAAGAACCCAAAGCAGAACCCACCCTGTGCCCGTTCTGCAAGATGCCAGTGGATCCGGCAGCCACCCGGTGCCCCCACTGCACTTCGGAAATCCCGAAAAAATGACCTAAGAAGGTCGCAGCAAACAACTGGAATAAAGAAAGAAGACAGTGGGGCTGTCGTTTTTGCGGCAGCCCCCTGTCCATGGTAAAAATCCAACGAAGTAGGAGGATGTTCATGAACGTATTGGATGTACTGGAAGAACGGGGCTACTTGAAACAGATGTCCCACCCGGATGAAATCAGAGAACTGCTGGGAAAAGAAAAGATCACTTTCTATATCGGCTTCGATCCCACTGCGGACAGCCTCCACGTAGGCCACTTCATCGCCCTGATGGTCATGGCCCATATGCAGCGGGCCGGCCACCGTCCCATCATCCTTTTGGGCGGCGGCACCGGCATGGTGGGGGACCCCAGCGGCAAGAACGAGATGCGGAAGATGCTGACCCCGGAATTCATCAACCACAATATCGCATGCTTCAAGAAACAGATCGGCCGGTTCATCGACCTGTCCGAAGGGAAGGCCATCGTGGCCAACAACGCCGACTGGCTACTGAAACTGAACTATGTGGACATGCTCCGGAGCGTGGGGGTCCATTTCTCCGTGAACCGGATGCTGGCGGCTGACTGCTATAAGAGCCGTCTGGCCAGCGATAACGGGCTCACTTTCTTCGAGATGAACTACATGATCATGCAGGCCTATGACTTCTACACCCTCCATAAAAAATACAACTGCGTCATGGAACTGGGCGGGGACGACCAGTGGTCCAACATGATCGCTGGGGTGGAACTGATCCGCCGGAAGGACCGGCAGCCGGCCTACTGCATGACCAATACCCTCTTGACCAACAGCCAGGGCCAGAAGATGGGCAAGACCGTGGGCGGCGCCGTGTGGCTGGATCCGGAGAAATTCTCTCCCTACGATTTCTACCAGTACTGGCGGAATATCGATGATGCAGACGTAGAAAAATGCCTGGCTCTCCTGACCTTCCTGCCCATGGACGAAGTACGCCGGCTGGGAGCCCTCCAGGGTGCAGAGATCAACGAAGCCAAGAAAGTGCTGGCTTACGAAGTGACCAAGATCGTCCACGGAGAAGCAGAAGCGGAAAAGGCCAAGAATGCCACGGAAGCTCTGTTCGGTTCTGGCAGCGATATGGACAATGTGCCCACTATCACCGTCCGGAAGGACGAATGGGGCTGCCGGCTCCTGGATCTCTTGGCGGAAAATAAAGTCATCGCCACCAAGAGCGAAGGCCGCCGGCTGATGCAGCAGAACGGCCTGACCCTCGAAGATGTCAAGATCACCGACGTGGATACCCTGGTGGACGACAATCTCTTCGACGGCAAAGAAAGCCTGCTGCTCCGGAAAGGGAAGAAGAAGTACTATCGGCTGGTAAGAGAATAAAAGGAAAGGGGGTGCTGCGCAGGACGTGCGGCACCCCTTAATTGTAAAATCATCCAGTGGTGTACTTAGAGGCTTTCAATAGGATGAATATGTTTATAGGGTAATGATTTTACTCCTTAAAGGAGTTTACACACAGATTTGGAATTAACTTCTTCTGCGAAACTATTAATTGGAATTTATTACGGATGTAAGATTCAAATAACGAACAAATATAAGGAATATAATTATTCTTAGACTTTATTAAACAAATGGTCCAAGGAAGATTGTCTTTAAGTGGTAATCTTACTAAGTTAGAAATATGACTATATCTATTTGCAAATGGTCGAGGAACGATACAAATACCTTTCCCGTGTGCAGTAAATTGCATAATCATGTCAACATTTGAACTGGAAAATCTTATTTTCGGTTCAAATCCATTTTCCAAGCATTTATTCCTTAGTATTGAAGATAACATTGAACCACTGCTATAGGAATTGAATTCTTCGCACCTAAGATCTTTTAGCGAAATTTCATTCATCTTTGATAATTTATTTGCTTTATTCATACATACAGACATACTATCTTCTAGTAAAATAATTTTTTCATAAGGGCCACTATTGTTATTTACATCTATTATTCCAAATACAAGATCAAGATTTCCCTTTGCTAATTCTTTTTCTAAAATTTTTGTGCCATCAACGTGTAACTTTATATTAATCGATGGATATTTATCACAAAAGTCTACAATATAATCAACAAGCCATATTGTTCCAATCATAGGAGTTACTCCTATTTTTATGGTTCCAGACTTTTCTTCTTGCGTGTCTTTAACTATGTTTTGGAGAGAATCAAAAGTACGAATAGCTATAAGAGCTCTTTGATAAAATAAATTACCATAGTCTGTTAAGATAACTTGGTGGCTTGTCCTGAATAATAGTTTAACACCAATTTCATCTTCTAGTTTTTTTTAGCATTTTACTAAGTGCGGGCTGAGAAATATACAAATGCATTGCTGCTTTACTAAAATTCTGTGCTTGTACAATATGTACGAAATAACGTAGTTCTCTAATATCCATTTTTTACACCTCACTGCGAGTATTATATCACTATAATGAAATAAAGTTATAGTTAAAATAATAAACTGATATTTCAAATAATATTGTTGCTATGTTATTATGAATACACAGCAGAAAAGGTGTTCGAGAAAATTCTATGGCAGACTTATACTTAAAATATCTGATTATTCAAACAACAGAAAATAATAAAAATTTAAAATTCTTTTTTGCTTTGCTTTATATACATTTTAAGGGAGGGAGTATTATGAAAAAAACTTGTTTGTTTTTGGCTATTACTGTAACGAGTGTTCTCTTTATGGCTGGGTGTGGAGGTATGGAAAATAAAAAAGAACCATCAGGAGATACCTCGACCCCAATTATTATGAAATTAGGACATGGACAAACTGAGGCTCATCCATATCATTTGGGTGCTCAAAAATTTGCAGAATTGGTTAGTAAATACACAAATGGAACTGTAAAAGTTGATGTTCATCCTAATGCTACTCTTGGAGCTGAACGTGATATGGTCGAAGGCGTTAGCATGGGGACAATTGATGCATGTATTACGACCAATGCACCTTTAACGAATTTTGATTCTAAATTTAATGTATTTGAATTTCCTTATCTTTTCAAAACAAGAGAAGAAGCTCAAAAAATCTTAGATGGTAAAATTGGAAAAAATTTGTTGAAAGGCTTGGAATCCAGAGGAATTCAGGGTTTAGGATATTTTGAAAATGGCTTTAGAAATGTAACTAACAGCAAGCATGAAATCAAAAATGTAAAAGATTTGAGTGGACTAAAAATTAGGACAATGGAATCAAGTATTCATGTAGCTTCTTTTAAAGCTATGGGAGCAAATCCTACACCAATGAATTGGGGCGAAGTTTATACCGCATTAGCACAGGGGACTATAGATGGTGAAGAAAATCCGCCGATGGCAGTTTTGGATGGTAAAATTTATGAGGTCAATAAATTTATGTCGATGACACATCATTTCTATTCTCCTGCAGAACTTTTAATGAGAAAAGACTTATTTGACTCAATGAATGATAAACAAAAAAAGGGAGTTCAAAAAGCTGCGGAAGAAGCTTGCAAATTTGAACGAGAACAAGCTGAAAAATTCAATACAAGTAAAGTTGATGAATTGAAAAAGAATGGAATGCAGGTTACGGAAGTAGATGACACTTCTTTTGCAGATGCATGTCAACAAGTATATAAAGACTTCGATTCTCAATATGGGGAACAATTGAGAGCAGTAAAAAGTGCTTTAGGACGGTGACTCAATAAAATTGGGATAAAGATTAGTATACGGTTCCAAGTATTGACCCGATTTAGGATAATGCTTGGAACTGTAGAAGTTTTAAGGATGTGAATGAATATGAAAAAAGTCTTAGATACTATTGATAATATAGTATTGTTTATAATTGTAATAGTGCTTTCTGTGATGGTGGTAGTTGGCTCAATGCAAGTTATTTGGAGATATTTGTTGAAAACATCGCTTTCTTGGTCGGAAGAATTAATGAGATTCTTATATGTTTGGGCTACAATGCTTGGTATTTGTTGTGGCATAAGAAGACAATCTTTTGCAAAAATAGATAATTTCTTAGATTATGTAAGTGGAAGAAGTGAATTACTGGGTAAAATTTTCCATCTGTTATGTTTCGGATTAGAGATTTTTGTTTTATTTCTTTTGATCTATTATGGGGGCATTTTCATGTATCGGGGCTTGAAACAAACTTCTCCAGCCATGGGAATTAAGATGGCATATGTATATTTAGCATTTCCAGTTGGTGGTTTTTTAGGGTTATTATTTACATTTGAAGAATTTCTTGAGTATTTTCATATCTTAACAAAGCGCCGTGAATAATTTACTATATAAAGTCCTAAATCATATTATTGTGTACTCTAAGAAATGGAGGTGCAGATTATGAACTCAATATATGCAGTGTTGTTGATGACTTCGCTGAGCTTTCTTTTTATTGGACTGCCAATTGCAGATGCATTAGGAGCATCTGGGGTATTGACGTTAATGGTTAAAGGCGGTGTACCCTTAATGGTTTTTCCTCAGAGAATGTTTACTGCAATTAATTCATTTTCTTTAATGGCGATAGTATTCTTTGTTATTGCTGGAGAATTGATGATGCAGGGAGGAATATCTAAACGAATCGTAAATTTTGTAATGCTCTTTTTAGGGAGATTTAGAGGGGCTCTTTCTACAATTAACTTCATTAGTTGTGCTTTTTTTGGAGCAATTTCTGGTTCTGCTCTTGCTACAGCTGCTGCAATCGGGGGAATCCTATACCCGGAAATGACGAAAGATAATGATTATGACAAAAGTTTTGCATGTGCTTTAATAGGAGTAGGTGGAACTTTGGGATTAATGATTCCCCCTTCCATATCTTTAATTCTCTATGGAACTTTGACAAACACATCAGTTGGAGCGTTGTTCATTGCCATTATTGTGCCAGGAATTATTTTAACTTTAGCTTACTGTTTGATTTCGTATATCATAATAAGAAAAAATGGATATGCACCGATAAGAGAAGTTCCTCAAGTCAATATAATGAAAACAACTCTTGAAGCTCTTCCCGCAGTTTTAACACCTGTTATTATTCTAGGTGGAATCTATGGCGGAATCTTCACTCCGACCGAATCGGCTATTGTCGCATCTGTATATGCAATTATAGTGGGAACATTGATATATAAAGAATTGACTTTAAGGAAGTTTTATAAAGCTATGTGTAATTCGGCAATAACAAGCGCAGTTATTATGTTTCTCATCGGATCAGCGAGCTTTTTTGGATGGGTTATGACTACTTTAAGAATTACTTCAACCGTAAGTTCTGCAATGATGGCGTTTTGTACAACTAAGACGATGTTTTTAATTATTGTAAACATACTTTTCCTAATTTGTGGAATGCTTATGGAAACGAGTACTATTATTCTTATCGTTGTTCCTCTTGTATTTCCTGTTTCTCAACAATTTGGTATAAATCCAATCCATTTTGGAGTAATGACTGTTACTAATTTGGCCATGGGTATGTATACACCACCGTTTGGTGCCAATATATTTCTTACGGCAAGTATGGGTGGACAGAAAGTCATGTCAGTCTTTAAGGCTGCAGTACCATTTATTTTAACTGGAATTGCAATGTGCTTTGTTGTTTCCTTTATTCCTTCACTTTCTTTGTTGTTTAAATAAAACGGAGGTATAGAAAATGAATGAGTTTATAATAAGACCAATTAAAGTAGGAAAGATCTCATACTATCGTGGAGCTTTTACTTCTAATCAAGAAGAATATAAACAGAGAGAGGATTTTCCAGTATTGATTTTTCTAATAGAAGGAAATGGTAGAAAAATACTTTTTGACACTGGCAGTGGCGATCCAAAAATGGAATCAATGCAAAAAAGCTATCATGGTCCGGGTATTGAAAGAAAACCTGAAGAGGCACCTGATGTAGCGTTGAGAGCTCTCGGTGTGCAGCCTAGTGAAATAGATACAGTTATCATGTCACACTTACACTGGGATCATTGTTACAATAATCATTTGTTTCCACAGGCTGATTTTTATATTCAAAAAGATGAATTATTAAGTGCAGTATGTCCATTACCGAAATTTAAAGTTACATATGAAACATTTTATACGGGTGTTATACCACCATGGGCTAAGCAAAATACGAAGTGGCAAGTCATTGATGGAGATTATAAACTTTGCGATGGCATCGATTTATTAAAGCTTCCAGGACATTCTTTGGGGTTACAAGGAGCTCTTATAAATACGAAAGCAGGGAAATTCCTTTTAGCGAGTGATGCTGTTCCTTTGAAAGAGTGTGTGGCAAAAATTGATGATGGTATCTATGGTATGAGCAGTTTATGCGCAGATATTAATGCATTTTATGCTACATTTGATAGAATGCGACGTTTGCATAAAGAAGATAATGTTGAAATTTTAGCTAGTCATGATTTTATCACATTAGAACATAGTGTATATCCCAATCTATAAAAATCAATTAGAGAAAGAAGTGATGTTTTTATGAAGGCTTTGATAATTGACCGTGTTTCTCCAGTTGTAAAGATGGGCCTTGAAAGTTATGGCGTCAAAGTTGATGTTAATATTTTACCAGAAAGAGAAATATTAAAAAAATTGCTTCCTCAATACGATTTATTAGTAATGAGGGTTGATCCTAAGATGGATAAAGAGATGCTGAATGCTGCAGCAAATCATATTAAAATGATAGCAATATGTTCTGCAGGAACAAATCATGTTGATATGGAATACGCAAACAAAATAGGAATTACAATCCAAAATGCTCCAGGAATCAATAGTAATGCAGTAGCAGAGTTAACACTAGCAAAAATGATTGAACTTTCTAGAATGACTGTTATTGCAAATAATGAGGTGCAAAATGAGGGATTGTGGGACAAATATAAATATACTGGTCATGAATTAAAAGGTCATCTGCTAGGGATTATAGGGTTAGGCCATATTGGGAAAAGAGTAGCAACTTTAGCGCAAGCTTTTGGGATGCAAACAATCGCATATGATCCTTATATTCCTGATAGTGATTTCAGAGAAGTTAATACAGGAAAAACAGAAAACCTATATCAAATCTGTAAAGAATGTGATTACATTTCTGTTCATACACCGCTAAACAAAGAAACAAGAGGAATCATCTCCAAAGAATTAGTTGAAATAATGAAACCTTCTGCTATTTTGATTAACTGTGCTCGTGGTGGTTTAGTTGATGAAAACGCCATCTATGACGCATTGAAAAATAAAAAAATTGCTGGATATGGGGCTGATGTGTTGGCTAATGAATTAGCAGGAAAGGGGCTTTTGGATAATGCAAAAGTGAGTAGTCCATTATTTGGATTAAATAATTTTATTATAACCCCTCATGTGGGCGGAAGTACGCATGAAGCTTATGATCATATTGGCGAATATATTGTTCATAAAGTAGTAGAGTTTTATGGATTAAAAAATACTAATTCTAATATTTAAAAATAAGGAGGATTATATTATGAGTGAGGAAAGAAAGAAAGTTACGTTAGCGACTATTCACGAAAAAAAGGCCAAAGGGGAGAAATTGGCCCGTACAGCGTTGTATGACTATCCGATGGCTGTATTGGCCGATGAAGCAGGTATCGAAATCATTAATATGGGTGATTCCATTGCTACGGTAATGTTAGGAAATACGAGCACCACTAAAGCAACTCTTGATGTCATGATTGAGCATGCAAAAGCTGTCCGTAAAGGGGCCCCACATTGCTTTATCATGGGAGATATGCCATACATGACATATCAAGCTTCTATCGAGGAAGCAGTAAAGAATGCTGCAAGATATATGGTTGAAGCAGATATGGATTGTGTCAAAATGGAAGGCGGCATGGAAATCGTTCCAGTCATTGAAGCTTGCACCAAGGCAGCTATTCCAGTAATTGGACATACTGGATTGACACCTCAGAGTGCAATTATGTTGGGTGGTTACAAAACGCAGGCACGAAGTGCTGAAATGGCATTAAAGTTAATTGATGTAGTGAAGGCTTTTGAAAATGCTGGGTGTATTGCCGTTGTTGTAGAAGCTGTTCCTAGCGAAGTCGCTAAAATTATATACGAAAATACTTCTATTCCTATTCTTGGTTCTGGATGTGGACCTTATAGTGATAGTCCAATGATTAATTGGTATGATTTGCTTGGATTCTTTACGAGGAATCCAAAGTTCGCAAAAAAATATGCAAATATTAGGGAAGAAATTTTAAAGGGTGGTAAAGCTTTTGTGGATGAAGTTCATTGTGGTTTGTATCCTGCCCCTGAACATAGCTATAAGATGTTGCCAGGTGAAGAAGAAAAACTAATGCAATTGATGAACTCGAGATAAAGAGTTAAGGGATGCCTTTTAAAAGATTATAGGCATCCCTATTTTATTGAGGAGCATACGTTATGAAGGTACTATTTGGAAATGAAGTTGCGAATAAAATAACATCTTCTTTAATACAAGATGTTACCAAACTTAATGATGCTGGAGTAATTCCAACCTTGGCTACTATCCGAGTCGGACATAGACCAGAGGATATTTCTTACGAAACAGGCATTCAAAAGAGATGCCAAAAAATTGGAGTAAATCTAAAAAAAATAATCCTTCCACAAAATTGCACTCAGAATCAATTATTGGAAGAAATAAAAAAAATAAATAAAGATACGTTTATTGATGGCTGTCTAATTTTCCGGCCACTGCCATCTCAAATGGATGATGAAATAGTTCGGAATAGTTTATCTCCAGAAAAAGATATGGACGGCATTACAGATCTATCTCTGGCGGGAATCTTTACAGGAACTCCCAAAGGCTACAGCCCCTGTACTCCAGACGCTTGTGTAAATATGCTGAAGTACTATGGAATTAATGTTAATGGTAAAAATGTTGTAATTATAGGAAGAAGCCTTGTTCTTGGTCGTCCTTTAGCTATGATGCTAATGAAATTGGGGGCTACCATTACAATTTGTCATAGTCATACCAAAAACCTTAAGAGACATTGTGTTTGTGCAGATATCATTGTTGCAGCAACTGGACATACTAAGCTTGTAACAAAAGATATGGTAGGTGCAAATCAAATTTTAATCGATGTTGGAATTAGTGAGACAAGAGAGGGAAATCTTTGTGGGGACGTAGATTTTGAACATGTGGCTCCTCTGGTAGAGGCAATTACACCAGTACCGGGAGGTGTCGGTTCTGTGACTACGACAATTTTGGCTAAGCATGTAATTGATGCTTGTAGAAAAAAAGTAATAAACAATTAGAACGAAACCAAATGAATAATTTAACCTATGGACATAGAAAGAGAGAAAATTATGCTGAGCGATATTGAAATTGCACAAAAAAACGTCATGGAGCCCATCAGCAAGATTGCGGATAAAATGGGAATCCTGCCGGAAGAACTGGAACAGTATGGTCATTACAAAGCCAAGGTTTCCCTGGATGTCCTGAAACGTCTGGAAAAGAAACCCAACGGAAAACTGGTCCTGGTGACCGCCATCACTCCGACACCTGCCGGTGAAGGGAAATCCACCACAAGCATCGGGCTTGCACAGGCATTGAACCGGATTGGGAAAAACGCTGTGGTTGCCCTGCGTGAACCTTCTTTGGGCCCTGTATTCGGCATCAAAGGGGGCGCTGCCGGAGGCGGTTATGCCCAGGTGGTGCCTATGGATGACATCAACCTGCATTTCACCGGCGATATGCATGCCATTACCGCTGCCAATAACCTGCTGTCTGCCATGATCGACAATCACATCCATCATGGCAACGAACTGCGGCTGGATGCCCGGCAAATCACCTGGCGCCGGGTCATGGACATGAATGACCGTGCCCTGCGGAACGTGGTGGTGGGCCTGGGCGGCAAAGTCTGTGGTTTCCCCCGTCAGGATGCCTTTACCATTACCGTGGCTTCGGAAATCATGGCCATCCTGTGCCTGGCCAAGGATCTGGAAGATCTGAAGGCCCGGTTCGGCCGGATCGTCATCGGCTGCGACTTGGATGGGAATCCGGTCCATGTCCATCAATTGGGCTGCGAAGGGGCCATGGCTATGCTGATGAAGGATGCCATCAAACCGAACCTGGTCCAGACCCTGGAACATACGCCGGCCATCATCCACGGCGGTCCTTTTGCCAATATCGCCCATGGGTGCAACTCCCTGCTGGCAACCAAGATGGCCCTGAAACTGGGAGATATCGCCATTACGGAAGCCGGCTTCGGTGCTGATCTGGGCGCAGAAAAATTCATGGACATCAAATGCCATTATGGCAACCTGTATCCGGATGCCGTTGTGCTGGTGGCTACCATCCGGGCACTGAAGATGCATGGGGGCGTCGCCAAAGCAGATCTGGGCAAGGAAAATGTCCAGGCTGTCAGCGATGGGTTCTCCAACCTGGCCAAACAGGTGGAAAATATGCGGACTTTCGGCCTGCCAGTACTGGTGGCCATCAACAAGTTTGCCTCCGATACTCCGGCAGAAA
>CAJMQS010000007.1 GCA_905215645.1 uncultured bacterium
ACACCATATGAAGCCTATTTCTCGAAGGTGTTGCACTTGGCTTGACAATCCGCCTGTGTAGAACCTTTGGACGAAATGATCTCTCAGATTGATTGTGATTCTGGTTCTACAGAATCACAAGGATCCGTCCAGCCAGACGGATCCTGTCCTGAGGCTTCCGACTGCAGACTCCCGACTTCCGACTAAGGGGCTGTGAAGAAATGAATCCTCATTTCTTCACAGCCCCTTTTTTTATCACATGGTGCGATTGGCGCGAGTCGAACGCGCGACCCTCTGCTTAGGAGGCAGATGCTCTATCCAACTGAGCTACAACCGCATAACATGATTATTATAACAATTGCCGCTCCCGGACGCAAGAGACACCTGTCCTTATCCCCAGATTACTTTCATCCACTGTCCATAGGCCTCTTCCAGATGCTGGGACAGGGTGTTGAACAGGATGTAGACCAGTTCTCCGTCCACTTTCTGTCCCCGGCACAGGATGCAGGCATCCAGCACCAGGTTCCCTTCCTCATCCAGATAATACTTGAAGGCCTTGTATTTCCGGTTGGTCTCATTGATCTGCTTCAGCAGGGCGGTTTCGTTGGTCTTTTTCAGGGCCTTCTGAGCCACCAGGATCCGCACCATGCCATAGATGCTCAGGTCCCAGACCACCACAACGGGCAGCCGGGCTTCCTTCAGAGCCAGGTGGGAACGGAATACCACAGGTTTCAGGTCCTCCCCGGAGATTTCCTCCAGGGTGAAGTCTTTCAGTTTTTCCTTGTCCAGGTAGTCCTGGAAACTTTGGGCTTTCGGGTTCATGCATTCTCCTTTTTTCAGTTCCCCAGAGGGGCTTGCCGGGCGCCGCGGCCCGGTAAGTCCCTGGGGCTGCTTCTACTGCTTTTTCTTACACTTCTTCCACGGTGATTTCAGCGTTGGCCGACTGAGATACCGCCTGGGACCCATCCACCAGATCATACCGGTTGGAATAAGTCATTTCCGGATGGAAGTAGGGAGTCCAGAAGTTGCTGAAATCCCGGTCTTCCAGGGTACGGGTCCAGTTGGTCTCGCTGTACCGCTGGTTGTACACGTAGTTGTGAGGATCCAGATCCACCAGGTTGCCGTTGCTGAACTGGGTGTGGCCCTGCCGGTCGAACAGCAGGTACATCCACCGGCCGCCCCGGCCTGCATCCGCCAGCCACTGGCTCAGGTTCTCCTGAGGCCGGGCCAGCTTCGTGTTGATCCAGTACACACTGTGCACCCGTTCATCGGGGCGCGGCGTGGTACCGAACACATCGGTGATCATGGTGCCGTTGCTGAAGGTGGCCTTGTCAAGTACGAACAGCTTATCCAGCTGCAGGGTACCCTGGCTGGTCTTCAAGGCACCGTTGCGGACCCACAGGTGCGGAACCCGCACCCCATTGGCCGCCTTGATGTCCCCGATGGTCAGGCTTTCCACCGGTGCGCCCTGATCGGCCCCGTCCACATCCAGGGTCAGGGTGCTGCTGGCCCCCGGTCTCTGGGTGATTTCCGCCACATTGATGGCGGACCCGGACAGGGACAGCCGGCTGCCGGCTGCCATATGTTCGATGGCCGTGGTCTTCTGAGGGTTCTTCACATAGACCGCAATCAGATCCCCGTTGATGGTATCCAGGTACAGGCTGCCGTCCTCCACTTCCACGCCGGCCTTCCTGCCGGCCAGCAGGGAGTACAGATCCACGTCGCCCACACCTGTATGCTTCAGGGTGATGCTGCCGCTGCCGGCTTCCACCACAGCCCGGTCGCCGCCGGCCTGGCGGTGGCTGTCTTCCATATTGCCCTGGCCGGTGATGGTCATGGACACATCGCCGTCTTTGGAGGTCACATGGATGTCTTCCGCCTGCTGGGAGTCATTGCCTTCGAACCGGATGGAACCATTGTTGGTGGCGAACTTGAGGTCTCCACCGCCGGTCACATCCTGCCGCAGGGTAATGGTGCCTTCCTGCCGGGTCTGGGCATCCAGGTTCCGGCCTGCTGCCACCTTGCCGTCAAAGGTGATGTCACCCTGGCTGGTGGAAGCGGTCAGATCCCGGCCGGCCTTCACATTGCCGCCCATGGTCACATCGCCATTCTGGTTCTTGATGGTTGCATCCGTACCGCTCTGGACATCCCCGGTTACGGCCAGGCCGCCGTCCTGCTGGTTATCCATGGTGATGCTGCTGCCAGTGGTGGCACTGCCGTTCTGGCGGAGGCCCTTCTGAGCAGTCAGTTTGATGGAACCGTCGGTGGCGGTCAGGCCGCCGCCGTTATCCAGGGTGGTCCCGGCCTTCATCCGTACATCCTGCTGGGCCGTCACTGCGCCAGTATTGCTCATGGCCTCACCGGACTGCAGATCCACAGAACCTCCAGTAGCCGTCAGCGCTCCGCCGTTGGTCAGCTTCGTGCCGGCTTCCATGGTGAGATCCTCACCGGCCGTTACGGCCTTGCCGTTGGTCATGGACTGACCGGAGGTCAGTTCCACATCCTGACTGCCCGTTACAACTCCCTGGTTGTTCAGGTCGGTCTTGGCGTCCATGGTCACGCCGCCGTCTTTGGCTTCCACATCGCCCTGGTTGGTGATGCTGCTGGTATTGGATTTCATGGTCACAGAGGTACCGGCCTGTACGATGCCCGTGTTGAGGATTTCATCGGCCGCCGTCAGTTCCACCTTGTTGGTGGCGATCAGACTCTTGTTGATCATGCCTTTGGTGGATTTCAGGATGATTTCGTCCCCAGTCAGGCCGTCTTCATTTTCCAGCGCCCCGGCCGCATATTCATGGAGCCGGCCGCTGCCCACGGTGAGAGTTCCCGTGGTCTTCAGATCGGCCTCATCATTGATCAGGCTGATGCCTTCTGCAACTGTCACCGGCCCGTTGACGGTCAGGTCATTCACCGCACCGTTCACGTAGTTGCGGACGGTGACGTTCTTGGCCTTGCTGTCAGCGTCGAAGGAAACGGTCAGGTCCTTACTGCCGCCGCTGCCGATGATCACATCGGCGGCATCGCTGCCGTTCTTCACGGTCACGGTCTGGAAGTCATTGAAGACTTTCTGGTTATCCAGCTCGGCTCCGCTCTTCAGGTCGATGCCGGAAACTGCATCCAGGCTGACGGCAGGTGCCGTGATGGCATGGGCCGCAGTCTGGCTGATATGTCCGCCGGCCTTCAGGGCCAGGGTATCCGTGGTCAGGCTGCCTTTGGCCAGGTTGATGGAACCGGCGGCGTCCAGGGTCACTTTGGCAGCTTTGATCTGGCTGTCCACAGCCGTCACGCCGTCCGCTGCTTCCCGTCCGGCCTGCACCGTGCCTTCGCTGTGCAGGACGAATTCGTCCTTGCCCTTCACGTTGGCCAGGGTCAGGGTACCGGCATCCCTGCCGCTCAGGTAGATGTTCCCCTTTTCGGCATCGGCGCTGAGTACGCCGGTGTTCTTCACCCGCAGTCCGTCCGCTGCCAGACCCAGGCTGCCGTCAGAGGAAACCAGGTTCACTTCGTCGCCGTTGATGTAGCCGCTGGTCTTGCCGCTTTCGGTGGTCATCTTCATGCCGGCATCGGCACTCAGGCTGACCACGCTGCCGGCCACGCTCTGGAGCGTCAGGACCTGGGCTGCATTGTTGTCCAGCCCGGTCTGGTGCAGGTACAGATTGCCCTTGGTCCGGGCATCCAGGCTGCCGCTCAGGTTGGTCAGGATGTTGTGGGCACTGCTGCCGATATCACCAGTACCACCGGTGATGGTCAGATTCCGGGCAGTGATGCCGCCTTCCTCCATCTTCACGCCCTTGTCGCTCATAAGCTTCACATCGGCGCTGGTGCTGATCTTCCCGGTGATATCCAGGACCGTGTCCTTCACTCCGGCCAGATAGATGCGGCCTGCCCCGGCGGTGTTGCTGCCGTTGGCGTTCAGGGTCACCTTTCCGCCGTTCAGCTGGAGGGTGACGGGCTGCTGCTGCCGGACCGTCAGACTGGTGTCGTTCCAGGTCAGATCCCCGGCCTTGGCCTGGGACAGGATCTGGAGGTTCTCCAGTTTGTTCAGATCCGCATAGGCGATTTCCTTGGCCGCTCCATCCACGCCGATGTTCTTCCCGGCATTCAGGGTGATATTCTTCCCTTTGATATTGGGGGTGGCCACCGTCACCACTTCATCCTTGGGCGAAGCGTTGAGCACGCTGTCCTGGATGGCGTAGAGCAGGTCATTCTGGCTCCAGCCGTAGGCCTTGCTGCTGCTTACATCTGCATAAGCCAGGATGAAATCCTGTTCTTCCGTGGTGTAGCCCTTGCCGTCGAAGTAGGCCTTCCGGGCGGCGTCGTAGGTCTTGTACGCTGCTTCCAGGGCCGCATCGTCACCGGCGTTGGCTTTCACAGCCTTTTCGTAGGCGGCTTTCGCTGCCTGCAGACCGGTGTCAGAAGCCGCATAGGAAGCATAGTCCGCAGCCTCCGCTTTGTAGCTGTCCAGGGTATGGCTGCTGTTTGCGGCAGCCAGTTTGGTTCCCTGTACTTCCAGCCCGTCCAGCCGTTCCTTCTTCGCTGCTTCCGCAGCCTTGGTATGGCTGTCCGCATTTTCGTCGGCCACCAGGCCCATTTCCTTCCACAGGCTCAGTTTATCCTTGCCGCTGGAAAGGGTCCCTTCGCCGGTCACATCCTCGAAGCTGCCGTCCGTGGTCAGAGTCACGTCCCCATTGCTGGAGACAATGTGCCCCAGCCGCATATTGCTGCCGCTGCCAGCGTTGGTCAGGGTAATATTCCCGGCGGCCTGGGCATTCAGGCTGGCCGACAGAGGATCACTGTCCACAGGGGAGTCTGCCGTGGCCACGGCCCCATTAATGGCACCCTTCCGGCTGATCAGGTCGATCCGGTTCCCCTTCAGGGTACTGCTGCCCTTCAGGTTCCCGTCCGCCTGCAGATAGAGGCTGCCGCTGCCGGCCACGGCCTTGTCCACCGTCAGATCGCCCTTGTCGGATTTCAGGGTCACGCTGCCGCCGTCACTGTTCAGGCTGATGGCCGCCCCAGTCCCCAGGGCGCTGTGGGCCAGAGTGATATTGCCCTGGGCCTGGGCCGTCAGGCTGTCCGTATTCACGGAAGCCCCGTCCTGGGTGGTAATGCCGCCGCCCGTGCTGGTCAGGGACACCTTGCCGCCGCTGCCTGCCGACGTAATGCTGCCGGCCAGGTCCACATTTTTGGCACCGGTGATGGAAATGGTATCCTTGCCCTGGGTCAAAAAGCCCACATCGATGGGTTTGTCCGCCTGGATGGAGTAGGTACTGCTGGTGGAATTCCCCACCGTCTCCGTCCATCTGTATTTGGCCTTCCCATAACCAAACACCTTGCCCCAGAAGCCTTTGTACTCGGTGGTCACCGTCACATCGCTGTAGCTTGGATTACTGTCATCGATATACTGTTTCGTGGTCACTTCGTAGGCATTATCCTGTTTGCCCTTGGTGATGACCATACCGGAATCCAGGGTCTGGTCCCCGGAAATCTGGTATTCAGAAGGAGTCTGGACATTCCCCAGATCATCCTTGATGCTGGCCAGGAATTCCCCGGTGTTCTTGTACTTGATCAGGCCCCACGCCAGGAAATTCTTATCGTACTCATGGACCTTCACCGTCTTGCCGCCAGTAGTCCCGCCCGTCCATTTCAGGGTCTGGGCATCGGGAGTGTACACGGCGGAGTCCACCGTACTGGTGGTCACCTTGCTGCTGCTGTCGGTCACCGTCACCGTGGTCTTTCCGCCATTGTTCCGGTACTCCGTCTGCTTGTTGCTGTTGGTATCCTTGATGCTGATCAGCCCGTCGATATCCTGGTTCCGGATGGTGTTCACCGTCAGATCCCGGGGCACCGCACTGGTGTCGATGGAAACATCCGGTGTTCCGTCCATGGCCAGCAGACGGCCGGTGCCGCTGGTGCTGGCCACCGCCCCGTTGATGTAGATCTTGCCGCCGGCCGGCGCAATGGCTTCCGTGAGCAGATGTTTCGTGTACGGGTTGTAATAGGTCTTCACAGCATATTCCCAGACGCCCCGCTGCTGGTTGTAGTAGGAGCCCCCGTTGTTGATCAGGTAACTGGCGTTGCCCAGCACCTGGTCGTCAGTCAGGGCCACCTTATTGAAATTCCAGGCCAGGTCCTTGAGGAAGACCTTGCTGTCATCTGCCATGGTCAGGGTGGTCTTGTAGGTGTCATACCCGCTCTGGACCAGTCCGTCGATGATCACGTTTTTGCCCGACAGGTACACGTTCTGTCCGGCGTGGATGCCGGCAGAAGCATCCCTGTTGCTGAAGGCCGTCCGGATGGCTTCTTTTTCAGATTCCGTAAGAGTGGGAACCTGAAGCAAGCGTTTCTCATACTCTTCTTCTGTTTCTGCTTCAGCATTCTCAAAAATTCCTACATATTGCGAATAGAATTCCTGGATTTTCTTCGCAATGCTGTCGTTGATCTGGTACCGGGTGATGGGGTCACTGCCCACCAGCAGCCAGCCGTCGCTGATCTGGGTCACAGACCCCTTGTCCGCGCTCATGGTGATGTTCCGGGCGCTGACGTTGGCGGTGCTGTCCACGAAGATGTTCCCGTTGGCGTTTTTCACCGTCACATCGCCGTTGGCATTCTGGATGGTGCCGAAGATCCCGATATCCGGAGTGGTCACACCGTTGGTGGATGTGCCGGTGCTGCTGAGGATGATTTCCGGTTCGGTGCCGGAGGCACTGCTGCTTTTCACCTTTCCGGTAAAGCCGGTGCCCAGGTCGGAGGCCTGGCTCACCTGGCCGTCATTGTAGCGGATTTCGCCGCCCTTGTCCTTGATGATGATATCCCCGGTCTTCAGGTACAGGTCGCTGTTGTTGGTGATGTCCACCGACTCAGCGCCCTTGGCCGTCAGGCTTCCGGACCCGCTGACGCTGTCCGCTTCCACATTGATGTTGCCCCCAGAGACCACGATATCCGGCAGGACCACAGCCCCTACGCCTACAGAATCCAGGACGTTGCCGTCCTTGATGAAGCCGTTCTCGTCCATCATGGTACGCAGGCTGTCCATTTCCGCCTTCAGGGTCTTGTATTCATTGGAAGAGGTGGAGTATTCCGCCGCTTTGTCGGAAAGTTCATCATACCGTTTCTTCAGGCTGTTTGCCAGCAGGACGCTGGATTTTTCCACAGAATCCGGGGAGAACCAGTCCTTGCCCTTGTCCACAGTCACCGTAATGCCGCTTACATCCAGCTCAGTGTCTTCCCCTTTTCCTTTCGTGGTGCTCTTCCCGTCAATGGTCACAGCCAGATCCGTATGGATCCCCGCCGTCACAGAACCTTTGGACCCCAGGGAAACCTTGTTGTCCGTGGTTTCGCTGCCCGTATGGGTACCCAGGGCCGTGGAGGTCACCGAACCATTGCCTTTGTCCCCGGTGTACACATTGTATTCCTGGGCGCTTTCGGCCACGGTGGTCAGCCCCTTGCCGGCCTTCAGGTTGGTATGGCGGACGGATTCCACTGTTCCGTCGATGGCCACCTGGTTGGCCTGGGTCATGGTATTGGCCAGGCTGGGCGCAGTGGCGATGGGGAGGGCCGTCCGGTTGTAGGCATCGGAGATGGCGCTGTAATCCAGGCTGGAGTTGATACCCTCCTGATCCGCTCCGGCATACAGGTTCACATCATTCATGCTTTCCAGCCTGCCTCCGCTGAGGGCGATCTTGTTGGACCGGCTCAGGGTATTGGTCATGCTGGCAGACGCAGCCCCCACGGCCCCGCCCTGGGTGTCGGCCACAGTCTTGAAGGAAGCCCTGGTCTCATCATGGGCAGCCAGGGTGATGTCCTGATCGGCCTTGCCCGTGGTCAGGGTGGAATCGGTGGCGCTGACGCCGTTGTCGTAGGTCACCGTGTTCGTGCTCTTGGCTACGGTCACAGGGATGACGCCGGCACTCTTCAGCTGGTTCAGGTAGGTCATGGTGCCGCCGGTACCAGCCTCTGCCGTCAGGGAGCCTCCTTCACCGGTGGCAGCCAGGGTGGCCTTGTCCAGGTTCACCTTGGCAGCATATCCCAGATTGCTGGTCATGGAGTTGGCATTGACGGTGGCCCCGCCGTAGCCGTTGCCCTTCAGGTCCACAGCATGGTCCACTTCGTTGGCCGCCGTGTATGCCTGGCTGCCGCTGGTGGTCACGCTGCCCGTCACATCGGTCTGGGCCTTGTGGTTTACCGTGGTATCCACTTCCGTACCGCTGCCGTTCAGGACAGCAGCCGTCAGGGAGTTGGCCGTCACATCCAGGTTATCGCTGTTGGTGGCGCTGGCCGTCAGGGAAGAAGCCTTCCAGCTGCCGCTGACGCTGGTCCGGGTATCCGTGGTCAGGTTCGTATTGGCTCTGGCCGCCACAGGGCTGATATTGATGTAGCCACCGCCGCTGCCGTCCGCCTTGCCTTTCAGATTGCCGTACCCGCTGCTACGCAGGGTCACGCTGCCCAGGCTGCTGGCCGTATCGGCGCCGGCCGCCGTCACCTGCGTAGTCAGCTGGCCGTCCAGATCGGTCTCGTTGGTGCCGCTGGCGAAGTAACCGCCAATGGTGACACCTTTGGCTGCTGCATCCAGAGCTGCCGTGTTGGAACCGGTCACTGTCAGGGAATCAGTCTTGTAAATGCCTTTCCCCAGGTCCACCTTTACGGTGGTGGCCTGTTTGGCGCTGGCCTTGTTGACCCCCACACTGGCACCGATGGCCGTGGCATTCCCCACAGCTTCGGCCTTGGCATTGTCATAGACCGTGGTGGTGGTGTTTCCGCTGCTGTCCTTGGTTTCTTCGCTCTGCTGACCGGAAGAAGCCGTCAGTTCCACGCTGTCCGCCGTGAAGGAGGATCCTTCTGCCGCCGTCAGGGCCACCGTACCGCCGGCTTCCGCCGTAGCCACGGAGGCACCGCCGCCCACCAGGGAAACCCCTATGGCTTTGGCATCGGCGCTGACCCTAGGCTGTCCCTGGGCCGTCAGTTCCAGAGTTTCGCCGCTGAGGGCGTTCTTCCCGGTGAGCGCAACCGTGCTGCTGCCCGTGTCGGAAGCACTGGCCACCACGCCCTGGAGGGTTGCTGCCCCTACCACACCGCCGGTGGTACCGGCAGTCACGGTGTTGGCTCTGCGGCTGGTCACAGCCACATCCTTCTTTCCGCTCAGGGTGCTGTCCTTCAGGCTCACACCCGTCCCGCTCTTGTTATCGGCCTTGGTGATCAGAGCCCCGCCCCCAAAGGCACCGGTGGTCACACCGACGACCTTGGCGCTGGTGGCGCCGGTATCTTCGGCCTTCACGGTGATATGGCCCGTGGAATCCTGCGCCGTCTGCAGCGTGCTCTGGTCCAGGGTAATGGCCGTGCTGCCGCTGGAGCTGCTCTGGGCATAGGCCGCACTGATCCCGGTACCGGCACTGATGTTGCCCTGGTAGGCCGTGATCCCGGTGGTCCCGCTCTGTTCAGCCAGGACGGACAGGTCTTTGCCAGAGGTCAGGGTACTGCTGCTGACGGTGATGCCGGCATCCTTTTTCGCATCCAGGACCGCCACCGTTGCGCTCAGATCCACAACGCCCAGGCTGGCCGAAGCCGCCGTAACCGCTGCATCGGTCTGCCGGTCCGCTTTCAGGCTCAGGGTATCCCCGGTGGTAATCTTCGAACCGGTCACCGCCACCTGGGTGCCTTTGGCATCACTCTTGCCGGAAGAAACGGTCACGCCGGAAGCATCGGTGCTCTCCACACCGGTATCCGTATTGTGGAGGGTATCTTTGACCACCTTGCTGCTGGCGGTGCTGTCATCGGCAGTGGCCGTCTGCTGGGAATCCAGGGCCGTATTGGCCTTCTTCAGCACAGCGGCGGTATCAAAGGAAGCTCCCTTGTTCTCGCTGCTGCCGTAGGTATCCGCCAGTTTGGTGCCGATGGAGGTCACCATCACATTGGCATTGATGCCCAGACCGCCCACCGTAGCACCCACCAGGTTCTGATCCACGTCCAGTTCTTCCCGGGAGGCAACAGCCGCTTTCCGGGCCGTGACGGTGCTCTGGTTCACCTTGGCCAGAGTGGAAGTGCCGATGGTGTTGACTCCCACCCCTGCGGCAATGGCGGCACCGCCTGCGCCCAGAGTGGCCGCATTGAATTTGGTGGTCACTTTGTTATGGGCATCCACGGTGAAGTCCTGATCAGCCCCCACGGTGCTGTTGTCCACCACCGCCGAAGTCTGGCTGTTCACATTGTTGACGGAAATGGTGGAAGCCGCAGCCCCCACGGACCCGGCCACACCGGCCACTACCGTGGTTACGCCGGTGCTGCTGTCCGCCGCCACTTTCACAGAGCCGGAATCGCTCAGGCTGCTGTCTTTCTTCGCCGTAACCGTGCTGCCCGCCAGTTCCGCATCCGTGGTAAAGTCATCGTTGACCACACCCACGCCGGCCCCTACGGCACCGGAGACCATGGCCGCACTGACAGCTGCAGAAGCGCTGACCAGGGTGGTCTTATGGTCGTGTTTGGCCGAGATTTCCAGGCCCTTATTGGTGCTGGTGATGTTCTTCATGGTGGCGGAAACAGAGCCATCCAGTTTGGTGGCCGCAGCTGTTGCCGCCACTGCGCCTGCTCCGTAGACCCCGCCGGCGCCGGCCACGCCGTCCGCATTGGTGATGACCTCAGACTTCTGGTCCGCCGTTACAGCCACGTTCCGTCCGTTGACGGTCTTCTTCGCCGCAGCCGTACCACTCAGTTCCGCAGCCGTCTTCCGGCTGAGGATCAGGGTATCCGAAGCCGCGCTGACACCGGCCCCGCCATCGGCGCCGATGCCCACAGACAGGGACCCCACATGGCTTTCGCTGGTGGTCACATCCTGGGCTTTCACAGCCACATCATCGGCCGTACTGTTGTCCAGCTTGGCATTGATGTCCGTACCGGTCACCGCTGCCCGGGTGGTCCCACCGATGTTGTTCACGGTCACCGTGCCGGCGGCCCCTACGGCCACAGTGTCAGAACCGGCCAGTCCGGCGGTCAGGGCCACACTGTTCAGGGTATGGGTACCGGAGGCGGTCACAACCACGCCCTTCTGCTTGTCGCCCACCGTCCCGTTTTCCTTGCCCCGGGCCTCCAGGGAACTGTCTTCCACGGTGCTTTCCGTATTGCCCGTAATGGCATTGTAGCTGACGCCCATGCCCAGCCCGGCATTTCCGGCCGCACCGCTCACCGTCCCGGCAAAGTTGGTGAGGTTTTCCTTCCCGCTGGCCAGTACGCCGATGTTGCCGCTGCTGGTCAGAGTGCTGCCGGTCACCGCAGCCTTCACGTTATTGCCGATCTGGTTCACGGCAATGTTCCCTGCCAGAGCTGCCTTACCGGCCACAGCGGCGCCCACGCCAATGGACGTGATCGCCGAGTCTCCCGCCGCCTGCACCGTGGTGTGTCTGTCTTTCACCGTGCTGCCGCTCAGGGTGGCCGTGGTATCCTGGTTGATCCGGTTCACGCTGACCCCGGCACCGCCGGCAAAGTCACCGCCGCCGGCGCCCACCACAGCCAGGCTGTTGATGGTGCTCTTGCTGTCCGCCTGGACCGTCACATAGGCCCCTTTATCCGTATCTTGATCAACCGTGCTGTCCTGTACTTCCGCCGTCACGGTCTTGTTCACCAGAGCCGTGGCTGCCGCGCCCTGGACGGCCACCTTGCCGGCACCGCCCACGCCCACAGCTGCCGTGGTCAGGGTGGAACCATCCACTGCCTGTACGGACGTACGCCCGCTGGTCACATGGGTCAGGGTGGTCTTGTTCAGAGCCGCCCGGGTCTTCTGGCTGGCTTTTTCCGTGCTGGCGGAAGCACCGCCCACATCGTTGTAGGCCACGGCGCCGCCCAGAGCCACCTTGCCGCTGGCACTGACGTTCCCGGCAGCAGCCACCCGCACATCGTCGCTTTCCGCTTTCACTTTCACGGCTTTGGCGTTTGCGATCGTGGTTTCTTTTACGGTGTTGTTCCCGTCTTCAGAGCCCACTTCTCCTACTGCAGCTTCCGTGTCACTGCCCCCATGGTTCACCACCACGGTCCCGTTCACGGCTGCCGTCTGGCTGGCGGCCACCACGGCCCCCAGGCCGTAGATCTTGCCCGTATTCTTTCCTTCCACGTCCACGCTCACGCCGGTAGAGGGAGTTTTCGCCATTACGCTGCCTCCGGCCAGGTAGGCACCGATGTGGTTGTCCAGCCCATTGTAGGCCAGGGTGGCCCCCACGCCTGCCGTCTTCCCGTAGGCCACGGAACCGGCCACGTTCACGGCCTGGGCATTGCTGGACGCATGCACCTTCAGGTCGTCCGTGGTCAGGGTGGAATCCGTCACCTGGGACTGGATCCGGTTGTCCTGATCCTGCCAGGTCACGCTGCCCATGCCGCCGAAGTCCTTGGAGCCGGCGGCCACACCGGCGGTCACGTTTACCGCCAGGCTGTCCGCTTCGGCCTGGGAGGCGATCTTACCCGCCGTCAGGGTCGCCCCATCGATCTTGGCCGTAAAGGTATTGTCCAGGTTGGCCACGTTCACCGCCGCGCCGGCCGCATTGTCCTTGGACCCGGCCACCACAAAGGCGGCACCCACACTGAGGCTGCCCTTGTTGCCGTCGAAGTCCACGGTTTCACCGGCCGTATCCAGGCCGTTGCTGCTGTCGGAGGTCTTGTAATAGGAAGCACCCTCCGTATCCACCCCTGCATCCTGGAGCAGGCTTTCCTTCACCCGATAGGTGGCCAGCTGATTCTCATAGGCCTTGGCCTCGTCCGAACCGCTGGTGGTATCGTGGGCTTTCACGGCGATGGAATCCGCCGTGATGTTGGCATTGTTCGAAATATTCGCATTGACCGTATTGTGCAGTCCGTTGTAGAGCATGGCACCGGTGAAGGCGTTGTCCGTGCCGTTGCCGCCTACGGCCACGCCGGCCGAGATGGCCGCCGAAATCTGTTTGGTGGCCAGAAGGCCCTGCACCTGGGTCTTCCCGATATTGGCATAGGTGCCGCCATGGATCCCGGCTTCCAGGTTGTTGTTGATGTTGGCCACGGTCAGGCTGCCGCCGGCTGCGTTGCCGCCGCCGATAGCAACGTCCGCATTGACGCCGCCGGTAATCTGCAGGTCGCTTTCGTAGGCCGTCACGTCCACATCGGCTTTTTCCGCGGCCGATTTTCCGGTCACCGTATTGTTTTCCGCCAGGGCCTTTACGTCCTTGTCAATAAGGTTCACCGAAGCCGAAGCCCCGCCGGCAAAGTTGTTGCCGGCCTGGCCGCTCTTGGTGAGGGCCAGGGCCGTACCGGCCGCTACGGAGGTACCGCCGCTCAGAGCTTCGATTTCCAGGCTCTTCACCCCGGTCAGGGTGCTGTTGCGTACGGCTGCCTCCAGGGTATTGTCGATGGAATTCATGCCCACGGCACCGCTGAAGGCCACACTGGTGTTGTCCTTGCTGCCCTTGCGCAGGGAAATGGCCGCACCGCCGCTGTAGGCCCCCACATAGGCCGTATCCCGGGCGCCCACGCTCATGGCCCCGTCGTTATTGAGTTTCACCGTGGCGCCGTCCACCACTGCCTGGGTGGTATCCTCCACCAGGTTCAGGGAAAGGCTCCCGGCCCCGGCCAGGCTGAAGGAAGGCGCCGTATCCGACTTGGTGGGCACCACGGTCTGGGTACCGCCCTGGCTCTTGCCGCCGGTGTTCACCCAGGTGATGGCATCCTTTACTTTATTGGAAACGGTCCCTACAGCATCAGTGACGGTCCCCACAGGGTTCGTCACCTTGCCGAACAGGTTGCCCACGCTGCCCATGCCGCCCTTTTCCGTCTTGCCTTTTTCCGGATCCGTGCCGCTGGAGGTCACGCCTCCGGCCACGCTCACAGCGTTCATCAGGCCGGTGGTCTCTGCATTCACCGTAAGGGAGGCGGCTTCGATCTGGCCTTTGTCATCGTCATCATCGTCCTCGGTGATGTTTTCCACCGCAGCCCGGTTGGTCACGTCGATGTTGTTCACCGCCACGGCGATCCCGGCGGCCGCTGCTCCATTGGCTGCGGACAGGGACAGGATGGCATTGTTCACGTTAGTATTGTTGTACCCGGTGATGGAAATGCTGCCCTTGCGATTGTTGGCCTCATCTTTCACAGCCTTCAGCAGAGCGTCCTTATCCACCCGCACCTGGTTGGAACTGTCGCTGTTGGTCAGGGCCATCATGCCGCTGATGGCCGAGCCGTCCGCCTTGCCGGCAGACAGCATGACCCCGGTATGGAACACGTCGGAATTGCTGGCCAGGGCCATATCCCCAGCCGTCAGGCTGGCCCCTTTGTCCACCTGGACCAGGGTATCGTTGTCAAAATCCTGGTAGTCGAAACTGCCGCCAATCCCCACCCCGTCCGATTTGCCGGTGGCCGCATTGTTCAGCCAGAATTTGCTCTTGCCGGTCATGGTCACATCTTTGATGGCTTCATCCGCCTTCAGCTCCAGGGTATCGCCGGCGGTCAGCTGGGCATTTTTCCCCACCTTCACCTGGCTGTCGAAGTTGAAATCCGAAACGGTGACGGAAGCCGCCGTGGCCACGGCCGTGTCTGTACCGCCCTTGGCCGAAGCCGCCGCCGAGATGTTGGCATAGTTGTTGGGGCTCAGGAATTCCATGGAGGAACTGACCACATCCATGGGGCTGGCCAGCAGGTTCGTCACCTTTTCCTTCACCTGTTGCTTGGCCTGGAAAAGAGGATCCTGGGCCTGGACATCCGCATAAAGGTCCATAGCCGCATTTTGGAGTTCCAGGAACTGGTTGTACAGATCCCAGCCGGTAGCCGCCAGGTTCGTCACTTCGTTGAGCGTTCCTTCCGCGGTGAGGTTCGTCCCATCGGGAGCATGCTTCAGATAGTTCTTGTAGAACGTAACGCTCATGTTTTCCAGTTTCCCTTCCAGGGTCACCAGATTCTCATAGATGGTCTTCAGATCACCGAATTCACCGAGCTCCTCCCAGTTCTTCATGTCTTCGGCAGCTGCTTTCACAGCCTGGAGGCTCTCATCCAGCCCTTTCTTGATTTCCGCCACCCGGTTGTAATCCATCCGGGTGCTGGTCTTGAGGGAAAGGTCCTTCCCTGCCTTCAGCTGGGCCTTCTGGTCCTTCGTTCCGTCTTCCACCGTAACGCTGGCCGAATTCTTCATACCGCCGAACACGGTTCCCACGGCAATGGTCACCGTATCAGAATCACTGTCCGTGTTCTTGAAGGTGCTGGTGACGCCGGAAGCGGTCAGCAGGGTATCATACACCGTATTGTTGGCCGAAGCCTGCAGGGAGCCGTTCTTCGCTTCCGTCACCGACTCCTTGCCGAAATTCACCTTAGCCGTAGTCGTTTCGTCGGCCACGGTGATGGCGGCCCCGGCGGACAGGGTGTTCCCCAGGGTATCCGTCAGAGATTTGGAACTGGCGGAGCCGCTGGAAGCAGGCGTACCCGTATTTTTGGAAGCCTTGCTCATGGCGTCCTTCACCAGGGGATTTTCCTTGACCTTGGCTACGATGCCCTGCACATCAGCGGCCTTCATGACGCCCTTCATGAGCTGGGCTTTGAACTTGCCCTGGCCCAGGTTGTTGTTGGCGCTGTGGGTATTTTCCGCCGTATGGTTGGTAGCCGTAAGGGTCACATCCTGGTCTGCCTTCACCGTTCCCTGTACGTCAATGGAAGCATCCCCATCGTGGACAATCACATCCACGGCTGCCGTACCCACGGCAGTATCCGGTGCCTGGGCGGCTGCTGCCGTATTCAGGCTCTGGGTAGCGTCAGCGTCCATCTTTACGCTGCCCTTTGCGGCTTCTGCCGTACCGTTCACCTTGATCCGGGCATTGTTGTCACTGTCAGTCACCGCCACAGCGGCCACGATGCTGGAAGAACCGGCACCCAGCATACCAGCACTGACTATGGCATTGGCACTGTTGGTCACAGAAGACGTGGCGTTGGCCTTCACCTGCAGAGCTTCCTGTTTGTTGCCGTCATTGTCCGTGGTATCCTGGCCGGTGGCCTTCACCTTGCCGTCGATCTGGACGGTGGCCTTGTTGTCCGCCTTGGCATAGCTCACCCCGGTGGCCGGAATCTGGCTGGGGATCTGTTTGAGATATTTCTTGCCAGAAGCCACCGTACCGGCGGTGCCGTCCAGGGTGGCCTCAGCCTCCGCCTTCACCGTATCCCCGGTGACCGTGGCATCCTTTCCCACGGTGACGCTGGCTTCGTTTTCAAGCAGCATCACATTGGCGCTTACCGGCACCACGTAGCTGATGGTATCCCCCAGTTTATCCGTAATGGAATTGCCGCTGTCCACATAGGTGTTGTCGGCGCTGGCCTTCATTTCCACGGCGCCCTGGGCGGTCACATTCCCCTGCACATCCACTTTGGCCACGGTCTGGGCAAAACTGCTGGCATTGCTGGAATAGGTTTCCTCCCCTTCCTTGAAATAGCCGTTGGTGGCTTTGGCGGTCAGGGTGGCGTCCCCGGCGGCCTTCACGGCCCCATAGTTCTCCACGCTGGCGGTGATGGTCTTGGGGACATTGATGTCCGTGCTGCCCAAAAGCCCGGTGGTGTTCACCAGGTCATTGAAAGCCTGGTCCAGGCTGTTGGCCGCATCGGACCGGGCGGACAGGACCACGTCCCCGCTGCCGTCCCGGGTGGCGGTCAGCTGGGTCAGTCCCATGTCTTTCTGTTGCTGGGCGCTCAGCTTCACCAGCTGGGAGAAATCAGTGACTCCCGTGTTGATGGCCGCTCCCGTTTCGATGCCGCCGGCAGCCGTACCATCGATGGTGTCTCCGGTCAGGTTCTTGCCCACAGCCACTTTGCCGGCATAGAGCTTCACATCATTGGTGGCATTGATCTTCCCCAACACGCTGATGGTGCCGCTGGCATTGATCCGGATGTTGTCAGCCCCGTTTTTGATGGCTTCCAGTTCCGCATCCCCGTAATTCCCTGTAGCAAAGTTACCCTTCAGGATTTCATAGGATCTCTGATCCTTATCCAGCAGATCCTGGGTCAGGGAAGGAGCCATTACATAGAGGGCCCCCGTGTTGATGACGCCGCCCTTGCCCACGGCCATGCCGCCGGGGCTCAGGAAGAACAGGTTGCCGCCAATCTGCTTGTTGCGGATGGCGTTCAGGGTCCCGTTGATGTCGATCCGGGTATCCACAAAGTTCAGCAGGTTCTGGGCTTCCTGGCTGTCTTTTTCCGTATGGAAATACAGATTGGCGATTTTGCCCGCATCCAGCTGGAATTTCTGGAACTGGTTGACGGCATTGTTTTTCCCGTTGTACTTCTGGGCGTAGATATTGAATACCCCATTCTTGTCCGGTGCATAGTCATTCCCGTTGGAAGCGGTGATGCTCCCGGCCAGGGCGGTGAGAGGCTGGCCGACGAAGCTGGCGCTCAGGCAGGCAGCCAGGATTCTCCGGCTCAGGTCGTCCTTTTTCACGGCTTTATACGTTTTCTTGTGTTTGTTTCTATACAAGGCACTCATGGCTGCCCTCCTTTAAAATTGTCCGTTGACGGTGAAATGGATCCGTCCCCGGCTTTGTTCTGCTCCATTGATGGTCCGCTGCAGCGGGAGGCCCAGGGCCACGTTCAGGGAAATTTTCTCTGTCAGGTCCGCTTTGATCCCCACGCCGGCCCCCATCAGGCTCCGGTCGCCGAAAGCACTGCTGCCCCAGACCCGGCCCCCGTCCAGGAACAGGTACCCGTTCACTTTTCTCCCTTTATCCAGGGGTACGCTGTATTCGGCGCTGGCGGAGAAGCCCCCATCCCCGCCGATCAGGCTTTCCGTATAGCCCCGCACGCTGTACATGCCCCCCAGGTAGAACATTTCACTGCTGGGCAGGTACTGGGTGCTGGACAGCTGGCCGTCCAGTCGGAAGGTCCACTGCTGGCCGGCCTTGTAGGCTTTCTGGTACAGGCCGTTGAATTCATATTTGCCGAAGTTCCGGTGGTTGTCGTACAGGTCCTTGTACCGGCCCACCCGGTATCCGTGTTTCTGGTACAACACGGAGGAATCTCCGTAGTTCAGCTGGTCGTAGTACAAAAGGCCCGTATCCACCGTATCGTCCACCCAGTGGGTCCGCAGGCCCAAGCTGGTGCCGAAATCAGTCTGGGACCGCTGGTGCCCGTATTCAAACCCCCATTCAGACTTTTTCCGTTCCGTGGTCTCGATGGGAGAGACCAGGAAGGCGGTGGCCACATAGGAATGGCCCCGGACTCCCAGGGCTTCAAAGGGCCCGTCAGTAATGTGCACGCTGTTGGTGCTGTAGCTGATTCCCGCCCGGGTGCCCGTCCGGTTGATGGGGGTGCTGTAGCTGCCTGCCACCGCCTTCATCCCTTCAGATCGGATGGTACTGATAAACAGATGGTCCCGGTTCCCGGACAGATCCCGGTCCTGCCAGAACAGCCCGGCCCGGTACAGGCCGCTGGTCTTGCTGCCGGCGTTGTCGAAGAACACCCCGGTCACCTGTTTCTGAGGTTCCTGGACCGCGATCACGTAATCCGTGGTGCCCGGTTTCTCCCCGGCTTTCAGGGCGATCCGCAGCTGGGCGTCATTGGTGGCGTTGAACCGGAGCAGGTCCTTGTTCAAATTGTGCATGGAGGAAATCTGGCCGGGTTCGATGTGGAGCCGGTCCGTAATGTATTTCTCCCGGGTGCTCCGGTTGCCGGTGACTTCCACCTGGCCGTTCTTCCCTTCCACCAGATCGATTTTCACCTTTCCCTCCCGGATGGTCTGGGGCGCCAGGAAAGCCCGGCAGGTCAGATAGCCTTTTTCCTGGTAGAGACCATTGATCTTGCCCACCAGGGCATACAGGTCATCCAGGGTGACCTCCTTTCCCTCATAGGCTCCGGTGATCTTCTGGAGTTCTTCTTTGGAAAGGACCTGGGATTCCGGCAGTTCCACCTGCTTCAGCAGGAAGCGGACGGCACCTTTCTGTTTTTCTTCGGCTCCTTCCGTGCCTTCCACCTGTTGGGTATCCCGCCCTTCCTGGATTTTCCGGGCGATGCGCTGCCGTTCCAGGTATTGGCGGGTGCGGTTCAGTTCCACCCCGCTGTCGTTGTATCCGGCAGGATGGGCCGGGGGATTGGCTGCGGCGGCAGTTGCCCACAGGCAGGGGGCAGCCAGCAGCGTCAGCAGGATTCTTGCTGTCAGTCTATGGTTCATCATAAGAGTACTCCTCTCTCAAAGCTGGGATTCCGTTCATAGTGATTCATTATTATTATAAAAAATTGCAGAATCGTCAGAGTACTTTTGTCACAAAAGGGCGGTTTTTGGGCATGAAAAACGGGGGTGTTGCATGAGCAACACTCCCGTCAACAGTCAGCTGACAAAAACAGGAGATGTCACACAGGACGTGCAACATCTCTTTTTTTTAAAACTTATACGATACCCCCACATTCACTTCATGGGTCTTGGCATCGATATCGCCTTTGAAATCTTTGTACTTGCTGTCATTGTAGGATACGTTGGCTTCCCAGTTGTCGGTGAAGGCGTAGCCTACGCCCAGTTCGTACTGGGTGATGTTGTTGCCGGCGCCGAACTTGGCCCAGCCGGTGGTCTTTTCCGTGATAGGCAGCCGGCCGATGGCCCCTACCTGATACCCACTGTTGTTGTCATGGTAGCCATGTTGTTTCAGCCGGTTCCGTACATAGCCCCCGAAACCATAGAGATAGGGATTGAACTGGTAGACCAGGCTCACCTGATGGGATTGGGCAGAAGCATCATGGTCCCCTTCATGGGCTGCATACCGGTAATCCAAACCCAGGTTGTCGGCGATCCCGATGGTGCCGCCCACCCGGTACCGGGTATCCCCGCCGAAGTCCTTGGTTTCTCCGTGCTGTTTCCATTTCAGAGTATTGCCCACCGTGACGTTGGCATCGATCTTTGCAGCGCCAGGAGCAATCTTGGCCAGGGGAGAAGCACAGGCCACGGTCAAAGGCAGCAGACTCAGCACTGCAGTGGCCATCATCATTTTTTTCATGGGAAATCCCTCCTTCAATGGATTCAAACATTCATCATTCTTTCATTATACACTTTTTCTTTCATTTTCGCAAAATTTCACCGGTTTGTGCCAGTGAGCTTCACCGCTGCCGCGGCAGCAGCCAAAGCCGCCAGGGTGGCAGCAGCCAGCTCATCCCCAGGGCAAAAAGAGGCAGTTGATGATAGCACCCTAGCAAGCCCTGGACCGGACCGATCTCCTGCAGCCCCTTGGGCAGGGCACTGAGGGCATCCCCAAAAGCCGCCGCCCCCGCCAGCAGCATGGGCCACCGGTACAGCCTCCGGTCCTTCCCCAAGAGGGCAGAGGCAAAAGAGGCCAGGATCAGGGTGATGGCCATGGGGTACAGGAACATCAGGATGGGAACGGCCAGCACAATGATCTGGGTCAGCCCCACATTTCCGATCAGGAAGGAGATCCCGGCGAACAGTACACAGTAAGTTTTATAGCTCAGGCTTCCGGGGAATAGTTCCCGGAAGGTATTGGCACAGGCGGTGATCAGGCCAATGGCCGTTTTCAGGCAGGCAAAGGTCACAATGGCTGCCAGCAGCATGCCCCCCACCGGTCCGAAATAACTGTGGGCAATCTGGGCCAGGGCGATCCCCCCGTTGGCAGAGACGGCCAGCTGTCCCAGGCTGGACGTGCCCAGCCAGGTGATCAAAGTATAGATCAGGGACATGAGGAACACCACGATGATCCCCACCTTCAGCAGATCCACGGAAATGGTCCGGGGATCCGTTACTCCCAGGTCCTTCAGGGTGTTGATCACCACCACGGAAAAAGCCAGCATGGCCAGCACGTCCATGGTGTTATACCCTTCCTTGAACCCGGTGAGGAAGGCGTGTTCCACATAGGCGCCCTGGGGGATGCTTCCGGCGATAGAGCCCATGGGATGGACCAGGGCCACCGCCACCAACACAGCCAGGAAGGCCAGGAATACCGGGTTCAGGAACTTCCCGATATAGACGATCAGTTTAGAAGGTTTCAGGGAAAACAGCAGGGCTACGGCCATAAAAAGAAAAGTGAATCCGGCCAGGAACAGGGTCTGGTTTTCCCCTACAAAGGGCACGATCCCGATCTGGTAAGATACAGTAGCTGTCCGGGGCAGGGCAAAGGCCGGCCCGATGGTCAGATACAGCAGCACCGTAAAGATCCGGGCAAAAGCCGGGTGTACGTTCCCCGCCAGTTCCTCCAGGCTGCCACTGCCGGAAAGGCCGAAGGCAATCAGGGCCAGGAAGGGCATCAGCACCCCGGTAGAAATGAAGCCGATGTTGGCGCTCCAGAAATGGGATCCGGCCAATTGGCCCATGTGCACCGGGAAGATCAGGTTCCCGGCTCCGAAGAGCATCCCGAACAGCATGGATCCCACAAAAAGATATTCTGCAGAAGTAAGTCTGTGTTCCATAGGCTCCTCCTTATTTAGCCGTCAGGCCGCCGTCCACAGAGACTACGGCGCCGGTCATGAATCCATTGAGAGGAGATAGGATAGCACAGATCATGTGGGCCACTTCTTCCGGTTTCCCGATCCGGCCCAGAGGATACACGGAAGCCATGGATTCCCGGGAATAGCCGCCCTCCTCCAGCTGTTTCTCCACCAAGGGAGTGTCCACATCCCCCGGGCACAGGCAGTTCACCCGGATCCAGGGAGCCAGATCCAAAGCCAGGGATTTGGTAAAGGCCACCACAGCACCTTTGGAAGCCGCATAGAGACAGCAGCCGTAATTTCCTTCCAGGGCCGCGTCAGAAGCGATGTTCACGATGGAAGGTCCATCCTGGGCAAAAAGATCCAGCAGAGCCTGGATGAGGAAAATGGTCCCCTTCACATTCACGTCCATCAGCCGCTGATACTCCTCTGCCGTCACGTCCTGAAAGGGCTTTTCCTGGTAGATTCCGGCGCTGTTCACCAGGAAATCCAATTCCTGATGCTGGGCCTGGAGCTCTGCAGCGATTTTCCGGCAGCCTTCCACGGTGCTTACATCTCCCTGAAGATACCGGGCCTCTCCCGGCAGCCCTGCCAGGCTCTCCACCGCCTTTTGGCCCCGTTCTGGATCACGGCCCACCAGCCACACCGTGGCCCCGTCCTGGACCAGCAGCCGGGCCGCAGCCAGCCCGATGCCCGAAGTTCCCCCGCTGATGATACCCCTTTTCTTCTCCATTCCGTATCCAATCATACTCCCGACTCCCTTCCTGCAACTCTGGGTACCGCACAAGAAAAAAGGAGATACCGTTTCCACGATATCCCCTCTTTGTTTGCGTTTGTTGTTTCTGTGCAGATATCTATCTTACAGTTTCACAACGTTAGCAGCCTGTTCACCACGGTTGCCTTCGACAACGTCGAATTCTACAGCCTGGCCTTCTTCCAGAGTCTTGAAGCCTTCACCCTGGATTGCGGAGAAATGAACGAATACATCGCCGCCATCTTCCCGTTCAATGAAACCATAACCCTTTTCAGCATTAAACCATTTAACTTTGCCAGTCATCTTTACTTGGCCTCCTAAAAATTATTGCGAAAAACGATCCAACTATATGTGATACCTGCGTGAGTTCAACATTCAGTAAGTCCGTTGTTTCTGTGTTCCATTCTAGCATAACCCCTGGACTTTTACAAGCAAAAGAATTGCAACAGTACAGATAACTCAGGGTATTTTCAAAGATTTTCGAGAAAATTGACAAACCAGCTCTTCTTTTTGTTTTTTTGCCAACTGTTTCAGGGCATATTCCCGGCGAAGAGCCGTCTTTTTGTCCGGCAGTTCCTCGTAATAGGCCAGTTCCACCGCCCCGAAGGCCCGGGTATATTTCGCCCCGGACCCGCTGCGGTGCATGGCCAGCCGATGGGCCAGATCATTGGTCCAGCCGGTATACAGGGCTCCATTGGCACAGCGCACCATATAGACGTAAGCGGTCATTCCTTTACGATTTCTACCTTTTCCATCACCACATCTTCCAGGGGACGGTCGGCGAAATCCGTAGGGGTGGAACCGATCTTATGGACCACATCCATCCCTTCGGTGATTTTCCCGAAGATAGCATGATGGCCGTCCAGCCAGGGGGTGGGCACCAAGGTGATGAAGAACTGGCTGCCCCCGGTATTGGGGCCGGCATTGGCCATGGACAGGATTCCTTCGCTGCTGTGAGCCAATCCAGGCCCGAATTCATCGTCGATAGTGTAACCGGGACCGCCCATGCCGGTGCCGGTGGGATCACCGCCCTGGATCATGAAATCGTCAATGACCCGGTGGAAGATGATCCCGTCATAGAATCCCTTCTCCACCAGCCCCAGGAAGTTCCCTGCAGTCTTGGGGGCCTTGTCTTCAAAGAGCTCCGCTGTAAAATCTCCCAGATTCGTATGGAAATGCACTTTTCTGTTCATGTCGTCCTCCTCGTTGTTATAAGCAGGGGGTGTTGCTCATTCTGTGCAACACCCTTTAGCTGTAGAGCCGCATAGCGGCTCAAGTCTTGAGTCTGAAGTCTGTAGCCGAAGGTTAAATTTGCAAGCAAATTTTAGAATATGTAGAACCCTTGGACGAAATGATCCCTCAGATTGATTTCGACTCTGGTTCTACAGAATCAAAAGGATCCGTCCAGCCAGGCGGATCCTGTCCTGAAGCTTCCGACTTCAGACTCCTGACTTCCGACGAGAGGAGGCTGCCCCTGCAGCATCCTCTCAAAACTCCCTGATCACCAGGTCTGACAGATCCAGTGGGACCCGTCCTCCTTCTCCCTGGGAAACGGAAGCCAGTGCCACCAGCTTTCCCTGGGGTCCGATGTAGAAATTATCCTTTTGGATCCGGGCCCAGGCTTCCAGGGCCGCCAGTTTTTCCTGGATGGCTTCCTGCTGGCCGCTGCCCAGGAAATAGTCCAGGGTCAGCCGGTTCCCCGTATTGAGATCGAATACCATGGCATACTGGAAATCCGTCTTCCGGGCCAGGAGCAGACTGCCGTCCGCCCCTCCCATCAGAGGGGACACCCAGGCATAGTTCTTCAGCCGGGTCCAGGTGGCCAGATTGTTCACCTCGGTCACCGGATAATTCCGGTACAGGACCGGCTTTCCCTGGAACACCAGGCTCAGGAGATGGTTCCGGTTGTAGGTCACCCGGCACTGGAGTTCACTTTCCACCGGTCCGGTGATATGCCGGTACACGGAAATATAATTCCCCAGTTCCTGATTGATCCGGTCTTGGACCTGGGGCGTCACGCCTCCGGTCACTTGGGGATAGGTATTCTGGTATCCATCATGGGTGATCTTCAGGGCTTCCCGTTTCTCTCCCCGGGGAGCCCCGGGTCTTGCAGGCACGGTATACCAGCCAGTGACACCATCCCGGGTGGCCACCTTGGCCCATTCCAGTCCATTGATTTCCCGTTTGCCGAAGATCATGCCCAAAGCTCCGGCAGGAGCCGGGCGCAGGATGGTTTCCGGTTTTTCTTCCGGCAGGCTGCGCAGATAGCCGCCACTGAACAGGACCCGTTCCATCTTATGCTCCCGGGTCACAAATTCCACCCGGGCTCCCTGTTCCCCTTCTCCCGGAGCAATGGCTTTAGTTTCCTGGGGGGCCGTCGGTTCCGGGGCCGGCAGCCCGCCGGATTCCCCCTGATGCTTTGAAGTCTGGCAGCCGCCCAGGGTCAGGGAAGCAGCCAGGATCAATACCAAGCAGCCAGGCTTCCAGCCCGTCATACCGGGTTCTCCCGCAGCCAGGAAGCTGCGGAAAGCAGCGCCTTCTGCCCTTCTCCAGCCGCTTTATTGATCTGCCAGGGATAGCCGGCTGCATCACCGGCTGCAAAGACCCCAGGTACCGAGGTTGCCAATTTCTCATCTACCTGGATGAACTGGCCGTTCAGCGCCAAGCCAGGCAGAAGCTTCTCCAAGGGATCTGTTTCCCGCAGCAGGAAAAGTCCGTCCAAATCGGCCGTCCCCACGGTGGTCTCCAAGGCTTCTGCCTTTTCTTTCCCCAGGATCTTCAAAGGCCGGCCTTCCATGATCTGGAGATTCTCCGGTCTCTTTTCCGGCAGGGGAAAATCAGCCCAGAGCTTGACTTCTTTGGCCAATCCGGCCAGGAATTCCACTTCTTCCCAGGCCGAAGGCAGATTGGTCACCACTCCGATGGTCCTGCCTTTGTACAGGTATCCATCACAGGTGGCACAGTAACTGACGCCCCGTCCCAGATACGTCTCTTCTCCGTCCAGTGCTTTGCCGTGGGCCGCTCCCGGACACAGGAGGATGCTCCGGGCCTGGTACACATCTCCAGGCGTTGCCAGATAAAAGCTGGCCTTCCCGGGCATGATGCTCAGGACCTTGTGAGGCACTACAGCCGTCCCGGCAGCCCTCATATGGGCAGTAAAGGAATCCATCAGGGCAGCACCGGACTGGTCCGGCAGTCCCAGGTAATTCTTCACCAACGGGCTTTTCCGCAGGGCCAGCCCAAAATCCCCCGTATCGAACAGCACCGCAGAAAGAGACCGGTTGGCAGCCGTCACCGCCGCACTGCAGCCCGCCGGTCCGCCTCCCACAATAGCAATATCATACAGCATATCGGATCTCCTTTTTGTCTGCACGGATTATTTGAATTCTGCTACTTTCTCCAGAGGCAGTTTGGGTACATAATAATCACGGTTCCCATCCACATAATAGTCCAGGGATTTTCCTTCTTCTCCGGAGACCAGGGTGCTTTTATGGGCCGGATAGCCCAGTGCCAGGACGATATTGACCTCCAGGTCTTCCGGGATTTCCAGCAGAGCCGCTATTTTTTTCCGGTCCACAGCAGCCAGGATGGCGCTCCCCACCCCCTTCTGCCAGGCCGTGATGGCCATGGCATCCAGGGCGATCCCCAGATCGATGTCACTGATCATGGGTGAGGCATTCCGGGGTTTGGCCACCACCACAAAAGCCACTGGCTGTTCCCCTTCCTTCGGGGTCCCTATTTCTTTCGGCAGGGCTGCAGCCCAATGGAGCAAAGGCTGCATGGCTTTGACATTTTCCGGCTGCTCCACAGCCACAAAGCGCAGCCACTGGCTGTTCCGGCCGCAGCTCCGCTTCCGTGCCACGTCCACCAAAGTCCGCAGCAGACCGGGTTCCAGCGGTTTTTGCAAGAAGCGCCGGTAGGTCCGGCAGGAATCATATAATACAGGTAAATCCATCGTAATCACTCCTTATCGATCATTGCACCGAGGCAGCATATCCGTTTTCCCCATCTGCCTGCAGTACCAATACATGGGGGGCCTGTTCCAGGAAAAGGACCGCCTCCTGCTGCCGGATCTGGAGCGGGCTGTTGAATACATCCACCGGGGAAAAGCCCACCACCGGCAGCTGCCGGATGACGCCCAGGGAATCCTCCCCGATCACAGACACCTCATTCAAATGGGTTTTCCCGGTCCCCCTGTGGCCGTAACTGAGGATCAGGATATCCTGTTTCCCCGGCCGGAAATCCAGCCGGTACAGGGCGTATTCCACCCCTTTCTGAAGGGTGCACAGCCCCACTCCGTCCCCCACCTGCCAGCCCAGGACCAGGACTTTTTCCGAGCCGGCAGCACCAGTCAGGCTGGCACTGATCTTCTGGAGCATCCCCTTGCGGAATTCCACCGTCAGGGGAGGCTGCAGCTGTCCGTTGGCGCTGAGGCTGTACCGGGGGGCAAAATACTGGGCTGCCTCCACTGCCGGCCCGCCCATTCCCAGGAATACGGCCAGTAGAGCGATCTCCCAAGCATTTTTCATACATCCACCCCCTGTTTTCCCTGCTCTGCAGGCATTTTCTGTATCCTTTTTATTATACCCTACCCAGAAGGAAGAAAACAATTGTCTTTTCTTCACCTCACCACCGCCTCCCGCAGAGCTTCCACCCCTTCCCGGATTTTTTCTTCGGCAATCCCGGCAAAAGAAAGGAGGAATTCCGGCGGTCTGCCGGCATCCGTTCCCTGGACAGGGATGATTTTTACGCCCTGATCCATAGCCTTCCCCGCCAGATCACCTGCCGTCCCTGGCAGATTCAAGGCAATGTGGAGATGGAGTCCGGATCCGTAGCTCAAGAGCTTCACCTGGTTCCCAAATACCATCAGGAGAGCTTCCTGGAGCTTCTGGCTCTTGGTCCGGTACAGGCTCCGCAGTTTGCGGATGTGCCTTGTCAGATGGCCTTCCTCGATGTAAGCCGCCAGGGCCAGCTGCTCCACCGTGGAAGAAGTCTGATTGTACCGGTCGGCAATCGCCCGATAGGCGGGCAGCAGCTTTTCCGGCAGGACCAGATAGCTGATCCGCAGGGACGGGAGCATGGTGCGGGAGAAAGATCCCAGATAGATGATCTGTTCTCGGTTCCCGAAACTGTGGAGGGCCGGAGTGGGCCGATGGAGATAGCGGAATTCTCCGTTGTAGTCATCTTCCAGCAGATACACCCGTTCCAGCTGGGTGGCCACGATCAGATTGTTCCGTTCCTTTTCCGTCAAGGCTCTTCCTTTGTACGGATTAGCAGGAGAGATCATCAGGAGGCCTGGCCAATCCGCCTTGGGATCTGCCGGATCGAAGGTGCGGACATTCCATCCCATCAGCCGGAAGATTTGTTCTGCTTGGGGGAAACCGGGAGCCTCCAGGCCCACCACCTTCTGTTCCAGAGGCAGCAGAGGCAGCAGCACCAGCAGCAGGGTCTGGAGACCGGCTCCCACCAAGATCTGTTCCGGCCGGCACACCACCCCCCGGGAAGCATAACTGTACCGAGCCAGGACCTGCCGCAGTTCCGGCTCTCCCTGGGGATCCCCATACCCCGCAATGGAAGGCGGATCCCGGAGCACGGCATTGAGACAGCGCCGCCAGAGTACGGTATCGAAAGTGGAGGTATCGATGTAATTATTGGAAAAATTATAACGTACAGCCGGTTTGGCCTTTCCATTCGCAGGAACGGACTCTGTCCTGGCTTCCTGGGGAACATAGGCCGCCACCTGGTAGCCCCGGTTGGGCAGGTTATCCACATATCCCTGATCGATGAGGATCTGATAGGCGGCCTCCACCGTGGTCCGGCTCAGTTTCAGATCCCGGGTCAGCTTGCGGATGGAAGGCAGGAAATCCGGAGCTGCCAGATGCTGCAGCCGGATCTCTTCCCGGAAGTAGTCGGCCAGCTGCCGGTAAAGTGGTTCCTTCCCCGGCCGTGCTCGGAAATTAAAAGTGGTCAGCACAGAACTGTGCTCCTTTCAGTACTATTTTTCAGCAAAATTTATGGTCACGGATATTGTAGCATAAAAAAGGGGGTGTTGCACGCAACGTGCAACACCCCTTTTTCACGCCTGTTTCGCCATGATTTCCTTGGCTTTCATCAGGCGCACCGTACTGGCTCTTTCGTTTTCGCTGAGCTTCATGGTGATGTACTTGATGCTTTCCTGCATTTCCGGGATCATCACATATTCCAACGCGTTGACTCGCCGGCGGGTCTTTTCGATTTCATCCGCCAACATATTACAGGTCTTTTCCACTTCCGCCAGTTCCAAAAGATCCGGCAGGCAGGTGGTCAGTTCGGTCACCGCTGTATCCAGTTCCCCGGTGGTGAACACGAAGGAATAGGGCACCTGGGCCGCATCATCTGCCGTAGCCCCGGTGTAGGTCAGGGTGGGCACATCCACGCTCATCACATTCTTGCTCCCCACTTCGAACTCGGCACTCCGGGCCGGGTACAGCAGAGCTTCGTTCATGGTCAAGTACCCCATATGGGCCCGGGCCACCACGAAATGATGGGACACATTCTGGAGGGCCTTTTCCATTTTCAGCCGCAGCTCGTGGTTCCGGCGGATGTAGATCATGAACTGCCGGACCATTTCGTCCCGTTTGTCTTTCAGCAGTTTATGCCCCCGGACGGCAGTGGCCAGCCGGCGTTTCAGCCGGGTCAGCTCCATCCGGGTAGGGTTTACGTTCGTAGCCATGGGTTATTCCCCCTCGCTGCCGTCCGCCGGTTTGTAGTATTTGTCCAGGTATTCATCCCGGATCCGTTTCAGCTCGCTGCGGGGCAGGATCCCCAGCAGCTTCCAGCCCAGATCCAGGGTCTCCTCGATGGACCGGTTGGTCCGGTACCCCTGGGAGACATATTCCTTTTCAAAGGCATCGGCAAATCGGGCATACAGCTTATCCACCTTGCTGAGAGCCGAATCCCCCAGGATGGTGGCCAGTTCTTTGGCCTGTTTCCCTCGGGAATAAGCCGCGAACAGCTGGTTCATGGTGTCTGCATGGTCTTCCCGGGTCTTACCCTTGCCCACCCCTTTATCTTTCAGACGGGACAGGGACGGCAGTACGTCGATGGGAGGGGTCAGTCCCTTCCGGTACAGTTCCCGGGAGAGGATGATTTGCCCTTCGGTGATGTACCCAGTCAGGTCGGGGATGGGATGGGTCTTGTCGTCTTCGGGCATGGACAGGATGGGGATCATGGTGATGGATCCCTTCTTGCCCCGGATCCGGCCGGCCCGTTCATACATGGTAGCCAAGTCCGTATACAGATACCCAGGATAGCCCCGGCGTCCAGGGACTTCCTTCCGAGCAGCAGATACTTCCCGGAGGGCATCGGCATAGTTGGTGATATCCGTGATGATGACCAACACATGCATATCCAGTTCAAAGGCCAGATATTCTGCTGCCGTAATGGCCATACGGGGGGTGGCGATCCGTTCTACCGCCGGGTCGTTGGCCAGGTTGATGAACATCACCGCCCGGCTCAGAGCCCCGGTCCGGTTGAAGTCCTGCATGAAGAAGTTGGCTTCTTCAAAGGTGATCCCGACCGCAGCGAACACCACGGCGAACTTTTCATCAGTGCCCCGGACTCTGGCCTGCCGGGCGATCTGGGCAGCCAGCTGGGCATGGGGCAGACCGGAGCCGGAGAACACCGGCAGTTTCTGTCCCCGGACCAGGGTGTTCAGACCGTCGATGGCGCTGACCCCAGTCTGGATGAATTCAGAAGGATATTCCCGGGCTGCCGGATTCATGGGTTCCCCGTTGATATCTTTGTATTCTTCCGGGATGATGGCCGGCCCGCCGTCAATGGGGCTGCCCATACCGTCGAATACACGGCCCAACATGGCGGGAGACACCCCCAGCTGGATCCCGTGGCCCAAGAACCGGGCTTTGGCCGTAGCCGGCTGCAGCCCCTGGGAATCTTCGAACAGCTGGACTAGGGCTTTGTCCCCATCCACGGTGAGTACCTTGCCGTTCCGGATTTCCCCATTCTGCTGGTGGATTTCCACCAGTTCGTCATAGGTTGCACCTTTTACCTGGTCCACCAGCATCAGAGGGCCCACCACTTCTCGGATGGTCTTGTAATCCTTACGCATTTTCTTCACCCTCTTCCGTCAGTTCTGCAAAGGCCTGCTCCAGATCCCGATTCAGCTGGCCGAATTTTTCCTTCCGGTCTTTTTCCGGAATGTATTTGGCACGGCCGATCTGTTCCCGGATGGGCATTTCGATCAGCTTATCCAGCTTCACATGCTTGGTCATGGCATCCAGTGCCTTTTCATACCAGGTGATGATCAATTTCAGCATATCGTACTGTTTTTCCAAAGAAGTGTATGTATCCACTTCATGGAAGGAGTTCTGGTGCAGAAAGTCTTCCCGGATGGACCGAGCACATTCCATGGTGATCCGGTCCTTGAAGCCCAGGGCATCGATCCCGACCAGACGGACGATTTCGTTCAGGTTAGATTCTTCCTGGAGGATTTCCATGGCCGTCCCCACCAGTTTGGACCAGTCGGGAGCCACTTTAGCATCATAGTAGGCCCGGAGCCGGTCAGAATACAGGGAATAACTCTGGAGCCAGTCGATGGCCGGGAAATGACGGGCATAAGCCAGGGCCGAAGACAGACACCAGAACACCTTGACGATCCGCAGGGTAGCCTGGGAGACCGGTTCGGAAATATCCCCGCCGGGAGGGGACACAGCCCCGATGGCGGAAACAGCGCCGATCCGGTCGTCCTGCCCTAGGCATTCCACTTCCCCAGCCCGTTCGTAGTATTCCGCCAAACGGGAGGACAGGTATGCCGGGTATCCTTCTTCACCGGGCATTTCTTCGAGACGGGAGGACATTTCCCGGAGGGCTTCTGCCCAACGGGAGGTGGAGTCAGCCATAATGGCCACCTTATACCCCATGTCCCGGTAATATTCTGCAATGGTGATGCCCGTATAGATAGAGGCTTCCCGGGCCGCCACCGGCATATCGGAGGTGTTGGCGATGAGCACGGTCCGCTTCATCAGAGGCAGGCCGGTGCGGGGGTCATTCAGGGCCGGGAATTCATTCAGTACATCGGTCATTTCATTCCCGCGTTCTCCGCAGCCCACATACACGATGATATCCGCGTCCGCCCACTTGGCCAGCTGGTGCTGGATGACGGTCTTGCCGCTGCCGAACGGACCGGGCACGGCCGCCACACCGCCTTTTGCGATGGGGAACAGGGTGTCGATGACCCGCTGGCCGGTGACCATGGGTTCTTCCGGAGGCAGCTTGGTCTTGTAAGGACGGGCCACACGGACCGGCCACTGTTGGAGCATGGGATAGGCCTCTACATCCCCCTTGCTGTCTTTCAGTTTGTACACCGGGTCCAGGATGGTGGCTTCCCCTTCATAGACCCATTCCACAGTGCCGCTTTTGCCGGGAGGCACCATGATCTTGTGGAGCACAGCGGGGGTTTCCTGGACGGTGCCGATTACGTCGCCGCCGGATACCTGGTCCCCCACTTTGGCCACCGGTACGAACTGCCATTTCTTTTCTCGATCCAGACGGGGGACTTCGATGCCCCGGCTGATCCGGTCGCCAGCCAGTTCATAGATTTTCTCCAGGGGACGCTGGATCCCGTCGAAAATGCTTTCGATCAGTCCGGGAGCCAGTTCCACGCTCATGGGAGACCCGGTGGATTCCACCGGTTCCCCCGGCCCCAGGCCAGCGGTCTCTTCGTACACCTGGATAGAAGCTTTATCGTCACGAAGCTCGATGACTTCACCGATCAGGCGTTTGTCACTGACGCGGACCATATCATGGAGCTGCACGTCTTTCATACCTTCGGCGACAATCAGCGGGCCGGATACTTTCACGATCTTTCCACTCACGATTGTTCCCTACCCTTCCTTGAATAGAATATCGGCGCCCACTGCTTTTTCCACGTTTTCCCGGACACGCTTCATGCCCAGACCCAGGGATCTGTTCCCGGCAGGGATGGGGATGATAGCGGGAAAGGTAGCGGTAGCATATTCTGCGATCACGGCCTGTGCCTTCTGGGCGGCGGTCTCCGTAATGTAGATCACGGCATAGCCCTCATCGGCCAGGTGGTGGATCCTGCGCTCAATCTGTTCCTGTTCTTCTTCGTAGAATACATCGAACCCTACGGCTTTGAAGATCATCACGGAGCTGGGATCACCGATCACTGCGATTTTCTTTTTATCCATCTTGCTGCCTCCCATGCTTCCTGTGATTATGCATAGACACTGGGCAGCTGGGGTTCAAAACCGCCCTGGATGGCTCCGAAGATCATTCGCAGGGCTTCCGCCTCGGTTTCCCGGGCTTCCAGGTACCCTACGATGGGCCCCAGGGAATGGGTATCCCATCTGGCCCGGCGGAGGATCAGGCTCAGTCCCTCTTCCATCCGACGGGAAATGACCCCTAGCTCATTGGTCTGTGCGAATTCGTTGATGGCCTGGACCAATTCGGATCCATGGCTCCCTTGGTTCAGCCGGGCTCCCAGCTGTTCCGGAGGCACATCCAGGCTTTCTTCGAACACTTCTTTGGGGATGTCCCCGCAGTCCACCAGTACCAGCCGCAGCTGGACCAGTTCCCAGTGAAGGTTCTGGGCCCGGATCAGGCTGATGGTATTCTGGTAATCCGCCCACAGGGAGAAATACTCCCGGATAAAGCCCTTTTCCTTTTTCCGATCCAGCACCTCTTTGGCCTGGCGGAACAGAGCTCCGTCCAGGAGAGCGCTGAGCCGGAAAGGATCCGCTTCCCGGGCCAGGTCCCCTTCGATTTCGTTGAGTACCTGGCAGTAGATAGGCGGCAGGTCTTCATAATACTTGGTATGGACCATGTCCTTCAGCAGGTTCAGGTCGAAATTGCCTCCCTCCCGAAGGATGTCATCGGCCTGGATCCCCAGCAGCCGGGCCTTCAGCAGGCATTTCAGGTTGTGGGTATCCACCGGCAGCAGGAACAGGCCGGTAAGTTCCGGATCTGGGGTCAGTTCCTGGATCCGTTTCCGGGTCAGCTGCATCTGGGCCCGGATGATCAGGTCGATTTCTCCCTGGGCCAGTTCCTGTTCCGTAGCCACATTTTCCCCATAGCCGGTTTCCAGCAGCAGCTTCATGGCTGTCTTGGTACTGTCCGCTTCCGCGATTCGCCGCAGCTGGGCGGCGGTCAGCAGATGGGTGGACAGGACGCTGATCCGGCCCAGGGCATATTCATAACTGGGCTGGGGCATATCACTTCACCTCCGCGCCAAACAGGAGCTCTGCCACGCGGTATTCCTCCCCGGTCCGTACATCTTCCAGCAGGGTGGCGAAGGAGCCATCGTAATCACATGTCTCCCCTTCGATGAGTACACCGTCGGTGAACTCAGCCTCTTTGTCCGACAGGGTTAGGGACCCTTTCCGGCCCTGGGCCTTCAGCTCCTTGTTGAGCCGGTCCAGGAATCCCTTTTCATACCGGTGACGGTCCTTGGTCGGGACCACCAGCTTTTCGCGGCCGGTGAGATCCGACTCCAGGACGATCCGCCCGATCAGTTTCTCCCACTGTTCCTGGGGCAGTGCTTCCAGCTGCTCTTCTGCCCGGTCAAAGGCTTCCTGGAGCACTTTCCGCTTGCTGGCCAGGTTCTCTTTCCGGCTCTGCAGTTCGGCAATCAGCTGCAGACGGCCTGCAGCCTCTTTGGCATCCACTTGGGATTTGGCCTGGATTTCCCGGACCTGTTCCTGGGCTTTGGCCAGGATCTGTTCCTTTTCCTTCCGGGCCTTTTCCTGGGCTGCTGCTCCGATGGCTGCCGCGTCCTGCTTCGCTTCTTCTTCTATTTTCTGAATGATTTTATCGCCAGACACGACGGGTCACCCTTTCTTATAATTTGATCCCGTTCACCATGATGAAGGAAATCAGCAGACTCAATACGGCGTAGGTTTCTACCATAGCCGTCAGGATAATGCCTTTACCGGTTTCTTCCGGCCGTTTGGCGGTCAGGAAAATGCCGGAGGCAGCCACTTTCCCCTGATAGATGGCGGACAGCAGGCCGCCCAGGCCCATGGGCAGAGCAGCAAACAGGTAAGCCAGCCCCTGGAAGGTAGTCAGGTCTTTTACATTCCCGTCAATGACCCCCAGGTTCAGGATGATGATGAAAGCGATCAGCAGACCATAGATTCCCTGGGTCCCAGGCAGGGCCTGGAGCACCAGCACGTTACCGAATTTATCCGGATCTTCGCTGACCACGCCGGAAGCGGCCTGCCCGGCAATGGCCACACCGATGGCACTGCCAACCCCTGCCAGACCAGCAGCCGTTGCTGCGCCGCCAAATGCCAGAGCTGTTCCTAAAGTAATCATAATGAAATCCTCCCTTATTTCGTAATATCCGTATACTTGGTCCGGAGTGCCAAGGGCAGGAACGCCCGGCCGCCGGCTTCATAAAACTTGCCGAAGAATTCGATGTACTGCAGACGGCTGCTGTGCACGAAAGCACCCAGCACGTTGATGACGATATTGAAGTAATGGCCGGCCAAAAGCACCAGGATGGCTGCCACAATGCCCACAGGCCCTGCGCTCCAGAGCATTTGGGCCACGGTGTTGATGACCATGGCAATGACCCCGGTGGCCAGCCCCAGCGCAAAGATCCGGGAATAACTCAAGAGATCGCTGAGATACCCACTGATGTTGTACAGAGTCAGGAGCCCGCCGATCAGCCGGCTGATGATCCCTTTCCGGTCACGGCCTCCAAAGAGAACGATGATCCCAGCTCCCAGCCAGGCCAGATATTTGCCAATGGGCCCCGGCACCAACGCCATCAGGAAGAACCCCAGGAACATGATGAGCCAGCTGATCTGGTCACAGACCGCGCCCATCACATCGCCCTCCCGGAGCAGCATCTTTGTCTTGATCAGCATGCCGGTGATCAGGTGGATGGCCCCTAGGCCAAAGCACAGAGCCAGCATCTTCAGGGGTTCATTCATAGGGACAAACAGCAGAGGATGCCATTCTAGACCGAACCAGCCCCCGAACATGGCGCCCCAGATTGTGGTGGAAATGCCGCCGAAGAAGATGACCAGAGCCAACTGCCGGGCAAAGCCCGTGGGCTTGAACTTCTTCAAGGCAAAATACAGCATGATGGTCAGCACCAGACCATAGCCTGCATCGGACATCATCATGCCGAAAAAGATGAAGTGGAAAGGAGCCATGATCAGGTCCGGATCCACGGAACCTGCTTTGGGCAGGGAGTACAGTTCCACCACGCTTTCGTAAGGTTCCACCAGCCTGCCGTTTTCCAGCACCGTAGGCGGAATTTCTCCTTCCTCCGGGTCTGCAAAGGTCAGCTGATAAGCGTCGGTCACGCCTTGGACCACCTGTTCTACCCGCTGGGCCCGATCTTTCCGGACCCAGCCCTGTACCTTGAAAGCACTGACCGTTTCCACCCCGCCGTTCTGGAGACGGTCATGGGCAGCATGCAGCTGGTCATAGTACAGTTCCACCTGCTGTTTCTGAGGAATGCTCTCCCGGGTCTCCTCTTTCAGCCGGGCGATCCGATTTTCCTTTTCTTCCGCTTCCTGGAGCAGTTCCTTCCGGACATCCGCCGCCAGGCCGCTGCGCTTGGGCAGCACTGCCTCGCTGAAATCATGTTCCTTCAGGAGATGCTTTACATCATTGTCGGCGTCTTCGTAAGCCAGGATCACCATGGCCTGCCCGTCCTGGGTCAGTTCGTACAGGCTCATATCCGCCAAGAGGCCGCTGATGGCCTTCTGGAATTCCGGCAGTTCCTTTTCCGGCAGGAAGCCCACATGGCAGCGGGTGGTTTCCGTAAAGCTCAGCTGTTCCAGGGGAATGTCCAATTTCAGCCAAGGGTCCAGGCTTTCCGCCTGGGTCCGGAGGGCTGCCGCCTCACTTTCCAAAGAGGCGATCTTGCTGGCGGTGGTATCCAGTTTTTCCGTCAGCTGCCGGCCTTCTTGGGTCTCTTTCAGGAAATTCCCGTAGGAAATGGCTTCTTTCTGGGGGAACAAGGGATTCTTGGCACCGTTCTGGACCAGGAACTGGAGCACCTGCCCGGTTTTATCCAGCTGGGCACTGACCTTTTCTGATCCGGGCAGGGCCTTGCTTCCCGCTTCCGGTTCCAGCATCACACTCCCGTCCTTCTGGAGGGCCAGGAGCAGGGCATCGCGATCGGCTTTCAAGGCATAGAGTGTCAGTTTTTGCATAGGGACTAACATTCGATCACGACCTTCTTCATAATATACTGGACTGCCGCATCCAGATTTTTCCGGGCTTCCGCCGCCTGGGCCTCATCCCGTTTCCGGTTTTCTTCCACCAGGGCGTCCGCTTCCTGTTTTGCCTGGGCTTCTGCCTGGGCAATGGCTGCCGCCGCCTGTTTCCGAGCTTCCGCAATCAGGGCGTCCGCTTCCTTGTGGGCTTCCGCCTGGGCATCCCGGACGGTATTCCGGGCTTCCAGGGTGGCCTGTTTCTTCAGGTCATCGGCCTTCTGCTCGGCAGCCTTGATATCTTCCAGCATGGACATGTTTTCACCACCTTTGCTCAGGGAAGGTTTTGCCTTCCAAATTTCAATGAAAAGAATAAAATGCAGTAACAATATAGTATTTCAACAAAGACAAAAAAATCCCTGCTGTATACTATAGCCCCATTATACTATACTGTTTCTGTTTTTGTAACAAATTCTTTGAATGATTTTAAGAATTTTTCTTGACTTTGTTCCATTATTGGAAAGTTTTGTTGCATTTGATACATTTAAGCGAAAATTAAAAAGAGACGCTGACTGTTCAGTCAGCATCTCTTCACTCTTTCCTGTTTTCTCTTCACTCTGCACTCTTCAAAGTCTCCAGCAGATAATCCGTGAACTCTTCCGCCGTAGCTCCGTCCTTGTCCGTGGTGATCACCACTTTCCGTTCCGTCCGGGTGCAGATGTCCAGAGCCTTCACCAGCTTTTCCTTCTTCTCAGCATACCCGATGTGGCTGATCATCTCCCCCATGGCCCGGATCAGGCTGCAGGGGTCCGCATACTGGGCCCGATGGTGCTGGACCAGGAAGTTCCCCACCCCGTGGATGGCTTCGAACAGGGCGTACTGGTCGCCGATGTTGGAAGAACTTGCGGTACCCAGGCCTCCCTGGTATTCTGCCGCCACATCCGTCACGATGTCCCCGTACAGGTTGGGCAGCAGGAACACCTGCATCCCTTTGGTGAATTCCGGATCCGTGATCTTGGCGGCCATGGCGTCCACCAGTTCTTCCCGGACGGTGATCCCGGGATATTCCTTTTCCAGGGCATGGGCGGTCTTCAGGAAGTTCCCGTCCACCAGCTTCACAATGTTGGCCTTGGTGACTACGGTTACATTGGTCTTGCCGTTGTTTTTGGCGAATTCAAAGGCAGCCCGGCAGATCCGTTCCGCCCCGGGGCGGGTCAATACCTTGAAGTCCACCGCCAGGTCATCGTTCACCTGGATGCCCTTATTCCCCCAGATGTATTCTCCTTCGATGTTTTCCCGGAAGAAGGTCCAGTCGATGCCCTTTTCCGGGATCCGTACCGGCCGCACCGCCGCATACAGCTGGAGAGCCCGGCGGAGCAGGCTGTTAGCGCTGACCATGTTGGGCCAGGGATCCCCTGCCCGGGGCGTCACAAAGGGTCCTTTCACCAGTACATCGCAGGCCTTGCAGGCTTCCAGCACTTCCGCCGGCAGGCTTTCGTTCTTTTTGGCCCGTTCCTCAATGGTCATGCCGGGGATAATCCGGAATTCCACCTTCCCGGAAGCCACTTCTTCTTGCAGCAGGTATTTGGCCACCCGCAGGGCCTGTTCCATGATATAGGGCCCAATGCCGTCTCCGGGCAGGATCCCCACGGTAATGTGGTCCAGCTTCTTGAAGTCCTTCCGGCCGGGAGCCTGTTTGATGGCATCGATCCGCTTGAAATCTTCCCGGATCAAAGCCCCGAATTTCTCCATGGCCTTCCGGATGGTTTCTTCCCGGACCTGTTCTTCCGTTCCCAATTCTTTCATAGCCTGATACCCTCTTTTCTCTAGAATATGATCTTGTAGAAGCCCACACCGGCCAGCAGGGTCAGGCACACCAGGATGCCCAGGGCCCATACCGTCAGTTCCATGAACAGCTTCATTTCTTCGCCTTTTTTGTCCGTTCCTTCTTCATCCGCCATCAGGGTGGCCATGATCAGGCCGCCGGTGGTGGAGATGGGGCTGATTCCCGTAATGGTGCCCCCGATCAGCACCATGGACCCCAGTTCCACCGGATTGACCCCGATGGACCGTCCCAGTTCTGCCACCGTAGGCAGCAGGGTGGGGAACACCACGCCCAGGCCGGAAGAAAACAGGCTCATGATCCCAGCGGTGGCTGCCATCACAGCCGGAGCCGTATAGCTGTTCATCAGGGTGGAAAGTCCCCCGATCAGCACCTTCAGCCCTCCCGTTTTGATGACGATGTTCATCAGCATGCTCACCCCGGACACCATCAGCAGTACGCCCCAGGGAATGGCTTTCAGGCTCTGCTTTTCATCGGCTGCATGGCAGCACAGGAGAACGGCGCTGATGGCAAAACACACCAGTCCCACATTCTGTTTCAGGGCAATGACCATCACCGCCATGGTCAGCAGCCCCAGCAGGGACAGCCACTGGACCCCGGTAAAGGAAGTTTCTTTTTCCTCCAGTTCTTCCTGGACCGGCTGGGGCCGGTACCCTTTGTAGTAAATGAACGCCACCACGGCCATCAGCACCCCGGTCACCAGCTGGGCCGTGTAAATGGGTCCCAGGGCCTGGGCCGTATCGATGCCTCCCTGCCGGAGCAGTTCATAGCTCAGGATCCCTTCCGGGGTAATGGAAGACATCCGCCCACCGAAACAGCCGAAGCAGCCGATCATGGCCAGCATCAGGGGATTGTACCCGTGGGCTTTGGCCAGGGGAATGGCAAAGGCTGGCATAATGGCCAGAAGGGGAATGGAGCCCGGTCCGATGGTGGTGAGCCCCATGCCCATCAGGAACACGGCCACCGGGATCAAATAGTTGTTTTTCCCGGCCAGCCCTACGATTTTCCGAGCCAGCAGTTCGATGGTCCCATTTTTGTTCAGGATACTGAACAGCAGGGTCACCCCCATCAGGTTGATGAACAGATTGGGTTTGAATCCCTTCAGGATCTCCCCATTGGGGATACCGGCCAGTTTGCCCATGACCACTGCAAACAGCATGCATACCAGTCCCACATTGGTCTTCCGGAAAAAACCGATGGCAATGGCCACCGCCAGCAGCAGCAGCGAAACAATACCCAGATTCATTTTTCTCCCTCCTTACCGGAACACCAGGGCACAGGGGCTTTCCGTCTTTACGGTTTTTCCTGTGAACCGGGGCCGTCCATTTCCTTCCACAGAAAAGAACTGCAGGGTGTCGCTGTCCATGTTGGCCACCACCAGTTCCTTCCCATCGGGAGTCAGGGTCATGAACCGGGGAGTATACCCTTCACAGCTGACCCACTGGGGCTTTTTCAGCATCCCGGTCTCTTTGTCCACTTCGTAGGAAACCAAGGTTTCCTGGCCCCGGAAGGCTCCATAGGCCGGATCTTCTCCTTCCGGAGGGATCCCTTCGTGGATCCGGTTGGTGGCATACACGAACCGTCCGTCCTGGCTCATGACAATGGCACTGGCCATATTGGGCCCCACATAGGTTTCCGGCAGGGTGGGCACCACCTGTTCCGGGTTCAGGATGCCTTTGTCAGCATCAAAGGCAAACATCCGGAGGGTGCTCCCTTTTTCATTGACCAGATAGACCCGCCGGTTGTCAGGAGAAAAGACCAGGTGACGGGGTTCATCATAGGTCCGGCTGTCAGCGGAAGAAACCAGGTCCAATTTCCCCGTTTCCTGGTCCACCTGGAATACCCAGACCCGTTCATATCCCACACCCCGGGCCTGGGTGGGCACCAGCAGGAACTTTCCGGTCCGGTCCAGGACGCAGGCATGGGCATGGGAAACCCCTTTCCCCGGTTTCCCTTCCAGATGGGTCGTACTCACCGCTTCTCCCAGGCTGCCATCTTCCCGGATGGGGAGACTGGCCACTGCCCCGCCCTGGAGGGTTGCCACAAACAGAAACCGGTTGTTGAAGGAAGGCACAGCGTAAACCGGATTCTTTCCCTGGGCCTCCACCGTGTTGAGGAATTCCAGGTTCCCGTCCGGCTGGATCTTGAACGCACTGACCTGATGGCCGTCCCCATGGACGGTGTACAGAGCCTTCCGGTCCCGGTCCAGGGTCAGGAAAGCAGGATTGTCCAGGGTGGGGGCAATGGACTGGAGCTTCCAGTCCCCCTTTGCATCGATGGCATAGACCGAGATTCCTTTCCCATGGGCATGCCGTTTGGCCGTGGTACGGCACCCAACATATGCGTAGTTCATTTTTGTTTCGCTCCCCTTTCTTTTTTCCGTACCTTCTGCAGCCAGGACTGTACTGGAACCAAGTACCATCATTACCATAGCCGCTGCGCTGAATCGGATCAGGTTCCGTGCTGTCTGCCGTTTCATCTGTTGTTCCCTCACTTTCCTTCCGCCAGTCTGGCCTTGTAATACCGGAGCTTGCCGCCGGCCAGGAGGATTTCCACTTCCTGGTCCGTCAGTTCCAGTTTTACGGTGAATTCCGTCCCTTTGGTCAGATCCTTCACCTGGATTTCCTTCTTTTTCATCTGTTCCCGGAGCCCGTCGATATGGAGAGTATCATCCAGACCGATGCCCTCATAGGCAGCCGTATCCCTGAACACGGCCGGAATGACCCCATGGTTGATCAGGTTCCCTTTATGGATCCGGGCAAAGCTCTTGGCGATCACCATCTTCACACCCAGATACATGGGAGTAATGGCCGCATGTTCCCGGGAAGAACCCTGGCCGTAGTTTTCGCCCCCTACAATGAAGCTTTTTCCATCCTTCTGGGCCCGTTTAGCAAAATCCGGGTCATACCGGCAGAAGGCGTACTGGGCCATGGCGGGCATATTGGACCGCATGGAAGAGAACTGGGCGCTGGCCGGGGTGATATCATCAGTGGAAACATTGTCCCGGGCTTTCAGGCTGACTTTGGCTTCCAGGGTTTCTTCCGGAGGATCGGCCACCGGCAGGGGTTTGATGTTGGGTCCCCGGACAATGGGCACCTCCCGTCCGTCTTCCGGAGGCAGCAGGAACAGGTTGTCATTGATGGGATAGCTGTCCGGTTCCTTCACCCCGGCCAATACACTCACATCCTCCATCACTTCCTGAGGCAGAGCCAGAGTTCCCTTGATGGCCGTGGCAGCCGCCACTTCCGGGCTCACCAGGTACAGGCTGGCGTCAGCGGTGGAACTGCGCCCCTTGAAATTCCGGTTGGAAGTCCGTACGGAGATCCCCTTGCTGGAAGGAGCGATGCCGATGCCGCAGCAGGGTCCGCAGGCGAATTCCGTGATCCGGGCCCCGGAATCCACCAGATCTCCGATGACCCCGTCCTGGAGCAGCCGGAGATAGATCTGCCGGGAACTGATGCCCAGTACCAGGCTTACATCCGGATTGATTTTCTGTCCCTTCAGCACCAGAGCCACTTTTTTGAAATCACTGTAGGACCCGTTGGTGCAGCTGCCGATGAACACCTGCTGGACCGGGACCTTGGGCACATCCGCCACCTTCATTACATTGTCCGGCATATGGGGGCAGGCCACCAGAGGTTCCAGGGTATCCAGATCCAACTGGATTTCTTCATCGTAGCTACACCCTGCATCCGGCAGCCATTCCGTGTAATCCTGTTCCCGGCCCTGAGCCTTCAGGAACGCCCGGACCTGCCCATCTGCCGGGAATACGGAAGTGGTGGCTCCCATTTCCGCCCCCATATTGGCAATGGTCAGCCGTTCCGGGATGGACAGGGTCTCCACCCCTTCTCCCACATATTCATAGACTTTGCCCACCCCACCTTTTACGGTAGTCCGGCGGAGCATTTCCAGGATAATGTCCTTGGCGGCCGTACCCGGCTGGAGCCGACCCTTCAGTTCCACCTTCACCACCTTGGGCATTTTCATCACATAGGGGAAACCGGCCAGGGCCACGGCAATGTCCATGCCCCCCACCCCGATGGCCAGCATTCCCAGGGCACCGCAGCTGGGGGTATGGCTATCCCCGCCCAGAAGGAGCGCTCCCGGCTTTCCGAACCGGCTGCACTGGAGGGCATGGCAGATCCCGTTCCCGGCTTTGGACAGGATCAGTCCGTATTTCTGGGCAATAGACTGGAGATAGATATGGTCATCCGGGGTCTTGTTGTCGATCTGGAGCAGGTTGTGGTCGATATAGCTTACGGACAGTTTGGTCCGCACCCGGTCCAGGTCCAGGGCTTCGAACGCCAGATAAGCCATCACCGCATTGATGTCGTGGGTCAGGGTCTGATCTACCGTCACCTTGATTTCCCTGCCCGGCACCAGTTCCGCCGGTTCGGCCAGATGAGCCTCGAACAGTTTCTGCGTCAGATTCTTTGCCATGGAAAGCACACTCCTTTGCTTCTGTCTGTTAATTTTCTTAATTTCAGCAATATTTCATACTATTCTTTCTTTTTCTGCTATTACTGTACCACAGGGCTTGCTTTTTGCATAATATCAGATTATGATTAATTTATAACTTTATATTATAAGGAGAGGATACCTATGGATTCCCGGGACCTGGAATACGTAACGGCCATTGCCCGGACCGGCAGCTTTTCCCAGAGTGCCCGGCTGCTGTTCATCAGCCAGCCCGCTCTGAGCCAGTACATCCGCCGGCTGGAAAAAAATCTGGGGGTCACCCTGTTCTACCGGAGCCGGAGTAAAGTGGAACTGACCCCCGCCGGGGCATACTATGTAAAAAAAGGAGAAGCCATCCTCCGGCAGATGCAGGAACTGGAACAGACCATCCGGCACTGGCAGCAGGCCGATCAGCAGCAGCTGAGCATCGGGGTTTCCCAGTTCTACGGAAAATGGTTCCTGACCCCCTATCTCCAGGACATCCAGAAACTGCTCCCCGGATACCGGATCCAAATCGTGGACGGAGAATCCCGTCAGCTGGAGCTGCAGATGGTCCAGCGGAAACTGGATTTTGCCATTTTCCCGGAACCGGTGATCCACAAAGAGATCCGTTTCTTGCCATTGGGGACGGAAGAGATCCTTTTTGCCTTCAGCAAAGAAAACCAGGAAGCCATGGCCCTGCTGTCCCAGGCCTTCCATGACGGTTTCCTGGATCTCCGGCACTACCAGGATTTCCCCTTTGTACTGCCCAAAGAAGGACTGAAAATGCACAAAGCGGCTCTCAAAATCTGCCGCCATCTGGGCTTCCAGCCCCAGTCCGTCTATTCTTCTGAAAATCTGGATACGGTGTATTCCTTGATCAATCACAATTACGGGGTAGGATTTCTTCCCGATGTGATTGCCCGGAACTACAATCCACAGACCAACCATGTGCGTTTTTTCCATTTCCGGAGCCGTAACAACCACCGGACCATCGGCCTGGCCTTCCGGGAAGATTTTCCCCGTCAGGAGCTGGCCGCCAAACTGTTCCAGGCCATCAAAAAAGGAGCTGCTGCCTAAGCAACAGCCCCGTCAACGGTCAACGGCCGTTGGATGCCGGCTTCGCCGGCTTTGAATAATAAAAGATATCAGACCCGCTCTTCACTCTTCAGCGTATCCAGCAGATAATCCGTGAACTCTTCCGCCGTAGCTCCGTCCTTGTCCGTGGTGATCACCACTTTCCGTTCCGTCCGGGTGCAGATGTCCAGAGCCTTCACCAGCTTTTCCTTCTTCTCAGCATACCCGATGTAGCTGATCATTTCCCCCATGGCCCGGATCAGGCTGCAGGGGTCCGCATACTGGGCCCGGTGGTGCTGGACCAGGAAATTTCCCACCCCGTGGATGGCTTCGAACAGGGCATACTGGTCCCCGATGTTGGAAGAACTTGCGGTGCCCAGGCCTCCCTGGTATTCTGCCGCCACATCCGTCACGATGTCCCCGTACAAGTTGGGCAGCAGGAACACTTCCATCCCTTTGGTGAATTCCGGGTCCGTAATCTTGGCGGCCATGGCGTCCACCAGTTCTTCCCGGACGGTGATCCCGGGATATTCCTTTTCCAGGGCATGGGCGGTCTTCAGGAAGTTCCCGTCCACCAGCTTCACAATGTTGGCCTTGGTGACTACGGTTACATTGGTCTTGCCGTTGTTTTTGGCGAATTCAAAGGCAGCCCGGCAGATCCGTTCCGCCCCGGGGCGGGTCAATACCTTGAAGTCCACCGCCAGGTCATCGTTCACCTGGATGCCCTTATTCCCCCAGATGTATTCTCCTTCGATGTTTTCCCGGAAGAAGGTCCAGTCGATGCCCTTTTCCGGGATCCGTACCGGCCGTACCGCCGCATACAGCTGGAGGGCCCGGCGCAGCAGGCTGTTGGCGCTGACCATGTTGGGCCAGGGATCTCCCGCCCGAGGCGTCACAAAGGGTCCTTTCACCAGTACGTCGCAGGCCTTGCAGGCTTCCAGCACTTCCGCCGGCAGGCTCTCGTTCTTTTTGGCCCGTTCCTCGATGGTCATGCCGGGGATGGTCCGGAATTCCACCTTGCCGGAAGCCACTTCCTCTTGCAGCAGATATTTGGCCACCCGCAGGGCCTGTTCCATGATATAGGGCCCGATTCCGTCCCCGGGCAGGATCCCTACGGTGATGTGATCCAATTTCTTGAAGTCCTTCCGGCCGGGAGCCTGTTTGATGGCGTCGATCCGCTTGAAGTCTTCCCGGATCAAAGCCCCGAATTTCTCCATGGCCTTCCGGATGGTTTCTTCCCGGACCTGTTCTTCATATCCCATTTCGTCCATATGTTCCATGCTGTATTCCTCCTTATAATCAAAGCCAGCGAAGCTGGTCTCCTTCGGCCGTTGACCGTTGACAGCTGACCGCTGACACGTTTTTTATATCTCCGGCAGCCGTTCCATCTCCCCCAGATGGAGCAGTTTGATGGCCACCTGCCGTCCCTGATTGGGATAAACATGTTCCAGCAGGCCCTCCGCCTTGTTCAACAGGGCTTCCTGGGGCAGGGGCTTCCGATAGGACCCGGTGGGGTCTTCGATGAACTGTTCCAGCTCCCGTCCGTCCTGCAGCCGGATCTTCACCCGGCAGCTCCAGTGGCCGGGATAGGCTGCGGTCAGTTCCGGATCCTCCCGGACGGTGATCCGCTGGATCAGGGCCCGGATGGCCGGATCCTTCACTTTTTCCGGGGCAAACATGCTTCGATCCACTTTGCCGTACAGCAGGCTGCAGGCCAGACCGTAAGGCAGGGAAAACTTGGCGTCCAGGGACGTCCGGGGATGGAGGCACCCTTCACTGACCGCGCACTGCTGGTAGCCGATCTTATAGGTACCCGCCTCCAGGCTTTCCACCTGTCCCAGGATCCGTTCCGCCGCATCTTCGAAGGGCAGCAGCCCTTCTCCCAGGATAGCCTGCCGCAGGGACAGGGCCCCGTCGATGCCGGCGTGGGCACTGCGGCAGCAGGGGTATGGCTTCATATCCATATTCAGGATTTCCCAACGGGATCCCAGCCCTTCCGTCAATTTTTCCACATGGCCTCCATCGCTCATGGCCCGGAACAGCCCTCCGTCTTCCGCTTCCAGAATATGGACCGGTCCCTCCATGCCGTACTGGGCCAGAAAGGTGCACCGAAGTCCGGTCATGGCCGCCTGTCCCGGGTTCAGCACCTTGGAATTGGTCCCGTCTCCCAAGAAGGCCCACACCCCGGTGGTCTGGGACCCGGCCAGCCCCAGGGCACTGGCCGTCCCTTTTCCGTTGAGTCCCAGGAGATGGCTGCAGGCGGCGGCCACCCCGAAGGTCCCGCAGGTAGCCGTGGCATGCCACCCCCGTTTCCGGTGGGCCGCTACATCCAGGGCCATGCCCACCCGGTGGGCCACCTCATACCCGGCCACCAGGGCCGTCAGGAACTCTTTCCCCGTACTGCCCAGCTGCTGTCCCAGGCACCAGGCCGCCGGGATCATGCTGGCGGAAATATGGGTCTTGGAGGCCGGATGCACATCATCCAGTTCCAGGGTATGGGCCAGCATGGCATTGAGCATGGCCCCGTCGGTCACGGACCATTTTTGTTCCAGAGGCTGTCCCCACAAGGTCACTCCCTGGGTCCGGTTCTGAGGATCCAGAGCCTGGAGGGCCTGTTTCATCTGCTCTACCAGCGGGTCCCCCACTGCCCCCATGGCAGCGCTAATCAGATCCAGGGCCCGACAGACCGCTGCCTTTTGGACTGTTTCCGGCAGCGTATCCCAGGAAAGGCCGGCCGCAAATTGGGCCAGCCTCCCCAGCGGTGCTGCCAGCACCTTGTTTTCCATTTTCCTGCCTCAGCTTTCTTTGAACAGATTGATCATGGAACCGGCCAGCAGGGTCTTCCGTTCCGTGTCGTTGAGGATCTTTAGATCCAGGTGGAGGGTCCGGGTGCTGCCGTCGGTGCCGATCACCGTGGCATCGATGCCCCCCTTGTTTTCCGCCACCACCTGACGGATGTTGGGCAGCCAGAGGAATTCGCCCACTTTCAGGTCGATCTCCGGGTCCGGATGGGTGAAGGGCAGCATCCCCCAGTTCACACAGTTGCTCCGGTACCGTTTGGTGGCATATTCGATGCAGATGTTGGCCAGGCCGCCCAGCACCTTCTGGCAGGAAGCGGCATATTCACGGGCGGATCCGTCCCCAGGCCGTTTGGCATAGAGCACGGAACCGATGCCGGTGGTCTCCATGAGGGCATCCAGGTCTTTGTCCACATCAATGCCCACCTGTTTCAGCGGTGTATAGAATCCTTCCACCGTCTTCCGGTCTCCGGCCAGACGGGCTTTTTCGTAAGCCTGGGCGGCCTTGGCCCGGCCTACGTATTTCGGATCCTTCCGCAGCAGGGTGAATTCGGAAATTTTATAAGGGTTGGACCGGTAGGAAGCGGTTTCCCCGGAAGGGATCAGTTCATCAGTGGTGGTCACTTCGTCCCGGATCACCGAAGCCACCTGGAGCAGCAGGTTGTCAGTGAGATGTTCCATGGCCGGCCAATCCTTGATGAAGGGGCCGTAGACGATTTCCGTGTCCGGCTGTGCTTTGCCGAACCCGTTGTACACCACATTGTCGTAGATCTTTTTGTTGAAAGTGAACGCCGGCAGTTCTTCCGGTTGGAACACGTCCTTGATTTCTTCCGCGGAAGTCAGATACCCGCCATTGAAAGCCGTGGCAGCAATGGACTTGGAGTCCATGAGGGCGGCGGAAGCCACCTGGCCCATGTTCGGTTTGGACCCTTCCCGGTTGGGATAGTTCCGGGTGGAATGGCGCAGGACGAAGGCGTTGTTTTCCGGGCAGTCGCTGGCGCCGAAGCAGGGCCCGCAGAAGGCGGTCTTGATCCGGACCCCTTCGGTCATCAAGTCGTTACTGATGCCAGCCCGGTTCAGTTCCGTGAGCACCGGCTGGGAAGCAGGATAGATATTCAGAGGAAACATGCCCAGGCCCCGTTTTTCCGCCTTAGCCACCTGGTCCACATAGGCGATGTTCTCGAAGGAACCGGCGGCGCATCCGGCAATGGCTGCCTGGTCCACCAGGATCCGGCCGTTCTTCTGGATCTTGCTCATCATGTCCGGATGGATGTCCGGGTTGTTTTCAAACACCGTCTTGGCATTGTCTTCCACGTATTTCATGTATTTTTCCGGGTTGGCAATCACGTCCTTCAGAGGGAAAGCATTGGAAGGATGGTAGGGCAGGGCGATCATGGGTTCCACCGTATCCAGGTCGATGTGGATGAAGCTGTCATAAAGGGCCTTGTCTTTGGGAACCAGATGCTTGTAGTCCCCTTCCCGATCATGGATCCGGTAATCTTCCCGGACCGTATCGTCGGTTTCCCAGATGGAAGTCAGGCAGGCGGATTCCGTGGTCATGGTATCGATGCCGTTCCGGAAATCCATGGACAGAGAATGGACCCCAGGGCCCACGAATTCCAGGACTTTGTTCTTTACAAAGCCGTTCTTGAACACGGCACCGATGAGGGTCAGGGCCACATCCATGGGCCCCACCCAGGCTTTGGGCGCCCCGGTGAGATACACCCCCACCACCTGGGGATATTTCAGTTCATAGGTCTTGTCCAGCATGGCTTTGGCCACTTCCGGCCCCCCTTCCCCGATAGCCAGACAGCCCTGGCTGCCGTACCGGGTGTGGGAATCGGAAACGATGGCCATACTGCCGCCTTTGACGATCATTTCCCGCATATAGGAATGGATCACCGCTTCATGGGGCGGTACGAAGATGCCCCCGTATTTTTTGCAGATGGTTTCCGCATATTTGTGCACATCGGAGTTGATGGTCCCCCCTACGGCACACAGGCAGTTGTGGCAGTTGGTGAACACCGTGGGCACCGGGAACTTTTTCAGTCCGGAAGCGCAGGCGGTCTGCATGATGCCCACATAGGTGTTGTCATAGACCCCGATGGCGTCGAATTTCAGTTGCAGGTTGCCCGGATCTCCGCTGGTGTTGTGGTCGGCGATGATCTGGTACGCAATGGTGTTCTTCCGGCCAGCTTCCGGATCCCATTCCGGATGGTCCTTGGCCGGTACAAAGGTTTTGCCCCCGTCCAGGGCATAATAGGCTTCATTCACACACTGAATCATGATTCTTCTCCTTTTCTTTCCCCTCAGCGGATATATACAAAACCGTCCATGATCCGGCGGGCCGTGCGGACCACGCCGCCCTGGAGCACTTTTTCTCCGTCCATTTTCATCAGCACATCAGTGACCCCGCTGGAGTGGCCCAGCCGGACACAGTCGCTGTCATGATTTCCCAGGATGTCGCTGACAATGGTCCCAGGGATCTTGGCAGCCGCCCCGGTGGCTACAGCCACGGTCATGGGATAGGCCTTGTGGAGGGCTCCCACGGAAATGGCCCGGACGCACAGATCCATGTCACCGGCCTTCACCACATTTCCGTCCATGTTTTTGTAATCCTGGGCCGGGCTGACGATGGCCACCTTGGGAGCGGAAGTGGATTCCGTCCGGGCCTTCATGAAGTCATCCACAAAGCCGAATTTCTGGGCGGTGATGCCCCGGATCCGCTCGATGTGTTCCATCACATCCTTGTTCTGGTTCAGTTCCGTCAGTTCCGTTCCGGTGATGCCCAGGTCTTTGGCCTTGATGAAGACCACCGGGTTGGAGCAGTCGATCATGGTCACTTCCGCCAGTCCGTACCCGGGCACATCGATGGTTTCCTTTTTCAGGCCGGTAGGGAACAGTTTCCCAGTCTTGGCCCCGGCGGGATCTTCGAAATACATGTCGATCCGGGACCCGGTGCCCGGCACCCCCTGGATCTGGGCATCCCCGTTGACACAAGCTTTCCCGTCCTGGACCCGGACATGTTCTTCGATGACCTTGTTTGTGTTCACATTGTAGACCCGGACTTTGGTGATCCCTTCCACCGGTTCCACCAGCCCTTCGTCGATAGCATAAGGCCCTACCGCGGAGGAAATGTTCCCGCAGTTGGCGGAATCATCCACCCGGGGAATCACAATGTCCACCTGGTAGAAGTGGTAGTCCACGTCGATACCGGGCCGACTGGACTTATTGATCACCGCCACTTTGGAAGTGGAGCTTACGGTGCCTCCCATGCCATCAATCTGCTTCACATCCGGGGTCCCCATCACCTTCAGGAAGATTTCCGGCCACTGCTTTTCGTCCGCCGGCAGATCCTCCTTGTGGAAAAAGACCGCCTTGCTGGTGCCGCCTCGCATGTATACACAAGGGAACTTCCGCTGTTTCTGATTCATGGTATTTCCTCCTTCTGACCTATGAGCCATTCTCTGTTCTTGTTGTCTCCAGTATAGCCCTTTCTTTCCATTATGAAAAATGATAGAATATGTTTAAATATCATTCCTATTTGGAATATAGAAGGGAGTCTTTTAGATGGATGAACGGGATATCCAGATTTTCCAGAGCCTTATGGAAACCCGGAACGTGACCAAAACCGCCCAGGCCCTGTACATGACCCAGAGTGCCATTACCAAGCGGCTCCACAAACTGGAAGAAGAACTGGGGGCCCCTCTTTTCCTCCGTTCCGTCAAGGGACTGATCCCGGCGCCTTCTGCCGATGCCATCAGGGAAGAAATGGGACGGCTCCAGGGATCCCTCCAGCGGCTGAAGACCCTGTCCCAGTATGCCCAGGGCCGGATTGCCGGCCATCTGAAGTTCGGTGTTTCCGTAAACTATGCCCGGTACACCCTGCCACCCCTCCTGAAACAGTACATGACCGACTATCCGGAAGTCCGCATCGACGTGACCACCGGCCAGAGCCTGGACCTGTTCACCAAGCTCCAGGAAAACCGGCTGTCCATGGCGGTGCTCCGGGGGCATTTTCCCTGGGCGGGGGAAAGCCTGCTGCTCTCTCAGGAACGGGTCTATGCGGTGACCAGCCGGGCCAACGAGGGCATGGCCCTGTCCCGGCTCCCCTATATCCACCGGCAGTCGGACAAGCCCTTCATGTCTCGGATCCAGCGGTGGAAACTGGAGCAACACATTACGGACACCGCCTCCTCCATCCAGGTCAACGATATTTCCACCTGCCTTGCCATGATCACCAGCGGCATCGGCTGGTCCGTGCTGCCGGAAATCTGCCTGAAGGACCGGGAAGACCTGGTGCTCCAGCCCCTCACCTTCCAGGACGGCACCCCCTTCACCCGTTCCACCTTCGCCCTGTACCGGGAAGAATACGCCCAGCTGCCCCAGGTGAAGATTTTTTTGGACCTTATTTCTTCCACACCACACACACCGGCGACCCGGCGTTGATCTGTTTTTCTTCCCGTTCCAGAGTCCCGTCTTCCTGGATCTGGAAAACCGTAAGGGTGTGGGTCAGTTCGTTGGCGGCCACCAGGCGTTTTCCTCCCGGTTCCAGGTCCAGGAACCGGGGCTGTTTCCCTTCCGTGGGCAGGTTCTGCCGGAAGGCCAGCCGTCCCGTTTCCGGATCGATGGCAAGCACCGTCACCGAATCATGGGTCCGGTTGGACACATACACGGCCTTCCCTTCCGGGCCCATAACGATGCCGCTGGCCCAGCCAGGCCCGAAATAGTCATCGGGCAGTGTGGTGACCATCTGCCGGGGTTCCAGGGTCCCGGTGGTTTCATCGAAATGGAAGAAAATGGCGGTGCTGTCCTTTTCGTTCACCAGATACACCCATTTTCCGTTGGGATGGATGGCCACATGCCGGGGTTCCGCCCCTTTCCGTGCCGTCCACACAAAGGCTTCCTCCAGGTGGTTGTCCTGAGGATTGATGGCATAGACTTCCACCTTCCCCACTCCATGTTCCCGGCCCTGGCAGGGTACCAGCAGCCACTTTCCATCCGGATGGAGACATACCTGGTGGGGATGGGAAATGTACCCGTGGCCGGGCTCACCAGGAACGAACAGAACCTGCCGGACCTGGCCCAGCCTCCCGTCCTGTTCCAGGGCCAGCCGGGCAATACTGCCCGTTTCCAGGTTGGCCACATACAGGCTTTGGCCGTTGGGACTTGCCACCAGATGGACTGGATTGGTGCCGTAGCTGGAAACGGAATTCAGTTCCGTCAGTTTTCCGTCTTCCCCCACCTGGAAGGCGGTGACCGTACTGTAATCTCCATGGACCGCATAAAGCCGGTCCTTTTTTTCATTCAGGCAAAGATAAGAGGGATTGGGGCCGCAGGACAGGGTCTGGATCTTTTCCCATTCTGTTCCCGCCCGGCGGTACACGGTGATTCCTTCTCCCAGGGCTTTTCTTTCTTTGGTGGTTCTGGATCCGATATAGGCAAACATAGTATTCCTCCTCCATCATTGTAAAAAGGACAGGCCGCCGGCCAGGGTGAACAGGAAAATAATGGCCACACACATGGCAGACACCCCGAACAGTCGGGCAAACAAGGACGTATCGTTTTCCTTCCCGCTTTTTTCCTGGGCGCAGCTGGCCATCACCAGGGAACCCCCGGTGGACATGGGACTGATCCCTGCCACCGTGGCCGAGCACACAATGGCCGCCACCATCTGGATCAGAGAGGCACCCCCTACATTGGCCGCCACTTTGGGCACCGTGGGAATTAAGGTGGGGAACACCACTCCGTTGGCACTGGAGAACCAGGACATGATGCCTCCTGTAAGCCCCATAAGGGCCGGGGCGGTGGCCGGACTCATGAAGGAGGCCAAACCCCGGGCCAGAAGATCGATGCCTCCCAGCAGCTTCACTGCGTTCATCAGCACACTGATGCCGCAGATCAGAATCAGAGTGTTCCAGGGCAGGCTTTTCACCGCTTTCTTTTCATCCACTTTTCCGGTGAACAGCAGGATCAGGGCCAGCAGGAAACATACGAATCCCACATCCTGGGAAAAGCCCACCACGGAAACGAACAGGGCTGCGATCAGTGCCAGGCTCAGTTTCTGCTGTCCGTCAAAGACAATGGGTTCCGGGGCACTCTGGACCGGCTGTCCACGGAGTTTCCAGCCTTTGAACACCAGATAGGTCACCAGGGCGCACAGAGCATTGGCGGCAGTGACTCCGGCAAAGATGGCCATTCCCGGCATGGGGATCTTCATCTGGCCCAGCAGGTCCCCCACAATGATCCCGGTGAGGGCAATGGGAGAAGCGGTCCCTCCCACTGCTCCCAGGATAGCCATGGCGCCCATGAGGATGGGACTGGCATCCAGATGGAAGGCCAGGGGCACCGCAAACAGCACCATCACCGTCTGGACGCTGATGGCCCCAGGGCCGATGGCGGACAGGACGAAGCTCACCAGATAGATCACAATGGGCACCAAGAACACTTTGGTGCCGCAAAGCCGGGTCAGCTTTTTGGATGCCTTGTCCAGGGTCCCATTTTCCTGGAGCAGGGCAAAGAAGAACATGGTCCCCAGCAAGGTCAGGAACAGTTTGCCAGGAAAACCCCCGTACAGTTTCCCCACCGGCAGTTTTCCCAGTTTTCCCAGGACCAGCACGGCCCCCAGGCTGATCAGTCCCACATTGGATTTTTTCACGAACCCCAAGGCTATGGCTCCGAACAGAAACACCAGTGCAACAAATGATATGGACATGATACTCCCCCTTTGGATCAGAAAAGGCTCCGGGAGCCATTTCTTTCAGATTATTCCGAATCCGTTGCTGATTCCATTATAAGGAAGACAAGTCATTCTGAAAAATGAATAAAAAGAGCCATTTTCCATTCCCTTGGAGAATCATGGCTCTGTTCCTGTTTTTCCGCTATAATAGATTCATACTGATACTGCAAAGGAGAGATTTTCCATGGATATACAAGAAACCCTGAAGCGGCAGCTGCCTTTGTACGCCCGGGTGCTGGTGAAAAAAGGGATCTGCCTCCAGAAGGACCAAATCCTGGTGATCAATGCCCCGGTGGAGGCCAGCTTCTTCGCCACCTTGCTTACGAAAGAGGCCTACCAGGCCGGTGCTTCCCAGGTGGTGTTCAACTGGTACTGCAATGGGACCACCCGGCTCCGGTACGAATATGAGACCCAAGACAAGTTCGAATCCGTTCCCCACTGGCGCAGCGAATTCAACCTATCCTACTACCGGAAGGGAGCGGCCTTCCTGAGCCTGATCTCCGCCGATCCCTATGCCATGAAGGACATCGACCGGAAAAAGATCATGGCCTGGCAAAAGGCGTTCCACCAGGCGGTGAAGGAGTATTCCGACGGGATGATGGCTTCCAAGACCAATTGGCTGGTAGCTGCCGTCCCCAGTACCGTTTGGGCCAGCCTGCTGTATCCGGATCTGCCGGAACAGGAAGGAAGGGACCGGCTGTGGATCCAGCTGTTGGATGCGGCCCGGTGCCTGGGAGAAGACCCCTTGGCCGACTGGGACCAGCACCTGGCAGAGCTGAAACAGCGCCGGGAATGGCTGACCGCCCAGCAGTTCACTGCCCTGGAATATGAAAACAGACTGGGCACCCATCTGACCGTGGGCCTGCCGGACCGTCACATCTGGCAGGGAGGCGCCGAAAGCACCGGCCGGGGCTTTTTGTTCAATGCCAACATCCCCACGGAAGAAGTCTATACCGCCCCCCAGGCAGACCGGGTGGACGGTGTGGTGTACAGTACCCGGCCGCTGGTATACAGCGGCAATCTCATCGAAAATTTCCGGCTGACCTTTAAAAACGGAAAAGTGGTAGAAGCCACTGCAGAAAAAGGCGAGGAGATCCTGAAAGACCTGTTGAAAATGGACGAAGGAGCCTGCCGGCTGGGAGAAGTGGCTCTCATTCCCTACCACTCCCCCATTTCCCTTATGGACAAAGTTTTCTACGAAACCCTCCTGGATGAAAACGCCTCCTGCCACCTGGCCCTGGGAGATGCCTATCCCACCTGTGTGGAAAAAGGGGCGGACATAAGCGAGGAAGAACAGAAAAAAGTCGGCCTCAACGATTCCATGATCCACGTGGACTTCATGGTGGGCAGCCCGGACCTTATCATCACCGGGATCCGAAAAGACGGTACACGGGTGCCGGTGTTCGTGAACGGGGATTGGGCGTAAAAAAGGGGCTGCTGCATGGGCAGCAGCCCCTTAGTCGGAAGTCAGGAGTCTGAAGTCGGAAGCCTCAGGACAGGATCCGCCTGGCTGGACGGATCCTTTTGATTATGTAAAACCAGAATCGAAATCAATCTGAGCAATCATTTCGTCCAAAGGTTCTACATATTCAAAAATTTGCATGCAAATTTAACATTCGGCTCCAGACTTCAGACTCCAGACTTGAGCCGCTACGCGGCTCTACAGCTAGGGGGTATTGCACGCAACGTGCAACACCCCCCCCTTCTTTTTACTCCTCCATCCCCCAGGCATACCCAGTCATGGCCATGGATCCCAGGTTGCAGACTTTGTTGAACACCTGGGCCCGGTCGGTGCCGGCGGCTCCCAGGCACACCAAGAGGGGCAGATAATGGTCCGGGGTAGGTACGGCGTATCCTGCATCCGGATGGGCTTCGAACCCGATTACCTTGGCCGTGTCTCCCTGGAGCACCGCTTCGGTGATATAATCGTTGAACCGGAGGGTGGCGGCAGAACCGCCTTCATTATCCCATTCCACTTCCCGGAGGTTATGGACCACATTGCCGCTGCCCAGGATCAGGTATCCCTGTTCCCGGAGCGGTGCCAGCTTCTGGCCCAGTTCGAATTCTTCCTGATAGGAAATATCCCCGTCCACGGACAGTTGGACCACAGGGATGTCCGCCTTAGGGAACATATGCACCAGCACCGTCCAGGCCCCGTGGTCGATGCCCCAATCGTCATTGATAGCCACAGCAGAGCCCAGCAGTCCTTCCACCTGCCGGGTCAGTTCCCGATCCCCTTTGGCAGGATACTTCACCTGGTACAGTTCCTTGGGGAATCCGTACATGTCATAGACCTGCCGGGGTTCCGGGGCGCTCTGGACGAAGGTCCCGTGGGTGTACCAGTGGGCGGACACCATAAGGATGGCCTTGGGTTTGCCGAACTGCTTTTCCACGTCCCGGCCGATCCGGTCCATCCCTTCCGTGATCTCATTGTGTTCCAGGGCAATCATGGGGCTGCCATGGCCGGAAAACACCACCGGCATGATTTTCTGTTCTTCCATGGTTTCTCTCCTTTTATTTCAGATATTTGTCAAAGAAATCTCCAATCACCTGGAGGACATTGTCCTGGACCCAGTACACGCCCCCATGGGCAGCCCCAGGGATCTCGTACCGTTCCGCCGGCACTCCCTTGGCCTTCAGGGCCTGGTACAGCAGGTCCGTCTGGCCCGGTGATACCACTTTGTCCGCCGTCCCGTGCATCAGCAGCATGGGGGCGCTGTTTTTCCCGATATAGGCAATGGGGTTGGCTGCTTCCGTGGCTTTGGGATCGGCACTGACCCCGCCGTCTTTCCCGCCGAACACCGGACTCCCGTTGATCCACAGAGCTTCCGTAGCTCCGGCAGACTGGTGGAGCTTCTGGTTTTCCGGGCTGTAGTCCATGCCCACCCGGCTCAGATCCGACAGACCGTACAGATCCACGGCACAGTTCACCTGACTGGATTCCTGGAGGTTTTCCCCCTTGTCAAAGGTTTTGGTGCCGCTGGTGGTCCCTGCAAAAGCGGACAGATAGCCTCCGGCACTGCCCCCCACGATACCGATTCGGTTTTTGTCGATGTTCCATTTATCCGCATGGGCGCGGAGATACCGGATGGAAGCCTTCACATCTTCCAGAGGTTCCGGGAACCGAGCGGTAGGAGCCACCCGGTAGGTGATGCTAGCCACCACATAGCCTTTTTCCGCCAGGTAGTTCCGCAGCTGGACCCCGTTGTCCCGATTGGCGTTGATGAATCCGCCCCCGGTCACATAGACGATGGCGGGCATCTTTTCTTTTTTCTGGGGCTGGAGCAGATCCATGGCCATGGGTACATTGGGATAGCCCCGGGTGGGCACCTGTTCATAGACCACACCAGAAATCTGCTTCACTTCCGTTTTCACCGGAGTCACCTCCAGGGTCTTGCTGGCGTAATGCTCCGCCGCCTCCGCTCCGGGAACCCCCGTCATACCCAATAGCAAAAGGCTGGACAGCACCAGCCGGCTCCATTTCCGATGTATTTCCATAACAACTCCTCCTTCTTTTTTAGGAAGTCTTTCCTCTGCTCCAGGCAAAAGAAAGATGTAAATATTTACATATATTTATTGTCACGAGTGTATCACGTTTGCCGATTCACTGTCAATATTGCTATAATACAAGCAACGAAAGGAGCGGTTCCATGGCAAAAGAAAAAATACTCCAATACGTTCTGCTGGGCCTTTTGGCCAAACAGGACCTGACTGGCTACGATATCAAGAAGCTCTTTGCCCAGGAAGTGGGAGATTTCTGGTGCGCCCGGCACAGCCAAGTGTATCCGGAACTCCGGAATCTGGAAGAAAGCGGGCAGATCACTTCCTATACCGGCACAGTGGGTACAAGGCTCCAGAAAAAATACTACCGCCTGGCACCTGCGGGCCGCAAGCGGCTCCGGGACTGGCTGGGCCATCCTCTGGGAGATATGATGCCCACCCGGGACGAATTTACCATGAAATTGTACTTGATCCGCAGCCGGAAGGATTCCCAGCTCCGGCAGCTTTTCCAGGAGGACATCCAACGCCACGAAGAACACCTGGCCCACTTACGGCTCCGCTGGCAGCTGCTGTTTCCCACCCGAGACGCTCAGGAAAAAGACTATGGCCATGCCCTGATCCTCCAGGAAGCCATCCAGCGGGAAACTCGGAAACTGGAATGGGAAAAGAAGCAATTGGCGGAGATTTAACAATTTGTAAATTTTTTGGGTAAACGGTTGAATACCCCGGATTTTCGCGTTAAAATATTGACTCGGTAGTCAAAGTGTATAGGGGGCTGTTGCAGGAGCAATAGCCCCAGTCGGAAGTCTGGAGTCAGGAGTCTGAAGCCCTGGGATAGAATCCGTCTGACGAGACGGATTTTTTTGATTGTGTAAAGCCAATATCGAAAAGGTCACAAAAGCCTTTTCCGTCCAAAGGTTGTACATCTTCAAAAAATTTGCCTGCAAATTTATCCAGCGGCTTCTGACTTCAGACTTCTGACTTGGGCCGCTGAGCGGCTCAACAGCTGAGGGGTGCTGCCAAGCAGCACCCCTCTTTGGTAAGGAGTAAGTATGGAAAAGAAAGAACTGACGGAGAAACTCAAAGGACTGAAGGGGCTCTTGCCTTCTGGACACCTGGTGGGAGCCGGCTTCTCTTTCCAATGGAAGGATGCGGATGGCCAGATCCAGGAGTTCCACGCCGGTCCCAAGCTGCTGATCGGCTTTGGCAGTGCTTTCCTGGCCAGCCTCATGGGCTTGGCCGTCTGTGCCGGGCTGCTGTTCAAGGCCTGGGATGAACAGACGGAACTGGCCAATTACCGGGCGGACTACGGAGTCTATACGGAACGGCTGGCCAAGCTCATGGATGACAACGAAAAACTCCAGCGGGAACTTGCCCAAGTGGTCCAGGTGGAAAATGCTGTACGGCAAAAGTTGGCTAAGGACGGTGTTAAAATCGGGGAACAGACCGTGGACCAAAAATCCAAGGAACTGGACAAAGGAGGCCAGGGAGGCTCCACCACCGCGGACCAGTTGACCGTCCTGGAAGTCCAGGATGAGATCAACTGGAAGAAGCTGGCCTACAAGAAGGAAAACCTCACCAACATGCTGCTGGCCCTTTCCGATACCGGAGACGGCACCTACGGCTGGCCGGTAAGCGGCGGAGAAATCAGTTCCTTCTTCGGGCTCCGGGCGGATCCTTTCGGAGGAGGCAGTGATTACCATCCTGGCATAGACATCGCCGTAGATTATGGGACTCCCATCAAAGCGTCTGCCGCCGGGACTGTAGAAGACGCCCAATGGAACGGAGGCTATGGCCGGTTTGTCAGCATCAATCATGGAAATGGTCTCACCACCTGCTACGGCCATATGAGCGCCATCGCCGTCCAGCCGGGCCAGACCGTCCGCCGGGGAGATGTGATCGGCTACGCCGGCAGCAGCGGCTACAGCACCGGTCCTCATGTGCATTTCGAAGTGCGTCAGAACGGAAGCCCGGTGAATCCGCTGAATTTTGCAAGACCAGTGGGATAAAAAAAGCTGTGAAAAAATGATTTCTCATTTTTTCACAGCTTTTTTTACAACAATTTCAACTTCTTCCCCAGCGCCACCATTCTCCTTCCCAGGAAGGGGATCTGGTTCAGCTCTTCTTCCGGCATGGTCTTCAGCACCAGCAGCAGGATCCCGTAAACAGGTACGGCCACCGCCATACCTCCCAGGATGCTCCAGGCACCCCAATTGGGCACCAGAGCCAGGAAACCCTGGACCGCAGCTCCCATGGCCACCGCCGCTAAAGCGGTCTTCCCCAGCTGTTTCAGCTCCAAGGAGAAGCCTGTATATTTTTTAATGAAGAAAAGGTTCAGGATGGCAGCGATCCCGATATCTGCCACGGTAGCCCAGGAGGACCCCACGATGCCCAGGGTGGGAGTCAGGTTCCAGTTCAGGAATACCTTGGAGGCTGCCGCAATGATCATATTGATCACTGGGATCTTGGTCTTGCCCAGCCCCTGGAGGATGCCGGTACTTACCTGATGGAGCCCTAGGAGGAAAATGGCCCAGCTCATGGTCTCAATGGAAGGCCCTGCCTTGGGGGCGTTATAGATTAGGGCAGCTACCCGGCCCCCCAACACATGGAGGCCGATGCTGCAGGGGATGGTGATCACCGCCGCCACGGAAAAAGCCGTGGCCACTTTTTCCCGGATCCCTTCCGTATCTTCCAGCACCCGGGATTCACTGATGGCCGGCACCAGACTGATGGAAAGGGCCGCCGTCAGGATGGTGGACATATTGATGAGAGGCACCGCCATACCGGTGAGATATCCGAACAGGGTGGTGGCTTCGGACATGGACCAGCCCCCCACCATGAGCCGCCGAGGTACGATCATCATATCCAGATTGGAAACGATAGGCAGCATCAGGCTGGACATGGATACGGGCAGGGCCAAGGCGATGAGCCGACGGATGATCTTCCCGGCCGGCTCCTGTTCTTCTGCCACAGCCTGTTCCCCTTTGGGGAAAAATTTATGCTTCAGACGGAAATAGAACACCTGGAGGAGCAGCAGGCCGCAAAGCGCTCCGGCCCCTGCCCCCATGCTGGCCCCGGCCGCCGCATAAGTCAATCCGTAGGGCATCAGCAGATAGGAAAAGGCAATCATGGTGACCACTCGCACCAGCTGTTCCGTGATTTCTGAACAGGCGGTGGGCGTCATGATCTGCCAGCCCTGGAAGTATCCCCGGAAGCTGGACAGGAAGGTTACGAAAAACACTGCCGGAGCCAGGGCGATGATGGAATAATAAGCCCGGGGATCTGGGATGATCCCGGAAGTGACCAGCCATTTGGCCATCACCAAAAGACATAGGGAAAAGAACAGCCCGGTGCAGAACAGCATCCGCAGGGAGACCCGGAACACCCGCTGGGCTCCGGTATAGTCTTCCTTGGCCACCTTTTCCGCTGTAATGATGGAAATGGCCACCGGGATTCCAGCGGAAGAAACGGTGATGGCCATGAGATAGATGGGAAACCCCATCTGGTACAGGCCGATGCCCTCTCCGCCCATGACCCGGGAGAGGATGACCCAGTTCAGGGCCCCGATGACCTTCACCACGATACTGGAAATGGTCAGGATCAGGGTCCCTTTCAGGAATTTTTTGGTTTTGCTGTTTGCGGGAGTTTGTCCTTGCTGCTCCATGCTATCCATCCTTTATGCCGCCAGCGGGAAGGACGGTCCATGTACCCTTCCTCCCCGACTGCGTTTTTTCACTGTAATTGTATTATTTTATCATATTTTGGCACCTTCTGCGCATTTCTCCCTCAGGCTCAGGGAAATAAATGGGCACCATCCAGCTGGTACACATCTTCCCGTCCCTGGTCTCCAGGGCTGTAGCGGATCTTGACGAACACATCCGGCCGTGCTCCCGGATGCAGCCACACCCCAAAGGAAGCAAGGGTCTGGGGCCCGTCCGGCCGGCTGCCCAGCCGCCAGATGCTGTTGTCCGGACCTTCCGTCTTATCCTGGCTGAAGCGGATCAAATCTTCCAATATATAGGGGCTCTGCTGGCTTTCCAGCAGTTCTTCGATCCGCCGGTACCGATGCCGGGCCGAAACGGCCTTTTTCAGATTCAGCCGCTGGAATTCCGGACTCAGGTAAAAATTGGTGTGAGACAGGGTCCCATTGCTGACCCGGCGGACGGCCACCTGATCATGATCCCCCACCTCCACCCAGGCCAATTCAGAAGCATCCGCCAGCAGCAGGAACTTGGGCCCTCCCAGATCCGTACCGCTGGCCAGAGCCTCTTCTACCGTGGCACAGCTGCCCAGGAGCTTTTTCAGGGCTCCCTTGCTCCCTGCCCCCATGGCCAGCCGCTCTTTCCGGGGAATACTGCTGGCAGAAGCCGAAAACACCGCCAGTCCTGCTTCATTCACTCCGCCCTTGAGAGCCATCCGGTCTTCCGTTCCCCCATAGATTCCGTAATACCGATAAAGAGGTCCCTGGGCCATCCGCATTTCCTGGTATTCCGGCCGCCAGTCCCGATTCTTTACAATCAGGCTTCCCCCTCCCTGGACCCGGCTTCCCTGAGCTCCGAACAGCGTACAGCCCCAAGCGGCAGCAGCCGGAAGCCAAGCAGCCAGGCAGACTGAGAGGATCCTTTTGCTGAACAAATGCATCTTGCTCCCTTCCCTCCCTGTTTTCTTCTGCCATTGTACCACAGCGTCCCTGGACTGCCTACTGGAATACCCGATACCGATGGCCATACCTTTCAGCCACTGTTAAAACAAGTGTACTGGAACAGGCGTCTTTCTGCCTTCCTGCAGTGAATTACAGCCATTCGGCCTCTTTGCAGGCAAAGCCCTGGACCCGCATGAGACGCACTTCTACAGTTGTTTATATACTTCCATCTGGTATTTCTTGGGCAATGTGCTATAATTAAATACACTTTAAGATGAGGTGCATTATGAGTACGTATCGTGTAGGTTTAGACATCGGGTCCACCACGTGCAAAATCGTCGTGCTGGACAATCATTCCCATGTGGTTTTTTCCCGCTACAAGCGCCACCAGGCCAATGTAGCTGGTGTTTTGCGGGAAGAACTGCAGACTTTGCGTTCCCAGATCGGAGCCGCCAGCCTGAAGCTGAAAATCACCGGTTCCGTGGGCATGGGGGTAGCAGAAAAATTCCAGCTTCCGTTTGAACAGGAAGTGATCGCTGCCACCAAATTCGTCAAAGCCAAATATCCAGAAGTGGCTACGCTGATCGACATCGGTGGAGAAGACGCAAAAATCGTGTACATCAAAGCCGATGGAAGCTGCGATCTGCGCATGAACGGCAACTGCGCCGGGGGCACCGGAGCTTTTCTGGACCAGATGGCTGTGCTCCTGGGAATCCCCATCGAACAGCTGAACGGCCTGGCTGAAAAAGCCCAGCATGTCCACTATATCGCCTCTCGCTGCGGTGTTTTTGCCAAAACGGATATCCAGAACCTGCTGGCCAAAAATGTCAGCCGAGAGGATATCGCCATTTCCATTTTCCATGCGGTAGCGGTCCAGGTGATTTCCACCCTGAGCCATGGCTGTACCATCGAGCCTAAGATCCTGCTCTGCGGGGGCCCTTTGACTTTCATGCCCGCCCTGCGGAAGGCCCTGATGGACTGCCTCCAGATTCCCTATGTGAACTTCATCGTCCCGGAAAACGCCAATCTGATCCCTGCTTACGGGACGGCCCTCAGTGCGGCGGACGCCCCTGCCATTTCCTTCGACAAACTGGTGGAAAAGCTGGAAAACGCCCCCAAAGTCACTGTCCGTTCCGACGATGTACTGCCGCCGATCTTCACTTCTCCGGAGGACTATGCCGCCTGGAAAAAAGCCAAGGAAGCCGATACCATCCAGCTGACGCCTCTGACGGCGGAAACAGATGCGGTCTACGTGGGCATCGATTCCGGTTCCACCACCACCAAACTGGTGGTCACAGATCCGGAAGACCGGATCCTGTTCACCCATTATGCGCCCAATAACGGCAATCCCATCGGAGCCGTCCAAAATGCTTTTGAAGCCTTCTATGCGGAATGCCTGAAAGTAGGAGCCAATCCCCGGATTCTGGGCAGCTGCTCCACCGGTTACGGGGAAGATCTGATCAAAGCAGCCTTCGACCTGAAGACTGGTATCATCGAAACCATCGCCCATTACCTGGCAGCCCGGAAAATCAACAAGGATGTCTCCTTTATCCTGGACATCGGGGGCCAGGACATGAAAGCCATTTTCGTGGATCATGGGGTCCTGAACCGGATGGAACTGAATGAATCCTGTTCCTCCGGCTGCGGCACCTTCTTGGAAACCTTCGCCAAAGGGCTGAACTACTCTGTCAGCGACTTTGCCAAACTAGCCTGCGAAGCCAAGGAACCCTGTGATCTGGGCACCCGGTGCACCGTATTCATGAACTCCAAAGTGAAGCAGAGCCTCCGGGAAGGGGTTACCATCGGGGACATTTCCGCTGGGCTGGCTTATTCCGTCATCAAGAACTGCCTGTACAAGGTGCTGAAGCTCCAGAACACCCATGACTTGGGGACGGACATCGTCCTCCAGGGCGGCACCATGAAAAACGATGCGGTGGTCCGGGCCTTTGAACGGCTCACCGGCACCACGGTCCACCGGAGCAACATCCCGGAAATCATGGGAGCCTACGGCTGTGCCCTCTTTGCCCGGAGCCGGGCGGAAGGGTCCGTGACCCTGGACGAAATGATCCATGTGGCCAATTATACCGACAGCCAGCTCCAGTGCCATGGCTGCGAAAACAACTGTCTGATCAAAAAATATAATTTCAGCAACGGCAGCATCTATTTCTCAGGGAACAAGTGTGAAAAGTTCTTCTCCAACAACGGGGAAGATTACAAACCGGGAGAAAATATCTACGACTACAAATACAAGCTGCTCTTCGACCGTCCGGTAAAAGAAGATGCCCAGCGAGTGATTGGGATTCCCCGCTGCCTGAACATCTATGAGGACTATCCCTTCTGGCATGCCCTCTTCACCACCTGCGGCCTGAAGGTCCAGCTGTCCGACCCCTCCACCTTCAAGAACTATGAGGGCGGCATCCATGATGTGATGAGCGACAACATCTGCTTCCCGGCCAAGCTGGTCCACGGGCACATCAACAACCTGATCCGGAAACGGGTGAACCGGATCTTCATGCCCTATGTGATCTACGAACACCAGGACGACAAACGGCAGCTGAACAGCTACAACTGCCCGGTGGTCTCCGGCTATTCCGATGTGATCAAAAGCGTCACCAATACAGAGATCCCCATCGATTCCCCGCCTATCAACTTCCAGGATGCCAAACTCCTGAAGCAGCAGATCCGGAAATACCTGAGCTACATCGGGTTCGACCGGTTCACGGCGGACAAAGCCCTGAAGGCAGCGGTCAAAGCCCAGGAAGAGTACGGCCGGGCCATCAAGGCAAAGAATGAAGAGATCCTCCAGAAGAGCCGTGCCCATAAACAGCTGACCATCCTGCTGGCGGGCCGGCCCTACCATACGGACCCTCTCATCCAGCACAAGCTCAGTGAATCCATTGCAGCCATGGGCATCAATGTGATCAACGAGGACCTGGTCCGGGACGACAGCACCATCACCATCGATGATTCCTATCTGGTCCGCCAGTGGGCCTACATCAACCGGATCTCCAAGGCCGCCGACTGGGTGGCCCGGCAGGACAACAGCGTCCATTTCATGGAAATGACCTCCTTCGGCTGCGGCCCGGATGCCTTCCTCCAGGACGAAGTCCGGGGCATCCTCCAGCGCCATGGCAAAGCCTTGACCCTGCTGAAGATCGATGATGTGTCCAACATCGGCTCTCTGAAGCTGCGAGTCCGTTCCGTGGTGGAAAGCATCCGGTACAACCGGGATGCCAAATTCGAGCCCACACCGTTCGAACAGCCCCCCCGCTTTGAAAAGAGCATGCGGGACTACACCATCCTGGCGCCTTACTTTACGCCGTTCATTTCTCCCCTGATCCCCTCGGTCCTGAAAAACGTAGGGTTCCATGTAGAGACCCTGCCGGAAAGCACTGTCCAAAGTGCGGATCTGGGGCTGAAATTCGCCAACAATGAAGTGTGCTACCCGGCTACGTTAGTGGTGGGGGACTTTATCCGGGCTCTCCAGTCCGGAAAGTATGACCCCAAAAAGACAGCGGTAGCCATCACCCAGACCGGGGGACAGTGCCGTGCTTCCAACTATTTCGGCCTGATCAAGCATGCCCTGATTGCAGCCGGATTCAAAGATACCCCGGTCATCTCTCTGGCCACCAGCAAGAACATCCAGAACGACCAGCCAGGCTTTGAACTGAACTGGCTGAAGATTGCCAGGATCACCATTTCCACGGTACTGTTCTCCGACTGTCTCTCCAAGTTCTTCAATGCCTCCGTGGTCCGAGAAACTGTGAAGGGAAAAGCCGTAGAACTGAAGGACAAGTACCTGGAACTGGCCAAAAAGGAAATCGAGGCCAACAATTCCAACGGACTGCTGAAGCTCCTGAAAGAGGCCGCCGCTGAATTCAACGACCTGGCCAAGCCGGATGTGCGCCTGCCCCAGGTGGGGATCGTAGGGGAAATCTACCTGAAGTTCAACGCCTTCGCCCACAAAAACATCACCGGCTGGCTCATGGACCATTCCATCGAAGTGATGCCGCCGCTCCTGACGCCTTTCTTCATGCAGGCTTTCGTCAACCGGATCACCAATCGGAAATTCGGCCTGGAACGGCATCATATGCCCAGCCTGATCGTAGATGTACTCTATATGTGGGTCACCAAACAGATCCGGAAATTCAATGAAATCGGAGAACAGTTCCGGTACTTCACCCCCATCGAAGATATCTTCGAACTGGCCAATGACGGCAAGGGCATCATCAACATGGCCGCCCAGTTCGGGGAAGGCTGGCTGCTGCCGGCGGAAGTGGTGAACTTCGCCAAGCACGGCATCGAGAACGTGATCAGCCTCCAGCCTTTCGGCTGCATTGCCAACCACATCATCTCCAAGGGGATCGAAAAGAAGATCAAATCTCTCTATCCTCATATGAACCTGCTGAGCTTGGATTTTGACAGCGGGGTCAGTGATGTGAACGTGACCAACCGGCTGCTGCTGTTTGTGGAAAACATCCGCACCGTGGCGGCTCCCGCACCAGCTGAAAAGGAAAAGACGAAAGAAAGCTTCTTTGATGAGAACCTGGCAAGACGGGAAATCATGATTTGAAAGAAGGGACTGCTGCCTGCGCAGGCAGCAGTCCCTTCTGCTATTCCCTCAGGCTATGGCACTTGGTTGCTTTTCGGTATTATCCAAATCCCTATACCCATGGTATACTTTTCCCATGAACAATCCATGAATGCTACGGGAGGAAAAGTGACATGAGTGTAAAAAATAGACCGCCGTTCCGGTATGATATCGTTGGCAGCTTCCTGCGTCCGGCTGCCCTGAAAGAAAAACGGGAGGCGTTTGCCGCCGGGAAAATCACCGCTGCTGATCTGAAAACGGCGGAAGATGCTGCTATCCAGGATCTGGTAGCCAAAGAAAAAGAAGTAGGCCTCCATGCCGTCACCGATGGAGAATTCCGCCGCCGGTACTGGCATTTGGATTTCCTGACAGAACTGGAAGGGGTCACGGAAATCTCTGCGGAAAATTGGTCCGTCCATTTCAAAGGGGCTCAACCCAAGGCCCGCACGGCAAAGATCACCGGTCCCATCAGCTTCGGGAACCATCCTTTCCTGGACCATTTCCGGTTCCTGAAAGAAACGGCGGGAGATACCCTGGCCAAGATGACCATTCCCTCCCCCAGCATGCTCCATCTGATCTGCTGCGTCCGGGAAAAACACTACGAACCCATTCCCCAGTACCAGGACCAGAACCGGCTGTTCACGGACATCGCCCTGGCTTACCAACAGGCCATCCGCTCCTTCTACGCCGCCGGCTGCCGGTACCTGCAGCTGGATGACACCAGCTGGGGAGAATTCTGCGATGCCGACAAACGGAAGGCTTATGCAGAACGGGGCTTCGACCTGGACGAACTGGCCAATCATTATGTGGACATGATCAATCGGGCCCTGGAAGCCAAGCCCGCTGACATGACCATCACCATGCACATCTGCCGGGGGAACTTCCGTTCCACCTGGTTCTCCAGTGGCGGCTACGGACCAGTGGCGAAAACTCTCTTCGGCCGCTGCCATGTGGACGGATTCTTCCTGGAATACGACAGCGACCGGGCCGGAGGCTTCGAACCCCTGCAGTACATCAAAGACCAGCAGGTAGTCCTGGGCCTGGTGACCTCTAAGACCCCGGAACTGGAAAAAGAAGAAGATATCATCGCCCGGATCCGGGAAGCAGAAAAATATGTCCCCCTGGACCAGCTGTGCCTGAGTCCCCAGTGTGGCTTCTCCTCCACGGAAGAAGGGAACCTGCTGACGGAGAAAGAACAGTGGGCCAAGCTCCGGCTGATCCGGTCCATCGCGGAAAAAGTCTGGGAAGATGCATAAAAATAAAGGGCTGTCGCGCAGGCGACAGCCCTTTATTTTTATGCATTATTCCTATTGGATCCGGGATCCGTAAACATCCCGAAATCCTTGTTTCTCTTTGCTGTTTTCACTGTTGACCCTTACCCGCTCCACTTTATGCCGGTCATTGTCTTTCCCGGAAATCCGGTCCACCCGGAACCGTTCAGCTTCCTGGATCTGGGTCAGTTCCGGTTTGAATTCTTCCACGGATCTGGCCATGTCGGCATCCACCGGGGCGCCATTCTGCAGTGCCCGATAGATGACGGCCGCATATTCGTACCGGGTCATGGTCCGTTCTCCCTTGAACTCTCCATCCGGATAACCTTCCAGATAGCCCCGTTTCCGAAGTTCTTCCACATATTGGTAGGCCCAGTGAGTTTCCGGCACATCGCTGAATTTCCCAACCAGCGGGCTGGCTGCTGGTGTCCCCTGGAGTTTCAGGGTCTGGAGAATCTGGGCGTTCTGGTTCTTCAGCATTTCCACGGTGGCCCGCAGGTCGATGATTTCTTTGGCCATGGCCACTTTAGACCTTGTCACATGATTCTGCTGCCCCAGTTTGAAAGTAACCCCGGCATTGACCATATTCTCGCCTCCGCCGAAGGAGCCGCCCACACTGAACATCATATCTTCCGTGGGCCGGTAGTAGGCCCCGATGGCTACCGCATGGGCTCCAGCATAATTCCCGTAGCCGGCGGCAAAATCCCATTTGTCATCCGGATTGAAGTCCAAAGGCTGGAGAGCCGCCAGCGCTGCGGCGCCGGCCCCTACCCGGTTGACCCGAGCGTCCAACTTATTCAGAGAACTGCCCAGATGGGTGATATTCTGCCGGTTTTCCTCCACCATCTGGTTGGTGGCATAAAGCTGGCTGCCGTTCACTGCATCTGTGGAGGCAGCGGAAATTTCACCCGGTGCCACATGGGCGATGGTCAGATCCTTCATATCCAGACCTGTTTGATCCAGCTTCGGTCCATCTCTGCCAATGGATACTCTGTCCACGTTAATATCCCTTTTCAGGTTGATATGGATGGTATCCACGCTACGGTTGTTTTCATCCATAGCAGAGCTGGAAGCTGTATCGATATTGTCCCCGCCAAGCACATTAACGGTCCCTCCATCGTTGAGTTTGGCGGTATTCCCGTCGTCAGTGGCAAAATCTACTTTGTTGGCCACATAGCCCACATGGACCGGTCCTCCGTCATCGGTTTCCGGTTCTGCTGCCGCCCGCAGGACAGCGTTGGCCGGTCTGCTTTCCGTGCTCTCCTGGAGGCCTGGCAGCTCACTGGGATCGGACAGGATGTGTACCGTGCCATGTTCGTTGCTCAGTCCGTTGAGATTGGCTTTGATGGTATATTCCGTTCCCAGTTTCTCCACGATGATCCCTTCTCCTGCATGGATGGAGATCCGGGCGTCACTCATGGCTTCCTTCAGCTGGGCCACGTTCACCGCATCGGTGTCAGCGGTCCCGGCGGCCAGATTGATGATCTGCCGGGTCCTCTGGGGAATCCACTGTCCATTTTCATCCTGGGAAGGTCCGGCCCCTACGGAGACGGCACCCCAGGAGGACTGCCAGGCCGGAGAATCGTCCTGCATCTGGCCGTACACCGGATGGTATCCCTGCCAGCCGGCTTCCCGGTCGGCCACGGAATTCATGCCCAGGGCCACGGAACCCTTAGAGGAAGCACTGCTCAAGAGACCTACCGCCGTACCCCCTTCACCGGTTGCCTGGCTGGCAGCCCCCACCGCCGTACCCCGAAGGCCGGCTCCGCTGGCATAGCCCAGAGAAGTGGCAAAGCTCTCAGTGGCTTTGCTGAAGCCGCCCAGCGCCGTGGAGGCCAATCCGGAAGATTCGGAATAGGCGCCTACGGCAGTGGAATGATCCCCGGCCGTTCCGCCTTCATACATACCATTGGCCATGAGACCGATACTGGTGCTGTATGCCCCTTTGCTCTTGGCCTGCTGTCCCAGGGCCACGGCCCCTTCTGCGGTGGCTTCGGAATAACTGCCTACTGCCGTGGTGTAAATGCCTCTGGCCAGGGACTGTTCTCCGATGGCAATGGCATTGGTGCCGTTGGCTTCTCCCTGGGATCCGGTTCCGATGGCAATGGCATCCAGTCCCGTAGCCCGGGAGCCGCTCCCTACAGCCAGAGCCCGTTCCCCTTCGGCATGGGCATCATTGCCCAGGGCCGTGGCGCCCATGGTCCCATCTGCATAAGCCCCGGCTCCAACAGCCAGAGAATCCGTTCCCACCGCACCATCGTTCAGGTAATTCCGATCCCGGTTGCCATCTTCCGGGTTCACACTGAAATAATGAACGGCAGCCGAGGGACTTTCTGCACTTTCTCCGGTTTCCGCCGCCAGAACCGGTCCGGCGTTCAACAGCGTCAGCCCGCAAAAGGCCGCCAGCAGCAGTTTTTTCAGCCTGCCACTCTGCCGCTCCCGGGTTTCACTGCGGCATCCAGAACAACTGGAAATCAGTTCGGACCCCACCATATAGCAGTTCCGGGATTTGTTCCATACCACTTTGAAGATCCTGTTCATACCCCTGCACCTCCTTATGAAGCCATGGTCAGAAGAAAAATTGAAATTTCTGTCTTTATTTTATGTTTTTTCACTTCCGTCCTTTAGGTGCTTTTATTATAAAAAAATAATCTGCAGTTGACACTGTACTATAGTACAGGTTTTCAACAGATTTTTTCTGTTTTTCTTCTGTCTTGACTTTTCTGGCAAAAAAGAAAGGGATTGCTGGATGCGTGTAATTTTCACACATCCAGCAATCCCTTTGTCAGGAGTCGGAAGCCTCAGGGTTCCTTTTTCTCCCGGCGGCATTCCACTCCCAGCAGATCTTCGTAAAACCGGATCATAGCTCCTTTGTACAATTTCCCTTCCCCATGCCGGAGGGCCAGCTGGTAAGTCTGCATGGTTCCCTGCAGGGTGGGCAGCGGCACCTGGAACCGGGTGGTCAATTCCGCCATATGAGCCATGTCCTTATAGGCCCGCTCCAGGGAAAAGCCATAGGCAAAATCTCCTTCCAGTACCTTGGGGATCAGGTGGCAAGAGGCATAGCTGGATCCAGAAGCTGTCATCAGGACCTTTCCCAGTTTTTCTGGGGACAGCCCCATTTTCACCCCCAAGGGCATCAGTTCGCAAAAAGCAGCCGTACAGATATTCAGGGCACAGTTGTTGATCATCTTGGTCAGCTGCCCGCTGCCACTTTCTCCCATATACAGGATGGTGCTCCCCACTGCTTCCAGGAGGGGCTTCACCTGCCGGAAGGCGTCTTCCCGTCCTCCCACCATGATGGTCAGTGTCCCGTCCTCTGCCTTGGCCTGGTGCCCGGAAATCGGCGCATCCAGATAGTCTACGCCTCGTTTGCTGCAAAGGCCGGCCAGTTCCCGGGCTTCCAGATAGCCCAGGGTACTGCAGTCCACCAGGACCGTCCCCGGTTCCAGATATTCCAGCAGCCCTTTTTCTCCTAAAAGGACCTGTCTGACCGCCGCTCCATCCGGCAGGCAAAGAAAAATGACAGGGCTGTCCGCCGCATCCCGGTTCCGGGTACTGATGGCCGCCCCCGCCTGCTGAAAAGGCAGCAGATGTTCTTTCTTCCTGGCAATGGCCCGGATCTTCAGCCCCTTTTTCAGCAGATTCCGGCACATGCCGCCGCCCATGACGCCCACACCGATAAAACTGATTTCCATAGCTTCCCTCCATTCTGGATTGCTCTCCATTCCGCAAATTTCCTGACTGAGGAATCCATTATACACCCTATTTTCCCTTCTTTTGCAGGATTTTTTATGCATTCCTTTTCCTTTGTTTAAGGTTCCTTTATTTTTCCCTCCTATACTGGAACCATCAAACAGGAGGAGGAATGTTTCATGGAATACTGGGAAAATGACAGGACTCCGCTGCTGCGAGTCTATCACAGGCATTGGCCGGCTTTTCTGCTGTGCCTGCTTTGCCTGATCCTGTTCTTTGCAGCCAACAGCCAGCTGCTGATCACGGACCCAGTGGAATCCAATTACGCCCTGACCGCCAAGGAAATGCTGGTTTCCGGGGACTGGCTCTCTCCCCGGATCTACGGGAACTACTGGTATGATAAGCCCTGGATGTTCTACGGCGAGCTTCTGGTTGCCTTCCAGCTCTTTGGGGAGACTTCCTTCGCAGCCCGTTTCTTCCCTGCGGTCTTCGGCACCATCGGAGTCCTCCAGACCTATTGGTTCGCCCAAAAGCTGTACAACCGGAACATCGGCTTCCTCAGCGGGCTGATCATGGCCACCAGTGTGGAATATTTCTACCTGGCCAAAGCGGTGATCACCGACATGACCCTGTTCGTGGCCATGGATGGGGCCCTGATGCTGTTCTACTTAGCCAAAAGGGAAACCCGGCCCCGTTTTTATTACGGCGCCTACGCCCTGGCCGGCTTGGCCATCCTGACCAAAGGGCCACTGGGACTGGTGCTGCCAGGGCTGATCATCCTGGTCTACCTGGCCGGGAACCGGGACTTTCGGACCCTGTCCCATATGAAACTGTTCCGAGGCCTGCTCCTGACCTTGGCCATCGCCGCCCTTTGGTACGTCCCCATGACGGTCCTCCACGGCTCTGCTTTCCTGGATGGGTTCATCGGCGTCCACAATGTGCTCCGGGCCACGGTTTCCGAGCATCCCCGGAACAATACCTGGTGGTATTATTTCCTGGTCTTCCTCATCGGCTGCTTCCCTTGGAGCCTGAGCCTGCCCTGGCTCTGGAAAAAATATGGCAAGACCCTAATCGCCCGGATCAAAAGCCGGACTCTCTGGAAAAGCCTGGACGACCGGCAGCGGTTCCTGTTCCTGTGGTTTTTTGTCACCTGGCTGTTCTTTGAATGTATGGCCACCAAATATCCCACCTACACCTTCCCCTACCTGCCGCCTCTGGCCATCGGTCTGGCCTGCGCCGCCGGACGGTTGGACCTGCAGTATTGGATTAAAAGGGCCGCCCTCACCATGGCCTTGCTCTTTACGGTCCTATCCTATGCCCTAGCTGTCTCCCTGTGCCGACAGGCTTCCGCCTGGGACGCAGCCCAGATGGTCACCGCTCACCATGTTCCCGGCGTCCCGGTGTACGTCTACGGCGGCCGGTATCCCGTTTCCTTCACATACTACAGTGATATCCCCGCCCCCCGTCTGGTGACTCGGCAGAGGCTCCAGGAAATGCGGCCCGCAGGGATCAGCTGGAACGCTAAGAATATGATGCCTTTCGAAGCCTTGGAAGACCTGCCGGATACGGGAAGGATCATCGTCCTGGTGGACCAGAGCAGCCAGAAGGACTTTCTCCAGGCTGTCCCGGGGAACTGGGAGAAACTAGGCGAAGGAGGCCGCTGGACCGTGTGGGGACGGAAGTGAACCCATGGAAGCAGAAAGGGACTGCCGCTTTCATAGGGCAGTTCCTTTTTTCGGTATGGTGAAGCCGGAGGCTTTCAGATCGATGCCTTCATGTTCCAGCAGCCACACTTTCCGGGGCATGCCGCCGCCGTATCCGGTCAGGCTTCCGTTGGTCCCAACCACCCGGTGGCAGGGAATGATCAGGCTGATGGGGTTGTGGCCCACAGCACCTCCCACCGCCTGTGCCGACATCCGCTCTTTTCCCTCTCTCCGAGCCATTTCCCGGGCGATAGCGCCATAGGTCAGGGTCTTTCCGTAAGGAATGGTCAGCATGATCCGCCCCACCTGCTGCCGGAAATCACTGCCGGACAGTTCAAGGGGAGGGGTGAAGCCAGGGTCTTTTCCCTGGAAATACAGATCCAGCCAACGCCGGGTTTCCTGGAAAACAGGGAGATCCGGCTGTTCTTCCACACCGTCTTCGTTTTTCATCCGGATTTCTTCATACTTCTCTCCCTGGAACCACAGCCCGTTCAGCCTTTCTCCATGGCTGCTCAGGAGGATCGTTCCCAGAGGACTATCTACTTTTGTGATGTACAGCATTTTTTTCGACTCCTTCCTGTTTTCCCTGCCAGAGGCAGAGGGTGGCATAACTCCGCCAGGGCCTCCAGGTTTCTGCCAATACCCTGCGCTCCTTTTCCGTCCGAGGCGCCAGGACTTTCCGGATGGCCAGATCCGTCACCGGAAAGGCATCCGACCAGCCCAGGGCCCGCATTACCGTATAGTGCGCGGTCCAGGGTCCGATTCCTGGAATTTTCTGCAGCTCTTCCGCTATCTGTTCCGGCGGTTCAGCCAGCCAATGGGTATCCTGCCGCTCCGCCAAGAAAGCGGCCAGCCGGACAATGGCCCGGGCCCTTTGGCGGATGATGCCCAGCGGCCCCAGCTGCTGTTCCCCCACTGCTTTCTCCCAAAGGAAATCTTCTGCCAGAGGAAAAGCCCGTCGGATTCCTTCCGGGGCTCCTTCGATCTCGGCTCCGTACCGGTCCGCCAGACGCCCGGCCAGCCGGGAAGCCGCCTCCGTACTGATCTGTTGCCCCAAGATGGCCCGGACCCCCATTTCGAAAAATTCCGGACAGCCGGGGATCCGGATGCCTGGGATGAAATCCCGTCCTGTGGTGTCCCGGAACCCTTCAAAGCCCTGGAGGATGCTCTGGGGCTCACAATCCAAGTCAAAGAGACGATGGACCCGGCTCAGGACTTGGGGCAACACGGGCAGAAGGGAAGCACTGAGTCGCAGTTCCAAACGGTTCCGAGACGGCAGATCCCTGACCTGGAACCAGCCTTTGACCCGCTTTCCTGTTCCCGCAGCCAGTTGGATGCCCCGGCTGTAGATTCCCTTTTGGATCGTTTCGATTCCTGGAAGAAGCCGGGGTTTCCAGAATTCCAGCAACAGGTCATACTGGAAGGGAGGACGATAGCCCAGCGCCATCACAAAACTGTCCTCCTCCTGACGGATCCCTTTCCCTTCCAGCTGTTTCCGCAGAGCCGTGGGAGCCAGCCGGTATCTTTCCCGAAAAGCCTCATTGAACCGGCGGAGACTGCGGAAGCCGGAAGCAAAAGCGATTTCCGTCACCGGCAGCCGGGTATCCGTGAGCAGGCTCTTGGCCAGCAGCAGCCGGCAGGTGGTCAGGTATTCCACTGGACGCACCTGGTACGCTTCTTCAAAAGTCCTCCGCAGGTGACGGGGACTGCACCCCAGTCTTTCTGCCAGGGCTGTCAGACTGATTCCGCTGCCGCAGGTTTCCCGGAGACAGCGGGCCGCCCGCTGGGCCAGTAAGTCGCAAGCATCTACCGGAGCACAGCCGGGAGCCAGTTCCGGCCGGCACTGGAGACAAGGACGGTAGCCCGCCTTTTCTGCCTCTGCCGCACTGGCAAAGAATTCGCAGTTCTCCTTTTTGGGTTTCCGGGCGTGGCACACCGGACGGCAGTAGATCCCGGTGGAACGCACCCCTACAAAATATTTTCCGTCAAACCGGGAGTCCCGGGCACAAAAAGCCCGGTACAGCCGTTCTCTGTCCGTATCGTCCATGGCTTTCCCTCCTTTTCTGCTTTTATTGTACCAGAAAACAAAGAAAAAACCGGCGGTTTTCGGACATGAAAAAAGGGGCTGTTGCAGGCGCAACAGCCCCGTCAATGACTCCCCAGATACCACTGGACGAACTGTTTGGCGATTCGTCCATTCCGGCCGGAATGTTCCATTTCCCAGCGGACGCCCTGGATCCGCAGCTCTTCCGGAGACAGCTTGATGCCTTCTTTCTGGAGCTCATGGTCGATGATGGCCAGGTATTCCTGCTGGGTGGGAGCCCCGAAATGGAGGATCAGGCCGAACCGGTCGGACAGGGAGATGGATTCATTGGTCGCATCCTCCCGGTACACTTCCGCTTCCAGCTCGTCGCTCCGGTCCGCCCAGGTTTCCTTCAGCAGATGGCGCCGGTTGCTGGTAGCGCACAGCATCACATTGTCCGGCTGGGGAGCCGCCCCGCCGTCAATGGCAGATTTCAGGTATTTGTATTCCTTTTCATTTTCATCAAAAGACAGATCGTCGAAGAAAAACAAGAACCGGTGGCTGCGGATCTGCCCCGCCCGTTCCATAGCAGCCGCCAGCAGATGGAGCTGATCCCGTTTGATCTGGACCAGCCGCAGTCCCTGGGCGCTGAAAAGAGGGATCAGTGCCTTGATGGAAGTGGATTTCCCCGTGCCCCGGCTACCGGTGGAAAGGACATTGTTGCAGCCCCGCCCTGCCATGAACTGCCGGGTATTGGCCAGGAGTTTCTCCTTCTGTTCTTCATAGCCCAAGATGTCTTCCCAAGCCGTATGGGGGAAATCGGCGATTCCCTGGAAATGGCCTTTGGCATCCAGGCAGAAGGCTTCATACCGGGCCATCTTCCCCCGACCGTACCGTTTGTAATGCTGGAGCAGGATTCCAGCCTGCCGGGCTGCTTCAGAAGTCCCCAGCAACTGCTGGGCCAGCTGTTTTTCCAGACCGTCCCGAGGGGCAGGTGAGATGGGTCCATAATGGTCGTAGAGTCCATCTCCCAGGACAGAACGGCCGGAAAGGGTCAGGAAGGGCCGGATTTTCTCCAGGTCCCGGGTCAGGGCAGACAGGAGCCCGCTCCCCACATCTCCCCGTGCTTCCACCATTTGCCCGGCCAAGTTGTTCCCTTCACACAGAAGATGGAAGAAATAGCCCTGCCACAGATTGCCGGAAAGTCCCAGCTCTTCTGCCTGTTCCAGCAGGGCCTCCCGAGCCCGGGCCAGATACTTCTCCTGTTGCGGATGCTGCTGGGCCCGGCGCAGGTTTTTGATCACCGGATCCCGGTGGAGCATCCGGAGCACCGACAGGGTAGAAAAGATTTGGAAATCGGCAGCCGTTTCCGGCAGGTTCTGTTTCATGGCCGTCCTCCTTCTGTATCCTCCGTCCCGTCAGCCGGCTCCTGAGGGGCCAGCAGGCTGTCTTTGACGGTCTGGGGTCCTCTCCCTAGGGCAATCTGGCCGGTGGTGGCGATTTCCAGGATGGTATAATTCTGGAGCATCTGCTGCAGAGCCTGGATATGGTCCTGCCGGCCCGTCAGCCGCAGGATCAGAGATTCCGGATGTACATCCACAATCTTGGCATGGAAGAGGCTGGCGATGTTGGTCAGCTCCTCCCGGATCTGAGGAGTGGGAGCGCTGACCTTGATCATGGTCAGTTCGCAGCTGACCAGCGGGGCATCATCCAAATTCACCACTTTGATCACATCGATCAGATGGCTCAGCTGATGGATGGCCTGGTCCAACTGGAACCGGCTTTCCACCCCCACCACCAGATTGATCCGGCTGATTTCCGGGATTTCCGTATACCCCACATTCAGGCATTCGATGTTGATGTTCCGGCGGGCGATGAGCCCGGCCACATGGGACAGGACCCCCGGCCGATTGTTGGCCAGGAGCGCCATATGCTGCCATTTCATAGTTTTTCTCCTTTATCTTGTTTTGCACGTTCTTCCATTTTTTGTTCATCCTTCCCGTCCCAGGATCATCTGGTCCAGCCCCTTGCTGCCCGGGACCACAGGATAGACTCGTTCATCTTCCGGGATGGTGATTTCTAAAAGAGCTGAATCATCCCCGCCGAACAGGAAATCCAGTCCTGCTTCCAGTTCTTCCGGACGGGAGATGCTCCGGGAAGGGATCCCCATGGCTTCAGCGATTTTTGCCATGGAGGGTTTCCGGATCAGTTCCGTCTGAGAATACCGGCCTCCTCGGAAGAGACCCTGGAGCTGGCGCACCATACCCAGTTGGCCGTTCTTCAGGACAAGCGTCTTTACGTGGATGCCGTAGGTGGGCAGGGTGGTGAATTCCTGGCAGTTCATCAGGACGCTGCCGTCGCCGGTGATCAGCAAGACCGTTTGATCCGGCTTTCCCACTTTGGCTCCCAGGGCAGCCGGCAGGCCGAAGCCCATGGTGCCCAGACCGCCGGAAGTGATGAAATGGCGGGCTTCCTGGGTAGGAAAGAACTGGGCCGCCCACATCTGATGCTGGCCCACATCGGTGACCACGATGGTGTCTTGGGGAGCCTGGGCCGCCGCTTTTTTCAAAGCTGTTTCCGGCGAGATCCCTCCCCTGCAGGCATGGGCCGTACAGGGGACTTCTTCTTTCATGGCTTCCCCCTGTTCCCGCCAGGGCGCTGTCTGTTCTTTGCAGGCGGCAGCCAGAGGTTCCGCCAGCTGGGCAAACAGGGGCAGTGATTCCCGCAGATCCCCGGGAACGGCCACCTGGACGGGGATGATCTTGTTGATTTCCCCTGGCTCCACATTGAAGTGGACGATCCGAGCAGCCGGTGCAAACAGGCTGGCCTTAGCGGTAGACCGTTCATCGAACCGGACCCCGAAGGCCAACAGCAGATCACAGCCGGAAACCGCCATATTGGCCGCATAGCTGCCGTGCATCCCCAACATGCCCAGATGCTGGGGCAAGGTATCCGGCACGGCCCCTTTCCCCATCAGGGTGGTGACCACCGGAATCCCGGTCTTTTCCGCCAGCTGGGTCAGTTCTCCCCCTGTATCCGACAGGACCACTCCGCCTCCGGCCATGATCACCGGTCTGCGGGCCCGGCGCAGGGCTTCTGCAGCCCGCTGCACATCAGCCCTGCGGGGATGCTGGCTGCCTTGGTAGCCCAGCAGATGGACTTCTTTGGGGTAGTGGAAATCCAGCCGGGCATCGAACACATCCGTGACGATATCGATGAGCACCGGGCCCGGCCTTCCGGTTCGGGCGATATAAAAGGCTTCCTTCAATACCTGGGGCAGGTTCTCCACTTTCCGGACCAGATAATTGTATTTGGTGATAGGGGTGGTGATCCCCGCTGTATCCGCTTCCTGGAAGGCATCCTGACCGATCAAGGATGTGGCCACCTGGCCGCTGATGATCACCAGAGGGATGGAATCCATATTAGCGGTAGCGATCCCGGTGACCATATTGCAGACCCCGGGACCGCTGGTAGCGATGCAGACCCCCACTTTTCCCGTAGCCCGGGCATACCCGTCCGCTGCATGGACCGCCCCCTGTTCATGGCCAGTGAGGATATGGGGGAACCCGGTGCGGTAAATGGCATCATACAGGCCCAGGACAGCGCCCCCGGGATATCCGAAGACCACTGGGACCTGTTCTTCTTTCAAACTTGCAAGGATGGCTTCTGCGCCGGTCATTTCCATAAGGTTCCTCCTTTAGCACTCTGTCCTTCTCAAATGGGCTCTGGTATCGAAGCCCGTATCCTTTTCAAATGGATCCTGGTATCGTGACCCTAGTCTGTGGAAAGTCGATTTGACGGTGTCGCAGAAATAAAAAATCCGTCCCTGGAAAAGGGACGGAAAGCTCCGCGGTACCACCCTGATTCCCCGGGCATTGCTGCTCCGGGACACTTTGCCACGTACCATCATACGCGCTTCCTGTAACGGGGAATACCGTCCAGGCCTACTGCCAGTGGGTTCAGCCTGTCTCCTCCGGGACCAGTTTCCTCCTGACCGGCCTGGCAGCTTCCACCCTCCGCTGCCTCTCTGCAAAACCCTTCAGAAGTACTCATTCCCATCCTGGGATTGGGATTTGAAATTGTGAATTGGGTATATTCTAGCCTTTGCTTGGACGAATGTCAATAAAAAGCAGAATAAAAGTTGCAAAATCATCAATTCATTTTTCAAAATGTAAAGGAATATACACTGTACAGAATTTAAAATCTTTCGAAACAAGGAAACCCTCCTGGGGCCGGGCAAAAGAAAATGGTATAATACAAAGCAGAAAGACTGAACAAAGAAAGGAGTGCCTCCGCCCTGGAACCGGAGGCTGGAACCATGATGCGCTGGAAAGACCTTCCCATCCGCAAACGGCTGCTGGCAGCCAACTACCTGATGATCCTGACCCCTGTCCTCTGCTTCATGCTGCTCAGTGTAGGGATTTTCTGGATCTTCGGGATGGAGAACCTGAACCGCAGCAGCGTCTTATCCTTCATCTGGCCGGAAAGCGGCCCCACCCTGTCCATCCAGTTCGAACTGACCCGGCTCCGGGTCCGGTCGGACCATTATACTCCCGACAAACCCAAACCTCTGCTGCTGGTCAGCGACCATTTGGAGGACCAGGGGCTCCGGGTGCTGCTGGAACAGAATGGCCAGCCCTTCTACGTGACAGAAGGCCAGCAGCCCGACGAGATCCGCACTTCCACCCTTCAGCAGGTACCGGAAGGCCGAGGCGGCATCAGCTGGGGGAAAAAGGGTGTTGCCTTCTACTACCGTTCCCTCCAGACCGGGGTGGAATGTTACGTAATAGGGGCAGATCCCCTGGTGGAAAACGATGACCGGTTCTCCATGTATTCCAAGGAACTGTTCAAGGGCAGCTTCATCGGTGCCTTTCTCCTGGTCATGCTGGCAGCGGCCTTAGTGGGCCTGGCCCTCAGCCGGCTTATGGCCGTCCAGCTGCTGAAGCCTCTGGGCAAGCTGCGTCAGGTGGCTTCCCAGGTAAGCCGAGGGGACTTGGATACCCCGGTGAAGGCTGACAGCCGAGACGAAATCGGGGACACCCTCCGTGCCTTCGAACTGACCCGTCAAGAGCTGCGCCACGCCCGAGAAAGACGGGAACAGTATGACCGGAGCCGGAAGGAAATGCTGGCAGGGATCGCCCATGACCTGGCTACGCCCCTCACCAAAATCCAGGGCTATGCCTCCGGGCTCCAGGACGGGATCGCCGATACGCCGGAAAAGCAGCAGCGCTATCTCCAGAAGATATTGGAAACCACAGAAAGCATGGCCAAACTGAACCAGACACTTTTCCTCTTTTCTAAGCTGGACCTGGATCAAGTCCCTTTCCAATGGGAAACGGTGGATCTGTGCCAATATCTAAAGGACTATGTAGAAGAGCAGCGGGATCACTGGGCACAGAATGGCCTCCAGATTGCTTTGGAAAGTACACTGGACCGTGCCCCGGTCCGTATGGATCGAGATCAGTTCGCCCGGGTATTGGACAATCTCCTGAGCAACAGCTGGAAATACAAAACAGAAAAAACCGGCAATGCCTGCTTCCGGCTCACATCATCCAGCCTAGGCCGGGTACGGCTGGAACTGGCGGACAACGGGTCCGGTGTAGCTCCCGACCAGCTGGACCGGATCTTTGAAAGTTTTTATCGGACGGACCGGGCTCGGAGCCATGTGGCAGCTGGCAGCGGACTGGGACTGGCCGTAGTCCGGAAAATCGTAGAAACCATGAAAGGAAAGATTTGGGCCGAAGCCAACAGGCCCCAGGGCCTGAAAATCTGCATGGAATTTTCTTTGGAGGAATCGAACCAATGCAAAAGATCTTGATAGTGGAAGATGACCAGGATATCGCGGAATTGGAACGGGATTACCTGGAAGCCAATGGCTATGAAGTGGAAATCGCCGGTGATGGAAAAGAAGGTGTCCGCAAGGCCCTAGAGGCCGATGTGGATCTGGTCCTGCTGGATATCATGCTGCCGGGCCTGGACGGCTTCCAGGTCTGCCGGCAGATCCGAGAAAAAAGGAACATCCCCATCCTATTGGTCTCGGCCCGGCAGGAGGACGTGGACAAGATCCGGGGATTGGGCCTGGGAGCTGATGACTACATCGTGAAACCCTTCAGTCCGGGAGAATTGGTGGCCCGAGTCAAAGCCCATCTCCAACGGTACCAGCAGCTGACCGGACAGCATACCGGGAACCCACTGCTCCAGTGGGGGGACCTGTCCATTGATCGAGAAGGCCATCGGGTCTATCTCAAGGGGGAAGAAGTCCCCATGCCCAACAAAGAATTTTCCCTGCTGCTGTTCCTTGCTGAAAATCCCGGAGTGGTCTTCAGCAAGGAAACCCTGTTCGAACGGATCTGGGGAGAAGATTCCCTAGGAGACACGGCCACGGTCTCCGTCCATGTGAACCGGATCCGGGAAAAGATCGAATCCTCCTCCACCAAGCCGGAATACATCGAAACCGTATGGGGCGTAGGCTACCGGTTCCGGAAATAGGAAACAGCAGGTATTACAATCTTTACATTTCTTGTTGTCTCTTTTTTGTTTTGAAACTTTTTTAAAAATCTTGTTGACATCTGTTCATATACCATGTATACTGAGCACATCCTTTTCAAACCAAGTGAACAAGGCAAATCCCATGAAGGGAACGAGTACTTTGCCTCCCGTTTCTCCCAGAGAGCTGACAAGTGGTGAGAGTCAGCAGAAACCGGCAAACGAAAATCCTCCCCCAGGAGCCTGCTGAAAGTCAGTAAGCATGGACGGTATTCCCCCGTTAGACGGAACGCGTATGTTAGTACGTTGCAGAGTGCTTTGCGCCAGCAATGGCCGGAGAAGCAGGGTGGTATCGCGGAAATGTTTCCGTCCCTATTTCCATAGGGACGGATTTTTTTATACGAGAAACCCGACTCTGCTGCGTATCCCCCCATTTTATTTCTATTTTCAAAGGAGATGTTTCCCATGGCAAAAGTATTTTATGACAAGGACGTTAACTGGAGCGTACTGAAGGACAAGACGGTAGCCATCATCGGCTACGGCAGCCAGGGCCATGCCCATGCCCTGAACCTGAAAGAAAGCGGCGTCAATGTGGTGGTTGGCCTGTACAAAGGCAGCAAATCCGCCGATGTGGCCCGTGCCGCCGGCCTGGAAGTCAAGACTGTGCCGGAAGCCGTGGCTGCAGCTGATGTGACCATGGTCCTGATCCCGGATGAAAAGCAAGCCGACGTATACAAAGCCGAAATCGCTCCCAACCTGAAGAGTGGCAGCGCCCTGGCTTTTGCCCATGGCTTCAACATCCATTTCAAACAGATCGTCCCTCCCGCTGATGTGGACGTATTCATGGTTGCCCCCAAAGGACCGGGCCATCTGGTGCGCCGGACTTTCGTAGAAGGCGGCGGTGTCCCTGACGTATTCGCTGTGGAACAAGATGCTACGGGCAAGTGCTTCGACCTGGCCCTGGCTTATGCCAGAGGCATCGGCGGCACCCGTGCCGGGGTCATCCAGACCACCTTCCAGGAAGAAACGGAAACCGACCTGTTCGGAGAACAAGCTGTCCTGTGCGGCGGTATCTGCCAGTTGATCACCAACGGATTCGAAACCCTCTGCGAAGCCGGCTATCAGCCTGAAATCGCCTATTTTGAAACCTTCCATGAAATGAAACTGATCGTGGATCTGATGTATGAAGGCGGCATGGCCAAGATGCGCAAATCCATCTCTGACACCGCCGAATACGGGGACTATACCGCCGGCCCGAAAGTGGTGACCCAAGATTCCAAGGCTGCCATGAAACAGGTGCTGAAGGACATCCAAGACGGCACTTTCGCCAAAGACTGGCTGCTGGAAAACCGGGCAGGGGGACGGGCCCACTTCCTGGCCATGCGCCGTCAGCATGCGGAACATCCCATCGAAAAAGTCGGGGAAAAACTGCGCAGCATGATGCCCTGGCTCCATGAAAATGACAAAAACGAGTAATCCAAGAATCCAGCTTTAAAGGAGGCAGGGGGAAACCATGAAAATCACCGGCGCAGAAGCGGTCATAGAAAGTTTACGGAAAGAACAGGTCCAGGTCGTCTTCGGATATCCTGGAGGTGCGGTACTGAGCCTGTATGATGCCCTGTACCGGATGAAGTTCCCCCATATCCTCACCGGCCATGAACAGGGAGCCGTCCATGCAGCGGACGGCTATGCCCGGGCCACGGGAAGAGTGGGTGTGTGCTTTGCCACCAGCGGTCCCGGCGTCTGCAATATGGTCACCGGCATCGCCACTGCCAATATGGATTCCATTCCCCTGGTAATCATCAGCGGCCAGGTGGCCACCCATCTTATCGGCAGGGATTCCTTCCAAGAAGCGGATATTTCCGGCATCACCACCCCCATCACCAAGCACAATTACCTGGTGAAAAAGGTCCAGGATCTGCCCCGGGTACTGAAAGAAGCTTTCTACATCGCCCGGAGCGGCCGGCCAGGACCGGTACTGGTGGATGTGGCCAAAGACGTATTCGACACCTCTTTTGATTACGCATATCCGGAAACGGTTTCTCTCCGAGGCTATCAGCCTCCCCAGGAAGGCCGGGAGGAGGAAGTGGAAGCAGCCCTGGCAGCCCTGCGGCAGGCCCGCCGTCCCCTTTTGATGGTGGGAGGCGGGGTGGTCCTGTCCAATACGGCGGAACCCCTGCGGCATATCGTCCAGGCCGCCAGCCTGCCAGTAGTCTATACCCTCATGGGCAAAGGCGCCATTCCCGATACCTGGGAAGAAAACCTGGGCATGGCCGGGATGCATGGCACCTGGACCGCCAACATGGCCATCACCCAATGTGATCTGCTGCTGACAGTAGGTGCCCGGTTCGATGACCGGGTCACCGGCTCCGTAGCCAATTTCGCTCCCAAAGCCCAAATCGTCCATTTCGACATCGACCAAGTGGAAATCAACAAGATCGTCCATGCGGATCTCAGTGTCAATGGGGATCTGCGCTGGTCCCTGCCGGCCTTCTGGAAGAAACTGGAAGCCCATCCTATCCCGGCGGTCCAGACCGTCACCTGGCGGCAGGAGCTCCAGGAAATGAAAGCCGGCCATCCCTCCGGGACCCGGCCCTCTTCGGACAAAGGGCTCTCTCCCCAGGTGGTGCTGGAACAGCTGGCCCGAAAAGCCGGTCCGGAAGCCATTGTAGCCACTGATGTGGGCCAGCACCAGATGTGGGCGGCCCAGTTCTATCCGGTATCCCAGCCCCACCACTTCATCACTTCCGGTGGCCTGGGCACCATGGGCTACGGCCTGCCCGCCGCCCTGGGAGCCCAGCTGGGTGAACTGGACAAACCGGTGGTCCTTGTGACCGGAGATGGCAGCATCATGATGAACTGCCAGGAATTCGCCACCCTCCACAAATACGGCATCGCCGTCAAGACCGTGGTCCTGCGGAACAACACCCTGGGCATGGTCCATCAGTGGCAGGGGATGTTCTACAAAGGACACTTTGCCGAATCTGATTTGACAGCCAATCCTTCCATTGCAGGAGTGGCCCGCTCCATGGGCGTGCCCGCCTGGACCGTGGAAAGAGAAGAGCAGTTGTCAGAAGCCCTGGACCGGCTCTTTGCCCAGGAAGGACCGGCGCTTTTGGAAGTGACCATCCCGCCGGACGAAAACGTCTATCCCATGGTCCCAGGCGGAAAGAAACTGGATGAAATGGTAACGGGAGGGGAACAAGCATGATCCGACAGCATCTGGCCATCCTGGCCGACAACAAGCCCGGGGTCCTGACCCATGTAGCCGGACTCATCAGCCGCCGGGCCATCAATATCGAGTTCATCAACGCCGGCTATACGGAAGAACGAGACGTGACCCGGATCAACATCGTGGTGTCCGTGGAGGACCGGTATGAACTGGACCAGGCCATCAAGCAGCTGGCCAAGCTCATCGACGTGATCAAGGTGGTGAACCTGGACGATGCGCCCTTTGTAAGCTACGAACTGGCCATGATCAAGGTCAGCGCCCCCACCCCCCAGGTGCGGGAAGAACTGACCAATCTGGCAGAACTGTTCCATGCCAAAGTGGTGGACGTGCAGAAAAAGTCCCTGGTACTCCGGCTCACCGGCCGGGAAGACCACATCGACGCCCTGCTGGAAGTCCTGGAGGACTATGAAATCATCGAAATCGCCCGGACCGGGCAGATTTCCCTGGGACGGGGACTGGTGCCGGTGAAGAAAATGTAGTGAAAAAAGCAGGTTTCGCAAAATGCGAGACCTGCTTTTTTGTCACTCCAAAAAACACCCCTTCTCATGGCTCCAGATGACTCCCACGGCCTGGAGGAAGGAATAGACCACCGTGGTTCCCACGAACTTCATGCCCCGTTTCTTCAAGTCCTTAGACAGGGCATCGGACAGAGGGGAATGGGTGAAGCCGGTTTCCCGGATTGTCTTTCCTGCCGTCCAGTGCCACAGGTACCGATCAAAGCTTCCCCATTCCTGCCGGATGGCCAGGAACACCCGGGCGTTGGCCACTGCCGCCTGGATTTTCAGACGATTCCGGATGATTCCCGGATCCTGTCGGAGGGTTTCCTTTTTTTCTTCCGTATACTGGGCAATGATTTCCGGATCGAAGCCGTCAAAAGCTTTTCGGAACCCTTCTCGTTTGTTCAGCACACATTCCCAGGAAAGCCCGGCCTGGAAGGTTTCCAAAAGCAGCATCTCAAACAACTTCCGGTCCTCATGGACCGGCCGGCCCCATTCCTCATCGTGGTACCGGATGTACCGGGGATTGTTGGGATTGGCCCAAAAACACCGCTGTTTCCCGTCCGCCCATTGGGTCATAATTTTCATCTCCTTCATCAAAAAAGCTGCCTTTCCAGGCAGCTTTTTCTCCTTCGGCCGCTGACCATTGACAGCTGACCGCTGACGGTCTGTTGCA
>CAJMQS010000008.1 GCA_905215645.1 uncultured bacterium
CCGTAAAGGTGACTTGACCCGCACATCTGTCAACAATATTCAGTTCTCAGGGTTCTAACCTTGTCGCTCATCGGCGACTTGATTATAATATCACGCGTTCTCTATTTTGTCAACAATATTTACTAAAAAAGTTGAAAGGGACTGGAAGAATTGATTCTGCCAGTCCCTTCCTGCGGCCGCTGACCATTGACAGCTGACCGCTGACAATCCACTTACTTCTTCTCCACTTGGAATTTGAAGTTGTCGATCACAGGGCGATGATCTTCCCGGCCTTCTTTCACATCTTCTGTCAGGAGGGCCTGGACGATGATGGCCATTTCCAGCCGCTTCTTCTGGATCCGGCAGCCATAGGCATAGGGTTTTTCAATGGTGCCGTTAGCCAAGTCCGCATTGGCGTGGCAGCCGCCGCTGCAGAAGAACCGTGCCCAGCAGGTCCGGCAGTCTTCCTTCTTCATTACATGCATATGACGGAAATACTGGACCATATCTTTCTTCACGATTCCCGTATCCAGGGTCCCCATCTTGTATTTTTCCCGTCCCACGAACTGATGGCAGGGGTAGATATCTCCTTCCGGGGTAATGGCGAAATATTCATGACCGGCACCGCAGCCGGCCAACCGTTTGGCCACACAGGGACCGTTGTCCAAAGCCACATTGAAATGGAAGAAATCAAAGGGCACCCCGGCCCGCTTCTTTTCCAGATAAGCCCGGGCCAACTTTTCATATTCTTTGTCCAAGGTCGGCCAATCTTCTTCGGTCAGCACCCAAGGTTCCGTGGTTCCCACTACCGGTTCCATAGAGATTTCAGAGCCCACGTCCAGCATGGCCAGCACATCATCACAGAAATGGGTGTTGTAATGGGTATAGGTCCCCCGCAGGTAGTAATTCTTCCCGTGGCGGGATTCGATGACTTTTTTGAATCCTTTCACCGCTGCATCATAGGATCCCACATGACCTGGATAGGGCCGCATGTGATCATGGGTCTTCTTGCTGCCGTCCAGGGACAGTACCAGCATGACCCGGTTGTCATTGAGGTATTTCACGATTTCATCGGTGAGCAGGGTGCCGTTGGTGGTCAGGGTCAGTTTGATATTCTTTCCCGTTTCTTTTTCCCGCTGGCGTACATAGTCCACAATGAATTTCACCACAGGCATGTTCATCAGGGGTTCCCCTCCGAACAGATCCAGTTCAAGATTGTGCCGCTGTTTGCTGCCTTTAATGGCAAATTCAATGGCTTTCTGGGCCACTTCTTTGCTCATGAGCGCCCGATGGCCGCCAAAATCTCCCGTATCTGCAAAGCAGTAGCCGCAGCGCAGGTTGCAGTCGTGGGCCACATGGAGGCACAGGGATTTCAGCACCGGTTCATCGGAAAAGGTATCCGGTACCGGGAAATCCGGGGAAAAGAGCAGCCCTGCCTTCTGCAGTTCCTGGAGTTCTTCCAGAGCTTCGGTGATATCTTCTGCCGGATATTTTCCGGCGAAATGGGCTTTGGTTTCTTCCAGGTTGGTCCCGTCGTAAAAGCCCAGCAGGTCATAAATCATGGCGTCGATGATGTGCACGGCGCCGCTGTTCACGTCCAGGACCACATAATTGTCGTCCAGATGCATTCTATGGATCAGCAAGTTTCTATCCGCCCTTCTTATACAAGAAAATAGCTCCCTGCGCATGCAGGGAGCTTCCGCGCATAACTCAATTATGCTTTTTCGCAAACCTGGTTGCCTACCGTGCAGGAAGTCTTGCAGGCAGATTGGCAGGATGCCGGGCATTCGCCGCAGCCGCCGGTTCTCAGGGTCTTCTTCAGCATTTCTTTATTCACAGTCTTGATTCTCTTTGCCATCATCGATTCCTCCCTATCTTCAAGTCTATACTTTATTCTATATGTTTTTCAGAAAGAACGCAAGTCCCTCAACCGTTCCTATCTTTCTTACAGATGGAGTTTTGCTCGGATCACGTAGTACTGATGGATAATCCAGTCGGAGTTGATCCCGGTCTGGTCGATATAGCTCTGGATCTGGGCCCGTTTCAGATCATACTGGAAGCAGCCCAAATTTTCCGGTTTATTCTGGAACACGTTCACCCGGCGCAGCCGCATCAAAGGGACTTTATCCGTATTGACCCCCACCCGGCCGTCCACTCCGGCGATATATCCAGCTTTCTCCACCTGTTTAGCAATGGCATCACTGGCAGACCCGTTGGGATAAGAGAAAGTCAGCCCTTCCGGTGGATTGTAGATGCCCCGCATATGCTGCATGGAACTAGTCAGTTCGTATTCCACCTGTTCCGGAGTCATGTCCTGGAGGGGTTTGTGATTGAAGGTATGGGATCCCAGGGCCCAGCCGTATTTCAGCAGCTCATGCTCCTGATGCCAATCCAGATAGCCCGGCCATCCTTCATATTTTACGGCCATGTACATATTTCCTACAAAACCGTATTTCTTCAGGATGGGAGCGGCATAGGTCAGGTTGTCCAGATATCCATCATCAAAGATCAGTACACATTCCTTGTGGAATTTCCGGCCTTCTTTCCGTCCCTTTACATAGTCCGCCAGGGTAATGGTCTTCCACCCTTCCTGCTTCAGGTATTTCATCTGTTCGTCAAACTGAGCCGGAGGCATAGTATAGGGGTCATCATGGCCCGGTTCCACCCTGTGATAGGCAAAGATGGGTACGGTTTCTTCGCAGAACCTTGGAAAGTCCTGCTTCACATATTCATATCCCCCATAGGCAAATCCACACAGTGCCGCCACAATCGCCAAAAAAATGATCAGTTTTTTCATTGCTCCCCATCCTTCAATTTTTCTGCTAACTGTTCCAGCTTCTTCAGCCGGTGATTGAACCCAGATTTTCCCACACTGTCCTCGGTCAAAGCTGCCAGTTCCCCCACTGACAGATCCTGATGCTCCCTGCGGAGCCTGGCCGCTTCCTGCAGGGGTTCCGGGAGTGTGCTCAGCCCTACGGTATCTTCAATGATCCGGATGGCATTCAGCTGCCGAACTGCCGCCTGGACCACTTTGTTCAAGTTGGCGGTCTCGCAGTTCACCTGCCGGTTCACCTTGTTGCGCATGTCCTTGAGGACTCGGATGTTTTCAAATTCCAGATAGGAATGAGGAGCCCCGATCAAGGACAGGAAGGAGGCAATGGCATTGCCTTCCTTCAAATATACGATATAAGAATTCTTCCGGTCCACGATCCGAGCCGGTAGACTGAACCCCTTCATGATTTTTTGGATGAACTGTCCCATATCCAGATTGTCACAGATCAGTTCCAGATGATAATCACTGATAGGCTTGTTCACAGAACCTCCTGCCAGGAATACCCCTCGCAGGAAAGCCCTTTTTTCTCCTTCTTTCTTCAAAAGGACACTGCCGGCTTCTTCCAAAGGAGATAACAGGTGGAGCCGACTCAGGGCCGCTCTTGCTTCATCAGATGGAAGCACGTGGACCTGGTACCGGTTGTTCTTCTTCAGTCTCCGGCTCCGGGTCACGATCACTTCCGTCTGCACTGGGAAATTGTTTTTCAGCAGCCGCAGCACTCGTCGGGCCAGGGCCGCATTTTCCGTAGTGAAATGGATTCCCACCTTCCTCCCGCTGAGTGAGACGGAACCGCTGATCCGCAGCAGGCCGAACAGTTCAGCCTGTTCACAATTGTGCTCTTCGCCTTCTGACCGCGCAATTTCATTTTTTACGTCATGGGAAAATGACATGGGTCAGGACTCCTTTTTCGTATGTTTCCGCAGCTCCTGCATGGTCTGCCGGGCAAAGAAATAATCGAAGAACCGGATTCCCTTGCCAAACAGTTTGAGCCGGTAAATCAAGGCAATGATGGTCTTGGCCAGCTTCAGGGGATTGTGCCGGACCAGGTCGCTGTCATTCAACAGCTTGGCAGGTACACAATCGATGCCCAGTTTCTCGATTTTCTCCACATCAGGAGAAACAGGCATAGCTCCTTCTTTTTCGTACTTGGCCAGGATCTCCGGAGAGGCCTTCTGTTCGTTGACCACCACGTAATCCAGACACTGGCACCCCATGTGCCGGATCAAGGCCTGGACGTGTTCATAAGCCCCGTAGCCATCGGTTTCTCCAGGCTGGGTCATTACATTGCACACATAGATCTTCACGGCCTTGGACCGGATCACCGCATCCCGGATCCCGGGAACGATGAGGCTGGCCAGTACGCTGGTATACAGGCTGCCAGGCCCCAAAATGATGGCATCCGCCTTCAGGATGGCATCCACAGCCCGATGGGACGCCCGGGGATTTTCCGGTTCCGTCATCAGCCGGACGATCTTATGGGGAGAAGCGGTAATAGAACTTTCTCCCACCACCGTACTTCCGTCGTCCATCTGAGCCTTCAGCTGGATATTGTCCGTGGTGTTGGGCCACACATGGCCCCGCACCTTCAGGATCTCGCAGGTGGCGGCAATGCCTTTTTCCATGTCCCCGCCTTCCACATCACTCATAGCGGCGATGAACAAGTTCCCCAGATTATGGCCGCTGAGGGCGCTGCTCTTGAACCGGTACTGCATGACTTTTTCCATGAGCGGTTCCGTATCGGAAAGCGCCACCAGGCAGTTCCGCATATCACCGGGAGGCAGGATGCCCAGTTCTTTCCGCAGCCGGCCGGAAGATCCCCCGTCGTCGGCAGTGGTCACCACAGCCGTACAGTTGTTGGTGATCAGCTTGATGCCCCGAAGCAGGACGGACAGCCCGGTGCCCCCGCCGATGACCACCACGCTGGGCCCCTTGTCCAGCTTCTGCTGGGTAAAGATCAGTTCCCGAAGAGATTCCTTCTCTCCGGGCATCACTGCATTGATGATGGTCTTCACCACATGGGTGGCTCCCAGGAGCATGCACAGGATCCCTAAGACTACGCCGAAGGCCCCCAGTCCGGTAATGGTGGACTGGTAGTATTCCCCTCCCACGGAATTGATGAACTTCAATACCAAGGCTTCCAGCAGCCCCACGAACTGATAATTGAAGATTAAAGTGACGCCCACACAGGCCAGAACTGCGCCGAAGGCAAAAAGGAACAACCATCGTTTCAGATTCAGTCCCGGGTACAACCACTTAATCCATTTCATATGCATTCACCTATTTCTTTATCAAGTCGCGATGGATGACCTGCACCCCATAGCCGCATTTTTCGATGAAACTGCCCAGCTGGTTGGCAATGAACACGCTCCGGTGCCGGCCGCCTGTACAGCCCACCCCGATCATCAGCTGGCTCTTTCCCTCTTGGACATACTGGGGCAGCAGGAACTGGATCAAAGCAAAGAGCTTTTCCTCAAATTCCCGGGTCACCGGTTTTTCCTGGATATAGTCCTTGACAGGCTGATCGTTGCCGCACAGATTCTTCAGTTCCGAGATATAAAAAGGATTGGGCAGAAAGCGAACATCGAATACCATATCACAATCCAAAGGGATTCCATATTTAAACCCGAAAGACTGGACCACGATGTTCATAGGAGGCAGTTCTCCTCCTTTGCCAAAGAGCTGGATGATTTTCCTGCGCAGTTCTTTGGTACTGGTCTTGGACGTGTCGATGATGGTAGTGGCCCGTTTCCGGATCTGGCTGAGGATTTCCCGCTCCCGGGCGATATCGGCACTGAGGCCGTTATGCCCAGCCAGAGGATGGCGGCGCCGGGTCTCTTTGTACCGTCGGATCAGAGTGGCGTCATCCGCATCCAGGAATACCAGTTCATAGGGCATGCTGCTCTGGTTCAGCTGATCAAGGACCTGGTTCAGGTCTTTAAAAAATTTTCCGCCCCGGATATCCACCACCAGGGCCAGCTGTGCTCCCGTGTTCTTGTTCTGGAGGCACAGTTCAATGAATTTCGGAATAAAAGTCGGGGGAAGATTATCTACGCAAAAATAGCCCAGATCTTCCAGCGTACGCATCACCTGCGTTTTCCCCGCGCCGGACATCCCTGTGATGAGTAAGGTTCTCGCCATCTGCCTTCCACCCCCTGAAAAGTTTTGAACATTTTTATTATACAATGGAAAAAAGTCCATGTAAAGTCTTGGCCCGGTTCTTTATACCGGGACTTCCACCTGCTGGGTCATGATGCTCCGGATGATCCGGGCTACCCCGTTCCGGGTATTGGGAGCCGTGACCACTTTGGCAGCCCGGCACACGGCTTCATTGGCATTGCCCATGGCGACCCCCAGTCCGGCATGGGCAATCATATCCAGATCATTGTCCGAATCCCCCACGCAGAGGATTTCTCCTTCCTGGATTCCCTCCCAGGCAGCCAGCACCTGGAGAGCATGCCATTTGTTGGTAGCAGGAGCTGTGATTTCCAGGAATCCTTTGGAAGAACTGACGATCTTGATCTTTCCGGCATACTGCTGTTCCAGTTCCAGGCGCAATTCCTTCACCCGATCGGAAATCACCAGCAGTTTGTGAGGGGCTTGGGGCAGCGCATGGATAGCTTCCGGCTCCACTTCATAAGGAACCCTGGCGAAACGGGAATAGAACCGGACTTCTTCACAATCCCGAGGCGCCCAAAGGCAGTCATCCACATAGGCCTGGATGTAGATTCCCCGATCCAGGCAGTCATCCAGCAAAGGCTGGGCCACTTCCAGGGGAAGAGGCCAGTTCCCAAGGACATTTCCATTGGCAGGATCTTTGAGGAACGCTCCATTGTAGACCACCAGGGGATGATCCAATCCCAGTTCCTGGGCATAGGGCAGCGCTGAACGATACATCCGGCCTGTAGCCAATGTCACATAATATCCGGCCGCCACCGCCTCCCGTACGGCAGCTGCATCTTCCGGCGCGATATTTTTTTCCTGGTCCAGCAGAGTACCGTCCAGGTCCATGGCAATCATTTTCAGCGGCATAAACTACCTCCTGTTTCCTGATAACAAAAAAAGGCTGCCGCTTTTGTGCGACAGCCCCTTCCTTTTTTAGGCTTCTTCAGAGAACTGATCCTTGCCTACGCCGCAGATGGGGCAAACCCAGTCTTCCGGCAGATCTTCAAATTTGGTGCCAGGAGCAATGTTGTGTTCCGGATCACCGGCAGCTTCATCATACACATAACCGCAAACGTCGCATACATATTTTTTCATTGTTGGATCCCCCTAAGGATTATTTTTATTTTCGCCCTCGATTATACCAAAGGTTCCATCCTGTGGCAATAGGTTTCAAAGAATTTTTTAATAAAAATTATCGAATAATAATGTTTTATATTTTCTTATCCGTTTTTCCGGTCCCCGTTTCTAAGAGTTCTGTTTTCTGGAGTACATTTCCCTGCAGAAAAGCATGGACCCGTTCTGCCACCACCCGGTTCATAGATTCCACGGCCGCCAGATCTTCCACCGACGCCTGCCGCATAGCTTCCAGGGAACCGAACCGCTTCCACAGAGCTGCCCGGCGTTTAGGCCCCATCCCTTCCAGATGGTCCAGGACGGAAACCAGGTTCCGCCGGGCCAGCCGCTTCCGATGATAGGTAATGGCGAACCGGTGGGCCTCATCTCGGATGTGCTGGATCAGGTGAAGGGCCGGAGACATCTTATCCAGCAAGATACTGGTGTGAGCCCCTTCTTTGAAGATCTCTTCTTCCCGCTTGGCCAGGCCGATGACGGGAACGTCTTCCCTAGTGATACCCAGGCCCCGGATCACTTCGCATGCAGAGCTCAGCTGTCCTTTGCCTCCATCGATGATGATCAGGCTGGGCAGATCTTCCAGATCCCGATAGCGGCGGTAGACCACTTCCTGCATGGATTTAAAATCATCTGGCTTGCCTTCTGTGGAGCGGAGCTTGTACCGGCGGTAATCTTTCTTGCTGGGTTCCCCATTCCGGAACACCACCATGGAAGCCACTGTTTCCCGGCCCTGGTTGTGGGAAATGTCGAAGCAGTCCATCCGTTCCAAGGGCTTTCCAAGACCCAATGCCTTTTGCAGCTGTTCTGCCGCATCCAGGCCGGTCTGCCCGGAAGCCTGTCCTCGGCGCAGCCGCTCTTCCAGGTTCTTTTTCGCATTATTCACTGCCATGAGCACCAAGTCATGCTTCAAGCCTCGTTGGGGCACCAGCAGTTCCACAGTCTTCTCATTCAGGGTGCTGAGCCATTGAGAGAGCAGCGTCCTGTCACTGTCTTCCAGTTCTTCGCTGACCAGGATTTCCCGTGGAGGGCGATGGTTTTCGTGGTAGTACTGTTTCAGGAAATCCGCCAGCACTTCTCCTCCCGGTTCCCCGATTTCCTGATCCAGGAAGAAGCTGTCCCGCCCCAAAATCTTGCCGCTGCGAATGAAGAACACCTGGACACAGACTCCGCTGTCATCCATGGCCAAGCCCACCACATCCCGGTCCCCGCTTTCTGTGGTGGCTTTCTGTTTCTCCGCCAGTTTCCGGACGCTCAGGAGGGAATCCCGATACCGGGCTGCTGCTTCGAACTCCAGTCGGTCCGAAGCCTCCTGCATCTTGGCCGTCAGTTCCTTTTCCAACTGGGCCACTTTCCCATCCAGGAGCAGCAGCACAGAATCTACTAGCTGACGATACTCACTCACCGGGACTTTCCCGGTACAAGGGGCCAGACAGCGATGGAGATGGTACTGGAGACAGGGCCGTTTGGCATTCAAGTTCCGGCAGTGGCGCAGAGGAAACATGGTACGGATCAGCTTCATGGTATCCCGGAGAGCCCCTGCATCGGCAAAGGGGCCGTAATACCGGGCTCCATCCTTCAGGACCCTCCGGGTGAGCACCATCCGGGGATAAGCTTCTTCCACGGTAATCTTCAGATAGGGATAGGTCTTGTCGTCCTTCAGGTCGATATTGTACCGGGGCCGGTATTTCTTGATCAGGTTGCATTCCAAGATCAGGGCTTCCATCTCACTGGCAGTGACGATGGTTTCGATGGAGGCCACGTGAGCATTGATGGCCCGGACTTTGGGGGATACCTGGCTGGCCGGACGGAAATAGCTGCGCACCCGGTTCTTCAGGATCACTGCCTTCCCCACATAGATCACTTTGCCGGAAGCATCATGCATGATGTAGACCCCCGGCGCATTGGGCAGTACCGCTAAGGTTTCCTTGATGGCGTCGTTCATTTCAGGACCTTCTTTACATACTGGCCTGTATAGGATTCCGGCACTTCCGCCACCTGTTCCGGAGTCCCGGTGGCGATCACCGTACCGCCCCGGTCGCCCCCTTCCGGTCCCAGGTCGATGAGCCAGTCGGCACTTTTGATCACATCCAGGTTGTGTTCGATGACCACTACCGTACTCCCCGCATCCACCAGCCGCTGGAGCACTTCCAGCAGCTTGTGCACATCCGCCATGTGGAGGCCGGTGGTGGGTTCATCCAGGATGTACAGGGTCCGTCCGGTGTTCACCTTGGCCAGTTCCGTAGCCAGCTTCACCCGCTGGGCTTCCCCGCCGGAGAGGGTGGTGGCAGCCTGGCCCAGCCGGATATAGCCCAGGCCCACGTCTTCCAGCACCTGGAGCTTCCGGAGGATCCGCTGCTGGTTGCTGAAGTACTGACAGGCCTCGCTGACGGTCATGTCCAGGACTTCTGCGATGTTCTTCCCCTTGTACCGGACTTCCAGGGTATCCCGGTTATACCGGGTGCCTTTACACACCTCGCAGGGCACGTACACATCGGGTAGGAAGTTCATCTCGATTTTCAGCATCCCGTCCCCGTGGCAGGCCTCGCACCGGCCACCCTTCACGTTGAAGCTAAACCGGCCGGGCTTGTAGCCTCGGAGTTTGGCATCATTGGTGGTGCTGAACAAGGTCCGGATCAGATCGAAGGTCCCGGTATACGTAGCCGGATTGGACCGGGGGGTCCGGCCGATGGGGCTCTGGTCGATGTTGATCACCTTGTCGATGTGCTGGATCCCAGTGATCCGATCATGGGCCAGAGGCCGTTCCCGGGCCCCCATCAGTTTCTTGGCCAGGGCCTTGTACAGGATGTCGTTGATCAGGGTACTTTTGCCGCTGCCGCTGACTCCGGTGACCACCGTCAGGGTCCCAAGCGGAATGGAAACATCGATGTTCTTCAAGTTGTTGGCCCGGGCTCCCTTGATGGTCAGCTTCTTCCCATTGCCTTTCCGGCGCTGGGCGGGCACAGGGATCTTCTTCCGGCCGCTGAGGTACTGGCCGGTAACGGATTCCGGCACCTGGCTGATTTCTTCCGCCGTTCCCTGGGCCACCACATACCCCCCATTTTCTCCGGCTCCCGGACCGATATCGATGATCTGGTCCGCCGCCCGCATGGTGTCCTCATCATGTTCCACAACGATCAGGGTATTTCCCATATCCCGGAGGTTCTTCAAAGTCTCCAGCAGTTTGTCGTTGTCCCGCTGGTGCAGTCCGATGCTGGGTTCATCCAGGATATAGAGCACGCCCACCAGACCGGAACCAATCTGGGTGGCCAGCCGGATCCGCTGGGCTTCCCCGCCGGACAAGGTGGCCGCTGCCCGGTCCAGGGTCAGGTAATCCAATCCCACATTGTTCAAGAAGCTGAGCCGGGCCCGGATTTCCTTCAGGATCTGTTTGGCAATGAAGGCATCCCGGTCCGACAAATGAAGATCGTTAAAAAAGGCCAGGCATTCCCGCACCGGCAGCTGGCACACCTGCTGGATGTTCTTCCCGTCCACAGTGATCCCCAAGACCTCCGGACGGAGCCGGGCCCCATGGCAGGTGGAACATTCGATGGCGGTCATGAAAGATTCATAATCCAGCCGCTGGCTTTCGCTCATGGCCTCTTTCAGCCGCCGTTTCAGCACCGGGATGATCCCTTCGAAAGGCGTATTGTGGTCGTTGATTTCCCCCATGAGATTCTGGTAGGAGAAGGTGAAGATCTCGTCCGGGATCCCTTCCAAAAGTTCCTGCTGGAACTTTTTGGGCAGGTCCTTCCAGCAGTTCTGGAGGGAAAAGCCCCGGCTTTTCAGTACGGCGGCCAGCTGACAGAGAAAGTAGGACTTCACATTGGAACTCACTGCTGCAATGGCCCCCTGGTCAAAAGGTTTTGTTTTATCCGGGATGATCAGATCCGGGTCGAATTCCATATGCTGTCCCAGGCCCATGCAGTCCGGACACGCCCCGTAGGGAGCGTTGAAGGAGAACAGCCGAGGTTCGATTTCCGGCAGGCTGATGCCACATTCCGCACAGGCGAACTTTTCGCTGTACACATGGGTTTCCCCGCCGATTTCCTCGATGGCCACCGTGCCTTCCCCCAATTTCAGAGCCGTTTCCAGAGAATCGGTCAGCCGGCTCCCCAGGCTGGGTCGGGCCACCAGCCGGTCCACCACCACAGAAATATAATGCTTTTTCTTTTTGTCCAGCTGGATTTCCTCATCCAGGGTAAAGATATGGTCGTCCACTTTCACCCGCACATACCCGGCCCGGCGGACACTTTCCAAGATATTCTTATGTTCCCCTTTCCGACCCCAGACCACCGGAGCCAGGATCATGAACTTGGTCCCTTCCGGCAGTTCCAGCACTTTGTCAGCAATCTGCTGGGGCGACTGGCGTTCGATGACCTTCCCGCACTTGGGGCAGTGGGGGATCCCGATCCGGGCAAAAAGCAGCCGGAGATAGTCATAGATTTCCGTCACGGTCCCTACCGTAGAACGAGGATTCCGGCTGGTGGTCTTCTGGTCGATGGAAATGGCCGGGGACAGGCCTCCGATATAATCCACATCCGGCTTGTCCATCTGTCCCAAGAACTGCCGGGCATAGGCGGACAGGCTTTCCACATACCGGCGCTGGCCCTCCGCATAGATGGTATCAAAAGCCAGAGAGGATTTTCCGCTGCCGGACAGGCCGGTGATCACCACCAGCTTGTTCCGGGGGATCTTCAGAGATATATTCTTCAGGTTGTGCTGCCGCGCTCCCTGGATTACAATGGCATCTTCATTCATGAGCTTTCCGCTGCTCTCCTTTCAGCAATATCAGCTGGTCCCTGTATTCTGCAGCCAGTTCAAAATCCAGCTGCTTGGCTGCTTCTTTCATTTTCTTCTCCATGGCTCGGATCTGCTTGTCCAGCTCCCTGGGTTTCAATTTCTTCACAGTTTTAGCCGTATATCCTTTGGTGAAAGTATCTTCTTCCTCCACTTTGGTCAATTTGATCAATTCCACCACTTTTTTCTGGATGGTCTTGGGTACAATGCCGTGGGCTTGGTTAAAGGCTTCCTGTTTTTTCCGGCGCCGGTTGGTTTCACCGATGGCCCGTTCCATGGACCCAGTAATGGTGTCCGCATACATGATCACCCGCCCGTGGGCATTCCGGGCCGCCCGGCCGATAGTCTGGATCATGGCGGTATCGCTGCGGAGGAACCCTTCCTTGTCGGCATCCAAGATGGCTACTAGGCTCACTTCCGGCATGTCCAGCCCTTCTCGGAGCAGGTTGATGCCCACCAATACATCGAACTTCCCGGCCCGCAGGTCATGGATGATTTCCGCTCGTTCGATGGTGGCTATGTCCGAATGGAGATAGCGGACTCGGACCCCGGCAGTGGTAAGGTATTCTGTCAGGTCTTCTGCCATCTTCTTGGTCAAGGTGGTCACCAGCACCCGCTCCTTCTGACCGGTGACCTTGTGGATCTCGCCCAGCAGATCGTCGATCTGTCCCTTGATGGGCCGCACTTCGATCTGGGGATCCAAAAGCCCGGTGGGCCGGATGATCTGTTCCACCACCTGGTCAGTGGTTTCCATTTCGTAGGGCCCAGGAGTGGCAGAAACGTAGATGATCTGCCCCCGCTGGGCCTGGAATTCATCAAAAGTCAAAGGCCGGTTGTCGATGGCCGAAGGCAGCCGGAACCCATACTTCACCAGCTGTTCCTTCCGGGCCCGGTCTCCGGCATACATGGCCCGAAGCTGGGGCAGGGTCACATGGCTCTCGTCGATCACCGTAAGGAAATCTTTGGGGAAGTAGTTCACCAAAGTAAAAGGCGGTTCCCCGGGCTTCCGTCCCGTAAGATGACGGGAATAGTTCTCAATGCCGCTGCAGTAGCCCAGCTCCTGCATCATCTCCAGGTCATAATTGGTCCGCTGTTCCAGCCGCTGGGCCTCCAGGAGCTTGTTTTCCCCCTTCAGCACCTTCAGCCGTTCATTCAATTCCCGGCGTATGTCCTTCCGAGCCCGCTCCATGTTTTCATCACTGGTCACATAATGGCTGGCAGGAAAAATGGCCACATGGGTCCGTTTGTCCACTACCTGGCCAGTGAGCACATCGATTTCTTCCAAGCTGTCCACTTCGTCCCCGAATAGTTCGACGCGGATGGCCTTTTCTCCATAGCTGGCCGGGACCACTTCGATTACGTCCCCCCGGACCCGGAACTTGCCGCGCTCCAGGGACAGGTCGTTCCGTTCGTAACGGATCTTCACCAGTTTTTCCAGGATGGCATTCCGTTCCACCGTCTGTCCCACCCGCAGGGACAGGACGCTGTCGTAATAGTCCTTGGGCCCACCCAGCCCATAGATGCAGGAGACCGACGCCACCACGATCACATCCCGCCGTTCCATAAGAGCAGAAGTGGCCGAATGGCGCAATTTATCGATTTCATCGTTCATGGAAGAATCTTTTTCAATATAGGTATCCGTAGCCGGGATATAGGCTTCTGGCTGATAATAATCGTAATAGGAAACAAAGTATTCCACCGCATTGTTGGGGAAGAATTCCTTGAATTCACTGCACAGCTGAGCCGCCAAAGTCTTGTTGTGGGCGATGACCAGAGTGGGTTTCTGGACCTTCTGGATCACCTGGGCGATGGTATAGGTTTTCCCGGTACCCGTAGCCCCTAGCAGCACCTGGGTACGGAGACCGTCCTCCACCCCTTTGGCCAGGGCGTCTATGGCTTCCGGCTGGTCTCCCGCCGGAGCAAAAGGAGCATGGATCTCAAATGGCATAATGGTTTCTCCTTGTTCATTCAGAATCTCTATCATTATATCATACAGAAAAAGTGCTGACTGGCGAGTCGGAAGCCTTTCTTTTCTCCAGTCAGATAGTGTATAATAAAATATACTGTAACAAGGAGGAAACCATGCAATTTTCGTTCAAAACGGTCCTGGCAGGCGCTCTGCTGGTGTTTTCACTGGCTGGCAGTGCGGCAGCGTCTCCCAAGATCCTTTATGTGCCTCTGGACAACCGGCCTGTCTGCCTGGAATACACCACAGATACAGCCAAAGCTGCCGGTTATCCTCTCACTGTCCCTCCGGAAAAGGATCTTTCCAACCACCGGAATCCCGGCGACAATGAAGCCTTATGGACGTGGCTGGAACAGGAAGCCCCCCATGCAGAAGCTGCCGTCATTGCCACGGACAGCCTGAATTATGGAGGCCTGGTAGCATCCCGGAAACATCACCATCTGGAAAAATACCTGAAAGCCAAGATCCAGAGATTGGAAAAATTGAAGAAAGACAACCCTGGACTGAAAATCTATGCCTTCAGCACCATCATGCGGACTCCCCAGCAGAGCATCGGCAAAGTGGAACCAGGCTATTACCAGGAATACGGACCCAAGATTTTCCGGCTTTCCCAGCTCCAGGACAAAGAGGACCAGGATGGTTCCCTGTCTTATCCGGAAATTCAGGAACGGCAGACCCTGCTGGCCCAGATTCCCAATTCCGTGATGCAGGACTGGCGGACCCGGCGGCTAATGAATTTCCAGACCAACAAACGGCTGATCCGCCTTTGCCAGAATGGGACCTTCCATTATTTTGCCCTGGGCAAGGATGACGATGCCCCCCTGTCCCAGACCCATATGGAAGCCCGGCACCTGAAATATGTGGGAGACGGCATTACAGAGAATCGCTTCCAGATCCTGCCCGGAGTGGATCAGGTTGGCCTTTTGCTGGTGACCCGGGCCATCAACGAAATCCGGGGAGAGAAGCCTAAGATTTATCCCCTGTTCGCTCCTGGAGCCGGTGGAGACACCATCCCCCTCTATTCCGATGAACGGGCAGAAGATTCCGTCCGGAACCAGATCCTGGCCAGCGGTTCTATAGAAACCAACCACCTGAAAAAGGCAGATCTGGTGCTGGCGGTGAACACTCCGGAAGATGGAATCTGCCTGGATTCCACCGCCAACGACAATGCTCCCTACGCCAGCCTGGCCAACCGGGAATTTGCCAGTGAACTGGCGGACTTGGAAAACCTGAAGCCGGTTGCCCTGGCGGATATTTCTTATGCCAATGGAGCGGACAACGGTTTCATGCTGGCCATGACCGATGCCAAAGCCCTTTTGGGGCTCACCGCTTATTCCGGATGGAACACAGCAGACAACAGCATCGGATACGCCTTGAGCCAGGGAATCCTCGGGAAGCGGATCAAACCGGCGGAACGGGAACGGCTGCTGAAGACCCGGCTCCTGGACGACTGGATCTACCAAGCCAATGTCCGCTACCGGATCAGTCTGGGCATCGACCAGCATGATTTCAAGCTGAAATACGACCTGGGCAAATACTACAACCGGATCCTCAGTGGAACCAACCGGATGTTCCGCCAGTACGTGGAAGACGAACCCACCCTGAAAGGCACCCACTATACCGTGGAATTCCCCTGGAACCGGATGTTCGAGGTGGATGTGAGGGTGAAATAAGGAAAACGATGCCAAGGATCGTTTCCCTGTCAGCGGTCAGCTGTCAATGGTCAGCGGCCGGATGATAAAATCTGCAGGCAAATTTTTAGAATAAAAAAAGTCTATCAGGGCAGCCGTAGGGACGGGCCAAGGGTTGGGCTGCAATCCAGCTCGGTCCGTCTGCATCAGCTCGGACACCCACAAAATGTATTTTATAGGAGGATTTATCGTATGGCCAAGAACAGCTCTTTCGGCATCGTTTCCCAGATCGACATGCAGGAACTGGACAACGCTTTGAACCAGACCCGGAAGGAAATCGAACAGCGGTATGATTTCCGGGGTTCCAATGCCACCATCGAACTGACAGATGGGGATCTGAAACTGGCGGCAGAAGATGAATACAAGCTGGGCGCCATCCTGGACATCCTGCGGCAGCGGATGGCCAAGCGGGGGCTTTCTCTCCGGGCCCTGGAACCGGGGAAGGTAGAGCCGGCCGCTAAGGGCACCGTCCGGCAAACCGTCAAACTGAAACAGGGCATCGACAAGGAAACCGCCAAAAAGGTCATCGCCGCCATCAAGGCCGCCAAAATCAAGGTGACCACCCAGCAGCAGGACGATCAAATCCGGGTCTCCGGCCCGAAAAAAGACGACCTGCAAGCCGTGATCCAGCTGGTCAGGGGCCAGGATTTCGGAATCGATATGCAGTTCATCAATATGAGATAAGAAAAGGGACTGTGAAGAAATGAAAATCCATTTCTTCACAGCCCCTTTCTTTATTCCTTCCCCCTCTTTCTCCTCTCCATAGGATGGATCAACTGCCAGCGGAAACGGATGGCGAAAAAGCGGAGAGCGATGACCATAAAGGCCCCCAGCCAAGGTGCCAGATCCTGGCTTTCATAATGCCAGCACAGGCACATGACCAGGCTTCCAGCCAAGGAAGCAGTGGCGTATACATCCGTATTCAAGACACTGGGGACCCGCTGGGCCATCAGGTCCCGGAGCACCCCGCCTCCTACCGCCGTCAGAAGGCCCAGCATAATGGGATAGACAAAGGTATGGGGTTTGCCCTGGGACAGCCCGGTAAGGGTCCCTGTCACTGTAAAGGAAGCCAGTCCCACCGTATCCGCAGCGATATAGAAGAAAGTCAAGATCTGCCGTTTCCGCCCGGCGATCCGGTAGGAAGCAAACAGCCAGGATATGGAAAGGGCCGTGAGCACCGCCAGCAGCAGATTTCCCGGATTTTCCAGGGCCATGGGCGGCGTATAACCGGCCAGCACATCTCGGATCATCCCCCCGCCTACGGCAGTCAGGACTGCCAGCACCGTGATTCCGAATACATCCATATTCTTCACCATGCCCACAATGGCGCCGGAAACGGCAAAAGATACCGTTCCTGCGATTTCAAACAGATTCCATAGTTGCAGCATATTCTCCCCCTACCCCAAAACCCGCAGCAGTTCTTCCCCGCTGGTCTCTCCAGACAGCACTTTTTCCCTGCCATCTTCCCAGAGGGACCGGAACCCTTCCTGCCGGGCCAACTTTTCAAGTTCTTCATTCCCCGCCTCCTGCAGGATGGACCGCCGGAGCGGCTCTGTCAAAACAAGGATCTCCTGGAGCGGTATCCTCCCTGCATAGCCAGTATGGCCACAGCGGGGACAGCCCTGGGCCCGATACAAAATCCGGGGTTCTGTAAGCCGCAGATACTGCCACTCCCAATCCTGTTCCGTTACAGTATACGCCTTTTTGCAGCAAGAACAAAGTCTCCTGACCAACTGCTGTCCAACCACTCCTTCCAAAGCTGCAGCCGCCAGATAGGGTTCTACCCCCATATCCAGGATCCGGGTCACGGCGCCCACCGCCGTATTGGTGTGGAGGGTACTGAACACCCGGTGTCCGGTCAGAGCTGCATGGATGCTCATGGCTGCTGTTTCCCCATCCCGGATCTCTCCCACCATGATGCAGTCCGGATCCTGCCGCAAGATGCTCCGGAGGCAGCGGGCAAATGTCAGCCCAATCTTCGGCTGGACAGCAACCTGACGGATTCCCTCCAACTGATATTCCACCGGGTCCTCTACCGTGATGATATTCTGCTGCTCCCTATCCAGGGAAGCCAGGATTCCATACAGCGTAGTTGATTTCCCGCTGCCTGTGGGTCCGGTCACCAAAAACAATCCATGAGGCCGACGCAGACATCCATGCAGTTTTTCCAGATTCTCGGCAGAAAATCCCAGCTGTGCCAAGTCCAGCTGGACGGCTTCCTGGTCCAGCAGCCGCAGCACCAGATTCTCTCCAAACAGAGTGGGCAGCGACGAGACCCGAACATCCACTTGGTGACCCCGCCACTGTCCCTGGAACCGTCCATCCTGGGGAAGCCGTTTTTCTCCGATATCCATGCCGGAAAGGATCTTGATGCGGGAGATGAGCGGCTCCTGGAGATTTTTGGGCACCTGACAAAGGGGCTGTAGCACCCCATCCACCCGGCAGCGGATCTGCATCTGTTTTTTCTCCGGTTCCAAATGGATGTCACTGGCTCCCCGTTCCAAAGCTTGGTCCAGGATCTTTTGGGCAGTCTGGACGGCAGGAGATAAATCAGCCGCACCCCCTCCCCCTCTGAAAGGACTATTCCACTGGAAATGGTTCTGCTTCTGAAATTCCTGCTGATCGTGGTCTGACATACCCTTTCGACTCCCTTCCGTTTTTTCCCGTTAATGCCTCTCTTTTTACACTTAATGCGCTGGGGGTAGGAAAGTAAAGGAAAATTGCCTATAATGAGACAAAGAATATATACCCTATCACAAGGAGGTCCATCCATGTTCTCAATCTCATTGCCAAAAACTTTCCCTCTCTCTTTTCCGCTCCGTATCCTGCTCTTGTTCTTCTGCGCCTGTACCGGAATGATCCTGTACCATTTTCGCACTCCCGTCCTGCCACTTTTTCCTCCGGTCCCAGAAGAAGAGGCCGTTCCCCCTCCTTTGCCAGCAAAACGCAAAGTAAAAAAAAGCAGCCTGCCCCGCAGGGACCCCTTCCGCCCTTTGGATCATCCTCCGTCTCTTCAGCCCGGCCTGTCATCAAAACTGGATGGGACGCCGACTCAGCTTCCTTCTTCACCCTCTACGGCAACATCTGGTCCCAGTTCCTCCTTCCGGCTCCTGGGCATCCTTTCTGTCAACGGAAAACGCAAAGCCTTGGTATCCACACCAAAGGGCACCTGCCTCCTGGCCCTGGGAGAACCTCTGCCCGGAAAAGGGACCATCACCCATCTCCAGGAAGACGCACTGTACTGCGGCAGCAACCTGCTTTCTGTCGGAGAGGTGTGGCCATGAAGATACTGCTCTGTTTCTGTATTTTCTGTATTTTTACTCCAGTCCGCTGGGTCCTGGCGGAAGATACCGTTTCCCTGTCCGTAAAGGAAGCTCCCGTCCGGGAAGTCCTCCAAAGCATAGCCCAGCTGGCAGGGCGGAATCTGGTCATGGACGGCCCCATCCCAGGGAGCCTTTCCCTCGAACTCCAAGAGGTCCCTTTCTCACAGGCACTGGCCATAGTCACCCGGAGCCAGGGACTTTTCTGCCGGGAAGAAGGCAGCACCTTATGGATCGGAGCTCCGGGAAAAAAAGATCCGTTTTTCGGGCAGCTGACCATCCATGCCCTGGAATACATCCCCGCTAAAGAAACAGCAGAGACCCTTAAGCCGCTTTTTTCTTCTCCTTTGGTCTGGGATCGGGATTCCAATGCCATCTTATTCCATGGGGATCCTCTGGAAGCCCAACGGCTGAAGAAAACCCTGGAAGCACTGGATCATCCCTCCCGCCAGATTACCTTGGAAGCCCGGATCCTCTCCCTGGGAGAAACCGCTTCCCGGGAATTGGGCCTGCAGTGGGACTGGAGCCCCCTGCCGAATCCGCAAGACCGCTCCGGAGATTCCTGGGGCGGCACCCTCCATCTGGGCCATGGCTACCAAGCCGGGTTCCAGGCCAAACTCAATGCCCTTTGTCAGGAGGGAAAAGCCAAGGTCCTGGCCACCCCCCGGATCATCACCCTGCCCGGCCGGGAAGCCAGTATTTTCATTGGCGACCATATCCTTGTGGTTACCGAAAAAGTGACCAACAGCACCACCACCAGCACTACCGAATACGTAGATGCTGGTATCCGGCTTTCCTATACGCCCTACCTGAGCCGGGACGGACTGATCACCGCCAGGGTCCATACGGAAGTCAGTACCCCCACTCTCATCACTGAGCTGAAGAATTACCGGATCACCAGCCGGACCGCAGATACCCATGTGCGGCTGCGGGAACGGGAAACCTTGGTCATCGGCGGACTGATCAGTGAACAGGAACAGAAAAAGCTGGAAGAGATCCCGCTCCTGTCAAAGCTTCCGCTGCTGGGCGAACTTTTCAAATTCCGGAGTACGGCCCGGAACAAGACCGAAGTCTGCATGTTCCTGACTCCCTATCTCAGCGATCCCAATCAGCTTCTTTCGGCAGCAGTCCTCCCTGACGCACCCGTTCCAGGAACTGGTGGAGGACCCGTGCCGTGATTCCCCAGATGATCCGGTTCTTCCAGGGGTAGAAGAACACTTCATAGCTGCCCCGGATATTCCAACCTTCCTGGAACCCATAGGCCCACTGCCCTGGAAACCCTGGTTCCTGGCGGCTGGCCAGGGACAGCTTCCCCACCACTGGATGGATGGACAGAAGATCCTTCAGGGGAACGGAAAATACTTCTCCCACTTCCTGCCGATCCAGCTGCAGAGGCACCCGAGCCGGCAGGATCCCGGCAAAAGGATAGATCAGCGGACCGGAATAGCCATAAAAATAATCCAGTGGACCCAGGATCTGGATTTCTTCTTCAGGGATGCCCAATTCTTCCCGAGTTTCCCGGAGAGCCGTTGCACAGAGAGAAGGGTCCGTTTCTTCCCGGTGCCCTCCTGGAAAACAGATATCTCCAGGCTGCCAGCTCATATTGGCCGCCCTGACTTCAAAAAGGATCTCCCATCCGTGTTTGGTCCAGCGCAAGGGCAGGAGGACTGCACTTTCCCACAGACGGAGGGACCGATCCACACGCTGCCGCTGGTCTTTCCAGAGTCCGGCCAATTGCAGCCGTTGTTCCATTTCCTGACTCATAGGGATTCTCCCTTCCATATTTTGTATCGAACATAACAGAATTGTACAATATTTTGTAAAAATGGTAAAGAGGGGGTGCTGCACATCTGCAGCACCCCCTCTTGTCAGTTGTTTTTCTCTGAAGGAGAAAGATGTTCCATGATCCGGTTGATCAATTCCTTCCGCGTCGTATGGCTGGTAGAGCTGTAGGTCATGATCTGCTCATCCCGCAGCCCGAAGGTCTTCTGATACAGTGCCTTCTGGCTGGCCACAGCCCCCTTGCTGAGTTTGTCGCTTTTGGTCAGGATCACCATGATGGGCAGTCCCAGATTCAGCAGCCACTGGTAGCAGTCGATATCGCTTTCCATAGGTGCATGGCGGATATCCATCAGCACACAGACCAGTTTCAGGTACTGGGAATTCTCCATGTACTTGCAGATAAAAGCTGACCACTGTTCCTTGTTGCCCTTGCTGGTCCGGGCAAAACCATACCCTGGCAGGTCCACTGCATAATAGGTATGCCGTTCCACTTTTTCTTCCTGCTGCCGTTTGGCCTGGAAGGAATAAAAGTTGATGGTCTGTGTCTTGCCAGGAGAACTGCTGACCCTGGCAAGGCCCTTCCGCCTTGCCAGGGAATTCAGCAGAGAAGATTTTCCCACATTGCTCCGCCCGATAAAGGCCACTTCATCAATGGTATCCTGGGGATACTGGGTCGCTTTTACAGCAGAAGCCACATAGGACGCTCCGATGATGTCCCACTGATTCGCTCCCATATCACGCCTCCAGGGCCAGCTTGGTCACCTGGTCCATGCTGTCCACCGGAATAAAGGTCATATCGTTCCGGACCTTTTCCGGGATCTCTTCCAGATCCTGCTGGTTCTGGCGAGGAATCAGCACGGTCTTTACCCGATAGCGATGGGCTGCCAGGACTTTTTCCTTCAAACCCCCGATGGGCAGCACATGGCCGGTGATGGTGATTTCCCCGGTCATGGCCAGGTCCGCCTTGACTTTTCTCTTGGTCAGGGCGCTTTCCATGGCGGTCGCCATGGTGATACCCGCAGAAGGACCATCTTTGGGGATGGCGCCTTCCGGTACATGGATATGGATATCCACCTTTTCATTGAAGTCCGGATCCAGTCCCAATTCCTTGGACCGGGAACGAATGTAGGTAAAGGCCGCCTGGGCACTTTCCTTCATCACGTCCCCCAATTGGCCGGTGAGGACCAGTTTGCCCTTGCCTTCACAGACCACCACTTCGATTTTCAGCAGTTCGCCGCCCACACTGGTCCAAGCCAGCCCGGTGCAGACCCCTACTTCCGATTTGGCCCGCATATCGCTTTCCAGGAAAATGGCCGGCCCCAGGTAATCCTTCAGATGGGCTGGTGTCACACTGACCTTTGCCACTCCGTCTTCTACGATTTTCCGCGCCGCTTTCCGGCAGATAGTGGCGATTTTCCGTTCCAGGTTCCGCACACCGGCTTCCCGGGTGTAATCTCGGATGATATGCTGGATGGAGGCCGCACCCAGGCTCAGCTGTTTTCCGGTCAGTCCATTGGCCTTCCGTTCCTTGGGCAGCAGATGGAGCTGGGCAATCTTCAATTTCTCCTCATCGGTATAACTGGAAAGCTCGATGACTTCCAACCGGTCCAAGAGAGCCGGCGGGATGGTCTCCACCGTATTGGCCGTGACGATCCAAAACACATTGCTCATATCATAAGGGAACTCGATGTAATGGTCGCTGAAATGGCTGTTCTGTTCTGGGTCCAGCACTTCCAGCAGCGCCGAAGCCGGATCTCCCCGGAAGTCGGCCCCCATCTTATCCACTTCATCCAGCAGGAATACCGGGTTGTCGCTGCCGCAGTCGATCATCCCATTGATGAGACGGCCGGGCATGGCACCGATATAGGTCCGGCGGTGGCCCCGGATTTCCGCTTCATCCCGGATTCCTCCCAAACTGATCCGGGTGAATTTCCGGTTCACAGCCCGGGCAATGCTCTGGGCCAGGCTGGTCTTGCCCACGCCAGGAGGTCCCACCAGGCAGATGATAGGTCCCCGATTGCTGTGGGTAAGCGCCCGCACTGCCAGATAATCCAGGATCCGTTCCTTGACTTTCTTCAGGCCGTAATGGTCCTTGTCCAGTACAGCAGCGGCCTTCTTCAGATCATAGTTGTCCTGGGTCATCTTCCCCCAGGGCAGGCTCAGCACCGTATCCAGGTAGTTCCGGATCACCGCGCTTTCCGCCATCATGGGAGGCATTTTGTACAGCCGGTCCAGTTCCTTGTCCATTTTTTCCTGGACATCCTTGGGCAGCTTGAGCTTCTTCATCTTTTCCTGGTATTCCTTGACTTCGGAGCCCTTTTCGCCTCCTTCGTCCAGTTCCTTGTTGATGGTTTTCAGCTGCTCCCGCAGATAGTATTCCCGCTGGTTCTGCTCGATCTGTTTCCTGACCTGCTGGGAAATATCCTTCTCCAGGTTGACGATTTCCAGTTCCTTGCACAGATCCCCATAGAGCAGATGCAGCCGTTCCTTTACATCCACGGCTTCCAGGAGTTTTTCCTTATCTGCAATGTCGATGGTCAGATAGCCGGCGATCATATCGGCAATCTTGCCCGGATCTGGCTGGTCCTTGAAGGTGAGCAGAACTTCCGTGTTCACCTTTTTGCTGGCCAGCACCCACTGTTCGAAAGTTTCCACCAGCATCCGCTTCAGGGCTTCCACTTCGTTGGAGTGGTCGTTGACATCTTCCCGTTCAGCCACATAGGCCTCAAGGTTCATGCCTACAGCATCCACCACAGAAATCACTTCCACCCGGCTCAATCCTTCCACCAGGATCCGCATGGCCCCGTTGGGAAGCTTCAGCAGCTGTTTGATTTCCGCAATGACTCCGAAATTATACAGGCTCTTGGCCGTAGGATCATTTTCTTCTGCGGACCGCTGGGTCACCAGCAGGATCCGCTTTCCCATATTCATGGCACTTTCCACTGCCTTGATGGAACGGTCTCTTCCCACATCCAGGTTGATGATCATCCCGGGAAAAACGATGATTCCCCGCAGAGGCAGCAAGGGCAGTCTCATGGTATTTGCTTCCAACATCTTTCTCACCGTCCTTATTGGATAGAGAAAAAGGGAAAAGGGATGCCGGCACCCCTTTTCCTTTTTCTAGGCATTCTTTCTTGTATCGTTATTTTCCTGCTTCAACAGCAGCTTGGGGTCCTTGTGCTTCGTTACCACATCTGCTGTCACAATGCATTTTTCCACATTATCCCGGCTGGGGACTTCGTACATCACATTCTTCATGATGCCTTCGATGATGGCCCGCAGCCCTCTGGCTCCGGCGTTCCGTGCCAGGGCTTCATGGGCGATGGCTTTCAGGGCATCATCTTCGAAATCCAGTTCCACATGGTCCATAGCCAAGAGATGTTCATACTGTTTGGTCAGCGCATTCTTCGGTTCCGTCAGGATCCGGATCAGGGCCTTCTCATCCAGATTGTCCAGAGTCACCACCACTGGCAGCCGTCCCACGAATTCAGGAATCAGCCCATACTTCACGAAGTCTTCCGGCAGTACATGACGGAAAGGATTTTCGCTTTTCTTTTCCGCTTGGGTGGGGATATCTGCGCCGAAGCCCATGCTCTTTTTCCCAGTACGGGCATTGATCACGTTCTCCAATCCGGCAAAAGCTCCTCCGCAGATGAAGAGGATGTTGGTGGTATCGATTTGGATCAGTTCCTGGTGGGGGTGTTTCCGACCTCCCTGAGGGGGCACATTGGCCACCGTCCCTTCCAGGATCTTCAGCAGCGCCTGCTGGACCCCTTCCCCGGATACATCTCGGGTAATGGAAGGATTCTCGGACTTCCGGGAAATCTTGTCGATCTCATCGATATAAACGATTCCCCGTTCCGCCCGTTCGATATCATAATCTGCATTTTGGATCAGCCGGAGCAGGATGTTTTCCACATCTTCTCCTACATAACCGGCCTCAGTGAGGCTGGTGGCATCCGCAATGGCAAAGGGGACTTTCAGGATCTTGGCCAGGGTCTGGGCCAGGAGGGTCTTGCCGCTGCCTGTGGGTCCCAGCATCAGGATATTGGATTTCTGCAATTCCACATCCTGGTGATGCCCCTGTTCATAGTTGATCCGTTTGTAATGGTTGTAGACTGCTACCGCCAGGGTCTTCTTGGCGTCTTCCTGTCCGATGACATATTCGTCCAGGATGGCCTTGATTTCCTTAGGCTTGGGCAGATCCGTGATGGTTTCTTCCGCCGGCCCCTTCAGGTCTTTTTCCAGCATCTCATTGCACAGGGCAATACACTCATCACAGATAAATACATTGTGTCCGGCGATCAGTTTCTTTACCTGGCTCTGCTTTTTCCCGCAGAAAGAACAGGTATAGTCCGGTCCCTCCAGACCATTTTTATCATCGTAACCCATCTGAAACCCTCCTTACAGCTAGGGCAAGATGGTCTCACCCCTTATTTTTGGGTCTTGATCTGATGGACCACCTGGTCGATCAGACCGTACTTCTCGGCTTCCACAGCCGTCATGAAATGATCCCGTTCCGTATCCAGACGGATCTGTTCCGGGGTCTGACCGGTGTGGTGGGCCAGGATTTCATTCATCTCTTCCCGGATCCGCAGGATCTCGCGGGCATGGATCTCAATGTCCGTGGCCTGGCCCTGTGCTCCTCCCAGAGGCTGATGGATCATCACTCTGGAATGGGGCAGGGCATAGCGTTTTCCCTTGGTCCCGGCCGCCAGCAGTACAGAAGCCATGGATGCCGCCATCCCTACACAGATGGTGGAGACATCCGGGCGGATGTACTGCATGGTGTCATAAATCGCCAGCCCGGCGCTGACACTGCCGCCAGGGCTGTTGATATAGAGATGGACATCCTTATCCGGATTCTCGGATTCCAGGAACAGCAGCTGGGCGATGATCAGGTTGGCCATATGGTCTTCGATTTCTCCGGTGACGAAGATGATGCGGTCCTTCAGCAGCCGGGAATAGATATCATAGCTCCGTTCGCCCTTACTGGTCTGTTCCACCACAATAGGCACATAGCTCATGCCGTCCACCTCCAGCGGTTTTATTTTTCTTCTTTGGCTTCTTCAGCAGCTTCAGCCTTGGGAGCATTCTTGGCGCTGTCGATGACCAGGCGGGCAGCTTTCCGGCGGGCAATATTGCTCACCAGGACGGCCAGGGAACCATTTTCCTTGACGATCTTTTCCACCTGTTTCAGGGTAGCCCCATGCATAGCAGCCAACTGTTCCATTTCGGCCTTGATTTCTTCTTCGCTGACCTTGATTTCTTCCTTCAGAGCAATGGCGTCCAGGACCAGATCGGTCTTGATGTTTTCCAGAGCCACCGGTTTCTGTTCATCCCGGTAGGTCTTCACATCCTTGCCCAGATACTGCAGGTACAGAGGCAGACTCATCTTGTGGGCCTGGAGGTTCATGGCCAGTTCATCCATCATCTGGTTGGCCCGCTGGGTCACCATCACATCAGGCACTTCGAATTTGGCATTTTCCACAGCCTTTTTGATCAGGTTGGTTTCATAGTCGGACTGAGCCCGCTGGGCTTCCGCCTTCTTCAGACGGTCCATGGTCTTTTCCCGGAATTCAGCCACGGTTTTGCTGTCGCTGTTGGCAGCGATCAGTTCATCGGTGATTTCGGGAACTTCCTTGACTTTCACATCCTGGACAGTGACTTTGAACACAGCCTTCTTGCCAGCCAGTTCCTTAGAGAAGTAGTCTTCCGGGAAGGTAGCGTTTACGTCCGTGGAATCGCCCTTCTTCAGGCCCACCAGCTGATCTTCGAAGCCGGGGATGAAGCTGTTGCTGCCCACTTCCAGAGGATAGCCCTTGCCTTCGCCGCCTTCAAAAGCTTCGCCGTCAATGGTGCCAGCAAAGTCGATGATGGCCAGGTCGCCTTTTTCCAGAGCCTTGCCTTCCGGAGCTTCTACCATCTTGGAAGCCCGTTTCTGCAGGTTCTCTACTTCTTTATCCACATCAGCGTCGGTGATTTCCTTTTCTTCCTTCACCACGTCCAGGTCTTTATACTGGCCCAGTTCCGGTTCCGGACGCAGGGTGACCACCAGGGTCATTTCCATGGGCTGGCCTTCTTCGAACTTGGAATCTTTGATTTCGGGATCGGAAACAGGCACCCATTTGTTTTCTTTCAAGGTTTCTCTATATTCACTGTTGGCAGCGATTTCAAAAGCTTCTTCTTTGATGGCATCTTTGCCTACGTGCAGTTCCAGCACACGACGGGGAGCTTTGCCCTTACGGAAGCCAGGGATCGTGACCTGCTTGTTGATCTTGGCAACTGCTTTTTCAAAAGCCTTGGCTACGTCTTCTACCGGCAAAGTGACTTTCAGAGTTGCTTCATTACCTTTTCTTTCTACAGAAACGCTCATTTAAAAAAATCCTCCTCACATGCTGTCAGCCATTCTCTTGTATCATGCTTAACAGTCTGTCTGTAATTGCTTAAAAAACCGCTCATATAGCATAGCACAAAAGGTGGAAATAAGCAACCAAAAGTCAGACTTTCCTTGCAAAAGAAAGACTCTCCCTGCGAGGAAACAGGGAGAGTCCTTTGGGAAAAATCATTTCCAGTAATCCAGGTCTTTAGCGTCCAGCCCGATATCGGCGGCTTTGAACACAGGGTTCTCGACTCCTGCCTCCAGCTGCCGGCCATAGTCATCCATCACGGCAATGGCAGTCCCATTCAAGGCCAGGATGGAAGGGATGTTGATCAAGCACATGAAGGCCATGCAGATATCTGCCACAGCCCAGGCGTTATCCATGGACATCCCGGCACCTACGAAGATCACCAGCACGGCCAGGAGCCGGAAGCCCTTCATGAAGCCCTTGCTGGGAGTCTTCTTCCCGTTCAGGTAAGCCAGGCAGTTGTCCACATAGAACAGGTTCCCGATCAGAGTGGTGAAGGCGAACAGCACCATGGCCACCGTGATCATGATGGGTCCAAAAGCGCCGAAGTCCGTCTGGGTAGCCGCCTGCACATAGGGAGCCCCAGCCATGGCTTTGGTGGGAGTCACTCCGGAGAACATACACATCAGGGCCGTTGCCGTACAGAGCACAGTATCGATGAACACGGACAGCATCTGCACCAAGCCCTGCTGAGCAGGATGGGACACATCCGCTGCTGCCGCAGCATTGGGGGCGGAACCTACGCCGGCTTCATTGGAATACAGACCCCGTTTGATGCCGTACATCATGCAGGACCCGCTGATGCCCCCCAGGATCTTCTGGAAGTCGAAGGCATCGGCCAATACGGCGGACAGCACAGACGGAATCATCCCGATGTGCATGACGATGATCACCAGAGCCAGGATCACATACAGGACCCCCATGAAAGGCACCAGTACTTCCGTCACCCGCATGATCCGTTTGCCCCCGCCCATAAGGCAGTAGCCTACCAGCACAGCCAGGATGCCTCCGATGACCCAAGAGGTGACACCTTTCTCATAGAAACCATACACGCTGAAGGTGGACTGGAGGTTGTAGGAAGCCAGTGCATTGAAGCCGCCCGCATAAGTAATGATCAGGAAGAAAGCAAAGGCCCCTGCCAGGAGTTTATTATGGAGAGCAATCTCGATGTAATAAGCCGGGCCGCCGTAGCTGTCCCCGTTGGCATCCCGCCGTTTGTACACTTGGGCCAGGGTACTTTCGATGAAAGCCGTGGCTCCTCCGATGATGGCGATGGCCCACATCCAGAACACGGAACCGAAACCGCCCAGGCACAGTGCCGTGGAAATCCCGATGATGTTGCCGGTCCCCACACGGGATGCCGTAGAAACCATCAAGGCCTGGAACGAAGATACGGACCCCTCCTTGCTGGGTTTTTGCATGACCACACGGATGCACTCCCTGAACCAGCGGAACTGGATCAGGCGAGTCCTGACAGTAAAGAAGAGCCCTGCTGCCAGTAAGACAATGATCAAGATGGGATAATACAGGACGTCGTCCATGGTGGTGAGTATTTGTGACATTGACATTTGTCCTCCCTTTCGTGTATCTTTCTCCTATCCTCGTCAGAGAAAAATACAAAGTAATTATATACATTATACACGATAAAGCAGAAATTGACACGAAATCAGAAAAATAAATCACAGTGTGCATACAAAAAACGGGTTCCTGCAGGTGCAGCAGCCCGTTTTTTGTCAACTTCCCTCAGCCCCATGGCAATTTTTACCGTTTTTCCAGCCGATACACATCTGGACGGCGGTTGTCCAGGGTAAAGGTGCTCTGCCGGACTTTGGTCACATACTCCAAGTCGATTTCAGCGGTGATCACACCTGGTTTTTCCGAGGCCCTGGCTATCACCGTCCCCCAAGGATCCACGATCATGGAATTTCCATAGGCCGTGAACCGGGGTTTCTTCCCCATCTGGTTGGGAGCGATCACATAACATTCGTTTTCGATGGCTCGGGCCCGGACCAGTGTCTCCCAATGATCTTTTCCGGTATTGACGGTGAAGTTGGCGGGCACAGCAAAGATCCTCGCCCCATCCAGTGCCATCAGTCGGAAGATTTCTCCGAAGCGGACATCATAGCAGATAGCAAGGCCCAGTTTCCCTAGTTCCGTATCCGCAGCCGCCAGAACCTTTCCCGGGCACACCCGGTCGCTTTCCCGGCTGGTGACTCCGTTGGGCAGCACCACATCAAAGGGATGGAGCTTGGCATATTTGGCGGCCAGGGTGCCGTCCGGCCGGATCAGGAACGTAGTGTTGAAGGGACGGGACGGATCTTCCGGATTGCTTTCGTAGATGCTGCCGGCTTCCAGCCAGATGCCCAGTTCCCGGGCCAGTCCCGCCATTTTCCGGAAGGTGAGGCCATGGGGGATGGATTCCGCTTCTCCGGCAATGTCCCTTCCGATATAATTCATGGTCTCCGGCAGCACCACCAGGCGAGCTCCCTGGGCAGCCGCTTCCCGGATATAGCCTTCGGCCGCAGCCAGGTTGGCATTTTTGTCGTCTTGGGAATCCATCTGGATGGCAGCAGCAATGAATTTGGTCATGTGGTTCTCCTTTCGGCGTGGCAATCGGCCTGCCCCTCCTATGACATCGTTGTGAGTTGGCGAGGAATCTGGCCTGCGCCTCCTGTATATCCGCCCTTTTCAAGGGCGGGGGACCAGCCCCGAGGCTGGTGGTGGGTTCTTCACTCTTCACTCAATATGATAATACTCCCGGTACCACCGGGCGAACTTCCCCAACCCTTCGGCAATGGGAGTGCTGGGCCGAAATCCGAAATCCCGTTCCAGTTCGCTGACATCCGCATAGGTCTGGTATACATCCCCTGGCTGCATGGGCAGATATTCCTTTTCCGCCGTCCTTCCCAGGGCCTTCTCCAACGTTTCGATAAAGGTCATAAGCTTTTCCGGATGGTTATTGCCGATGTTGTAGATCTTGTACCGGTCGCCACCCTCATTGGGTTTGGGCGGATTGCACAACATGTTCTGGATGCCGGTGACAATATCATCCACATAAGTGAAATCCCGGTACATATCCCCCTGGTTGAAGATGGTGATGGGTTCTCCCTGCATAATCTTGTTGGTGAATTTGAAATAGGCCATGTCCGGCCGGCCGAAAGGTCCATACACCGTAAAGAACCGGAGGCCGGTGGAAGGGATCCCGTACAAGTGGCAATAGGTATAGGCCATCAGTTCGTCGGATTTCTTGGTAGCTGCATACAGGCTGATGGGATGGTCCACATTGTCCGTAGTGGAAAAGGGTGTTTTCTTCTGGTTCCCGTACACGGAAGAGCTGGAAGCGAACAACAGATGTTCCGGCTGGAAATGCCGGCAGGCTTCCAGGATATTGAAGAACCCTACAATGTTGGAGTCGATGTATTCCCGGGGATGGTCGATGCTGTAGCGGACCCCGGCTTGGGCAGCCAGGTTCACCACAATATCCGGCTGGAAATCCTTGAAGATCCGGTTCACCGTTTCTCCTTCTGCCAGATCTCCCTGGGTGAAGGAAAAAGCAGGGTACAGTTCCAGCTGGGCCAGCCGGTCCTTCTTCAGCTGCACGTCGTAGTAGGCGTTCATGTTGTCCAGGCCTGCCACCTGGGCTCCCAGGGACAGCAGCCGCTTGGCCAGATGGTAGCCGATGAACCCAGCTGCTCCAGTGATCAGGATTTTTTTGTTGGCGTCAAAAGGTTCCATAACTGCTCCTTAGTCCCGGTCGAACAGATCCCGGGTATAGACTTTATCTTTCACATCCGCCAGGTCCTCTGACCAGCGGTTGGCCACGATCAGGTCACATTCCTTTTTGAACTGATCCAGATCCCGGCACACTGGGGACCGGAAGAATTCCTTGTCCTGCAGGGTGGGTTCGTAGACCACCACTGGGATTCCTTTGGCCTTGATCCGCTTCATCACACCCTGGATGGCAGAAGACCGGAAATTGTCCGAGGCACTTTTCATCGTCAGCCGGTAGATCCCCACGGTATGGGGATTCCGGGCCAGGATTTCATCGGCGATATGGTCCTTCCGGGTCCGGTTGGCCGCCACGATGGCAGAAATCAGGTTCTGGGGCACATCCTGGTAGTTGGCCAGCAATTGTTTGGTATCCTTGGGCAAGCAGTAGCCCCCATATCCAAAGGAGGGATTGTTGTAGAAATCCCCGATCCTGGGATCCAGGGAGACCCCTTTGATGATCTGTGCTGTGGAAAGGCCCCGCATTTCTGCATAAGAATCCAGTTCATTGAAATAAGCCACCCGGAGAGCCAGGTAGGTATTGGCAAAGAGTTTGATGGCCTCAGCTTCCGTAGAGCCCGTGAACAGCATGGGGATCTCCTTTTTCTCCGCACCTGCTGCCAGGAGCGCCGCAAACTGCCGGGCCCGGGGAGAATCTTCCCCTACCACGATCCGGGAGGGATGGAGGTTATCGTACAGTGCCTTCCCTTCCCGCAGGAATTCCGGAGAAAAGATGATGTTTTCCGTATGGTACCGTTTCCGGGTTTCCGCCGTATAGCCCACCGGGACTGTGGATTTGATGACCATCACAGCAGAGGGGTTGATTTCCAAGACTTCTTCGATGACATTTTCCACCGAAGAAGTGTCAAAAAAAATTTTCTGGGGGTCATAGTTGGTGGGAGTGGAGATGATGATATAGGCCGCACCTTCGAAAGCATCCCGGGGATCCAGGGTAGCCCTGAACCGGATATCCTTCCGTTTCAGGAAACGAGAAATATCTTCATCCACCAGCGGAGATCGGCCTTCGTTGAGCATCCGTACTTTTTCCGGCACAATGTCCAGCGCCACCACTTCCTGGTGCTGGGCCAGCAAGAGCCCGTTGGAAAGGCCCACATAGCCGGTGCCTGCAATTGCGATTTTCATGAGAACGGCTCCTTTCCTGCAATAGGAATATTATACCATAAAAAAAGGGGCTGCTGCATGTGCAGCAACCCCGTCATACGTCAGTCGTCATACGTCATACGATTTTGGAAATCAATTTTTTCAAATTGATTTTGAAGGGAAACGCTGATGCAGGTTCCTTCCACCGGCGTATGACGTATGACCGGTTCTATTTCCCCAGCACCTCCGGATGCCGGACCAAATAACCGGTCAGGTCCAGCCAGGCTTCCCGTTCTTCTAGGTAGGGCTTGGGACCTTCTTTCAGATCTTCAGGTCCGTACTGCCGTCCCAGGGGCTGGTAGAAGTCCTGGCTGTAGCTGCCATAGGCATCCTTCCGCAGCCAGTGGTAAGGCGAAACCACATGGTCGATGGGTTCCAACAGGGACGGGTACAGGGAATAATAGGTGAACCCAGCTGGGGCGATCAACTCGAAGAGGGTGGGCGCAATGTTCATATGGCTCCCGATGGTATTGCCGGCCAGGCTGTGGGAATCCAGCTCCCGATGGTTCATCAAAAGTACCGGGCTGTGCCGTTCCCGGAGATTGCAGTCCCGCCCCATCAAAGAAGTCTTGCTGAGCACCGGACTCATATCGATGGAATGGTCCCCGGTCAAGATGAACAGGCAGTCCGGATAGGCCTCCCGCATGGTCCGGATGAATTTTCCCAGGGCCTGGTCCGAGAACCAGAAGGTCCCCAGGTTTTTCTGGATTTCTTTGTTCCGTCGGATGTCCCGGGGCGCTTCCGGCATCACCTTCTCCGGATCATACCCGTAGTCTTTCAGGGGGATCTTGAAGGGGCCGTGGTAACTGGTAGTATACAGGAAGTGGAACTGATAAGGCCCATTGGCTTCCTCCTGCTGCTGGATCAATTCTGCCGCTTTTTCCAGGAACACATTGTCATAGACCCCCACCCAAGTCTTGGGTGCATCGGGGCCGCAGAAATCCGTAGCCGTCATCACCTGGTCGAAGCCGCAGGCCGGAGCAAACTGGTTGAAGTTCCCGTAGGTCACATTTCCCCCGTACCAATAGGTGGAATGGTAGCCCAGCTTTTTCAGCTGCCGAGGCAGAGCCGTAGGCAAATCGTTCTTCCAAAAGCTTTCCTTTTCATTCAGTTCCAGCCCCGCATCGAAGATCCCGCTCATCAGGCTCACAATGGAAGGCCGGGAGATGATACCGGCAGAAAGGGCGCTGGTCAGGGATGCCGTATGGGGATCCTCCATCAGCTGTTTTCCCCCCTCCACCAGGTTCAGGCAGGCAAATTGGGGATCGAAGAACTGCTGGAGATAGGTTTCCCCTACAAACAGGAAAATGTGGGTGGGCTTGGTGATCCGGGCCCCTTTGGCCGTCCGCTTGAATCCATAGGCCGGGTTGGGCAGTTGGCCTGCGGGGACTTTTTCCGTGAAGAAAGGCTGGACAGCTGCCAAATCTTGGGCATCGGTATGCTCGTAGGCAGGATTCAGCTTGTGCTTCATCACCTGTTCCAGGGCCACCAGATCGTCCACTGTAGCCTTGGCAAAGAAAATGTCCTTCTTCACCACACTGGGGATGGTATCCCATTCCGGCTTGTCGTCATGCCAAAAGGTCCCTCCGTAGCGGAACCAGTAAAAAGCGGCAATGGCCCCCAGGAAGATCACCGTGTTGTATCCATAATGGAGGATGGGATTGAAAAAGTCCAAGTACTGGAAACTGGGCAGCTGGAGCAGACCCTGGATACAGACTCCGCACAAAACCAGGTAGGGCAGGATGCCCAAAAGGATCCAGGCTCCGTGGTCCTGATGGAAGAAAATATCCACCAGGTTGTGCTTTTCCGCTTTGGCCCCCAGCTTCAAGGTCTGGTTGAAGATATCATGGAAATGCTTGTAGAACAGCATCTTTCCTGCAAAGGCCAGGTAAAGCACCAGGCTGTAGACCAGCCCTCCTGCCAGCCGCAGAGTATCCCCCCAATGGTGCCACACCGGAAAAAAAGCCCCGGGCAGGCTCAGGAGGACCATTGGGATCAAAAAGACATAGGCGTTGAAATCCATCCCCCACCAGAACCCGTACCGGAAACAGTGCCAGATCACCGGTCCCTTTCCCTTCAAGCTCCGATAGGGATTGTAGACATGGATGAAAATCAGACGAAAGACCGCGCACAGGATAGGGAAAAACAAAAACAGCTTCCCATCCTGCTGCAGTGATGCGTAGAATAGACTGAACAAGGCATTACCTCCTTTTCGTTTCATTTTATTTTATTTCATAATGCAACGCAAATGCAACGTAAATTTTGCGTTGCATTTGCGTTTGCTACGAAAAAAAACGCAGGAGCTGCACAACTGGCGGCCCGCAGAATACATAAACAAACGATGTATCTGCGGGCGGCCGGACCTGCCGTCCCTACGGTTCCGATTTATACGCTTCTTTTTCTACCTGGCACCGCCTATTTTATCCAGCCAGAATTGCAGCAGCGGATCATAGTGGCGGATCCGTTCCACCACCGCTTGGGCAAAAGTTTCATCATAGGTATGAGAGGTCAGATTCCGGTCATCTGCCATCTGCAGGGCCTCCTGGGTCTGCCCCTCATCCAGCAACCCCAGTTCCCGGCAACACCGGATTACTTTTTTGGGTGAAGCCGCATCAATGCCTTCTTCCACATAAAGGTATTCCTTGGCACATTTCCACAGCAGTTCAAAAGAAAATCCGAACCGCTGGATCAGAGCATCCCGTTCCACCTCGGATAGGTCCGGTTTGACTGCCAGTTCGTGGAGTTTGACTAGTGCTCTTTGTGCTGTTTTTATGCGTTCTTGTACTTTTTCCATAAAATACCCTCCTGATGAATTTTTTGCAACAGGACTTTGCCGGCAAATTGCATATCCACCAAATCTATCCGATACGGAATACTGGACTCTTCTAGTTTTTCCCGCAATGAACAAATACTGGAGGCTATATTCTCTTTGCTTTCTATGGCTATATCTACATCTGAGCTTTGTTTCTGTTCACCCCGTGCCCAGGAACCAAACAGATAAATCTGGACATCCTGCGATGCCATTGAAGACAAAACAAGGTCTTTAATTTGTTCCAAAGCCTTCTGGGATTTCATTTTTCGCTCCTTTTTGTATCTTCTGAATAGCTTTTCTTTTATTATAGCATGGAATAGCAGGACCTTTCGAGTTTCTGTTACACGTTGCATTTGCGTTTGCAACGAAAAAGAGACTGCCTATAGACAGCCCCTCATGATATCAATATATTCTATTGTAACTCTTACCCCATTTTATACCGAATCTTCAAAATCGCATACCAACCCATGCCCCACAGATAATCCATCAGGCTGTCTTTTTTCCGGTACTTGGCCCACTGTTTGAAGTCATGGTAATTTTCCGGCTTTTTGATGGGCAGGGTATTGGTGATAGTCTCCCAGGGAGACAGGGCATTGTACTGCCGCCACTGGGCATCAAAGGGAGCCAGGACCATCTGCCAGGGTTTACGGCGCCCAGTCCAGTGGATGATCACCCCATCTCCCTTGTCATCTTCGCCACCCCCGAATTCATTGTATACCGGAGGCAGGAACAGGTTGGTCCCATCGAATGTCAGATTCAGTACATCCTGGCTCTGGCCCAGGAACCGTTCCCGGGGTTCCTTCTGGAAAGAAAAAGCTTTTTCTGTAATCCCCTGCTTTTCCCATTCCGGGATATTGATCAGCATGATGCCGTCGTTGAAATACTTCCCATTCTTCAGTTTCAGGTAGCCGCCTCGATAGACTGCGTCCTTCGGGCGCTCCGAAACGGCGCCCATGGCCTTGCCTTCCATGGAAAGATCGAACAGATCCTCCAGGGACCGGATCACCATGGTATCCGCATCCAGATACAGGAACCGATCTGTTTCCCCCTTCAGCACCTTGGCCATGTAAAGCCGGCCGTAGGTGATCCGGGAGAACCGGGCCACTTTTACATGGAAATCCTGGAAGGGTGCCATATCCAGTTCATACAGGGTGCATCGGCAGTGCCATTTTTCCGCCAGCTGCCGGACTTTATCCCCGTTTTCCCGGCTGTAGCCGTCGGTGAAAAGGTGGAACACAAGAGGATGGCGGGGGTTGTTTTCCAGTACCGATACCATGGAAGCCCCCATAATCTGGAAAAAAGGGTCGTTCACATTGTAAGCCACATGCCAGGGTTCCCCGGAATGGGGATCCAGAAAGTCGAAAGTTTCCTGCTTCCGAATAAAATTCTCCAGGGCAAAAAAGCCCGGTTCAAATGTTTTCATGCTGTCTCCTGAAATAATTTTTCTATGGCCGTTTCCACCATGGGAACGGTCACTGCATCCACACAGTCAGATTTGGGACACCGGCTGGGTCCGATGCAGATGTGCTTGCCGGAACAGGGCAGATGTCCACTGACTCCGATACAGTGTTTCCCCGGTGCTCGATAGATGACTGGGGAATTGAAGGTAAAGACCGTCACCACCGGACAGCCGGCCGCTGCAGCAATATGAGCAGTCCCGGTATCCAAGGTCAGTAGCAGATCCATGCGGCTCAGAAGAGCCGTCAATTCCAGAAAGCTGGTTTTCCCAATCAGATCCACCACGGCCTCCTGGTGTTCCATTCCCTGAAGGATGGCTTTTCCCCGTTCCCGATGGGCCGGGATCCCCGTGAAATACAGGGTGGCCCCATAGGTTTCCGCCAGCCAGTCACAGACCTGGCAGAACTTTTCCACCGGCCAGTCCTTAGTCCGGGAGGTGGTCTGGATGCAAAGGGCAATCTTTTTCCCCGGTACAGGAGCTTTTCCCAACAGCGTCTCCACCCACTGTTCCTGGTCTGGCGCCACGGGTTTCAGACGGGGCGGGACAAATTCTTGGGAAGGATCCCCGAAAAATCCCCGCATCATCTGCTGGAAGCTGGCCGCCATGGAATGTTCCTGATAGGACCAACCGGCTGGCAGTGCCAGGTCCTGGGTATAGAACCATTTTTCCCAGCCCAATTCCCAGCCCAGGGCCTGTTCCAGGCTGACCCGTTCTGGGATCTGGGCGATCCATTTCATCAGCGTCACCCGTTCCCGTGGATCCAGAGAAATCCCCAGGTCAAAATGGCGCTTGGCCAACTGCCGACCAATCTTCCACACATCCCCATACCCGCCCCCGCTGGTATAGCTGTAGGGAATCACTTCATCCACTCCCTCCAACAGTTCCGCCACAAAAGCCAGGTTGGCACTGCAGAGATAAGTGATCCTGGCCTCCGGACAGTGTTTCCGGAGCACCGGAAACACTGCAGCGGTCATGATCATATCTCCCATATGCATGATACCGTCAACAAAAATATTTTTATAAATCATTGATTTTTCAATCCTAACGCAATCGCTATTAAAAACCAGAAAATCCTTACCCCCGAAGACAAGTCCAGTGTATATTCCACTTGTCCGAACAAAAATACATATCCTGTAAATGCGACAAAAATCATTAAATCGGCTGGATTGTGTTCTTTTATCCAGTTTTTAAAACTCCGGAACATAAAATATGCTGTAAAATAAAGCAATCCAGCAAATCCCACCAACCCAGTTTCCGCAATCAGATGGAAATAATTGTTATGAGCATGGTTCAAACCCTGGATTTCTGTAGGCAGTTTGTAATACGGTTTGTAGAATTCTCTCCATCTTCCCAATCCAATCCCCTTCATCGGATAATCTTGTACCATATGGATACAGGATTTCCATCCTTCGATCCGATCCCCATTGGACCGGTCCGTCGTGGTGTTGGCAATGGATTCGAACCGTTTCTGATATTGAGGAGAAGAGGCCATGAAAATTCCAGAAGCCAGGAAAAATAAAGCGATTACAGCCAGAGCTTTCTTGGAATGCTTTACATAGTTCCAGGCTGCCACTGGCACTAAAATCATGTTAGACAGCCAGGAACCTCTGCTTTTATTGCAGAACAACCCAATCCAGTTGCAGACCAAGGTCACCTTAGCCACATTTTTCAGCCGTTTTTCAAAACTCGGATCCAAAATAATGATGAACGTAATGGGCATCATCATGCACATGATACTGGCAATCCCCAGCTGGCTGCCTCCCAGTCCCCATCCACGGTCGTTGTTTCCCAAATGGAACAGGACCTGGATCAATGTCAAAAAACAATCCACACCAAAAACAGCCATATAAGCTGTCAGCATGTTGATCAGATAATCTCGTTTCTTAATAAATACAACTACGGGTAGAAAAACCACAAACCGCCACACCCACATCTGCAGGAATTCATGGACTCCCTTTGAAATATTGCCTCCAAAAATAACCGAAGGCAAGGTACAGAGGACAAAAATAAGGTAGGCTTTCAAATACCCCTTCACTTCAGGTGAAAGATGGATTTGCTTCTTATTGTAATAGTACAAAATCAATCCCAACAACAGGACCAATCCATTCAGCACTTCCCCAAGAGCCATGGAAATACGCGTTATACAGGCCATACCCGCAGCACAAACTGCCAGTGCTTTGATTATCTTTTGCTGCGTTACCTCTGTCATTTATCCATACTCCCCAACTTCCCTAAAACAGTTTCTTCCACAATTCAGCCAGCTTCAGCCGCAGTTCCTGCCGAGTTACAGATTTACCCCGCATATCCGTTCCTGGCTGGGGCATTTGTGCCCCGGCGAACGCTGTCTGTGCCAAATAGGTATAGTATTTTTCATTGAAATGGCCTTTGGGCGCAAACTCCCAGGGTTTGTACCGGCCGGCCCAATGGAATACGGCGGGACGTTCCAGGGCTTCCAGTGCCAGGTTCCGCCAGCGGGATTTCTTCAATACTTTCACCGGCAGGGTAAATACCGGCGGGATTACATTCCACCGAAGAGGCAGAGGCTTCCAGTTGTCTTGGAATACCTTGTTCAGCCCGTCCTGATCGTGGTGACGGAAATTCCCCTCTTCCACACACCGGATTACCTGGGGGCCATACTGGTTTTCCCGCCAGGCCTTCAGATCCATCACCATCACCCCGGAATTGAAGTACAGCTTTCCCTCTTTGATTCCCAATGTTTCTTCTTTTTGCCGACGCATCCGAGAGGAAGCCAGGATCCCCAAGTCGGGCACTGCCCCCAATGGTTTCCCTTCCAGATCCATGTGCCACAGTTCCTGGATATCGTCCAGGACCACCAGATCCGTATCCAGATAGATGACACGCTGTACGGTTTGAGGAACCAGTTCCGGGATCAGCAGCCGGAGATAGGCTGCCCGGTTCACATGGCCGCTGGTATGGGCCTGGATTTCTCTTTGTGCCGTGGGAATAAAGGTGATGGTCCCTTTCCGTTCAGTCACAGTGGCCGCAATCCCTGCCTGTTTTTCTTCGCTGATCCCATCATCGAAATAATAAAAATGGATGGGCAGCTCCCCTTTATGGTTCACCAGGATGGATGCACAGGCCACAGCCCCATGCTGGGCATAATTGTCATCAGAAGCCAGTACAATGGAAATTTTCTCCATTTCTGTCACCTCTTTTGCTTAATTTCTATCTCGTCACTTCTTCCTGGAAAACTCCGCCAGTTTCATGTATTTCATGGCTGTATAAATCCCATGCTGAAGGGTTGCCACAAAGCCCATGCTCCCTTCCAGGAAGCCTCCCTCCAGTATATAGGCCTTCACCATTCCCATCAGGGCATGGCCGGCGGCGGTCCCTGCCGTGGCCTTTTTCCCACGCCCATAGGCTTCCTCCGCCCACAGTGTGGTATAGTGCCCCGCTTTGTACCACCACTGGGCAAAGGTATCGTAAGTATAATGCTCCAGCGGCTCTTTCAGCTCTATCTCTGGTAAAGGAGATTCTGGCCGTTCATGGACCTTCCCCACCCAGCAGACCTTTTCCCGGGGAAACAAGCGCTTCACCCGGTCGGGGCTGAAAGCCCCATGATGGAATTCATGGCCGAAAGCGATGTTGATCCTCCGGAAGGAATACTGATAGTCCTGGCTGCCGGCTTTGATGGTGTTGATTTTTTCCGCCAGTTCCGGTGTCAGCCTTTCATCCGCATCTAAAAATAAGATCCAATCTCCCTTGGCCTGGGAAAGAGCGAAATTCCGCTGGGCGGCAAAATCATTGTCCCATTCCCGGAAGGTGATATCTGCTCCGTTTTCCCGCGCCAGGGACACAGTATGATCCGTGCTCCCGGAATCCACCACCAAAAGCTGATCGGCACAGAGACGGGCAGAAGCCAAGGCATCCAGGATATGACGTTCTTCATTTTTGGTCAGTATGGCTACGGTACAGGTTCCCATGATATTCTCCTTTTTTCTTTACATTTTAGTTTACCGTAAAGAGGGGAGGAAGGCAAGCCGGGAGGGGGATTTTATGAAAAATCCCCCTGTCATCGGTCGGCAGCGGTCGAAAAACAGAACCGCTGATCCTGAACAAAAAAGGCCGTTGCAGTCTGCAACAGCCCTGATTTTTATGGAGCGGAAAACGAGATTCGAACTCGCGACCCCCACCTTGGCAAGGTGATGCTCTACCACTGAGCTACTTCCGCAATTGAATTACTTGTACAGTATATTACAGTTTTGAAAGACTGTCAATATACTTTCCCAACCCATCCAAGTCTTTCAGGAACGGGACCTGGGCCGCCCAGTCTTCCCACAGGAAGCCCTCCCCTGCCATTTCCTGCAGAAGGGTCCTCATGGGCTGCCAGTAGCCTTCATAGTCCAGGAAGGCAAAAGGTTTGGACACCATTTCCAGTTTATTCAGGCTCATGACTTCTGAAATTTCTTCCAAAGTGCCGATACCTCCGGGAAAAGCCAGAAACAAGTCTCCCAATTCCAGCATCTTCTTTTTCCGTTCTGTCATATTTTCGGTGACGATCAATTCGCTGAGGCCCTCATGCTGGAGTTCCTTTTCCATAAAGAACCGGGGTTCCACCCCCACGACCCGGCCGCCCTGACCCAGAGCCCCGTCGGCCAGCTGTCCCATGAGCCCGGTGCGGCTGCCTCCATAAATCAGGGTATGGCCATGAGAGGCGATCCATTGTCCCAGTTCATAAGCATAACGGGCATATTCCGGACGGTTCCCCGGATTGGCTCCCAGATAAACAGTGATGTTCATATTTTCTCCTTCTTTATTAAAAAGGGGCTGTTGCGCTTGCAACAGCCCCTTCCGCCGGCCGCTGACCGTTGACAGCTGACCGTTGACAATTTTTTAAAAATCCCCCAGCACCAACTGAGAAATGTTCTTGCTATGATCGCTGACCCGTTTCATGTTGATCAGCAGTTCCAGCATCACAAAGCCGGTTTCCGGTGTACAGATGCCTTCGTTCAGCCGTTCCACATGGCTCTTCCGCATGGCCTTCTGCTTCAGCTTCACCTGATGGGAGAAGTCCAGGGATTCCCGGGCCAGATCCTTGTCCATGGTTTCCAGGGCCTTGATGGCTTTAGTAGCAGCAGAAATCACCAGCACTTCCAATTCCTTCATTTCCCGGTTGGCTTCCGGGGAGAAGGTGGTCCCGTCTTCCCGCATGCTCCGGACCCGTTTGGCGATGATTTCCGCATGGTCCCCGATCCGTTCGATGTCGTTGCAGGCATGGATCAGGCCGGTGTGCAGGTTGGACATATCTTTGGTCATGTTCTTTTCGCTCATCTTGGTCAGATACACGGTAATGGCTTCTTCCAGACTGTCTATGACTGGTTCATGTTCCAAGACGAATTCCACATCTTTTTTATTGTAATTGTCTACGCAGTTAAAGGATTTCCGGATGTTCTCCAGCGCCAAATCCCCCATCCGGACCACTTCTTTAGTAGCCAGACCCAGTGCCACAGCCGGAGTATTCAGTACGTTCTTATCCAGGTATTTAGGCTGGTAGGAAATGTCATTGTCTTCCCCAGGCATGATTTTCTTGATGAACCGGGTGAAATAAGGAGCCAAAGGCAGGAAGATGCAGGTATTCACCACGTTGAAAGTGGTATGGGCATTAGCGATCTGCCGGCCGATATCCCCTGCCGGAGAAATCTCCTTGACAAAAGCGATGAAGAAAGGCAACAGGCTCATGGCGATGATGGACCCGATCAGGTTGAACATCACGTGAGAACAAGCCACCCGTTTGGCGTTCAGGCCGCTCTGGAGGGTAGCGATGACGGCGGTGATACAGGTCCCGATATTATCCCCCAAAATCACAGGGATAGCCCCTTCCAGGGGGATCAGTCCCTGGCTGGCCATAGCCATCAGGATCCCAATGGTAGCGGAAGAAGACTGGATTACCAAGGTCATGCACAGACCGGTGAGCAGCCCCATAATGGGATGGGTGGAAAATTTGCCCAGGATATCTACGATCCTGGGATCCTGGCGCAGAGGAATGACGGAATTGCTCATCATGCTCATGCCCAGCATCAGGATACCGAACCCCAGGAGCACGGAACCCAGGTTCTTCAGGGTCCGTTTCCGGCACACGATCTGCATCACAAAGCCGATGGCAATGATCAGGGTGATGTAGTCGGTCAGGTTGAAGGCAATGAGCTGTGCGGTCATGGTAGTCCCGATATTGGCCCCCATGACAATCCCGAATGCCTGTTCCAGGTTCATCAGCCCGGCGTTGACCAGACCGACAGTCATGACTGTGGTAGCACTGGAAGACTGGAGCACAGCCGTGACGCCGGCGCCCAAAGCCACACCATAGATGGTCTTTTTCGTCAGCTGCCCCAGGATCTTCTGGAGTTTCGCTCCGGCCGCCTGCTGCAGGCCGTCCCCCATCAGCTGCATGCCATACAGGAAAAGAGAAATGCCGCCCAAGAATAAGAAAAGCTGAACCAAGATGATCTCCTCCGCAGTTTTTGCGTTTTCAATTGTTCCTATAGATCGAATGAATGGTGATACGAGTAGATTCTACCACATCTCAGAGATTTACACCAGTTCCAAAGTGAAATATGCAACATTCTGAACATTTTTGTGTAAAAAAACTCCTGTCACTTTCGTGACAGGAGTTTTTTAAGAGCCAAAGTGCTTATTCAGCGTCCAGTTTTACATAGCCAGCCAGACGTTCTTCAGCATCTTTCTTGGTCTTGGCATACAGGTCTTCTGCAATGTCAGGGAACCCTTTAGCCAGGGAAGCATACCGTACTTCGCCCTTCAGGAAGTTTTCGAATTCATCGAAGTTCGGAGTCTTGGTGCTGTCCAGGAAGAAGGACTTCTTGCCTTCTGCCTTCAGGGTCGGGTTGTACCGGAAGCAGCTCCAGTAACCGCAGTCAACAGCAGCCTTGGCTTCCAGGAAGGAGTGGTTCATACCTCTCTTGATACCATGGTTGATGCAGGGGCTGTAGCAGATGATCAGGGAAGGACCATGGTAAGCTTCAGCTTCCCGGATGGCCTTCAGAGCCTGGTTCTTATCAGCACCCAAGTTGATCTGAGCCACATAGACATAACCATAGGTCATAGCCATCATGCCCAGGTCCTTCTTCTTGGTGCGTTTACCAGAAGCAGCAAACTGAGCAACAGCAGCTTCAGGAGTGGACTTAGAGGATTGTCCGCCGGTGTTGGAGTAAACTTCGGTATCGAATACCATGACGTTTACATCATCGCCGGAGGCCAGTACGTGATCCAATCCGCCGTAACCGATATCATAGGACCAGCCGTCGCCGCCGAAGATCCACTGAGAACGTTTCACGAAGAACTGTTTGGATTCATACAGTTTTTCCAGTTCAGGTTTGCCGGCTTTTTCAGCTTCCAGCAGTTCAACCAGTTTTTCAGCACGGGCACGAGAGCCTTCGCCTTCGTCCTTGTTGGCGATCCAGTCTTCCATGGCAGCCTTCAGGTCAGCGGAAGCAACCGCTTCAGCAGCCTTCATTTCATCTACCAGACGATCCCGGACAGCCTTTACGCCCAGATACATGCCCAGACCGAATTCAGCATTGTCTTCGAACAGGGAGTTGGACCAAGCAGGACCATGGCCTTTGTGGTTGGTGGTGTACGGCATGGAAGGAGCAGCAGCAGCCCAAATGGAGGAGCAGCCGGTAGCGTTGGCGATCATCATGCGGTCACCAACCAACTGGGTAACCAGTTTGGCATACGGGGTTTCGCCGCAGCCTGCGCAGGCACCGGAGAATTCCAGCAGGGGCTGTTCGAACTGAGAGCCCTTGACAGTAGCGGTGGACATGGGGTTGGCTTTCGGAGCAACCTTGTTGACCACATAATCCCAGATGGGAGCACGGCCTTCCTGAGTAGCGAAAGGTTTCATGGCCAGAGCCTTGTTGCCTTTCATGCCCGGGCAGGCATCCACGCAGTTGGAGCAGCCTTGGCAGTCCATCGGGCTCACAGTGATGCAGAAGTTCAGGCCTTTTGCACCCAGAGCCGGTTTGGTCTTCAGGCCTTCCGGAGCGTTCTTGACTTCTTCATCAGTCAGCAGGAACGGACGGATAGCAGCATGCGGGCACATGATAGCGCACTGGTTGCACTGGATGCAGTTTTCAATGTTCCATTCAGGAACGTTGATAGCAATACCGCGTTTTTCCAGAGCAGCAGTACCGGACGGGAAGGTACCATTGGCCTGGCCCATCAAGGTGCTGACCGGCAGGCTGTCGCCTTCTTGTTCCGTCATGGGGATCATGATGTTGTCATAGAAGTCGTTGCCGATCTTCTTGTACAGCGGTTCATCCTGAGCATTAGCCCATTCAGCAGGGATGTCAATCTTCTTGATGGCGTTGACGCCCTGATCCACAGCAGCGTTGTTCATGTCAACGACCTTCTGGCCTTTCTTGCCATAGGAAGCGACGATGGATTCCTTCAGGTACTTCACAGCGTCTTCCACGGGGATGACGTTGGCCAGTTTGAAGAAGGCAGACTGCATGATCATGTTGATACGGCCGCCCAGACCGATGTCGGAAGCAATCTTCACAGCATCGATGGTGTAGAATTGGATGTTGTTCACAGCCAGGTAGCGTTTCAGCTGGCCAGGCAGTTCCTTATCCAGTTCTTCAACGGTCCAAGGGCAGTTCAGCAGGAATACGCCGCCTTTTTTCAGGCCGTTGGCTACGTTGTAACGATGTACATAAGAAGGATTGTGTACAGCGACATAGTCAGCGAAGTTGATCAGGAACGGCATATGGATCGGGGTATGGCCGAAACGCAGGTGGGATACGGTGATACCGCCGGACTTCTTGGAGTCGTAAGCGAAGTAGCCCTGTGCGTACATATCGGTCTTATCGCCGATGATCTTGATGGCCATCTTGTTGGCACCGACAGTACCATCGGAACCCAGGCCCCAGAACTTGCAGGATACAGTCCCTTTCGGGGTGATATCCAGGGTCTTTTCTTTCGGCAGGGAGGTGTTGGTCACATCATCCACAATGCCTACGGTGAAATGGTCTTTGGGTTCAGCAGCCTTCAGGTTGTCGAACACAGCCAGGACATCTCCAGGATAGAATTCTTTGGAGCCCAGGCCATAGCGGCCGCCAACGATCAGAGGCCGTTCAGCCTTGTTGTAGAACATGTCACGGACATCCAGGTACAGAGGTTCGCCGTTGGAACCAGGTTCCTTGGTCCGATCCAGGACAGCAATCCGTTTCACAGTCTTCGGCATAGCTTCGAAGAAGTGTTTTTCGGAGAACGGACGATACAGGTGAACGTTCACAACGCCGACCTTTTCGCCTTCAGCAACCAGCAGTTTGACTACTTCTTCAACGGTCTGAGCGCCGCTGCCCATGATGACAACAACGTTTTCAGCATCGGGAGCACCGGTGTAGTTGAACAGTTTGTAGTCACGGCCGGTCAGTTTGCTGATTTCATTCATATAGCCTTCAACGATTTCCGGCAGAGCCAGATAGTATTTGTTGACGGCTTCACGGGTCTGGAAGTCGATATCCGGGTTTTGGTTGGTGCCGCGGATCACAGGATGATCCGGGTTCAGCGCATTTTCACGGAATTTCTTCAGTTCATCGTAGTCGACCAGTTTTTTCAGGTCTTCATAGTCCAGCAGTTCGATCTTCTGGATTTCGTGAGAAGTACGGAACCCATCGAAGAAGTTCAGGAAAGGAACATGGCCTTTGATGGCGGACAGATGAGCAACTGCAGTCAGGTCCATAACTTCCTGGACACCGCTTTCAGCCAGCATAGCAAAACCGGTCTGACGTGCAGCCATGACGTCACTGTGGTCACCGAAGATGTTCAGAGAGCTGGTGGCAACGCAGCGGGCAGCTACATCGAATACTGCAGGCAGCAGTTCACCGGCGATTTTGTACATGTTCGGGATCATCAGCAGCAAGCCCTGGGATGCGGTATAAGTCGTGGTCAGAGCACCGGAAGACAGAGAGCCGTGCACAGCACCGGCAGCACCTGCTTCAGACTGCATTTCCATGATTTGTACCGGGCGATCGAAAATGTTCTTCTTGCCATGAGAAGCCCATTCATCACTTGCTTCTGCCATAGGAGAAGAAGGAGTGATCGGGTAGATCGCTGCAACTTCCGTAAACGCATAAGAAGCATATGCGGCCGCGGTGTTGCCATCCATTGTCTTCATTTTTTTCATTTTTAATAGCCCCTCTTTCTAAGAGATACTGACTACGATAGTAAGACTTCCATAGTCCCCCTAGTCGTCTATCATTATATATCAAAATGAACAGAATCTCAAATAAATTTTTTGTTATTTGTAGACAATTTATTGCGAATTGTCTAACTACTTGTAACGTCTCCTTTTGAAATTTCTGGTTGCATTCTTTCTGTTTTTTTGTTAAAGTGGAAGCATCACTAGGGGCGCTATCGCTGAGAGACCTGACGGTCGACCCTTTGAACCTGATGCGGGTAATACCGCCGAAGGAAAGTGGTGAGGCTGTTTTGTCGGGCCGCTTTCCATCTCAGGGAAGCGGCCTTTTTGTTCTATCCATGAAGGAGGATTTGTTTTATGCTGACCCAAAGACAAGCTGCACTGCAGGGAAAAATCACTGACCAGATGGCGGAAGTAGCCCGCCAGGAAGGGGTAACCCCTGAATTCATCCGGGATGGAGTGGCCAAAGGCACCATCTGCATCCCCGCCAACATCAACCACAAGAACTTGATTCCCCGTGGGGTAGGCGAAGGCCTTTCCACCAAAGTGAACGCCAACATCGGGACTTCTTCTGCTTTCCCGTATCCTGCTCCGGAACTGGACAAACTGAAAGCCGCCATCGATGCCGGTGCTGATGCGGTGATGGACCTTTCCACCGGCAACAACATCGATGCGTCCCGGAAGGCCATCATCGAACACTCCACCGTCATGGTGGGCACCGTCCCCATTTACCAGGCTACGGTCCAGGCCATCAAAGCCCACGGCAAAGTGACGGAAATGGACAAGAACGACATCTTCACTGTAGTGGAACGGCAGGCCAAAGACGGGGCCGATTTCATGACCATGCACTGCGGCCTCACCCGCCAATGCCTCCACAACCTGATCAGTGAAGGACGGGAAATGGATATCGTCAGCCGGGGCGGCTCCTTCCTGTCCGGCTGGATGCTCCACAATGGCAAAGAAAATCCCTTCTATGAATTTTATGATGAAATCCTGGACATCTGTGCTAAGTATGATGTGACTATCAGCCTGGGAGACGGTTGCCGACCCGGATGCCTGGCAGATGCCACCGACCGGACCCAGATCCAGGAACTGCTGAACCTGGGCGAGCTGACCCAGCGGGCTTGGGCCAAAGGAGTACAAGTCATGGTGGAAGGCCCGGGACACGTCCCCTACAACCAGATTGCCACCAACATGCAGCTCCAGAAACGGATCTGCCATGGCGCTCCCTTCTATGTGCTGGGGCCCCTGGTCACCGATATCGCTCCCGGTTACGACCACATCACTTCCGCCATCGGAGGCACCCTGGCCGCCTTCACCGGAGCCAACTTCCTGTGCTACGTGACTCCTGCGGAACATTTGGGGCTGCCGGATATCAATGATGTCCGGGAAGGCGTGGTAGCTGCCCGGATCGCCGGCCATGCCGCTGACGTGGCCAAAGGCCTGCCTTCCGCTGTAGCCCAAGACCTGGCCATGGCCAAAGCCCGGAAAGTACTGGATTGGGACAAACAGCTGAGCCTGGCCATCGATCCGGTCAAAGCCAAAGCCATCCGGGCCGCCAAGAACAAGAGCAGTGAAGAATACTGTTCCATGTGCGGGGACTACTGTGCCGTCAAGATCATGAACGAATACATGGATGAAGTGAAAGCGAAGAAAAATCATTAAAGGACAAAAAGAATGGGCTGTTGCGCCATGCAGCAGCCCATTTTTTATCCTTTTAAATCTGTCCCAGCGCCTTCAGGATCACTTCGGCGATGATGGCCGAACCCAGATAGGTGCCGATGAAGATCACACAGGCCAGGACCACGATCCGCCAGCCCGTTTTCTTAAAGGCATCCATATCCTTCCCGATGGAAATCCCTGCGTAAGCCAGGATCGGCGTACACAAGGCCAGGAAGCCCACTTTCTTCATGTACATATTGACGATTTCCGAACCTGGGAACCCAGGATAGGTCAGGATGCAGCCCAGGGTGGTGATATAAGCCACTGCAGGGATCCCGCCGGGGAGCACCCGGGCGGCAATGATTCCCGCCAGAGAGATGGCGATCAGGATCACCATGCCGGGCACAGCGTCCAGAAAAGGAATGTTGCTGGAAAGAGCATTGGCCACCAGAGAAAGGAAAGCCGTGATGATGAGGACCAGCGTGGTTTCAGGCAGGGTAAACGTTCTCATTTTCCTTCCTCCTCCTCGGTCAGTACATGACCGTATTTGATGATGCAGCATTTCTTATAGAGCCATTCCGTCATGGGCAGAGCCAGGAACACGGCCATATACACCCCGTCCAGGCCGGAAAGCATGTTGGAAGCGGTAGCAAAAGCAGCCAGCTGGTCAGCCATTTCTGGATACATGACGGTGAGTGTCCCCAGAGAAGCGGACATCATGCTGGCGCTTCCCACCCCGGAAGCCATGGCCAGGGAATAGGGATGGAAGATCTTCAGGGCAGCCAGGAAAGAAGCCATGATCCCGAAGAACACGGTGCCGCAGACAGTCCCTGCAATATACACGCTCATGACGCCCCGGCCTTCCGGCGTATCCAGGCCGTACTTTTCACCGATCAGGGCCACATTGGGTTCCCGGGCGATGGAATGGGCGGCTCCGATGGTCTCCCGTTTCAGTCCGAAGGCCACCGCCAGAGGCACTCCCAGGAACACCGTCCCCAGGTTCCCGAATTCCTGGAGGATCAGGGCAGGGCTGGCGCTGATGATCTTCGGCAGGGTGGGTCCCACCAGGGTCCCATAACGGGCCATGAGCAGCATCAAGGTGATGCCTACCAGGGACCCGGCGTCTTCCATATCCTTTTGTTTGGTCAGTTTAAAAAAGTTGGGAGTGGTCAGGATTCCCAGAATCAAGGCATACAGCATGGGGACGAACACCACTTTCCCCGGCCCCAGGCTAAAGGACTTGATTCCGATCAGTTCAGCGATGACCACCAAGGCCATGGCCGTAATGTGCAGTTTCCAATTAATCATGGTCGGGTTCCTCCTCGCTGAAATAGCCATCCAGTTTGGCAATGTATTGTTCTTTGGTAAGCGCCGGCTTGAAATCGGCCAGGATCTTCTTGGCTTCCTTGGCATCGTCGCTCAGCAGGTCGATGACCATGCCGGCGAAGGCTTTCCCGGGCAGCAGTGCCGCCGCTTTGAAATCCACCACTTTGAAGTCCGGTCCGTGGAGCAGTCCGTCCACCCCGCCGATGAAGGGATGGATGGCTGGCATCAGATGGGACACATCCCCCATGTCCGTAGAAGCACTGAAATGCCCCGCATTGGTGATTTTCACCGCTGGGAACGCTTCCTGGGCATTGTGGACGAACAGTTCATTCATTTCCTGATTGCAGATGAGAGGCAGCTGGCCGGGCAGGGTATCGATATTCACCTTGGCCCCGATAGCGGCGCCTCCTGCCCGGAGGGCTGCATCCACCTTGGCGTTGGTCCGGTCGATGGCATCCATGGTCTTGGCCCGGACATAGGTCTCGATCCGCACATCGTCGGGCACATTGTTCACCAGGTCCCCGCCTTTGGTAATGATAGGATGGACCCGGATGGCATCGTCATCCCGGAAAGTCTCCCGCAGGGCATTGATTCCCATGATTCCCAGCATGGCGGCATTCAGGGCGTTGATTCCCTGGTCCGGAGCATCAGCGGCGTGGGCGGCTTTCCCCACATACTGGATGGTCTTACCGATGAATCCGTTGCTGCTGGTACCGATGGCCACCACCGGCTCCGGAGTCTTTTTCTGGGAATGGATCATCATGGCCATATCGATGTCATCGAATTCCCCTTCGTAGATCAATTCCCCTTTCCCATGGAGAAAATGGAGCTTCCCCTCCTTCCGCAGCTTTTTCCGGTAAGCGATCTGGACGTATTCTTCCGCCGGTACCCCGAAGAATACCACATTGCCGCACAAATCCTTCATGACCCCGGTCTTGGCCAGACCATAGGCAGCTGCCAGCATGGAGGACTGCTGCATATGATGGCCGCAGGCATGGGCCGCCCCTGTATCCGGATCCGCTTTGGGATGTTCCGGGCAGCCTATGGCGTCCAATTCACCCAGGATGGCGATGGTAGGACCTGGCTTCCCGCCCTTCAGCACCCCTTTGACGGCTGTGATGGCCATACCCTTCCGATAGGGGATCCCCAGTTTGTCGAACTGTGCTGCCAGTTTTGCAGAAGTCTTGAATTCCTTGAAGCCGAATTCCGGCTCAGAAGCCACATCCGCTGCATAGTCCTGCAGTTCCTGTGCGGAATCGTCGATCATCTTGAACACTTTTTGTTTCAATACTTCCTTATCCGTAATCTCCACTCCCCTAATGAAAAATGATTGTACGTCCTTATAATACTCTCATTTCACATTTTTATCAACAAATTTGTTTTATTTTACATAAGTAACTGTTTTTGTTACGTTTTGGGTGTAAAAGAAGGGGCTGTTGCATGTGTGAAAACCACACACATGCAACAGCCCCTAGTCGGAAGCCAGGAGTCTGAAGTCGGAAGCCCCAGGACAGAATCCGTCTGGCTGGACGGATCCTTTTGATTCTGTAGAACCAGAATCGAAATCAATCTGAGAGATCATTTCGTCCAAAGGTTCTTCATATTCAAAAATTTGCCTGCAAATTTATCATTCGGCTCCAGACTTCAGACTCCAGACTTGAGCCGCTATGTGGCTCTACAGCCAGGGGGTGTTGCACAGAACGTGCAACACCCCCTCTCTGTCAGCGGTCAGCTGCCCTGCAACAGCCCCTCACCCAATCAGCAGCACACTCAGATCATTCACATTGGTCCCGGTGGCGCCGGTGATCAGGAGGCCTCCTGTCTTTGCTAAAGCGTGGTAGGCATCGTTCTGGTCCAATACATCAGAAATGGCTACGCCCTGTTCCGCCAGCTGCTGTTTCGTATGGCCGTCTGCAAAACCTCCGGCTGCATCGGTGGGTCCGTCCGTCCCATCGCTGCCGAAGGAGAACACTGCCACATTGTCCAGTCCGGCAATGCCTTCCGCCGCTGCCAGCGCCATTTCCTGGTTCCGCCCGCCTTTGCCCTGGCCATGGAGATGGACCACAGTCTCTCCCCCAGCCAGTACAGCCAGCTTCTTCCCGCTAGAAGCATACTGCCGTCCGATGGCTGCCAGGAAACTGCCGGCTTCCTTGGCCTGGCAGTTCAGGCTGGTGGTCAAGAGGCAGGTCTCATACCCCAGCTTTTCCGCCGCCTGCTGGCCCGCCGCAGCCAGTTCCGTCACGCTGCCGGTGATGACCGTTTCCACATTGTCCAGTTTCTTCGGGGTTTCCTCCCGGAGGGCCTGTTCTGCATCGGCCGGCAGCTGGATCTTGAACTTCCGGATGGCAGCCAAAGCTTCCTCGCAGGTGGACGAATCCGGATAGGCTGGGCCAGAAGCGATCATATCCAAGGGATCTCCGATGATGTCGCTGAGGACAATGGCATAGACTTTCGCCGGTGCGCAGAGACGGGCAAATTTCCCGCCCTTCACGCTGCTCAGCCGCTTCCGTATGGTATTCATAGAAACGATGTCCGCCCCGCTGGCCAATAGATCAGAAGTAACCGCCTGGAGTTCCTTCAGGGAAATCAGCGGTTTTTCAAAAAGAGCTGACCCGCCGCCGCTGATCAAGAACAGCACCGTATCTTCCTCTTGGAGGCCCTGGACCAGTTCAATGGCCCGCTGGGTGGCTTTCAGGGAATTCTCATCGGGCACCGGATGGCCGGCTTCCCAGATTTCCAGAGGGGGCAGGGCTCCCTTGCTGTGGCCGTATTTGGTGATCACGATTCCGGCAGAGATCCGTCCGTCCAAGATTCCCACCGCTGTCTTAGCCATCTGCCAAGCCGCTTTCCCGATGGCTACCAGGACGATTTTTCCGTTGCCGAACTCTTTATGTTCCAAAGCCTTTGCCACAGCCGCATCCGGCAAAGAAGCCCGGATGGCCGTCTGCATGATAGTTTCTGCATCCGTACGTAAGGTCATGCTCTTTTCCCCCTTCAATATTGTTGCGAACCGGTTCCATTATAGCATATTCTTTACACACCGACCTGGTTCACCGGCATCCCCTGGAGGAAGGCTTTCAGGTTCCCGACAGCGATATCCATGAGCCGCTGCCGGCTCTCTTTGGCTCCCCAGGACATGTGAGGGGTGATGATGCAGTTCTTGGCCTTCAGCAGGGGATTATCCCCCCGGATGGGCTCCGTGGACACCACGTCCACGCCGGCAGCATATACTTTGCCGGAATCCAGGGCTTCGGCCAGGTCTTTTTCATTGACCAAGGGCCCCCGGCTGTTGTTGATGAGGATGACCCCATCCTTCATCTTTGCGATATTTTCCCGGCAGATGATGTTTTCCGTTTCCGGGAACAGGGGGCAGTGGAGGACGATCACATCGGAACGGGCGAACAGTTCCTCTTTGTCCACATAGTCGGCGATCTGTTTCCCTGCATCATTGGGATAGGCATCGTTGGCCAGGACTTCCATGCCCAGGGCTTTGGCAATCCGTCCCGTAGTCTGTCCGATCCGTCCGAAGCCGATGATCCCCATGGTCTTGCCAGCCAGTTCGATCAGCGGATAATCCCAGAAACACCAGTCTTTGCAGTTTTCCCAGGCTCCCTGGTGGACGGCCTGGTCATGATGGCCCACTCGGTTGCAGATTTCCAGCAGCAGGGCGATGGCAAACTGCCCCACCGCAGCGGTGCCGTAAGTGGGGATGTTGGTCACCACGATGCCCCGTTCCTTGGCTGCCGCCACATCTACCACATTGTAGCCGGTGGCCAGGACCCCGATGAATTCCAGATGAGGGCAGCGGTCGATGACTCCTTTGGACAAGGGTGTCTTGTTGGTGAACACGATTTCTGCAGCTCCGATCCGCTGGAGGATTTCTTCTTCATCGGTCACAGAAGTCCGATCGTAGACCTGCAGATTACCCAGCGCTGCCATTCCAGCCCAGCTGATGTCTCCAGGATTCAAGGTATACCCATCCAATACGACGATTTTCTTCATGTTCCATCCATCCTTCTTTCTTTTCCATTTATTCGACGTAAAGCCATTTCCATCCAAAAAGATCATTTTAAAGAAAGAATTTCCTCTCAATGGGTTCTGGATTCCTTCAAATAAAAGGATTCTGATTTCATATCGATAAAGTAGGGTTCACTGGGCCACAAGGGAGGAAAAAGTCTCCTGCAAGCTTCATTCTACCAGAATCTTTCGATTAAAAAAAGAACTTTACAAATACCTATGGCCATACATGCACCCAGGATTTTCTCTCCTCCTTGCACCAAAGTACGGACGGATGGTACAATGGGGCAAATAGCTGAAAAAAGGAGTCTTTCCATGACTTTCTATCATGATTTTCTTGCCTGGCTGCCAGCCCTCCTGATTTTGGGGGTGACGGTCCTGTTTTACATCGGCTTCCGGATTGTCAGCATCCGGGTCATCCGTTTCATCCTGGACAAGCTGCCCTTCGCCGCCGATGAAAATATCGCAGCGGCCGTTTATCGGCCCGGCCGGATGGCCATCGGGGTTTTCGGAACCTATACGGCTCTGGCCAATTCTCCCTGGGAAAGATTGGCGCAAACGGCCTTTGTTTCCAATTCCGTTTCTTCTCTGCTGATCATCGCCTTTTACTGGAGCCTGTACAATTTCAGCTCCACCACCAATGTGATCTTCAACCACTTTTTCAATAAATCCGGCAAGAAACTGGATCCGGCCATCAGTGGTTTGTTCTCTTCTTTTTTCCATGCTCTGATCCTATTCTTTGCCCTGGCCACCGTCCTGAGCACCTGGGGCTTCAATATCAGCGGCTTCATCGCCGGACTTTCCATCGGCGGTCTGGCCGTTTCCCTGGCGGCCAAGGATTCCCTGGCCAACATCTTTGCCTGTCTGGTGATCCTGATGGACCAGCCCTTCCATGTAGGGGACTGGATCATCTGCAACAATGTGGAAGGAATCGTGGAATCCATCTCCTTCCGGAGCACCAATGTGCGGACCTTTACCCAAGCCTTGGTGTACATCCCCAATTCCCTGATCATCAGCACTCCCATCCAGAACTTTACCAACCGACACATGCGGCGGCTGGAAATGACCCTGGGGGTCACCTATGACAGCACCCGGGAACAGATGCAGGAACTGGTCCGTAAGATCACAGAATTCCTCCATGAGGATCCGGATATCGTGGAGGAAGGGATCACCGTGGCTTTTTCCAATATGGGAGCCAGCAGCCTGGATATCAGCATCGTCTGCTACTGCTGCCATACAGGGTATGACAAGTACATGAAAAGCAAGGAACGGATCAACCTGGAACTGATGCGGCTGCTGGAAGAAACTGGCACCAGCGCTGCCTTTCCCAGTACCAGTGTGTATATTGAAAAAGGACCGGCCGCCTGAGCGGCTGGTCCTTTTTGGTCGGCCTTACAGCCCCGCCTTCCTCACCAGTTCGATGATGTACTTCGTTGTCTTGTCGAAGTCTTCGTCCACGGGGATGGTGTAATCAGCGTATTTCAGATACAGGGGCATCCGCTCCCGGTACAGCTGGGTAAGCCGGTCTTCTGCAGAATTCAGCAGGGGCCGGCTCACTTTGTCCACGCAGCCGGCAATGGCTGCCAGGTCCCGGTTCAGGAAAAAGATCTTGCCCGTTGCCTGGAGAAAAGCGATATTTTCCGGCCGTTTCACCACCCCGCCTCCGCAGGAAATGATGATGCCGTCCATGGCGGAAAGGGACTTCACCGCCGCTGTTTCCGCCCGACGGAACACGTCTTCCCCTTCCTGGAACAAGTCCTTGATGGTGCGTCCGGTCTGTTCCACCACCTTATCATCCGCATCCAGCACCGGCCGCCCCAGAGCCTTGCTCAGTTTCCGTCCGATGGTGGTCTTGCCGGCTCCGGGCATCCCGATGAGTACGATATTAGCCATGGAAAGTTGCCTCCAATTGTTTCATGATTTCCGGGATCAGTTCCGGATCCATTTTTTTCTGCTGCCAGATTTCTTCAGAGGCCACGGCCTGGGCCACCAGCATGTAAAGGCCGTTGCAGGTCCGGGCTCCTGTCTCCCGTGCATCGGCCAGGAAGCGGGTTTCTCCTGGATTATAGATGATATCCACAGCCGCAGCGAACCGGGCAGTGAATGCTGCCGAAACCGGGCTTTCCCCCACTTTGGGGAACATGCCCACTGGGGTGGTGTTGATGATCACCTGACCGCCTCTGCCATCCTGTTCTGCCGCTCCATAAGTCTCCAGCAGAGTGTCCGGCCGCTGTGCCAAGAAATGGGCCAATGCGTCCTCCGCCTTCGCCCGGTCCCGGACCAGGATCCGGATGGAAGCCGCTTTCCGGTCCGCCAGCACCTGGAGTACCGCCTTGGCAGCTCCGCCATTGCCCAAGACAGTCACCGCTGTTCCTTCCAAAGGAATCCCCGCTGCCTGGAGCATTCGGTCGAATCCCAGGTAATCCGTATTGTATCCTTTCACGCCTTCCGACGTAAAAGACAGCGTATTCACGGCCCCGATTTTTTTCGCTTCCGGCGCAATGGCCTCCAGATACGGCAGCACCGTTTCTTTGTAAGGGATGGTCACATTGCTGCCCCGGAGTCCCTCTGGATTTTCCTGGACAAAAGAGGCGACCTCTTCCGGTTCCCGTTCCAGGAGCTCATAGGTATCCCCCGTGCCCAGGGCCCGGAAAAGCGCCTGATGGATCTGGGGTGACAGGCTGTGCCCCAGTACCCTTCCCAACAATCCAAATTTCATGATTCTTTTTCTTCCTTTCCGTGATCTGCCGGATAATTCCCCAGGATCTTGCATTCTGTAGTGTCTTCCGGCAGATCTCCCAAGGCTTTCTGCACCGCTGGATCCGTCAGATGGCCGGTGATATCGATGTGGAAATAATATTCCCAAGGCCGTCCCGGTATAGGCCGGGATTCGATGTTGGTCATATTGATCTGGTACCGGGCAAAATGGGACAGGACTCGATACAAAGACCCGGGCTGATGCTTCAGGCTGACGATCAGAGTGATCTTGTCTGCTTCCGGCACCAGCTCCCGCTGCCGGCTGAGGATGATGAACCGGGTATAATTGCTCTGGTTGGTATTGATGCCCCGGGCCAGGATGTCCAGTCCATACTGTTCTGCCGCCTGAGCGCCGGCTACTGCCGCCATATGGGGATCTTTTTTCTGGGCCACCAGTTCTGCCGCTTTGGCCGTATTGAAATAATTGAACTGCCGCATGGCAGGGTGTTCCTTGAAGAACACCTGGCACTGGGAAAACCCCTGGGGATGGGAATAGACTTCGGTGATTCCTTCCAATTTGGCTCCTGGACAGGCCAGGAGGCAGTGCTCCACCTTGACGATTTTTTCCCCCACGATGGAAGCGCCATACCGCCGGACCAAGTCGTACACATCGGTGATCCCTCCCGTGGAAGAATTCTCGATGGGCAGCACGCCATACCGGACTTTCCCTTCCATCACAGCCTGGATCACGTCCTCGAACAGCATGAAGTTCCTGGCGTCCATCGGCTTCCCAGCAAAATAAGTCCGAAGGGCCAGATGGCTGTACGCCCCTGGCACTCCCTGATAGCCTACAGGAATGGTTTCTTCTGCCATGGTTTACCTCCTTTCTGCCAGCAGGGACAGATCCAGCAGCGTCCAAGCCGTGACGGCTTCGATCACCGGGACAGCCCGGGGCAGGATGCAGGGATCATGGCGTCCGGTGACTTCCAGGGTGGTATCTTCTCCAGACACCACATTCACCGTATGCTGGGTCTTGCCGATGGAAGGAGTGGGTTTGACAGCCACCGTGAACAGCAGCGGCATCCCATTGCTGATTCCCCCGGTGACGCCTCCATTGTGGTTGGTGGTGCAGACCACTTTTCCATCCTGATAGGTCATGGGATCATTGGCCTCGCTGCCCCGCATTTCTGCCAAGCCGAAACCGTCTCCGAAAGCAATGCCCTTCATTGCCGGAACAGAGAACAGGGCATGGCTCAGCCGGCTTTCCACGGAATCGAAATAGGGTTCTCCCAGCCCCACCGGCAGACCGATGGCCATACATTCGATGGTACCCCCTACAGAATCTTTTTCTTTCTGGGCTTCCGTGATCCGGGCCGCCATGGCTTCCCGGACAAAAGGATCCAGCACCGGCAGGGTCTCATCTCCCATAGCCCGGAGGGTCTCCGCCGTTTCTCCCAGAGGATCGAATTTCCGGTCCCGGACTCCCGCCAGGGCGGCCACATGGGCGCCTACCGTGATCCCTCTAGCCGCCAGCAGCTGTTTGGCCACGGCACCGGCAAAGACCAGAGGAGCTGTGAGCCTGCCGGAAAAGCTGCCCCCACCTCGATAGTCATTGCAGCCGTGGAATTTCACATAGCCCGGATAATCCCCATGGCCCGGCCGCATGATTTCTTTCATCTTACTGTAATCTTTGGAATGGGCATTGCTGTTGGGGATCCGGGCACAGAGGGCCATGCCCGTAGTCCGGCCGTTGAAAAAGCCGCTTTCGATGCTGACACTGTCGCTTTCCTTCCGGGGCGTAGCCAGCTTGCTGTTGCCGGGAGCCCGCCGTTTCATTTCTCGGGCGATGGCTTCCTGGTCCAGCTCGATGCCTGCCGGCAGCCCGTCGATCACCACCCCGATGGACGGTCCATGGGATTCTCCAAAAATGGTCAGCTTGATCTGCTCACCCATCACACTGCTCATAATGTCCTCCTAACGCTGCGAAATCCTTCCAGAAATCCGGATAGGATTTCGCCACACACTCAGCTCCCACCAGGGTCAGCGGTTCCCGGCACAGGATACTGGCCACGGCCAGGCTCATGGCAATCCGATGGTCGTTCCAGCATTCCACAGTGCCGCCGCCCAGTTCCACCACCCCATCGATGGAAAGGCCGTCCGGCCGTTCGGTGATCTTAGCTCCCAGCTTGTTCAATTCCGTAGTCATGGCTTTCAGCCGGTCACATTCCTTCAGCCGCAGCCGTTCGGCATGGATGATTTCCGTATGGCCTTGGCTGAGAGCTGCTGCCACGGTCAACACCGGGATGATATCCGGGCAGTCCGCCCCGTCGATGGTAGTCCCCAGAGGTATTGCCGGCCGGCTCACCAGTTTTTCTCCTTCAAAAACCACCTGTCCTCCCATCCGCTGGAGGATGGGGATGATGGCCTTGTCCCCCTGGAGGGAATCCGGATCCATTCCCAAAAGGCTGATGGTCCTGCCCAGCATCCCGGCAGTGAGCCAGAAGGCCGCCTGGGAATAGTCCCCTTCCACGGCACCCTGCTTGGCCTGGTACTGTTGGTTCCCAGGGATCTTGTACAACCGGTAGTTTTCGTGTTCGATCCGGATGCCGTACTTTTGCAAAGCGGAAAGGGTCAAGGCGATGTAGCTCTGGCTTTCCAGCTTCCCGGTGATTTCCAGGGTGGAATCCCCGTCCAATAGGGGCAGAGCAAAGAGCAGCCCGCTGATGAACTGGCTGCTCACATCGCCGGGCAGGATAAATTTCCCCGACCGGAGCGGACCCCGGACTTTGAGCGGGAAATTCTCCGTATCACTCCCTTTTTGGAACAGCAGACCCTGTTCCCGGAAAATGGCTTCATAGGGATCCAAAGGCCGGCTGCCCAGCTTCCCAGAGCCGATGAACGTGAAAGTTTCCCCGGAGACCGCTGCCAGGGGGATCAGGAAACGAAGGGTGGATCCGGATTCCCCGCAGTCCAGGATTTTTCCTGCCTGGCGGGGCCGGCACCCTTCCACAGCAAAACCGGTACGGCCGTCTGTTTCTTTCTGAGAAGTGATTGCCGCCCCCAGCTGCCGGAGACAGTCACAGGTAGCCAAAATATCCTTGCTGAGGCTCACTTCTTCCACCTGGCTCTTCCCCTGAGCCAGAGCTGCACAGATCAGGGCACGATGGCCCATGCTTTTGGAAGAAGGTACCCGGAGCGTCCCGGTGAGGGAGCCCGGCTCAATACGCAACGTGGTCATGCTCTCATCCTTTCACATAGGGTTCCAGATCCGTAAAGGCAACTTTTTTCAGCAGGCGCTTCCCGATTTCCGGTACGATGATCAGGGTGATCTGGTTCCCTCGTTTCTTCTTGTCCATGGCAATCCCCGCCAGCACATCCTGGTCACTGATGGGGTCTTCCGTAGGGATCTGGTATCTTTCCAGCAGATGCTGGATCCGGTCCGCCGTACCCGGTTTGGTCAGTCCCATCTTTTCCGTATTCCGGGTCAGCCGCACCATACCGATGGCCACCCCTTCCCCATGGGTGTATTTCTCATAATGATAGTACCGTTCCACCGCATGGCCGATGGTATGGCCGAAATTCAGTACCATCCGGGCGCCTACGTCCCGTTCGTCTTCCTCCACCACCTTCACTTTCAATCGGCAGCAGGCAGCGCTGATTTCGGCCGCATGGGCCAGGATATCCTCGTCTCCCTGGAACTGCTCCAATCGGGCAAACAGGTCCGGATCCCCGAAAGCGGCACATTTGATCACTTCCGCCAAGCCATCGTGGAGATACCGCTGGTCCAGGCTCCGGAGGAGTTCCGGATCCATCAGCACCCCTTTGGGCTGATAGAAAGCACCCACCAGGTTCTTCCCTTCCGGCAGGTCCACGGCTACCTTGCCTCCCACACTACTGTCGATCTGGGCCAGGAGCGTCGTCGGGATCTGGATGAAATCTACCCCCCGGAGGAAGCTGGCCGCCACAAAGCCTCCCAGATCCCCAGGGACGCCACCCCCCAGGGTGATCACCAGGTCGCTGCGGGTCATGCCGAAATCGGCACAGGCCCGGACCATGCGGCCGAAGGTTTCTAAGTTCTTGTGGTCTTCTCCGGCTTCCATCACCAGCCGGCGGACGGCAAAGTCCTGTTCCCGGAGCTGTTGTTCCAAGCTGTCTCCATAGAGTCCGTCAACGGTCCGGTCCGTAAGGACGGCCACCTTATCCGCTTTGGACAGGGCCCGGACCTTTTTCCCCATGGCAGCCCAGGAATGGGCGGCGATTTCAATGGTATAGGATTTTTCTCCCAGATCAACGAAGATTTTTTCCATAGAACATGTCCCTTCTTTTCTTTTTGGCCTGCTCCATCATCTGTACCAGTTCTTCCCGGTCATCCTGCTGGAGGGCGCTCTTCCAGTGCTCCAGCTGCATCTCCAGTTTATTGATTTCCCGGAGCACCGGTCCTTTGTTCAGGAGGAACAGATCGCTCCACAGGGCCGCATTGATATCCGCCACCCGGGTGGCGTCCCGGAAGGATCCAGCCACGAAGTACTTGGTATTTTCCTGCATGGAGTCGCTGTTGATCAGGGAAACCGCCATCACATGGGGCAGATCGCTGGTATAGGCAATGATGCTGTCATGCTCTTCCACAGTCAGTTCCACCACCCGGGCACAGCCCAATTCGTATGCCATATTCCGGAGCCAGGCTTCATGATCCGGCAGATTGTTCTCCCTGCGGATCAGGATGAAATTGGCTCCCTGGAAAATCTGGGAAGTGCTCTGGCTGTAGCCCTTGCCTTCCCGACCCGCCATGGGATGGGTGGGGACAAAATCCATTTCTGGCCCTAGGAGGGCATCCACCTGGTCCGGGATGCTCCCCTTGATCCCCATCACATCGGTAAGGAGCACATCCGGTTTGAAATACCGGACATGTTCCCGGACAAAGGGGACAAAGGCACTGGGATACATGCAGCAGATGATCACATCCGCTTCCCGGAGGAGTTCCGGGTTCCCGTCAGCCAGTTCCGTCACATACCCTTCATCTTTGGCCATGAGAGAGACGATATGGTTCCGGTCCATCCCGATGATCCGTTTTACCTTCTGGCTTTTCAGGGCCTTGGCGTAGGATCCGCCGATCAGCCCCAGCCCCACAATTGCAACAACCGTGTCCTGCAGTTTCTTCATTGCCGTTTCCTTCCTGTTTCGTCCTTACAGTTCCCGTCCCACCGCCGGCGCCAGGATCCGCAGGTCCTGCATCAATTTGTCAAAATCCGGCAGGGAAAGGCTCTGGGCCCCGTCACACCAGGCGTGCTGGGGATCGTTGTGAGTCTCGATGATCAGGCCGTCCGCCCCTGCTGCGATGGCAGCCTTGGACATGGTGGGCACCATCCAGGCTTTCCCGGTGGCATGGCTGGGGTCCACGATCACCGGCAGATGGCTCAGCCGCTTCACTGCCTGTACCGCAGAAAGGTCCAGTGTGTTCCGGGTGTAGGTTTCAAAGGTCCGGATGCCCCGTTCGCAGAGGATGACGTTCTCATTGCCTTCCGACATGATGTATTCCGCGCTCATGAGCCATTCTTCGATGGTAGCAGACAGTCCCCTCTTCAGGAGGATGGGTTTCTTCAGTTTCCCCAGTTCTTTCAGCAGGGTGAAGTTCTGCATATTCCGGGCCCCCACCTGGATCAGGTCCACTTTTTCCACAAATTCATCGATTTTGTCCGCGGACATGATTTCCGTCACAATGGGCAGATGATTGGCGTTCCCCGCCTGGCGGATCAGATCCAGTCCCTTGTCCCCCAGGCCCTGGAAAGAGTAAGGAGAAGTACGGGGTTTGAATGCCCCGCCCCGGAGCATGGCTGCCCCGCTCTTTTTCACAGAAGCGGCAATGGTATCCATCTGCTGCTGGCCTTCCACCGAACAGGGTCCGGCGATGACGACCAGCTTTTTGCCCCCCACTTTAACCCCGCTGACATCGATGATGGAATCATCCGGATGGAACATCCGATTGGCCCGTTTGAAGGGCTCCTGGACCCGCATGGCCTTATCCACCCATTCATTCACCATGAAATCTTCCGGATCCAGTATGCTGGTATCCCCTACGATGCCCAGGACTTCCTGGTTTTCCCCGATGCTGTCATGGATGGTGAAGCCTCTCTGTTCCAGGCTCTTTCTCAGTTTTTCAGACGCTTCCTTGGGTGCACCTTTCTTCATTACGATGATCATGTCGTTTCCTCCTGTTCTTCTTTCCTACCATTCTACATTTGCAGATGCCCTCTGCATAAAAAAAGCAGACTCGCAAGGAGTCTGCTTTACGGTTCAATGGGAACCTCCGGAAATCCGGAGCATCAGTCTCTCTTCACGGTGGGGTAAGTTTGCAGTTGATGGCAACCAAAATAACCAAAGCCAAAATAATAGCTCTGGGTAAAATAGAAGCCATATGCAGTTCCCCAGTTCATTGTGGAAAGAGTCATGTTCAAACCGCCTTTATACATTGGAATGCGTATATAATACTCCTGTTTACAAAATCCGTCAATGGGGAAATGATTCCCATGATGTTGAAACGAAAATGTGTATCGTTAGTTACAGGATTGTGTTATCTATCCAACACTACATCCAAATCTTCCAGGGCATGGCCCGTGGTATCAGCGAAACGCACCCGCAGGTTTCCGAACCGGGGCAGCTTTTTTTCAGGGATGGTCACTACATGTTCTTCGCTGAGGGCTTCGCTGCCATCATCCTGGACCCCGGAAGGATCTTGGATCGCCAGGGTCACATTCAGCAGCCGGCCGAACAGTTCTGCCTTGGTGATGGCCATTTTCCCGTTCTGTCCATTGGTATCCATAGCCGCATAGAGCACCAGTTGGTTGGCATAGGATGCACCGGAATACCGGCGCCGGGTCTGGAGGACTTTTTCCTGCTGGGTGGTCAGCTTCTTGATGCTGGCCAGTTCCGGAGCATCCTGCCCCGCCTTGGGAGGGATGAATGCGGTGCAGACCAGGCCAGGGACCGCCTTTTCGCTGTCATGTTCCCAATCGGTATGGGCATCGGCAGCCTGATAAATGACTTTGCCGTCTTTCACTACCCGTTCTGAAACAAAAAGTTCTCCGTCCGCCAATTTCGGCCGTTCTGCCGCATAGCCCGGCACGGCACAAAGGGCAGCCAGAAGGGCCACTGCCGCTGTTTTTTTCCACTGCATATCCTTCACTCCTTGTGGGTACCGAGGCACCCGGATTTTTCTCTTTCTTATTATACACTGTTTTTGACTTGCAAGTCAGTGGAAGTTTGAAAAGAAAGAGTGACTAAGTGGGTAAAGACGTCAGACCGGCCCTTCGGGCCTTTCAGAAGGCAGATATCAGCTTGCCCCGCGACAAGCAGATTGGACCTGCATCTAAATCGAACAAAGCTGACGTCTGACATCTCAAGGCCCGTCAGGGCCGTTTCTGACTTCTTACTATAATGTAACCCGATTGCATTCAGTTGATTTTTTTCCTATAATAGGAAAAGGTTGATATCTGTATACCTTGAGGGAGGTTTTTTCAATGAGCGAATGTGATCACTGCGATCATTCCCACTGCTCCGGCTGTGAATCCAATCCGAAGCAGAACCCGCAGGATGCGGCCATTGCCGATTTCCTGCAGCATGTCAAACATAAAATCGTCGTCATGAGCGGCAAAGGCGGCGTAGGCAAAAGCACGGTTTCCGTAGACCTGGCCCTGCTCCTCAGTGAACGGGGCTATCAGGTAGGTCTGATGGATGTGGACCTCCACGGCCCCAGCGTGGCCGGCATGCTGGGCTATATGGACAAGCATGTCCAGGTGGAAGGAGAAAAGCTGGTCCCCTTCCGTTACAGTGACCATCTGGAATTTTTGTCTGCCCAGGGTTTCCTGGCCCAGCAGGACGATGCCCTGATCTGGCGGGGTCCCCTGAAAATAGGAGCCATCCGGCAGTTCATGAGCGATACCAAATGGGATCCCCTGGACTACCTGATCATCGACTGCCCTCCGGGCACCGGGGATGAACCTTTGACCGTGGTCCAGACCATCAAAGATGCAGAAGCCATCATCGTGACCACCCCCAGAAAGTGGCCCTGGCCGATGTGCGGAAATCCCTGAGCTTCTGCCAGCTGGGTCATATCCCGGTCCGGGGCATCATCGAGAACATGAGCGGGTTCGTCTGCCCCCACTGCGGCCAGGAAGTAGACATCTTCAAAGCCGGCGGCGGCAAAGCCTTGGCAGAAGAAAAGGGGCTGCCCTTCCTGGGCCGTATCCCCATCGATCCCCAAGTGGTGGCTGCCGAAGATGCAGGGAATCCCCTGGAAAACATCAGCGAAGCCAGCCGCAAAGCCTTGAACAGCATTGTAGATAAGGTGGTTGAACAGGATCAGTAAAAATAAAGAGGTTGTTGCAAGCGCAACAACCTCTTTATTTTTTCAGTCCCAATTTTCCCCAGAGCCCGACAATCCCGGCGAAGATGACCAGTACTACGGGAGAAATGTCGGTGAACAGGTTGATTCCCAGGACCACCAGGAATACCCCGATGGTCAGCCAGTCCACGATGGCACTCCTAGCCAGTTTGGAAACCGCGTTGAAGATCAGGATGCAGACACACACCCGGATCCCGGCAAAAGCATCTTTCACCGCCGGGTAATCTGCCAAATTGGCCAGCCCGGCAGCCAGGATTGAAATGATCACTAAGGACGGGAACACCACCCCCAGGGTGGCCACGATGCCCCCGATGATTCCCCGTTCCTTGTATCCGATGAAGGTGGCCACGTTGACAGCAATGATGCCGGGAGTGCACTGTCCCACTGCATAATAATCCGTCAATTCTTCTTCTGTCGCCCAATGGTATCGTTCCACGATATCCGACTGCAGGATGGGCAGCATGGCCATCCCTCCCCCAAAAGTCACGCCCCCGATCCGGGCAAAAACCACGAACAATTTCCATAACGATGGCATTCTCTCCACCTCCCATGTTTTTTATTGTAGCGCATTTTCTCCAGAAAATTAAGTTTTTTTACCGGGGATTTGGACTTGGTATACTGTATATTATATTCTTCAGAATTTTTATATTTTTTTCTGGATCAATCTGTTAAAAATTGTATGAAATTGCGATAAAAAAATACACACTTTTATTTTCAATACGAAAAATAACTGTTTCTGTACGATTTTTATACTGTTTCCCACGGTACATTTATCGAATTTTATCTTCTTTTCCTTTTCATATAGTTCATATGTACATTTAATTTTATTATATTTTTTACATTTTTTTCATACAAATCCATTGACTTCCCATATTTATTGATTTAATCCCGTACATTATTGCATTCTTTTCCATTTTTCGGTATATTGATTCCAGAAAGTTGCATACAACCTGTATACCAGAAACATGAAAAAGGGAGGGAAAAATCCATGGAATTAACACAGGATCAAAAAGATCTGTTGGAGGGCAAGTATGGACAGGGAGCCCAGCTGGCTATGAAAGTCCAAGTTGCCATCGGGGAATCTTTCGGTGCCAAACGGATGGTCCCCATCACCCGGTCCCATGTGGCCCTGAGCAACCAGGATGCAGACCTCTGGCTAGCAGAGAAAATGGTCAGCCTGGGTGCCAAATGCCGGGTACGCCCTACGGTGAACCCTGGCTTCTGTCTCAGCTACTTCAAAGCCCTGGGAACCATCACGGATGATGATTATGCCATGATGGAACGAACTGACAAGGCCTATCGGACCCTGGGTGCGGAACTGAGCTACAACTGTACCCCCTACATCGATACCAACGTCCCCCTGTTCGGAGAAATCTGCGCTTTCTCTGAATCCAGTGCCACCCCCTTTGTCAACGCCATCTGGGGTGCCCGTTCCAACCGAGAAGGCGCCAACTCTGCCCTATTTGCTTCCATTACCGGTTATGTGCCGGAATATGGACTGCTCCTGGATGAGAACCGCTACGGGAACATCCTGGTGAATGTGGAAGCCGATATGACCTGTGATGCCGATTACCATATCCTGGGCATGTGCGGGAAAAAGATTGGCCATGGGATTCCCGTCTTCACCGGCCTCCCCAAGACCATTTCCAAGGAAGCCCTGCGGAACCTGGGTGCTGAACTGAATACTTCCGGCTGCTATGATATGTACCATATCCCCGGCTTCACTCCGGAAGCACCGGATGTGGAAACGGCTTTCGGCGGAAAGGAACCGGAACGGGTGGTCACCATCACCAATGAAGACCTGGCGGAAGTCCTGGACGAAATCTCCGTGGATACACCCCGTCCCATCGATTTCGCCATGTTCGGCTGCCCCCATTTCACCCTGAACGAATGCCAATACATCGCCAAAAAGATCAATGGCCGCAAGCTGGCCATCCCCATGTGGATCCTGACGGGAGAACATGTGCTGGCCATGGCCAAACGGACTGGTATCTACGATCAGCTTGAACCCTACGGGGCCCATATCGTGCCGGACACCTGCCCGGATCAGCCCTGCTGGCATTTCCTAAAGGGGAAGATCGGCATCACCGAATCCCCGAAATGTGCCTACTACCCACAGCGGCGGGGCATCCATTTCGTCATCCGCAATCTCGATACCTGCATCGAAGCAGCCCTGACCGGGGAGGTGAAATAAATGAAGACATTTACCTGTCATAAAATTTCCGATGGCAAAGCAGAAGGTCCGGCCATCGTTTCCACCGATGATGTGATGTTCTATCTGATCGATCCGAAAACAGGGACCGTCATCGAAAAAGAACATAGCCTGGAAGGCAAGAGCATTGCCGGGAAAATCATGATTTTCCCCAGCGGGAAGGGCAGCAGTGTGGTCCAGGCAGATGGGCTCTTCCAACTGATGAAACAGCACAACCAGCCCAAAGGGATGATCGTCCAGCGGCCGGATACGGTGCTGGTCACCAGCGCCATCCTCTTTGAGATTCCCATGGTGGATCAGGTGGATCCCGCCTTTTATCAGGAAGTGAAGGAAAACGATACCATCGAGATCGATGCGGATGCAGGTCTGGTAAAGATCCTGTAATCGACTCAGATTGTCCAGTTCATTAAAGGAGGCTTTACGATGAAAAAATCCAAACTGTTTGTCCTGGCGATGACGGCTCTGATTTCTATCGGTGCGCTGACCGGCTGCGGCGGCGGCAGCGACAAGGGGGGCGGCGGCAAAGGTTCCGCTGTGACCCTGAAGATCGGCCACGTAGAACCGGAAGACCGCTCCACTCATAAAGCCCTGCTGAACTTCAAAAAGAACGTGGAAGAAAAATCCAAAGGCCGTCTGAAGATCGAGATCTATCCCAACGGTGCCCTGGGCGGAGACGTCCAGCTGATGGAAGCCGTCGCCACCGGTTCCCTGGATATGGCCCTCCCTTCTACCTCGGTCCTGACCACCTACAGCGATGAATTCGGCATCCTGGATATGCCTTACCTGTTCAAAGATGCGAAGTCCGCCTTTGCCGCTATGGATGGAGACGTAGGCAAACAGCTCTCTGAAAAGATCAAATCCAAGGGCATCGACATCCTGGGATACACCTACAATGGTCCTCGGAGCACCACCAGCAAAGTGAAACCCATCGAAAAACCGGAAGATCTGAAAGGCCTGAAGATGAGAGTCATGGAAAGCCCGATCTTCATCGACTACTACAAGACCCTGGGAGCCAACCCCACTCCCATGAGCTTCACAGAACTGTACACTGGCCTGCAGCAGGGAACAGTGGAAGCCCAGGAAAACCCGCCTTCCCTGACTTTTGCCAACAAGTTCTATGAAGTCCAGAAGTATTCCAGCATCGACGAACACGTCCACAATTTCCTGGCCTTCATGATCAACGATGCCAAATTCAAATCCCTGAGCGCAGATGACCAGAAGCTCCTCCAGGATGAAGCCAAGAAATACGTGGATGAACAGCGGAAGATGGAACTGAAGGACAACGAAAAGGCCATCAAAGATCTGGAAACCATTGGCAAACTCCAGACCAACATCCTGACTGCAGACCAGAAGGCCGCTATGCGGAAAGCCCTGCAGCCCATGTATGACAAGTATGAAGCCAAATTCGGCAAAGCCATGTTCGACCTCTGCGAAAAATACAACAAATAAGAGAGTCTGAGGATACAGGGGGAAACATATCTTTCCCCCTCTCCCCTTTTCTGCAAGAAAGGAGTGACTATGGATAAGTTCCTAGAAAAATGGACCTTTCTGGAAGAACGCCTGCTTATCTTCAGCCTGGTCTTCAACACCCTGCTGATCTTCACCCAGATCATCATGCGGGGTGCCTTCAACTCTTCCCTTTCCTGGTCCGAAGAATTGTCCCGCTATGTATTCATCTGGCAGATCTGGTTGGGTGCCGATCTGGCCTATGCCTATCATGAGCACATCCGGGTAGAGATGATCTATCACTGGTTGCCTGGGCCAAAAGCCTGCAGGATCCTGGATATCCTGGTGGATGTCATGTGGCTGGCCTTCAATATTTTCCTTACCTATAAAGGCTTCGACCTGTGCCAATCCATGGCCTCCCGCCATACCCTTTCTTCCGGGATGCGCCTGCCCCTGACCTATGTGTATGCTGCCCTGCCCGTAGCCTCGTTTTTTTTAAGCCTGCGTCTGGTATACAGCCTGTATACCAAGTTCCGCGGCGGCAGCCAGGATCCCAAGGAGGTGTAACAGACCATGGAAGCGATTTTTCTCTTTGGACTTTTCCTGATCCTTCTCATGCTCAGCGTCCCCATTGGATATGCCATCGGCATGGTCACCCTGGTCACCATGCTGGAATTCACCTCCATGCCTACCCTGATGATTGCCCAGAACAGCATCGCTGGGGTGGATTCCTTCCCGCTTTTGGCCATTCCTTTCTTCATGCTGGCCGGGAACTTGATGAGCGGCGGGGGGATTGCCAAACGGTTGGTGAATTTCTTTGAATGTTTCATCGGCCACATCACCGGCGGCCTGGGCATGGTCACCGTCGTGGTCTGCATGTTCTTCGCTGCCATTTCCGGTTCGGCCGTGGCCACGGTTTCTGCCGTCGGTGCTTTCATGATCCCTCAGATGGTGGAACATGGCTACAGCAAGCCTTTTTCCGCTGCTTTGACCGCAGCGGCCGGCACCATCGGGGTCATCATCCCTCCTTCCGTCCCCTTCGTCATTTACGGGGTGGTCTCTGGAGCTTCCATCACCAATCTGTTCACAGCCGGATTCCTGCCCGGTGTCCTGATGGGGATTGCCCTGATGATCGTCTGCTACATCGTCTCAAAAAAAAGAGGCTACCGGGGAAGCACGGAAAAGGCCTCCTTCAGCAAAATCGTCCATACTTTCCGGGATGCCATCTGGGCCATCCTGTCCCCGGTGATCATCTTGGGAGGCATCTATTCCGGCAAATTCACGCCTACGGAAGCCGCTGTGATCTCGGTGGTCTATTCCTATATCGTAGGTCGATTCGTCTACAAAGAACTGGATGCTTCCACCACCTACAAATCCCTGAAAGATGCCATCGTCATCAACGGCGCCACTACCTTCATGGTAGGTCTTTCCACGGCTTTTGCAGCCCTGCTGACCATGGAACAGATCCCGCTGAAGATTGCAGCCTTCATCACCGGGATCAGCAACAATGGTGTGATCATCCTGCTGATGGTGAACTTGTTCCTGCTGATCGTAGGCATGTTCATCGACAACATCCCCGCCACCATCATCCTCACCCCCATCCTGCTCCCCATCTGCAAGAAGTTCGGGATGAGTCCCATCACCTTCGGGATCATGCTGACCATGAACTTGGCCATCGGCTTCTGCACCCCGCCCTATGGGATCAACCTGTTTGTGGCAACGGCCATTTCCAAAGTGAAGATGGAAGCCCTGTCCAAAGAACTGATCCTGTTGATCGGCGCGCTGCTGGTCGTACTGGCTTCCGTAACCTATATCCCGGCTGTCACCACCATATTCCTGAAATAAGAAGGAGGGTTCACTTATGCTGATCTGGATCATCGACGAAGAATGGAAAGACTATGACATGGAAAAGGAACGTCTGGAAGCCCGCTATCCTGGGGTGGAGATCAGATGTTCCACCTATGATTATGAAAAGGATCTGAAAGAATTCGGCTATAAGGCGGACGGCATCCTGGCCCAAGTCTACGCGTCCCTGCCGGCTTCCACCATCGATCAGCTGCAGAACTGCAAGGGGATCGCCGTCTACGGAGGCGGCTATGACCGGATCGATGTGCAGGCGGCCCGGGCCAAGGGGATTTCTGTCACCAACATCAGCGGCTACTGTGCGGAAGACCTGGCAGATTATGTGGTAGCCGCTATGTGTTTCGCCAACAAACGGATTGCCCAGTACAGTGCCTCCGTCGTAGAGGACAGCCGCAGCAATCGGTGGGGCGCCATGGCCGTCCCCTTCATCGTCAACCGGATCAGCACCCAGACCCTCTGCATCGCCGGTCTAGGCGTCATCGGAAAGACGGTAGCCGCCCGTGCCCAGAGCCTGGGGATCAAGGTCATTGCCTGCGACGATTTCGTATCTAAGGAAGCCATGGCAGCCCTCCAGGTGGAAAAAGTGGATTGGGAAGAAGGCTTCCGCCGGGCGGATTATGTCAGCATCAACCTGAAAGGCTGTGACGAAAACCAGGACAAGATCAGCACGCCCCTGCTTTCCCTGATGAAGCCCACTGCCTGGCTGATCAACACCTCCCGGGGCAAAGTGGTGGATGAAGCGGCCCTGATTGCTGCCGTGAAAGAGAAAAAGATCGCCGGTGCCATCCTGGATGTGATCAAAACGGAACCGCCCACTGGAGAAGAACCCATCCTCCACTGCCCGGGCATCTATGTGACGCCCCATGTATCCTACATTTCTGTAGAATCGTTCCGGGCTCTGAAAGAACGGGCCCTGGAAAATCTGGAAAATATGCTGGAAGGAAAGCCCCCCCGCGATTTGGTCAATTGAGAAAAGGACGGACCCATGACAAAGATCCCATATCGTCTCGGAAAAATCAAACACCGCTCTCTGGCTGATGAAGCTTACTGCTATCTGAAAGAGCAGATTCTGTCCGGCCATATCCGTCAGGGAGATGTCATCACAGAACAGACGGTAGCGGATATCCTGCATATCAGCCGCACTCCGGTCAAGAATGCCCTGAGCCGGTTGGAAAGCGAGAATTTCGTAACGACCCTCAGCGGCCGCGGTACCCTGGTCAATGTATTGTCCATCGCGGACATGCGGGATATCTATAACGTCCGCATCGTGCTGGAACTGCTGGCTCTGGATACGGCCATCAATCATTTCTCTGCCAGAGATCTGGAAGAGATCCGTCAGGTTTTCGTCAACGCCTACAACGATTACAAAAAGGACAAGTCTTCCCTTCCGGCAGAAGATATGTATCACCTGGACAACATGTTCCACAACCTGTTCATCGAGCATACGTCCAATCATTACATCCGCAAGCTGATGCCCAGCATTTCGGAACGGATCCAGCTGGGCCAGCTCCAGGCCTACATCATGACGGACACCTTCGAAACGAGTACCCTCCAGCATCTGGAGATCATCGATGCCCTGGAGGCCAAAGACCTGCCGGAAGCCAAACGCCTCCTCCAGGCCCATTTGGAGTGGTCCTACAATGTCATGTTCGAAGCCATGATCAAGAGCGGGAAAAAGAAGGTATAAGTAAGAAGGGGTTGTTGCACGTGTAAAAATTACACACGTGCAACAACCCCTTCGTCATACGTCGGTCGTCATACGTCATACGCTTTTGGAAATCAATTTTTCCAAATTGATTTTGAAATTTTAAAACCCGCTATAACATTCAACTGATTTTCTTAAATTCGAAGACAGCAGAGCTGGCTTCCATCGGCGTATGACGTATGACCTATGACATATGACGGGGCTGTTGCACGTGTGAAAACCACACACGTGCAACAATCCCTTTTTTCACATCATCCCCCGCAGCAGCAGGTAATAGGCCAGGATGAAGGTGCAGAACAGCAAAGAATTGGGCAATGTCTTCTTCACCAGCTGCCCCAAAGTGACATGATAGTAATCGGAGGCCACCACCAGGCATACATGGGTGGGCGATACCTGGCTGGCCGCATGGGCCATCCCCATGAGCAGCACTAGGGTCGGGATCCCTCCTTGGAGAGAGGCCATGGCCAAGGGCGTCCCCAGGGCAATGATCCCCTGGGCCCCGCTGATGATCCCTCCCAGGAAAAACAGGATGGCAAAAGTCAAAAAAGGCGGGATGGGCAGCTGGCTGATCACCTGGGGCAGGAGCAGCAGGACCCCTGTGAACTGGATGAATTCCTTCAGGACCAAGACCAGGAAGGTATTCAGGATCAGCTTCTTTTCAAAAGCACTGACCACCATCCCTTTGACTTCCCGGAAAGAGAACCGGTATACGAACAGGCACAGCAGGATGCTGAGCAGGACGGCCGTCACCACGGAGACTTTGAAGATCAGGATGACCGCAATGATCAGCAGCAGGGACCAAAGGTGCTGGAGCAGATGGACGGCATCCGCTTTTTTATCCGTACTGACCGGCGTCCCTGGATCTTTGGGCAGACGGCGGAGATACTGGAAATAGCCAATGGCCATCAGGGCGCACACAGGTCCCAGCATGGCCAGCATAAAGGGAGGCAGCTGGGCATCGGCCAGATTCATCAGCAGAAGGACACTGGCATAGGTGGGCAGGGAACTTTCCGGGATATGACGGAACCAGCTGGTGACGAAAGCCTGCTCCTCCGGTTCCAGATAGCCGTCCGTAGCTTCCTTCACAATATCCCCGCACAGGATCATGGCCGCAGCCGAGGGCAGAAGGCCGATGAACATAGGGGCGATTCCTGCATTCACCCGCCGGTTGTGGAATAATCCGTTCAGATCCTGCTGGGCCAGCTTGATCTGCTCCCGAGCTTCCAGCATGCGCTGGAGATAAGTAATGAGATACAGGGACAACAGGACCGACAGCGACCCCCAGTGGGTAAAAACATTTCCCACCAGATGCAGGATTTCCCCAGGTCCGATCCGATACAGCACCGCCGTCAGGCAGAGCCCTCCCAAGATAGCTTGATAAAGGGGCCGTCCCACGGCCAGAAGGATGACAATGGCAAGGAAAACCAGCAGCAGATAGAATAACGATGTCATGGGAACCCTCCTACTCTTTTGTTGCGGACTGCCACAGATTTCGCTTTCCATCAGCAGAAAAGACAAAAGAAAAAACAGCAGTCTTTCTCTTTATTGTATCGAAAAAAGCTTCCTTTTAAAAGAGACTCTGAAGAAAGTTAGGAGGAGTGTTGCAGGGGTATTTTTTCTTTACCGGGTCAGTTTCCGGATCCACCGGTAGCTCCTGTACCAACAGAACGCCGGGATGACTTTGAAGATTTGATCCGGCTGGAGGAGCATGACCACCTGGACCACCGGCAGCTTCCAGACAAAAGCCCCCAGAAAGGAGAGGGGCATGACGATTCCCCAAGTACTGATCAAGTTGGTCACAAAACCGTACCGGGGATCGCCGCCGCCCCGAATGATCCCGGAGCTGACCGGCATCTGGTAGGACATGCCCACCATCACCACACTCATGACTGCCATCAGCTGGTCAGCCAGCTCCATGGCTTGAGGGTTCAATTCGTAAAAGGACAAGAGGGGCAGCCGCAGCAGGTAGAGACCTGCTCCTAGGACAAGCCCCACCAGCACGAAGATAACAGATAAGGTCCGGCCGGCTTCCCTGACCCGGCACAAATCCCCCCTGCCTACGATGCGGCCGATGGTCACGGCGGTGGCTGAGCACATGGCCTGGACAATCACTTTCAAGTATTGATAAAAAGTGGTTGCTACGGAATTGGCCGCAATGGCATCTGCCGACAAATGTCCCAGGATGGCTGTCTGGATGGGGGTGGTCAGGGCCCACAGCAGCTGGGCTCCCAAAATGGGCGTGGTCACCCGGAAATAGTCTTTTTCCAGTTGGGGATCCCGGACAAATAGCTTTTGGGAAAACAGCCGGAGCCGGGATTCTCTGGCCAGATACAGGAGCACAATGGCCAATTCAGCGATCCGGGCGATGACCGTCCCTACGGCAGCTCCTTGGATGCCCATTTCCGGACAGCCAAAATTCCCATAAATGAAAAGATAATTACAGACCACATTGATACCCAGGGAAAGGACCGAATTGCAGAAAGCAATCTTCACACTGCCTACGGACCGCAGTCCGGCATAAAGAATGGTGGAAAGGATGAAAACAGGAAATGTGAACTGCAGGATCTGGAGGTATTTCTGTGCTTCCAACAAGATCAGCGGATCCGAAGTAAACAGGCTGAGAAGGCCCCGGGGCCACAGGAAGCACAAGGCCAGGACGGCACTTCCAGCCAGTGCGCCCAGCCGCAAAGCGATGCCGATGCAGCGCCGGATGGGCGGAAGATCCTTTTTGCCCCAATACTGGGAACCCAGGACCACGATTCCTTCCCCCAGTGCATTGGCCAGGAACTGCACCACAAAAAAGATCTGGTTGACGATGGCCGCCCCTGACAGAGCGGACTGGCTGTAGCTCCCCAGCATCACATTGTCTGCCATATTCACACTGTAGGCCACCAAATTCTGGGAAGCGATCAGAGCCATCAGAGAAGCCCAGCCATAAAAAAAGCCTTTTTCTTTGATAAAGAAAGTTTCTCCCGTTTGGAGTCCCGTTCCATGCACTATGATAAAGGCCGCCTTTCTCAATAGCGATATAGGCTTATTATATCAAAAAAGGGGTTGTTGCACGTGTATGGTTTTCACACGTGCAACAACCCCTTCGTCATACGTCAGTC
>CAJMQS010000009.1 GCA_905215645.1 uncultured bacterium
ACAACTTCAACAAATTGCACCACAAGATCCAGAACGGAACCCAGGGCAGATATCTATTTCCCTTGAAAGAGCTGGCCTAACCCACTTGAAGAACTAAAAAGTGGCAAGAAAAAAGCCGCCAAAATGGACGGCTTACATTGTTGTACTTAATTTTAGGGAACTTGAGATATTTTTTGATTTTCCATTGAAGACTTTAAAACTGAAGAAAAAAGGAAGCTGTTGCATGTGTGAAAATCTCACACATGCAACAGCCCCTTATACACTTTCTCACCGGTGTCCCCGGGGCGGAGGCGGCGGCCGGTGCCCGCCATGATGGGGCGGAGGCGGACGGTGGCCCAGGTAAGCAGGACCGTAGAACGGTGCACCCCACCAGCTGCGCCAGTAGAAATTGTCCAGCATCATCATTTCATTCAGATAGAGCCGGTTCAGATAGGAACGGTAGGCCATCTGCTGGAGTTCTTCCTTCGTCACCACAAAGACACGGGCTGTGCCTGAATCTTTCACGTCCCCCACCTGGGCCTCTACCAGGATATCCGTCCTGCCCAGTTTTTGCGGAATCAGCTGGTTGCTGCTGTCCACAGAGACTACATTTTCATCCAGGCTTTTCACCTTCAGGGTGTAGGGCACTTCCCCCGGAGTCCGGAGCCGCACGATGCCCTTTTCCCCCAGCTGCAGATACCGGGGATAGACCTGGAGCCTGGTCTTCTTCATGACCTTATCCGCTGAGCCGGCAATCATGCCCGGCTGTGCCCCGTCCAGACGCCAAACGGAGGAAAGGTCCTTGGCTACGTAATACTCTCCGATCTGGGTTTTGTCTTTTTCATCATAGGCCCGGACCCTGCGGAAGAATTTATCCGTCAGTTCCCGATCCACTCGGAGGTAATAGGGCCGGGACGCTGGATCAAGACCGGTGGCGCCCTTATCCAATCCCTGGAGGCAGGCTGTCACCTTTTTGTACGTCCCGCCCTTCACCAGGCAGAACTTCTCCAGGATCTTGGCATCCGCCTCAGCCAGCGGATCCCGGATGGCCTTTGTCCCATCATTTTTCGCTGCTGCAGGTGCCCCGGCTTTTTCGGCAGAAACAGCGGATGCTGCCCCGGCTGGCTGGGCAGCCGATCCCGGAACAGCGGCAGAAGCCAGGCCGCTCCCCAGGCAGCATACCGCCAGGCCCGTACAAAGCAGCCTTTTGAGTCGATCCATAAGATTCCCTTCTTTCCCACAGCGGCCCATTCCCGCCATGGCTTTTCCTTACTCTGGAACCGCTTCTTTCAACGGTTCGAATACTTTTTGACTTGCTCCTCAATGAATTGATGTTCCTCTTTCCACAATTCCATTTGCTTTTCCGCATCCTCGTTGATTGTATTGAATGGATTGCTTTGAGAATGGGAGTGCTCCCGGGAACCTTCTCCCCTTTTTTTCTGAGAAGGACCCTCATTCACCGTATCCCACAGGAACATATCGTCGAAATCCTTTTCCCAGCCGTTGCCCATTTTTCTCACCTCTCCGAAAACTTATCGGTTCCATGTGCCAAATCCTCGTCGAAATTTAGAAAGAGACATCGGTCCGGACCTCAGTCCAGCCGCAGCACCCGATCCACATCGGCCATGATGACCCCTGTAGTCCCGTCCAATTTGTTCAGGAACTGCTGCATTTCTTGGGAATTTTTGACCGGCTTGTCCAGTTTCAACGCGGCCATACTCAGCATGGGCATGTAATACCGGACGCTGCAGTCCATTTTTTTCGCCAGCTTTTCTACGTCTTTCTGGGTCATCCCCCAGTCCAAGTGCAGCAGGACCATATCATCGGAATAGGCCTCTCCAGTGAAACCATTGCGGATCAGATGGTCCTCATGGGTTTCCTGGAAAAGATCTTTGACAGATCCCAAAGATTTCCGGAAAGAAGCAGCGGTTTTCCCATCCGTTTCCCCAGACGCAACGGGACGGGTGAAATGGACACTGCTGATCTGTTTGGCCGGGTCGATGGTCAGGTGGACTTCCAGATCATTTGCCGGATCATTTCCTTTTTGCCGGATCTGGAAAATCGTTGTACCTGGCTTCAGAGCCGTAAAATGCAGTTTGGTCACCGCCAGCTGGGGTTTTGTATCAGAAAGCCGGGTCACAGTCTGGGAATCCTGCCGCAATATGGCAGGATCCAGATCCTCCACGTTCCAGCCCGAATCCCCGGCAGCATTCCCTTTCAGGTCCAAGGTCAGGGTACTGCCCTGGACGGCCATTCCATACCCGGAATAGACTTCCTGTTGGGTACCATCGGTGGCCCGGTAACTGACGCTGGCTGTCTGGGTAAAGGCTTCTTCCGCCCCCGCTGCAGCCGGCAGCCCCAAGGTCAGCACGGATAGCATCACCATGACTCTTTTCCAATCCAGGTTTTTCAATTCTGTCAAGCCTCCTGCGTACAATCTTACAACTCTTATTTATACCAAAAAGCCTGCTCTGTCAACCTAAGAGCAGGTTTTTCATGATCAATCGATGACATCGATGCGTTGGATGATTCCTTGCGAGTCCGTATACACAAACATCCCCGCACCCGAACCGGATCCTATATGAGGATAGATGGTTTTGTAAAACCCGCTCCTTTTATCGTATCGAGCGCTTTCGTAACCATATAAATCCGTTGCCACCGATTTATTCATACCAACAGTCAATCCCGCCGGCGTCCCCCATCCATTGTCAGCCCGCGTGGAAACATAATTGATATGGATCGTGCCATCCGTCCCTCTCCACCCTTTCAAGAGGACGCTGTCCCCATAATGGTACTGGAAATACCGGCCATCATCCGTGATATATTCTGGCTCCCCATAGATACTGGACGCGTAGTCCAAGGTACAATGGGTCACGTTCAGTCCTCCCAGGGAAAATTCCGAATTAGGCAGAGGCCGTGCCTGGCAGACCGCAGCCAAAGCGAAGGCGAAACAAAGGATGAGTAAAGAAACTGCTTTTTTCATGATGATTCCCCCATTTTCCTGCAGCATCTTTTCCAGCTTGGTTTATCCAAGAAAATCTTCCAAAAATTATTATATCACCTTATCTGTGGCAAAATCACGACACTGTATAATGGGTATGTGTCAACAAGTGGGCATGCCGCAGGCCCGCCCTTCCCTGGCCTCCCGTGAGGGGTTTTGTCTTTCTTGATATTGATGATCTATTCCACGAACGCTTGGTAGATCTTCTCTGACAACTCAGCCATGGTTCCGTAGGGAGTGTAGTCCCGGGTGAAGATCACCAGCACATAATCTCCTTTGGGCGTATAGACGATGCCTCCGTCGTGGCGAAAATCATTGACTTCTCCTGTTTTGTGGGCCACCGCCGTTCCCTGGGGCAGGTCTCCGGGGATGCTGTCGTTGTCGGTCTGGCGTTTGTAAATGGCCAGCATTTCCCGGTCCTGGGCAGGGCTTACGCATTTTCCCCGGTACAGCCGCTTGAACAGCAGGGCGATGTCCCGGGTGCTGGTCAGATTTTCCCGGCCTGCTTCCATGGCTTCGGTGTCCATCATCTTCCGGCGCAGGACACTGTGGGTGTACCCGTGGCTCTGCATATACCCGTTGATCCGGTCCATGCCCAGCCGGTCGATGAGCAGATTGGCGGCGGTGTTGTCACTTTCCGTGATCATCAGCTCCATCGCTTCCTGGAGAGGGACTTTTGTACCGTAGGGACGTCCCTGGAGGACCCCTGCCCCTCCTACCACATTGTCCGAGGTCAGGGTAAAGGTTTCCTTCCGGCTCAGGCTTCCGTTTTGGATATCCTCATAGGCTTTGGCCAAGATAAAGACTTTGATCATGCTGGCAGAAGGCATGGTTTCGCTGCCTAAATAGATGCTCTGATTGGTGGCCAGATTGGTGAAATAGACCTGGGCAGGCCCAGCCTCCCGGATGATCCGTCCGATTTTCTGGAGCCGGGGGCTCAGGGCCGCCCTGGCAGAAGCTGCAGCCGGTGCACTGGCCTGGGCGGTATGGGGGACGCCTACCCCGGACAGCAGCAGAAGGCCCGCCAGCAGCAGCCCCATTGCTTTGTCAAAAGGTTTCAAAAGAACTTCACTCCTTCCCCGGCCAGCCGTTTCTTCAGTCCCGCCATGAAACGAGGCCCCGGATCGGTTTTGCCATGGTAATAGCCCGGTACGTTTTCTTTCCACAAAGAAGTATGCCGAGCCTGGTCCTGCTGATAATGGCCCAGCACCCACTGGACGGAGGGATATTTTCTGTGGAGATACCGGATCAGTTCCACATTGGCTTCCAGCTGGGCCTGGGTCAGGTCTTCCCGTCCCTCCGCTCCTCCCACGTTCTCGATGCCGATGGCGCACCAGTTCAAGCCGATGGCATGGCGGTTCAGGGCGGTTTCCGGGGTTAGCTGCCAGATGGTGCCGTCCCGGTCCACCAGATAATGGGAGGCCACATTCAGCGTGCCGTTTTTCAGTCGGGGATTCTCCTCGCTGTAAAAGTACCGGAACACCCCATCCCGGGAATTGGACGCCGTCCAGTGGACCACCACTGCCTGAGGGACAATGGTTTCCATCTCCCGGCCATAGTGGATCCGGGCATATTCCCGCATCAGCCGGCGCCGCAGGCCCGTATAGGCAATGGGCCTGACCTCTATGGCCGGTTTTTCCGAAGATTGTTTTCCCTGTACCGCCGTCCCCGGAGGAGCCGCGGCCGGGGACGATCCCTGGGCACAGCCGCCCCAGGCCCCGATGCCCAAAGCCAGGATGCACGCCCATACAACGATTTGCCCGGCTCTTTTTTTCATATCCATGGTTGTCTCCTCCTTCCTTATAAAGATAGCACAAGGGGAGTGGCCCTGCAATGATTTGAAGGGGAAAGCCGCCGTCAAAAAAGCCCTATGGACTGGCCCAGTTCCTCTCGTTCTTTTCCTTTGTTTTGTCCTGATTTCATGGTAAAATAGGAAAGATTCGGCAATTGCCATGGATTTTGAAGAAAAGGAAGTACGGAAACAGAATGAGTGCTTTGCATGATAATTGGAAACAAAAAAGAGAAATCTCTCCGGAGGAACTGGCGGAACTGGATCCCCAGCAGATCTATGTAGTGGATATCCGGGATGAGGCGGCTTTCCAACGGGGGACCCTGCCGGGAGCCGTGAACCTGAATCCTCTGGAACTCCAGGAAGGGCTCCTGGAACTGCCGGAAGAAAAGCTCATCGTCTGCCTCTGCATGTGGGGGAAGATTAGCCTGGGCCTGGCGGACAACCTGCGGGACCAGGGCTATATGGCGGTCTCCCTCAAGGGAGGCTATGCGCTATGGCTCCAACGCCGGCTGGAAAAGCAGGCAATCCAAGACGCTGCCGATTCCCAGCGGCTGAAACGGATCGAGACTTCTCTGCGCCGGAAATACAAACGGCGGATTTCCAGCAAATTCGTCCAGGCCATCTGCGATTACGACATGATCCAGCCAGGAGACAAAATCGCCGTGTGCATCTCCGGGGGCAAGGATTCCATGCTCATGGCCAAGCTGTTCCAGGATCTGAAACGCCACAACAAGATTCCCTTCGGCCTGGTATTCCTGTGCATGGACCCTGGCTACAATGAAATGAACCGGAAAATCATCGAAGAGAACGCCAAACTGCTCCACGTGCCCCTGACCTTCTTTTCCACCAACATCTTCGAATCCGTCTTCCACGTGGAGGAATCCCCCTGCTATCTCTGCGCCAAGATGCGCCGGGGATACCTCTACCGGAAAGCACGGGAACTGGGCTGCAACAAGATCGCTCTGGGTCACCATTTCGATGATGTGATCGAGACCAATCTGATGAGCATCCTCTATGCCGGCGCCGTCCGTACCATGCTGCCCCGGCTGAAGAGCACCAGCTGCCCGGGGATGGAACTGATCCGGCCTCTCTATTACGTCCGGGAAGCAGACATCAAGAGCTGGCGGGACGACAACGATCTGTATTTCATCCAGTGTGCCTGCAAATTCACGGAAACCTGTTCCACCTGCCATACGGACGGGACCACTGATTCCAAGCGGCTGGAAGTGAAGAAACTGATCGCCCGGCTGGCCGCCGGCAATCCCCAGGTCCCCAGCAACATCTTCCACAGCATGGAAAACATCAACCTGGATACAGTGCTGAAGTTCAAGCACCATGGGAAGGAGCACAGTTTTTTGGAAGAATGGGAGAAGTAAAAAAGGGAGGTGGTGCACGTTGCGTGCAACACCCCCTTCTTTATTTTTCCGGTCCTTCTTGATGGATATGGGCGATGGGGATCCATTTCCTTTGGGGAAAAAAGACGGAATAGACGGCGATCAGGGAAAGGAAAATACAGAAAAACCCACCTGTCAGGATCCCTGGCAGCATTTTTTTGATCTGGAGGTCCCCGCCCCTGACTGCATTGGTCCCCATGATCAGACTCAGCCCATAGAGCATGATCCACCAGAGCACATCCTTCCCTGTAAGGAGGGGCAATCCCACCAGTGCCCGGTGCCCCACCCACAGCAGGTTGATCAGGAAATAAAACCCGAATACCACGCACATGAGCATGGGGATGAAGTTATCGATCAGCCGCACATCCGGTTTTGTCCGGAAATGGCGGCACCATTCCCGCCAGTAGGTGTGGGCGATTTCGTAATTCCCCGTCATCCACCGGCGCAGCTGGCTCACCATGGCCTTCAGGGTCACCGGCTGTTCATCATAGAACCGGGCCTTGTCCTGGTATTCGGAAAAGACCCCTTTGAAATTCTGCTGCATGGAAAACTCCATGTCTTCCACAATGGTCCGGGTATGCCAGCCATCCGGCTCCAAAAGCTGGATATCGAAGCCGAACCCGGTGCCAGAAATAATGGCCGGCAAATCCACATTGTACCGGGGTTTGCTGAACACATCTACACTGAGCCAGTACATACTGTACCATTGGGAAATCAGATTGTCATAGGGATTGAGGGGAAGCCGGTTCCCCATGACCAGACGGGCCCCGTGGATGAAACTGTCGTTGAGAGCTGTCAGGAAGCCCCGGTCGGCCATATTGTCCGCGTCGAAGATCACCAGATGGGAAAACTGGCTCCCGAACCGTTCCTGGATCAGGGGGATTCCCCAGCTGAGCACAGCTCCTTTCCCGGTACGGGGCCCGCTGCTCCGTTCCAGCACCGTCACATGGGGATACTGCCGAGCCACTTCTGCCGTCCGGTCCGTGCAGTGGTCCGCCAGGACGAACACCCGGTACCGGTCTCCCTCATAATCCTGTTCTTCCAGGCTCCGGAGCAGTTTCCCGATCACCGGCTCCTCGTTATGGGCACAGACCAAAATGGCAAAACGGCTGGGACCGGCCGTCACCAGCCGGGGCTTTTTCGAGGTCATCCGACCCATGAACACGGTGCTGCAAATCCAGAGGAAGGTAAGGAACAGCACCAGCTGGACGATGAAAGTCAGTACATACATCATGGTGTTTCCCTCAGACGGCTGTCAGGATGAAGAGCAGGGCCGCAAAGATCCCCATGACATATTCCACAATCAGCAGTTCAAATTCGTTGGGGAAGATGAAGGCCAGCCCCAACCCCAAAAATCCCCCTGTCAACGTGATCCGCAGCATCGCCACCGCCATGCTCCGGGTGGTTCCCTTGGTATCCCGGATCCGGTTCCAAAGGGCTTCTCCGGCGCCTCGGAACATCCGGGGCGCTGCCTGGCTGTAGACCAAAAAACCTCCCACCACCGTACAGACCAAAGACGCCAAGAAGATCCGGGGATAGGATGCCGGAAACGGCACCACCTGGTACAGATCCCCGCCCACTGCCGGGAAAACAGCCATAGGGACGGCCCCGATCAGGCTCAGGATGAAAAACATAGTAGCCGTCCGCTGGTCTTCCACACAGAGGTAAGGCTCCTGGGGACTGCGCATCCCCTGCCAGATCCGGAAAGGCAGATAGGCAGAAAGCAGGGCCCCTAAAAACTCGATGGGGATGAAATTGGGATTCCCCCCGGTCAATGCCATGGCCGCCGCTGCCCCCAGGGCCGCTGCAATGGCCCCGGTCCGTCCGAAGATCAGCCCGTACGGCACGGAGAGCATGGCCTGAAGCCGCAGTCCGGAAAGGCCCGGCACCACCTGGTACAGTTGCGATAGAGCAAACAAAAGCCCATACAAAAGGAACAGGACAATACCTGTTTTCACACGTTCACCCATGGATCAGTCCCCTTTTTTCTGTTGATTTTCCTGGAGTTCCTGCCACAGTTCGCCGATGGTCCGGTGGAATACTGGATGGACCACCGACCCGGCAATGGCGGCCAACGGTTCCAGGACAAAGCTCCGGTTGGCCATATCCGGATGGGGCAGCACCAGGTCGGCGCTGCGAAGGATCTGATCCCCGAAAAGGAGAAGATCCAGATCGATGTTCCGCTCTCCCCAGTGGCGTTTCCGCTGCCGTCCCATCTCCTGTTCGATGGCAAGAAGAGTATGGAGGAGGCTTTCCGCATCCCCAGCCCATTCCACTTCGGCAGCACCGTTGAGGAATTCCGGCTGGTCCGTCACCCCGTACGGTTCCGTAGTAAGAAGGGGCGATACCTGGAGCACCCGGATGCCGTGCTGCTCCATCAGGTCCAGGGCCCGGCGTATATTCTGTTCTTTATTTCCCAGGTTGCTCCCCAGGGCCACATAGGCTATCGACATGCCCGGATCGCCTCCAGCATCCGGATCAGCCGGACATTTTCCTTTACATCATGGACCCGCACCATCTGGGCCCCGGCATAAAGGGCTGCAGCCGAAAGGGCCATGGTCCCTTCCAGCCTCTCTTCCGCAGGCAGATCTCCCAGTACCTTGCCGATGAAGGCCTTCCGGGAGCCCGCCAGGAGCACGGGGATCCCGTGCCCGGTCATTTCCGCCAGTCCGCTGCACAGGTCCAGGTTTTCCGCCCGTCCTTTGGCAAAGCCCAGGCCCGGATCCAGGATCACTTTATCCTTCCCCAGCCCGGCTTCTGCACAGGCTGCCGCCCGCTCCAGCAAATATTGGGAAACTTCTCCCACCACGTTCCGGTAGCTCCGCATGTCTTCCGTCATCATGGTCTTGGGGGTCCCCCGCATGTGCATCAGCACCAAGGGTGCCTTGGCCCGGGCCGCCACTTCCAGCATCCGGCCGTCCCCAGTAGCTGCGGTCACATCATTGATGATATCCGCTCCGGCTTCCAGGGCCGCTTCCGCCGTAGCCGCATGATAGGTATCCGCACTGAGGATGGCCTCCGGGAAGGTTTTCCGGAGGGCAGCCAGGGCGCCTGTCACCCGGCGTTTCTCTTCTTCCGGTGTCACCGGATCCGCCCTTGGCCGGGTGGATTCCCCGCCGATATCCAACAGGTCCGCCCCTTCCCGGAGCATGGTTTCCGCTTTCTGCAGCAGGGCTTCCTCCCCGCTGATCCGGGAGCCCGCATAGAAGGAATCCGGGGTCACATTCAGGATCCCCATGACCCGCATCTTTTCATAGGTCAGTTTCCTTCCATCAGCCAAACAGGTCACCATCTCTCCCGGCTCCAGGAACGCTTGGAGATCATCCAGGACGCCCTGGATGCCGAACCAGCCGGCCATGGTCTTCAGTTTTTTGCCCAAAGCCTGGTACTGCCGCCGGTTCCCCAGGAGAATCACGTCCACCCGGTCCAGGCTGCAGTTGATGGTCCCTTTGGGATTCACACAGTCCCCCCCCAGGGACAGCATTTCCTGTTTGATGATGTTGGCTGCAGGAGTCCGCACCGAAAGGAGCTTCACCGGCAGCACCGCCGCCTTGGGGGCCATTAGCCCGATGCCGGCCGGATGGACTTCCAGTTTTTCCATTTCGGTACGGATCCGCTCTGGGGGAATGGTCAGGAACATGTCACACCTCTTTTTCTACGGTTGCAAAGGCATTGTGGTTGTGGATGCTTTCTTCACTTTCCACCGTCACGGTGTACCAGTCGATCCGGGGATCCCCGTTGAGCTGGAGGGCGATTTCCCGGACTGCATCTTCCACGAACCGGGGATTTTCATAGGCCATTTCCGTGACGAATTTTTCGTCCGGCCGTTTCAGCAGGGAATACAGGGGCGTAGAAGCTCCCTTTTCCGCCATCTCCACCAGCTCTTCGATCCACACCGGCTGGGTAGAACGAATGCGGATCTTGGCCCAGGCCCGCTGGTTATGGGCTCCATACTTGCTGATTTCCTTGGAGCAGGGGCACAGGGTATGGATGGGCACATCCACCCCCACTTCCAGGGAGAAGGTCTCGCCTTTTTCCGCCCGGAAATGGCAGTCTACATCCAAGTAACTCTCGATGCCGCTGACCGGGGCCTTCTTAGTGATGAAATAAGGACAGTCGAACTCCAGGAGGGCCTTCCGGGCTTCCAGCTTCTGCCGGAGCCCATCCAGCACTTCTTCCAGTTCATGGGGACGGATGGGTCCCACCTGCTTCAGGCATTCCACGAAGCGGCTCATGTGGGTTCCCCGCTGTTCCTGAGGCAGATCCACCGCCAGCGTCACATGGGCCACGGTATGCTGGCTGCCCTTTTCCCGGTCCGCCAGGCAGATGGGCCAGCGCAGGTCTTTGATCCCCACATGTTTCAGTGCGATATGGCGCAGATCCTGCTGCGCCTGGACATCTTTCAGCATGATTCACCTCGGTACACGATCCCGCTGGTCTTGGTCTCCCAGACCTGGACTTCATACAGGGTGTAATTGGCCCCGGTGAGCGGTTCCTTCAATTTGTTCCAGACCCATACCGCAATATTTTCCGCCGAAGGCTGGGGCAGGATGTCGTTCAGGCAGTGATGGTCCAATTGGTCCACCACCAAGTCCTTCACCGTATGTTTGAACTGGACGAAATCCAATACCATCCCTTCTGCGTCCGGATGGCCTTCTACCTTCACCACCAGTTTGTAGGTATGGCCGTGGAGATGTTCACATTTGCCGTGATAATTGGGCAGATAATGGGCTGCGTCGAACTCGAATTCTTTGATACAGATCATATGGTTCCCTCCTGGAGATCAAAATCATTCTGCCGTAACGCTTCATAAAGGACTATGGACACTGAATTGGCCAGATTCAGGGACCGGGCCTCACTGACCATGGGGATCCGCACACATTCCTCTGCATGGGCCAGCCGGAAGCTTTCCGGGAGACCGGCGCTTTCCTTGCCGAAGATCAGCAGGGAATCGGGCCCGTAATGGACCCGGCTGTAAGATTTGTGGGCATGGGTGGTCAAAAGGAACCGGGGACTGTCCGGATAGGCGGCCAGCACCTCCTCCACCGAATCATAATAGTGGATGTCCACCAGATGCCAGTAATCCAGGCCCGCCCGTTTCAGGTATCTGTCATCCACGGAAAAGCCCAAAGGCCGCACCAGGTGCAGGCTGGCCCCGGTGGCCGCGCAGAGCCGGGCGATGTTCCCCGTATTCCCGGGGATTTCCGGTTCCACCAGTACAACATGCATCATTTCAAAACGCCTCCATCCCAGTCATTGCCGGAAATGGCGATGATCTTCTTCATCTGTTCGTGGAGATTCAGGATTTTCTCCGCATAATAACTGCCCGTGGCCCATTTGCCGTTGAGCTGGGACCAGCGGGTGTAGAATCCGTTCTGGACCTTTCCTTTGTACACCAGATAATACCGGGGATCGATCACCGGAGTGGCCGGCAACCGGTCCGTGGTATAGGCCATGAGATGCTGGACATGGGCCCGCACCCCATCCCGAGGGGTAGGGAAATACGCCCCCCGGACGGTGGCACTGGTGGTCCCCAAGCCGCAGAAATTGTTCTGTTCCGGCACCACCGTGCCCCCGAACCGGAAAAAACCGGTTTCCAGAAGGGCCTGGCAGAACACAATATCCCAGCGCAGCCCTTCCCGGCCGGCTTCCTGGTAATACAGGTCCACGATTTCTTCCGGCGTGGCCTTGATGGGCAGTTTGGGATTGTACCGGCGCAGCAGCACTACGGCCTGGTCCCGGCTGGCTTCCGCCGGCCCAGCAATGGTCACTTCCCGGTAGTTTTCCGGCAGTTCCCACAGCTTGGCCGTGGTGGTCAGCCGGTTGATGATGATCTTCAGGCTGGGATCCGTGATCACCCGATCCTGGTTCTCCAGTTTCAGGAGCTTGTCCGGATCCGGCCACTGGGGCAGTACCAAGGTGTCCCCGTTCACCGCCAGATAACCCTTCCGGATCACCAGGGGCGGCTGGGAGGCCGGGCGTGCATCACGGCCGAGGTCTGTCTTGTCCCGGCTTTCCGGGTGCGGTCCTCTTTGGGGATTTGCCGCGGCCACTTTCTTCGGATGGCTTCGGCTCCCGCTGGAGATCTTTTTCTCCGGCTGCTCCCGGACCGTCTTTTCTTCCTGTTTCCGGTGCTTCCGGATCCGTTCCCGGAAACCAAGGGCCTTCTTTTTCTTTTCCGGTTCCCGTTCCTTTTGGATCTTTTCTTTTTTCTCCGTTTTCTTTTTCTGGAGATGGGAAAGGGGCCCCTCGGTTTCGTCCAGAAGGACAGTTTCCGCCGGTTTGGCTCCCTGTTCCAGTGGGGACGCCCAGACGGTACTGGTCCCCAGCAGGCCGGCCAGGGCAAGGCCCAGGGCCAGCCGTTTCTGTTTCTTGTTCAATGGGTCATACCTCGTTCTGCAATGGATTTTTCGGGAGACGCACTCCCCTCCCCCTCAGTCTTCCTTATTTCTTCGCTATTTCTTCCTTGGTCCGGGGGAATACCCACAGGCTCAGCAGCATCACCACAGCCGCTACGATGATCCCCAGGCTGGTAGAATTCAGGATGCCGATGCCCTTCCCTCCGTTGAAGAATTTCAGGCCCAGCACCACAGCCACCCCCAGGACGGCGGAACAGAAGGCCCCCTTGGTGGAAGCCTTTTCCGTAAATAGCCCGAACAGGAATGGGGCCGCCAGGGAAACGGTCATCAGGGAGTAGAAGATGGCCAGGGCAGTGATGATGTTGGCCATGTAGTAGGCGATGAAGATCCCGGCGATGCCGCAGAGCACCGTCAGTTTCCGGCTCACCTGGAGCAGTTCCGCATCGGTGATTTCCGGATGGAAGAAGGTCTTATAAAGGTCTTTGGAAAGGGACGTGGCCAGCATGTAGAGCACCGTATCACAGGTGCTGACTTCTGCGGCAAAGATGGCGGAAAGGGCCAGGGCCGAAATGCCAAAGGGCATCATTTCCTTCATGGCCTTAGGCAGGGCCAGTTCCTGATTCCCCAGATCCGGGAAGGCCGCATAAGCGCACATGCCGATGAGCATGGGCAGGAAGGCGAAGAGGAGCTGGACGATGCCGTTCCACAGGGTCCCTACCCGGACGGCCTTTTCATCCTTGGCCGCATAGACTTTCCCGATGAGGCCGGGAGAGATGCAGAAGGCCGGGGTCAGCATCAGGAAATATCCCAGGATGGCCGTGGTGCCCATCCCGTCCCAGGAAAAGTATTTGGCCGTCCGGGCCCCGTCTCCCAAATGGCTGGATACGGCAGCCTGGAGTCCGCTCCAGCCTCCCACGTACTGGAGCGCAAACGGCGTTGCGATGCAGAAGCCCAGCAGGATAACGATCAGCTCGATGATGTTCACGATGGCGGCACTTTTGATCCCCCCTGCGGAGAAATACAAAGTCACCACCACCGCTGCGATGATGATGCCGTACAGCTTGTCGATCCCTGCCACCACATTGAGGATCCAGGCGATCCCCAGCAGCTGGCCGGAAAACAGAGCCAGGGTCCCGATGGCCATCATGGTAGAAGTGACCCCCCGGAAAGCATGGGAATACCGCAGATCCAGGTAATCCCCCATGGTGTACAGGTTGTGTTTCTGGGCCACTTTCCAGACCGCCGGTCCCACGATATAAGCTAGGATCAGGGACCCCAGGCCGCTGCAGCCGATCCACCACCAGCTGGATGCTCCGAACTTATAGGCCAGTCCCGTTACCCCTACGGTAGAACCCGCTCCGATGTTGGCAGCGATCAGGGTGGTGAACAGCAGCCCTGCATTGAAAGAACGGCCCCCTACGAAGAAATCTGAAGCTCCCTTCACATGCTTCCCCACCAGATGTCCCAGCAGGATCAGCAGCAGCGCATAACCGACGATTACCCCAAGATACAAATTCAACACAATCACCTCAAAAAGATTTTTGTAAGGTGCGACTGGAACTCAACAACCTTCATTGTACTGTACTTGGGACTGGTTGTAAAGGAAAAAGGGCTGCTGCATGAGCAACAGCCCCCTTTTACCAACAAATTCACTTAGCCATTTCTACATTGGCGGGCATTTCGGCCACCGGTTCCGATACCCCTTCCCGTTCCAGGTTGGCCTGGACATGGCGTACCGCACAGGACAGGCTGTAGTTGATGATGAAATATACCAGAGCCGCAAAGCCGAAAAGCACGAATACATCGGACACATTGATGGTGCCAGTGCCGTTGTAGAGAGCCGCGCCGCTCAGCACCTTGTTGACCCGGGCCATCAGTTCGATGGTGGCCACATTGGCCATGAAGGAAGTATCCTTGATGATGGTGATCACCTGGCTCATGAGTGTGGGCACGATTTTCCGGAAGGCCTGGGGCAGGATGATGTACCACATCACCTGGACCATGTTGAAGCCCTGGGCATACCCCGCCTCGAATTGGCCTTTGGAAATGGCGTTCAGGCCGCCCCGGATGATTTCTGCGATGATGGCGGATTCAAAGATGGTCAAAGCGATGGTGCACTTGAACAGCAGCTTGGTCTCCACGGAACTCAGGCCGAACATCCGCCGGATGCCGGGAGCCGGGAAGAACACCGTGCCGATGAAGATCCAGAACAGCAGGGGCGTATTCCGGAACAGTTCGATATACGCCGTGGCCGCCCAGCGGAACACCCGTTCTGCCGGCCGGGTGCAGTAGTTCCGCACCAGAGCCAGGATGGAAGCGATGCCCAGGCTGGCGGAAACGGAGACCACCGCCAAGAGCACCGTAAAAAAGACCCCTTTCAGCATGAAGGTCATGATATCCGGATTTTTCAGTATGGCAAAACTGCCTGCCAACGTATTCATAGTCGATCCCTCCTCAAGCATTCATCATTTCATCCTGGGCCTTCAGCTTGGCTTCCCATCTGGCTGCCAGGGTGGACAGAGGGAAACAGATCACGAAGAACAGGACACCGCAGACGATATAGGCCGGTGCATAGGAGCCGCCGGTGGTGGCCCCGGTCACGAAATTGTAGGTGGAAGAAATCAGATCCGCCCCGCCGATGATGTACAGCACCGCCGTGTTCTTAATCAGGTTGCCGATCTGGTTCACCGTAGGCGGCAGGATGATCTTGATGGTCTGGGGCAGGATGATGTAGGCCATCTTTTGGGTGTAATCGAAGCCCTGGGCGTCCGCCGCCTCGAACTGGCCTTTGGGCACCGCTTCGATCCCGGCCCGGATCACTTCCGCCATATAGGCTCCATGGTAGATCCCCAGGGAGATGATCCCGGCGGCCAGCACCCCGATTTTATGGCCGGAGAAGGAAAGGGCATAATAGAGGATGCACAGCTGCAGGATGAGCGGCGTATTCTGGATGGCTTCCACATAAATCCGGTTCAGGGTCTTGGGAACCTTCCGGGAGCTGACGCCCATGAGCCCCAACAGGACCCCTAGGACCGCTGCAATCATGATGCCGCCCAAAGCGCTTTCCACTGTAACGGAAAAGCCCTGGATAAAATTCGCTTTGTGGGCCAGGACCACCGCCCAGGCTCTTTCTGAAAATAAACCGCCCATAATGAATTCCTCCTGTGAAAAGAGAAGGGCAATCCTGTCTAAGCACTGCGCCGATGGAGGATTGCCGCTTCCTGTCATGCCTTATTTGTCCAGATTATATTTGGCTTCCAGCTTCTTGATGGTACCGTCTTTCAGCCAGCCCTGCACGGCTTCTTCACAGAACTTGCTCAGGCCGGAACCCTTCTTGGTAGCCAGGCCGTATTCCTGGGGGGCGAACTGTTCCTTGATGAAGGTCCGGTCGTCGGTGTGGTAAATGGCCAAGATGGATTTATCCACGCAGAAGGCGGAAACTTCGCCGGAAGACAGTGCCGTGGAAATGGCCGGGTAATCAGCATACTGCTTGAAGCTGACCCCTTTGTTCCAGGTGGCTGCATCGAAGCTCTTGGGATCGAAGCCGTCCCCATCGATGACCTTGGCTTTGATCATGGCTTCTACCAAAGCTTTTGCAGAAGTGGAACCGGAAGATACCCCTACCACCTTGCCTTTCAGATCAGCCAGGGTATTGATGTTGCTGGCTTTTTCCACCAGTACCCCTACATGGTCCGTATAGTACGGTGTGGTGAAATCCCAGGATTTCTTCCGTTCCGGGGTGATGGTGAAAGTGGCGGCTACCATATCGATATCCCCGGAATCCAGGAGTGCGGTACGGGTAGCTGCCGTCACCGGCGTATATTCTACATCGACCCCCAATTTCTTGGCCAGTTCGGCTCCCAGGTCAACTTCCATGCCGGTGAATTTGCCGGTAGCCGGATCCTGGTACCCGAAGCCCTTGGTCACGTTCTTGACGCCGACCCGCAGGACGCCCCGCTTCTTGATGGCGGCGATATCTTCCGCTACATTGGAGGATTTACCTGTATCTGCGCTTTTTTTCTCGTCCCCACAGCCTGCAAATAAAGAAACGGCCATCAGGACGGTGACACCCAATGCAAAGATCTTGCTCAGTTTGCCCAACTTTTTCATGATAAAACCTCCCCAAATTGCTGCTTTTGTTCTCTATGATTATCGCCCGGTGTATCAGCGGATAATCTTGCTCAAGAATTTCTTCACCCGGTCGTTGGTGGGATTCACGAAGAAATGGTCCGGAGTCCCTTCGTCGATGATCTGTCCGTTTTCCATAAACACGATCCTATCGGCTACCTGCCGGGCAAACCCCATTTCGTGGGTCACCACCACCATGGTGATGTTCCCCTCTTTGGCCAGCTTGATCATCACGTCCAGCACTTCCTGGATGGTTTCCGGATCCAGTGCCGAGGTAGGTTCATCGAAAAGGATGATCTTGCTTTCATCGCACAGGGCCCGGGCAATGGCGATCCGCTGCTGCTGCCCGCCGGATAAGGTGGTGGGATACACATTGGCTTTGTGCCGGAGCCCTACCACTTCCAGATAATGGTAGGCGGTCTTTTCTGCATCCTCCTTGCTCTTGTGCTTGAGCTTCATGGGTGCCAGGGTCAGGTTCTGGAGCACCGTCATGTGGGGGTAAAGATTGAACTGCTGGAACACCATGGACATGTTGTCCCGGATGATCTGGGTCCGGTTTTTCCGGGTCAGCTCCGTACCATTGATATACACATGCCCATCCGTAGGTTCTTCCAGGAAATTCATGCACCGGACGGTGGTGGATTTCCCTGAACCGGACGGCCCGATGATCACCAGTTTTTCCCCTTCCTTCACTTCCAGGTTGACGTCCTTCAATACATGGTTGGTGCCAAAGTATTTGTTGACGTGTTCGAGTTTGATCATCATAGCCATCCCTGCTTTCGTTTTATTTGCAATCATTACAGCTTGCTTTGCTTAATACTGTTCGTATTATTTCGAACAATTACGATTATAGCTAAAATATGGTTTGTGTAAATCGGTTCACAAATAGTTCACAAATAATTGTCATGAAAACGAGAAAATTGTTACGTTGTTTACTGTATGGGTGGGATTATTCTGTATACAAAGGGCAAAGCCCCTTGTCCGCGGTCAACGGTCAGCTGCGTTTCCTTTTTGGTTAACCCTTTCCTTATTGTCTTGACAAGACTTCCATTCTGAGTATAATAAAGACCCGAATGATGGGACTTCTGGCAGGAGATAAATTTAGGGTTCCATCTATCATAAAGGTTTCCGTTACAGGACTGCGCGCGGGCCATATCCATGGCCAGGATCCTTTCGGGACCGGAACCAAATACATATCGAAAGACTGGGACGGCAAGGTGCCCCTCTCTCTTATGGGTACTGGATATTCCAGGACTTTCACCGAAAGGTGTTGTCATTATGCAACTGTTCCGTACCGTAAAAGATCTGAAGGACTTTGTCCGCACTGTGAAAAAAGAAGGCAAGACCATCGGCCTGGTGCCCACCATGGGCGCCCTCCACGAAGGCCATGCCTCCCTGATCAAAGCCGCTGCCCAAGAAAATGACGTAGTCATCGTCAGCGACTTTGTGAACCCAACCCAATTCGGCCCCAACGAAGATTATGATGCCTATCCCCGGAAGCTGGCCGCAGACGAAAAAGTCGCGGAAGCCGCCGGTGCATCGGCCATCTTTGCCCCTTCGCCGGCTGAAATGTATCCCCACAAGGATATGACCTGGGTAGAAGTGACGGGCAATATCACCAAAGTTCTTTGCGGCCGCACACGCCCCATCCATTTCCGGGGTGTGGCAACGGTATGCACCAAGCTGTTTAATCTTTCCCAGGCCGATCGGGCCTATTTTGGGCTGAAAGACGCCCAGCAGACGGAAGTCCTCCGCCGTATGGTGGAAGACCTGTTCATGAACGTAGAACTTCGGATCATGCCCATCGTCCGGGAAGCCGACGGACTGGCCAAAAGTTCCCGGAACGTATACCTGTCTCCGGAAGAACGGAAGGCCGCTCTGGTCCTTTTCCGGAGCCTGAAACATGCCAAAGAAGCCTTTGCTGCCGGCCAGCGGGATCCCCAAAAATTGGTGAATCAGGTAGCGGAAGAAATCAAGGCCGAACCCATGAGCAACATCGATTATGTGGAAATCTACGGCATGCCCGGGCTGACGGAAGTCTCCGGCCCCATTACCGGCCGTGTGCTCCTGGCGGTGGCGGTGAAGTTCGGCACCACCCGGCTCATCGACAACGTGGTACTGGAGGGCTGACCGGATGGTGGATGCAATCGTACGTTTCTGTACCCGGTACATGTCCATCGGGGTGGTGCTCATCGGATTCCTAGGGATTCTGGAGCCTGGGCTCATGAAGCCTCTGGCCCCCCAGATACCCACCTTCCTGGGCATCATCATGTTCGGCATGGGCATGAGCCTGACCCCGGACGACTTCCGGAACGTATTCCGCCAGCCAAAGAACGTGGCCATCGGAACTCTGCTCCAATTCACCATCATGCCCGCCGTGGCTTTCGGGCTGATCCACTTGTTCCAGCTCCCTGAGGCCATTGCCATCGGGGTGGTGTTAGTGGGCTGCTGCCCCGGGGGAACCGCTTCCAATGTAATTTCCTACATTGCCCATGCGGATGTGGCCCTGTCGGTTTCCATGACCATGGTGAACACCCTGCTGGCCCCCTTTGTGACCCCCTTCCTGGTGTGGCTCATTGCGGGCACCTGGGTAGACATCAACTTTGTTTCCATGATGCTTTCCATTGTGAAGATGGTACTGCTGCCCCTAATCCTTGGCATCGGGATGAACTACTTCTTCCCCCGCCAGGTCAGCCGGGTCATCCGGGTCATGCCCATGCTCTCCGCCCTGGTAGTAATCCTTACCGTGGGCTGCGTGGTGTCCATGTCCGGGCGGGCCATTGTGGACAACGGGCTGGTGATCCTCTGTGTGGTGATCCTCCACAATCTGTGCGGGATGCTGCTGGGCGGATTCTTCGCCCGACGCTTTGGACTGGACAAAGCCCAGTGCCGGGCCATGACCATTGAAGTGGGCATGCAGAATTCCGGACTGGCCTCCACCCTGGCCCTGATGTACTTCACCGCTGCTGGCGGCATAGCCGGTGCCATCTTCTCCGTGTGGCACAATGTATCCGGCTCCCTTTACGCCTCCTACTGCGTAGGAAAAGACGAGGAAGGACAGCCGGAAGAAGAAGCGGGAGAACTGGTGGGAGAAAAGAATAGGAATTAAATAAAAGAAGGGGCTGTTGCGCGTGCAACAGCCCCTTTTCACCACCCCTTCGGCAGCATCCCGGCCATGCTCAGGAGGGCGTATATGCCGGAGGACAGGAACACGGCCAGCACCAGGGCCTGGATGGGACGGGAGGCCAGCCAGCCGCACTGCCAGCAGGGTTCCTGGTCTCCGTTTTTCCGGGCGCTGCGGACCATGAACACCGGCAGCACGGACATGATGATGCCTCCAAAAGTCCCGGCGCTGAAAATGGCGTTTACAAAGCCCACCAGCCCGCTGCTGGCCAGGAAAATGGGCGGGAGCACGATAAAGGCCAGGCAAAGAGCCCGGCTCCGGATATCCCGTTCCGACCGGAATCCCAGCCGCTCGATGCAGTTGGTGAGGAAACTTTCTGCAATGGCCCAGAAAGAAGTGAGCATAGCGCAGAAGGCAAAGAAATTCACCAGCAGATAGAACAGTGGGTTCTCCAGAGCCCGTCCCCAGGAAAGAGAAGCCACCTCTGTGATTTCCTTCCCCGGCAGCATCAGGAATACCGCCAAGGGTACCAGGGCCAGGATCAGGAAAGAGATCCCCGTCCCCCCCAGGATGGCTGGCACCAGTTTTTCCGGACGGTCCTGGAAACCCCGGGCCAGTTCCGGCACAATGTACTGGACCGCATAGCAGAACACAGCAATGTTGAACACAGGGATTCCCCAGGTCCAGTGGGCATAGAGGATCTGATCCAGCGGGACCCGGGCCCGGAGGAAAGACGCCCCCACCAAAAGGACCAGCATGAAGATCATCCCCAGCCCCAGGAACTTTTCCGCCGCCCCGGTGACCTTCAGCCCCAGCCAGACCACGGCAGAGGCCCCGATGGAAAACAGCAGGCTGGCCTCTTCCAGGGGCAGCCCCAGGAATGTGCTGATGATCTTCCCGCACCCAGTGATGTAGGCAATCAGGCTGCAGAAACTGGTGGCTCCCACAGAAAAGAAGATCAGCCAGGAGCCGACCTTCCCTACATATTTTTCCGCCAGCCCGGAAAGCTGCAGAGGCCGTTGGGTACGCAGGGCGGTTTCCGCCACATAGAGCATGGAAGCCACCGAAAGGAATCCGGCCGCCAAAAGCCAGGTGAGCAGCACCGGCCATCCCGCCTTCCGGCTGGCATAGGCCAGTCCCAGCACCCCGGATCCGATGGTGGCTCCCACCACCAGCATCACCGCCTCCGTAAAGGTCAGCCGGCGGACTTCCAGAGCCCCCGCCTCTGCTTCTGCATTTTCAATCCGTCTCGTTTCCGTATATTCCATGGCTTCTTCTCTCCTTTATGGATTGTCAACTCAGCTGACTTGCACACCGGATTATTGTAGCACAACAAAGAAAGAGAGAACAGGCAGGTTAACGGAAAAGGAGCTGTTGCGCATGCAACAGCCCCCTCTCCTCACAGTTCCAGTCCCGTTTCCGGGTCCAGTCCCATGGCGATATTCATGTTTTCGATGGCCGCGCCGCTGGCCCCTTTGCCCAGATTGTCGAACTGGGCGGATACGGTGAACCGTTCCTCGTTGCCGCAGATGAAGATCCGCAGAGAATCTTTCCCAGCCAAGGTGTTGGACCCCAGCATCTTGGGCATCTCCTCCGATTGGACTACGGTGATGAAAGCCTGATCCTTGAAAAAGTCCGCATACAATTTCCGGATGGCGGCCAGGCTCAGATCCGCCGGCATCCGGAAGCCCGCCGTCACCAGCATCCCGGCATAATAGGGTGCCACGATGGGCAGGAAGATCGGCGCCTGTTCCAGCCCGGCATATTTCAAGATTTCCGGCAGATGTTTGTGCTGCTGGCCCAAGGCATAGATCCGGGGCGCATCCAGTTCCTGATCATGGAGATTTTCATAAGAAGCGATCATCTTCTTGCCCCCGCCGGAATACCCAGTCAAAGAAGTCAGGGTATAGAGTCCGTCCGCCGGGATCAGCTGGGCCTTCACCAGAGGAGCCAGGACGGCAATGGAGCCGGTGGCATGGCAGCCCGGATTGGCGATCCGGCTACTTTCCTGGATGGCATGGAAATAGCTGGGGCCCAGTTCTGGGAACCCGTAAGCCCAGCCCGGGTCGCAGCGGAAAGCCGTAGAGGTGTCGATGATCTTGGTTTCACAGTCTTTGGCAGCTTCGGCCACTTCCCGGGAAGCCGCATCCGGCAGGCATAGAAAAGCCACATCAGCCTGGTCGATCTTTTCCAGCCGGGCGTCCAGGTTCTTCCGCAGATCGCTGCTGATGGACAGCAGTTCGATATCCTCCCGCTGCTTCAGGCGCTGAGCCAGACGCAGCCCCGTCGTCCCTTCACCGCCATCGATAAACACTTTAAACATCATGACCACCCCTCATCCTCAGGTATTTTGTAAAATTAGAAGTAGGACCATTATAGCACAGTTGGTGGGAGAGGGACAGATACTTTTTGGGATTTTTGCATAAAAATGCAAAGAGACTAAGGAACAATTCCTAGCCTCTTCTCATATTTATCCTTTTTTATTGAATAAACAGCGCATGGAATTCAGCACACAGAGGATCAGCACCCCGGTATCGGCGAAAATGGCAAACCACATGTTGATGAACCCCAGGGCCCCCAGCACCAGGCTGATGCCCTTGATGCCGATAGCGAACACGATGTTCTGGTACACGATGCCCACGCATTTCCGGGCAATCCGGATGGCTTTGCTGATTTTCAGCGGGTCGTCGTCCATGAGCACCACATCCGCCGCCTCGATGGCCGCATCGCTGCCCAGGGCTCCCATGGCGATCCCGATATCTGCCAGGGACAGCACGGGAGCGTCGTTGATCCCGTCTCCCACAAAGGCCACTTTTTCCTTGGGGTCCTTCCGGCGGATCAGGGCTTCCACCTGTTCCACTTTCCCCTGGGGCAGCAGTTCGCTGTGGACTTCGTCGATGCCCAATTCCTTGGCCACTGCTTCCGCCGTGCGCTTCTCGTCCCCGGTGAGCATGATCACTTTCTTCACCCCGTTTTCTTTCAGGGCCCGGACGGCTTCTTGGGAATGTTCCTTGATCCGGTCGGCAATCAAGATGTGCCCGTGGTATGACCCGTCGATGGCCACGTGGACCAAGGTCCCCACCATATGGCAGTTCATATAGGGGATGTGGAGCATGTCCATGAGCTTGGCGTTCCCGGCGGCGACAGTATGGCCGTCTACCTGGGCCACCACCCCTTTGCCTCCGTATTCCTGGATATCCGTCACCCGGTTCCGGTCAATGGGCTTGCCGTAGGCCCGCTGGAGGCTCTTGCTGATGGGATGGCTGGAAGCACATTCCGCTAGGGCAGCCATTTCCAGCACTTTCTTTTCTTCCAATTTATTGTGATGGACTGCGGAGACTTCAAACACGCCCTGGGTCAAGGTCCCCGTCTTATCCATCACCACATAGGCGGTATGGGCCAAGGTCTCCATGTAGTTGGAGCCTTTGATCAAGATTCCCTGCCGGCTGGCCCCGCCGATCCCCGCAAAGAAGCTGAGGGGGATGGACAGCACCAGAGCGCAGGGACAGCTGACCACCAAAAACAGCAGGCTCCGGTACAGCCACATATGCCACAGGGGGGCTTCCCCCATGGCCAACCGCACCAGGGGAGGCAATAGGAACAGGGCCAGGGCCGCACTGCACACGGCAGGCGTATAGACCCGGGCGAATTTGGTGATGAACACTTCGGATTTGGCCTTCCGGGAGCTGGCATCTTCCACCAGTTCCAAGATCTTAGAAACGGTGGATTCCCCAAACTCTTTGGTGGTTTCAATGGTCAGGACTCCGTTCAGGTTGATGCAGCCGCTGATCACTTCATCCCCCGCCCCCACTTCCCGGGGCAGGCTCTCTCCCGTGAGGGCCGCCGTATCCAGATTGGACCGGCCGTCCACCACCCGTCCGTCGATGGGGACCTTTTCCCCGGGCTGGACGATGATCCGGGTGCCGATGGCCACTTCGTCCGGATCCACCTGGACCAGTTTCCCATCCTGCTCCACATTGGCGTAGTCCGGGCGGATATCCATGAGTTCACTGATGTTCCGGCGGCTTTTGCCCACGGCATAGTCTTCGAACAGTTCCCCTACCTGGTAGAACAGCATCACCGCCACCGCTTCCGCATAGTCCCCGTTCTGGTAGATGCCCAGCCCGAAAGCCCCCAGGCTGGCCACCGCCATCAGGAAGTTCTCATCCAGCACCTGGCCCTTCCGGATGTTCTTCACCGCCTTCAGCAAGATGTCCCAGGAAACGATCAGATAAGCGGCCAGATAGGGCAGCAGATGGAAGATCCGGTATTCCAAGGAAACTCCTTCTCCCTTCCAGGCTTCCGGCAGGAACGCCCCGGCCACTGTCAGGATGAAAGAAACGGCGATACGTCCGATCATCACTTTGTCTTCTTTTTCCATGGTGCTCTCCCCTTCCAGCTACGATTCAGCGGCATTTTAACAGTAAATCTTGAAATCATCGTCCAGCTTGGCCACGGCCGCCTGGCATCGGGTCATGACTTCCTGGGGATCCGCGCCCTCTTCAAAGGTCACCTTCAGTTTCAGCAGCATGAAGTTCAGCACCGCATCCTGGACACCCGGGGTGGCTTTCACCGCAGCTTCCATCTTAGCAGCACAGTTGGCGCAGTCCACATCCACTTTGTAACTTTTCTTCATCATAGTCCCTCCTGTATTCCTGATTTATGATTAAAAGAATGTTTAATTGTTTTCTGCTCTATTTATACTACAAACCAAAAAAATAAGCAAGAGAAAGGAGGATTTTTCTTCTCTCTCTTGCTTATGATTCAAAAAGTGTTTATTTGTTTACAGACTGCGCAGCAGGTGATAGGCCACGAAGGTGACCACCCAGGCGGTGGCCAGCTGGAAGAACGCTTCAAAGAAGGTCCATTTCCAGCTGCCGCTTTCCTTGTGGATGGTAGCCAGGGCCGCGGCACAGGGCACATACAGCAGACAGAACACCATCAGGCACAGGGCATTGAGGCTGGTGAAGCCGATGGCTTCCAGGTCCCCGGCAAATTCCGCCATGCCGGCCCCGGAACTGGCGTTGGTGATGCCAAAGAGCACAGCACAGCTGGACACCACCACTTCCTTGGCGGAGATCCCGGCCAAAAGAGCCAGGCAAATCTGCCAGAAGCCCAGGCCAATGGGCCGGAATACGGGCACCAGCACATGGCCCAATATGGCGCCGAAGCTTTCTCCCGCGTCGCTGGTATAGCCGCTGGGGCCGAAGTTCAGCAGGAACCAAATCAGGATGGTGGCCACGAAAATAGTGGTCCCGGCCTTTTCCAGGTAGCTCTTCACCTTTTCCCACATGTAGATGGCCACGGTATGGAGATCGGGCATCTTATATTCCGGCAGCTCGATCAAGAGGTAATCTTCCGTCTGACGGTTCTGGGCTTTTTCAATGCCATGGAGCAGCAGGGCCACCAGAATGGCCACCACCAGACCGATCAAGTACATGGAATACGCCACCACCATGGCGTGGCTGCCGAAGAACATTTCCGAAAAAAGGATGTAGATGGTCAGCCGGGCGTTGCAGCTCATGAACGGGGTGATCAGCATGACCTTGAACCGGTCCCGCTTGTGTTCCAGGGCCCGAGACGCCATGACAGCCGGCACCGTGCAGCCAAAGCCCAGGAGCAGGGGGATGAATGCCTTGCCGGAAAGACCCAGGCAGCTCATAATGTCTTCCATGACATAGGCCACCCGAGCCATGTACCCGGAATCTTCCAGGAAGCCCAAGGTCAGGAACAGGATCAGGATGTTGGGCAGGAAAGTGATGATGGTCCCAACGCCCCCCAGGACCCCGTCGATGATCAGGGATTTCAGCCCGTCACTGACAGCCCAGGCAGTGAGCAGCCCTTCCAAGCCGTCCCCGAACCAGCCGATGAAATCTTCCATATAGCCCTTCAGCACATCCCCTACCGTAAAGGTCAGGAAGAACACCACCGCCATGATCATCAGGAACACCGGGATGCCCCAGACCCGGTCCGTAAGCACCTTGTCCAGCCGGTCGGTGATCTTGTCGCTTTCCTCCTTGTGGAGCAGCACTTCGTGAATGATTTCTTCGATAAAATCGTATTTTTCCCGGATGATCTGGGTCTCGTAATTCTTGTCCAGGATATCCGGCCGGTCCACCGGGTGCTTTTTCATCACTTCTTGGTCCTGTTCCAGCAGCTTGATGGCGTGCCACCGGGGATTGATGATATCCGGGTATTTCACTTCCAGTTCCGCGATCAACTGATCGATCCGGTCCTCAATGGGGTCGGAATAGACCATGGCGTACATTTTGTGGTCCAGCCGATGAGCCCCGATGGCTTTGTGGTCGTGGATCAGCGGGTCTGTGTGTTTGGCATCCCGATGATGGATGGCCGCATGGAGCAAAACATCCAGGCCCCGGCGCTTCCGGGCGGAAACAGGGATCACCGGGATCCCCAGCATTTCCGGCAGCCGGTGTAGGTCGATTTCCATCCCCCGTTTTTCCACGATATCCATCATATTGAGGGCCATGACCACAGGTTTCCCCAGTTCCAGCAGCTGGAGTGTCAGATACAGGCTCCGTTCCAGGGCGGAAGCATCCACTACGTTGATGATCACATCCACTTCATCGCTGAGGATGAAGTCCCGGGATACGATTTCTTCCATGGTATAGGAAGTAAGGCTGTAGGTGCCGGGCAGGTCCACCAGGTGGATGTTCATATTGTGGCGCCGGATGGCCCCTTCCACCTTTTCCACCGTGACCCCGGGCCAGTTGGCCACCTTCAGGTTGGCCCCGGTAAAAGCATTGAACAGAGTGGTCTTTCCGCAGTTGGGGTTGCCGATGAAGCCGATGGTGAGATTCTGGGCATCGTGGAGATGCTTTTCAGGCTGCTGTTCAGTCATGGTCCACCTCCACCTTATCCACCGTGATGTTCCGGGTCATGTTATAGCCCAGGGCGAACCGAGTGCCCCGGAGCAGGATCACCATGATGCCCTTCCCCTTCCTGGTGATGCAATGGATCCGGGTCCCCAGGGTCATCCCCAGAGCTTGGAGCCGCCGCTCGATCTGGAACGGCAGGTCGATTTTCGTAACGACTGCAGACTCTCCCGTCTGCAAATCCTTTAAAAGCATAGGTACAGTATCCCCCCGTAAGTAAATTCAAGCGTAAAGAAAAAGGCCGCATCTGACGCAGCCAAAGTTCCATTTACGCAAAACTAACCGCAAATGTAATTATAATCAATTACAGGGGGATTGTCCACTGGGGAGCTGCCTCCGGGCAGCTCCAGTCAACGGTCAGCTGTCAACGGTCAAAAAGGCCGCCGAATTTTCGGCGGTCTTCTTCATATTAAAGCAATCCATGCAGTTTTCCCAGTTTTTGGATTTGTTCCAAAGAATAATGGGTGATCCGGGAAATGGTTTCCATCGGGATTTTCTCTTTCAGCATGCCAAGGACGTTGGCTTCCCGTTCTTGCTGCATACCTTGCTGCATACCTTGTTGTATACCTTGCTGCATTCCTTGTTCCATTCCTTCTTTTCTGCCTTCTTCTGCGGCTTCTCTCTGGCGTCTTCTGATTTCGTCACTTAAAATCATATATTCTCGCCTCACTTTATCCATGCTTTTCACAAGATGGACTTCCTGATCCAAGCTTTCCACGAATTTCCCCTTTGCCGCTTTTCCTCCCACGTAACGGAGGAAAGCTGCAATGTCAGGATCGGCTGCATTTTCGCTGCCTTTACTGTTCAGGAAAACCCTGGTTTCCTCGTCCTTTAATTTTACCCTGTTATCCTCCTGACAGCAATGGGTAAATGTGTAAATCGGCAGATTTCGATGGAACGGATCGAAAGTGCAGATGAAGATTACATAAGATGGATTCAGTTCTTCGTACGGCTTGCCTTTGTCCAACAGTTCCCCATCGATCAGGCTCTGGTAGAAACGGCTGCGTTTGGCCAGGTCGTTCTTGGGGGAATTGGAGCACTGCATCTCGATATCGTAGACTCGTCCTTCATCATCTTCTACATAAACGTCCAGACGGACGCTTTTCCCATCCAAGCGGAGGTCGATGGTCTTTTCGAAATCCTGATAGCGGAGAGAACGGACTTTGATGCCCAAGATTTTTTCGATGAGATGGGTGCAAAGCCGTTCATTGCGCATGACATGTTGGAAGAGAAAGTTGTCCCGGATAGTGAGTTCGTCAAAAGTCTTGATTTTTTCCATTGATCTGCCTCCTTATAGAATGGGTATATAGTGAACCTATTCTACGGGAAACAGAAAATCCCTCCCTATTTTGAAATAGACCGTCATTAAGTGGAAAAAAACCGTCATGAATGGCAAAAGAAGTCAGACGTCAGCACTGATTCCCGCCGAACAAAAGCTGACGTCTGGCTTCTGAAAGGCCTTTGGGGCCGGGGCTGATGTCTTTTTTAGAAATTCTCCTTGTTCTCCCTATAAACTTCCGGCAGGATGGCAGCCAGGTTGGTGAACTCCTTGATATTGTGGACAAAAAGGCCCTGGGCCACTTCCAGCGGTACCGAAGCCCCTTCCGGCAGGGCTTTGACGATTTCTCCCTGGTGCAGGGCGTACCCGATCCAGAACCGGGAACAAAACAGGACGCCATCCTTATACGGAAACCATTTATGGGTCATAGCCGCTGCACAATCCCCTGCTCCAATGGCGCAAACCAGGGACTGACAGGCTGCAGTCCCCAGCAGGGATTCATCATATCCGAAATCCCTGGGCCGCTTGAACTGCAAATGCAGGAAAGACGGTCCGAACCCGATATCCTCCATAATGTAATGATCCACATCCCAAGTCTTTTGGGAAACAGGGATGGAAGGGTCGCAAACGTATGCCGCATTGTTGGCACGGGCAAAATAATGGTCCTCCGGGTCCCAGATCTTGTAACGGAGGTCAGAGCCTACGCTGTGCCAGGGGAACCACCAGTCCAGCATCTCGCCGGTCACTCCAGGCATATAGGTTGCATTGCAGACAAACCCTGTCCCGTCAGCAGCCACGCCATAGCCCACCTGACAGAATGCCTTGTCCGTCCCCTGGAGGAAACGGTTCTTTTCCGCAAAAGGAATGGCAGGGACCGGAGAAGGTTTCTCAATCAGTGCCATTTTCTCAGCCGGCACCTCCGCCATTTTCCGCTGGAACAGCGGATAATAGGAAAGGGTTTTCTCTTCCTTGCTGACGCCTACTTTTTTCCCAGTATACAATGTCATAAAAAGACCGCCTTTCTTGTTCTGTTTGCTGACTTGTGATACGATTGTATCACAGTAAACAGGCTCCAACTACCCACTCCTGGGATATAGAACAGAAAGGCGTAAAAATGTATCATATTGCAAATGATCCCCGGGCCAGGAAAAGCGCTGAACTGATTGCCCATAGCGTCCTGGCTCTTTCCAAGAACAAATCGGCCAACCAGCTTTCCATTGCGGCCATCCAGCGGGTATCCTCGGTCAGCCGCAGCACTTTTTACCGTCTCTTCGATACCCCGGTAGATGTGCTGCTTTGGCAGGTGGACAAGCTCTTTGATGATTTTGTCAGAGACCTGCCCCTCCAGGGAACCCGGAAATCCATCCTCTTTTCCTTTTTTCAAACCATTATGGAACATGCTGAATTGTTTGCCGCACTGGAAAAATGCAGCCGCCTGGATGCTCTGGCCCAGAATCATCGGCGGTATTTCAAAGATATGGGCTCCTTCATCGGCATTCCTTCCGAACAGGAAGCAGCAGGTCAAGAATACCTCATTGACATCATGAGTTACCTGCTGCCGGTTGCCATTTCCACCTGGATCCATCGGGGACAAAAAGATACTCCCGAAGAAGTCTATCACTACTTTTGGCAAAGTATCCGCACCATCGCCAGCCTGGATGCATTGTAAGCCGGAGGGGAAAAAGACGTCAGAAACGGCCCTGCGAGCCTTGAGATGTCAGACATCAGCTTTTTTCTGACTAAGCAGAAAGACCGATCTGCTCATCGCCAACCAGCTGACGTCTGACATCTGATAGGCCCGGATGAGCCAGTCTGACTTCTTTCTATTCCATCCTCTGATCCAGCTCTTCCAGCAAACTGTAATACTCTTCCTTGACCAACCGGTAAATTTCCCTTGCCGTGGATTCGTTATAGGTATGGGCGGTCAGGTTCCGTTTCTGCTGCATGTCCAGCCATTTTTCCGCATCCGTAATCAGATGCAGTTTCCAGGCTTCCCGGATGGCACTCCGGGGACTGGCCGCTTCTATCCCTTCATAGTCCAGGATGGCTTTCAGAAGTTTCTCGGATAAATCAAAAGTCAGCCGGAAACGGTGGAAAAGGGCGTCACAGACAATGCCATCTTCGTCAAGAGGCATTGAAAGGGCAGCCTGCATACAGGTCAGACTTTGGTGAAAGGCTGTTTTTAGCGGTTCCAGTCTGTTGTTATCCAAATCTTTCACCTCAATGTCTTGATTATGGTTGTGAGCCCTCCGGGCGGCCGGGACGGGCTTCCTTGCGGGGAGCCCCTACGCCGTTGGGGTCCGGGTGCATCGAATCAAAGACTGGACGATATTTTCGTAGGTTTCGACGTAAGCGGGTGACCGATGAAAACTGTTCCCCCGCATCCCACCGAACCTCCGACCCTGACGCTGTAGGGGCGGTGCCGCAGGCCCGCCCGTCCCTGGCCTGCGAGAGTGATGATCAAACGCCGCCAAAGGCTGCTAACCCACCACCAGCCTTACGGCTGTTTCCCCCTTGCAAAGGACGGATATAAAAAGTCAGATGTCAGCTTGACCGGTGGAAAGACAAATCGGTCCTGCTGCTAAGCCGTACAAAGCTAACGTCTGACGTCTCAAGGCTCCTTTGGGGCCGGGTCTGACTTCTTTTTCCTAGTTCCTTACAGGCACTCTTTCAGCAGTTCCAGGGCGCTGGGGTCATGGGGATCCCCGGTCCCCAGTTCCCCCCGGAAAGCCCGTGCCAAAATGGCTTTCTTCAACAGGTCGATCTGGGCAAGGGCGGATTGGACTATTTTTTTACTTTTCTGTTCAGCCGAAAGTTCTTTATTAATTTTCTCTATAATCCAGATTTGAATATTTTCTGGAAAAATAGGAATTTTAAAATCCATCAACGATTGGAAATTGATACTTTCAACAGTCGTACCACTTTTCATACAATGATTTAAAATACTTTTTTCTCTTGCTTTGCAAGCCCACATGATATATTCCGGAAGAATTCCTTTTTTTGGTGTCAATGCCTTCAAATCCTGATTGACAGTATACGGCTTTTGAACCATTGAAATTGGAAGCGTATGCCGTAAAATTCCACTGCGCATAACAAACAGAACTGCCGGCTTATCACTGTAAACAGCACTGGAGTTGTCAATTCCCATTTTATTTACGGAAATTTGGCTTTCATTGATTACATCAAATTTCATATCTTTCGATGTAATCCACATAATATTACCATTTTCCCAATACTCTGGATGGGATTTGCTTGGGGTTCCACCTCCATGCCATGATCCGCACTGTCTTAATGGGATTTCTTCTCCCTCTTCACTCTTCCCTCTGCACTCTGCACTGTCCTTTTTCCCCCACCCCCCGCTGAACGCTTCATGGAGGATGGCAGCCCGGCGGGCTTCGGTTCCTTCCAGCACCTGCTGGAGCTTGTCCCGTGCCTCATCCAGCCAGGCAAACAGGCTCTGGATCTTATCCACGATCCGCTGCTGTTCTAGGAGAGGAGGGAGAGGGAAAAGGATTTTTTCTGCCTTTGATTTAGATAATTCCAAGAATGTAGTCCCACTAGCATATTCTTTTAAGAGTTCTGTACTACCTTTTAAATACCAGTAGAGGTAATCTGGCAAAAAGAAGAGTGTTGGGAGAAAGCTCTTAAATCCTTGATTTGTTGCTATTTTATTAGCTGCAATTGCAACATATCCAATAGGGGCTCTTGAAGATAAAAGGACGGTTTTGGCCGGCATAAGTATGGCGGAAGATTTTTCCAATCCCAGTTGTGTTATATTTTTTGCTCCACGCCGTATATACTTTCCTTTATACCCCGATAAATCAGCCGGACAAATCCATGGAATATCTCCATTTTCATAATATTCTTTAACAGAAGTTTTTGGTGTCCCACCGCCAACTACCTGGGTAAGATTCCCCACTCTCGTCCACACCCACCCCCTGGGCAGTTCATAGGGCCATTCTTCCTGGGGGACCAGGGCCCGGGCCAGTTTTTCTTCCGGGCTCTGGGCAGTTTTCTTCCCGGCCATCAGGCATCCTCTCCCTTCCGGCACTGGGCCAGTTCGTCGGCCACCTGGCGCAGCAGGGCCACGGCTTCTTCCAGCTGGTCCGCCGCTTCCCGGGCGCTTTCTTCCGGGTCGGGCAGGTCCTGGTAATCCAGCACGCTGTCATCCCGGATCAGCCCCAGATCCAGGGTGTTCCCCTTCTGGGCGATTTCTTCCCGGGTGAAGTTCTGCCACCGTTCATCCTGGACGGCTGCCCGGTCCGGAGCCTGGTAAGCGGCTTCAAAGCCGGCAAAATCTTCTTTGGCCAGGGGATGGGTCTTGCCGAAGGAGGGCATGTTGGTCCGCAGGTCGTAGTACCAAACCTCCCGGGTGTTGTCCCGGTCGCTCTGGCCCCGGATGAAGAACAGCACATTGGTCTTGACTCCCTGGGCGTAGAAGATGCCCGTGGGAAGCCGCAGGATGGTGTGGAGATTGCACTTGTCCATCAGGTCCACCCGGATCTTTTCTCCGTCCCCGTCAGCAAAGAGCACATTGTCCGGCAGGACCACGGCGGCCCGGCCGCCCCGTTTCAACGAGCGGTAGATGTGCTGGAGGAAGTTCAGCTGTTTGTTGCTGGTGGGGAAGGTCAGGTCATCCCGGGTGGCCCGCTCCCCGCCTTTCTTGGTGCCAAAAGGCGGGTTGGTCAGGACCAGGTCGTAGTCTTTGAAGCTTTCGCCCAGGCTGGACAGGGTATCCCCCAGTACGATTTTCCCATTCATATCATGGAGCATGGCATTCATCAGGGCCAGCCGATGGGTATCATGGACCAGCTCACAGCCGGTAAAGGCATCCCCTGCCTCGAAATTGGCTGTATCCTGGTCCAGGTCGAAGAAATCGTCCGTATGCTGCCGCACATATTCATGGGCCGCAATCATGAACCCAAAGGTGCCGCAGGCCGGGTCGTTGCACCGTTCTCCCGGCTGGGGCTCCATCATTCGCACCATCACATCGATGAGCACCCGGGGAGTGAAATACTGGCCGGCCCCGGATTTCTTCTCACTGGCGTTCTTTTCCAAGAGACCTTCGTACAGGTTCCCCAGCCCTTCTTCTTTGGCAGAGAACCAGTCCAGTTCATCAATGGTCCGGATGATCTTTTCTAGGTTCTTGGGCTCGTCGATCTTGGTCTGGGCCCCTTCGTAGATTTCCCGGATCCGTCCCTGGCTGTTCCGGCCCAGGTCGCTGAGCAGCTGCTGGTAATAATTTTTCAGTTCCAGGCCGCTTTTGGCCGCCAGGACATCCCACCTGTAGGCTTCCGGGATATGGGCTTCCGCCCCGGTCTCCTTGGCCATTTTCAGAAACAGGATGTAGGTCAGTTCCGTTACGTATTCGTGATAGGTGATGCCGTCGTCCCGAAGCACGTTGCACAGGTTCCACAGCTTTTGTACGATTTCCTGGGTATTCACGCCAGATGTCCTCCATTCGTATCGTCATACAGATAATCGTTCAGTTCGTCCAGGATCCCGTCCAGCTGGTTCCCGAAAGCCTTGTTGGCGGTCTGGAATCCTCCGGCATGTTTCAGCCGGTCGTCTTCTTCGAAAGTTTCCCGGTTGAAGATTTCCTCCTTCTGGAGGATCTTTTCGAACCGTTTCAGCCAGTTCTCTTCGCCCTGGGTGAAGTTGTGCTGCTGCCGCAGCCGCACCATGGCCCGGTGGACCCGTTCAGCATGGCTTACAAGGGGCGACCCCAGAGCCGCCTGGCGCACCAGGCTGATGATGTCCGCCGCCATATCCTGATTTTTCACTTCCCGCAGGGCAGTATTCAGCTTCGGTTCCGTAAATCCTTCCCGGGCCAGTTCCGCCTGGAGCTGTTTCAAATCGCTGCGCTTCAGGTCCCGGGGTTTGGTGCACAGCACCTTCAGGGCGGCAATCTGGTTCTCATTGTTCCGTACAAAGGCGGCGAAGGCTTCCAGATAGTCCTCCGGCCGCTGGGTTTTATTGTCCGGCCCATAGCCCCGGGATATCCCCACCACCTGGTCCTGGTCTTCGGCAATGTACAGAGGCTTGGGGTCGATGATGTCATAATCGTGCCGGTCCAGCACGGTAAAGGCCCGTTCTTTGGCCAGCAGTTCTTCCTTCACCTTTTCCAGAGGCAGCTGCCGGAGCTGATGGACGTATTCTTTCCCATCTCGGGCGTCCAGCCCCTGGAGCAGATTGTTCCTGGCTTCCGGCTGGAGCCGGGGCAGTTTCCGCTGGAGCTTCACCAAAATCTGGTCCACATGGTCCCGGATTTCACTTTCGTCTTCCACTGTCTTCAACCCGGTGAACAGGTCTTTGAATGTGGTGGCAACGCTGGTGGCCACCGGTTTCATGTCTGTCACTTTGGCCATCTGTGCAAATTCTCCCACGGCGTCGTAGATGTCAAATTTGCTCTTGCCGATTTCGTCACAGCGGCGGGTGGCCCGTCCCAGCATCTGTTCGAACAGGATCCGGGACTTGACCCTGCGCAGGAACACCAGGCTGGTAATGGACGGCACGTCCACACCGGTGGTCAACAGGTCCACGGTGACCACCACGGATGGATAGTCTTCGTTCTTGAACCGTTTGATGGCGTCACTGATCTTTTTCCGGTCGCCCCCAAAGGACGCCCCGGTGATCTTGACGATGGCATCGCTGGGGACGCCCCTCTGGGTGAAGATTTCCTTCAGCAGCTGGACCACCAGATCCGCATGCCGGTCGGTGGCGGCAAAGATCAAGGTCTTGCCGCTCATCCGGGGGCTGGCCGGGTCGATATATTTAGCAATTTCCGTCAGTACTGCCCGGTTGAACCCTTCGGTGATGACGGACCGGTTGAAATCGTCCACGTCAAAATCCACATCGTCTTCCAGGGTGGCCGTATCCACCTTTTCCGGTTCGTCAGGCTGGAACACCTTCACCTGCTCCCCTTTTTTCAGATGGATACCCTTCCGGGACAGTTCCGTCTGGATCTGCACCGGGGCATCATGGTCGATGAGATACCCGTCGATCACCGCTTCCCGGTAGGAATACTGGTAAATGGGGCGGCCGAAGATTTCCGTGGTCTGGAGGGCCGGGGTGGCGGTAAGGCCGATCTTTACCCCGTCGAAATAGTCCAATACCCGGCGGTACTGGCTCTGGTAGGCTCCTTCATCCCGGTAGAGCAGCTCGCCCTCACTCATTTCCCGGTCCAGGAGATAGCCCCGGTGGGCTTCATCCACGATCACCAGGTCGAAGGCGGAGACAGACGGTACCGGATCATCCCCCGGAGTGAACAGCCGGCGGATCATGCTCTGGACGGTGGCAATCTGGACCCGGGTCTCAGGGGCCAGTTCCGTATCCCCCAGCTGGTTCACGGAATAAATCTGGTCCAGTGTCTTCAGTTCCTCCAGTTTTACTTCGGTGAATTTCCCATAGGCCTGTTCGCCCAGGGTGTTCCGGTCCACCAGGTAGAGGATCCGGCGGAACCGGCCGCTTTTCAGGAATCGGTAGATCAGGGCCAGGATCACCCGGGTCTTGCCTGTACCGGTGGCCATGGCCAGGAGGATCTTTTTCCGGCCCTGGCGGACGGCTTCTTCGGTCTTTTTCACTGCTTCGATCTGGTAGGGATACAGGTGGAGGCCGTCTGGGTCTTTCAGGATGTTGTCCCCCAGGGCTTCCAGGGCCCGGTTTTCCGTAGGGATGTCCCGTTCCAGCAGGGCCTTGACGCCGTCGGGGCTCATCCAGCCCAACAGGGCCTTGGGGGCGTTGTCCGGCTTCCGCACATCCCGGAACCAGATGCCGCTTTCCATCCGGCACTGGCGGATAAAGGGCCTCCCGTTGGCAGCAAAGAGCAGAGGGACCTGGTAGTCCCCCCATTGACCCGTCAGGTATTCTCGGTCCTTTTCCCGGATGTGGGTGGCATATTCCCGGCACTGGTCGTCTAACACGGAGCTGACATTTTTGAACCGCCGTTTGGCTTCGATGATCCCCACCAGCTGTTTGCCCAGGAACAGGGCGTAATCGGCCCGGTCCTTTTTTCGGGGATCCTGTTCCGTTTTGTCAAAAGCATCCGTGGGCCATTCGGCAATGGCCCGATTGCAGTTCCGGGCTGGACGGGTGCCTTTGGCGTAGGTCATTTCCCGGGAATCCACTTCCCAGCCTACCTGGCGCAGTTGCTGGTCGATGAGATACCGGGTTTCCGCTTCGCTGATGTTCCGGTAACTGGAGGCTTTGCTGTTCTGTTCCACCCGCTGCTTCTTGGGCACTTTGGGAGCCTGTTTGGCTTTCTGGCTTTCGGCCCGGGAGAGTTTCTGCTCCTGAGGAGTCAATGTTTGAGGAGCCGGAGAATGGGCAGGCTGGGGATTGGCAGCTTGGAGACTGGGCGCAGTTTTGCCGGGCATCACAAAAGGCTGTTCCTGGTAGCGGTAATCCCCGTAGGTGGTCATGAACCATCCGCAGAGGCTGTGGGCCACTTTCAGGCAGAGGACGGCATCGGCCTCGGACGCATAGTTGTCGTGGACGGCCTTGTTCCCTAGTTTCCGGAGGATGGTAAGACTGGCGGCTTCCTGTTCCGGCAGGTAGTCTTCCGCCGCAAGCCAGCGGATCCGGGCCACCTGGGTATGGTCGGTGGGGTCTTCTTCCTTGTCGTACTGGAACATGAGCTCCACGATTTTTTCTCCCAGGAAGCGGAGTTTGAACATGCTAGAATTGGGATCCGTATACAGATACTGTTCTGCTTTTTCTCCTAGTTCGGCCAACAGGGGAAAATGCTCCCGTAAAAAAGAAAAATTGCTCATAGGTCCCTACGCTCCTCTGCCAAAGCATCATGACGCCATTATATCACACTTTTCAGTTTTTCTCTTACCGGGGGTGTCCCCAAAACAAAGACCGGATGAAGCAGTGGTATGACAGGATTTTTCTTTTTCATCAGTTTTTCTTCTATCCTATCCTACCCTATCCTAACCTAACCTGTGGCAACCACCTGGCTGTCACTTGACAACCAAGTGGTTGCCAAACCAGATAAACCCCGCAGGGCTGCGGGGTTCAGAAATGCGTCCGAAAATCGTCAGTGAACATTTTCTGTTAAATTATCAGATAGCTATTGGTTTTTGGGTGCCAACTGGTTGCCAAGGTGTTGGTTTTTGGTTGTCAATGTGACATACCACCTGACATACCAGTGGACTGTCACCTGGTTGCCAAGCTGGCTGTCATCTGGCATCCAAATACATTACATTTTTAATCATAACATGTGTTGTATTGCTTATTATTGTATCATATTGTTTCTTGGAAAGACACACTAAAAATTTAATTTTTTTAGAATTAGACCAGCCCTGCCGTCTTTTTTATCTACCCCCTGGGCGGCCGGGACGGACTCCCCTGCGGGGAGCCCCTACGGCGTTGAGGTCAGGGGTTCTCGTGCTGTTGATTGGACGGAGTTGGCGCAGTGACGATGAAAACCGGTTCACCGCATCTCTGCCGAACCTCCGACCGTGACGGCGTAGGGCGAGCCGCAGGCGCGCCCTTCCCTGGCCTCCAGAGCCTTAGATACAGGTCCATCCTGCTTATCGTCAACAAGCTGACGTCTGACATCTCAAGGCCCGCAAGGGCCGCATCTGACGTCTTTCTATTCCTCTTCCACCACTTCTGCCTTAAACACCATGATGGTATCCGCATCGCTGCAACAGAATTCAGCGGTTCCTTTGGGCTGGCCTGGGATCTGTCCTCCGTACCGGAGAATGTCGATGTAGGGAAAGGCGCAGTGCATGGCCATGGGACAGATCTTGCCCCGGTCTTCGTCGAAATCGAAGACTTCCCCTACATGGTGGCCCCGGTGGCAGCCTATCTTCCCTCTCCGGTCTGTTACGGTGATCCGGATCTTCGGTCTGCGTCCTGCCATGGCTTTTTCCTTATTCCAGGGTCAGCAGGAGACCCATCTTGAAGGGTTTCTCTGCTTTCACCCAATGGAGGCCGTTCTTGGCGAACCGGAACTGTTCTCCAGCCTTCAGGGTATGGGCTTGGCCTTCATAGCCGATGATCCCTTCTCCTTCCAGAGCAAAGATCAGGGCATCCCCAGGGGCTGCATGTTCGCTGAGCCCGGTACCGGCAGCAAAGGCCATGACCACGAATTTCATTTTGTCGTTATGGACCACATCCATGTTGACGATCCGTCCCTCCTGATAGGGCACCAGATCGGCCAGACGAAAAGCTTTTCCTGCTTCTACTGCGTTGTTCATGATATCCTCCTTTTGGATTTCCAGTTCCGTATACACGGTATCTGTGGGAGCTTCCATCCCCACCGGCACGTCCGTGGGAGCCAGGAAGCACTGTCCCGGCTCCAGCACTGTTTCTGCCCGGTCCGCCCGGACTTTCAGCTGCCCGTCCTGGACCAGGAGCAGTTTGTGATAGGGATACAGCTCACCGCTGATGTCCGTCCCCTTTCCCAAAGAAAAGATCCAGAGGGAATTCCTGCCCCCGGCGATTTGCTGGGAAACCGTACACCCGGCCACCGCTGGATTCGTTTCTTCGAGACGGAAGGCCTTCCCCGCTTCTAGTTCCATACCACCACCTGCTTTCCTTGTTGTTGCCTGTATTGTAGCATGGAAACAAAGGAAAGTACGTTGGAAGGACAACAAAAGAAGAGCAATCCTAGCCATAGCCTCCCTCTCCGGAAATACTTACAGACTCAGGTTTTGTTGGATTTCTTTTTGATTTCTCGGTCCATAAACAATTCGCAAAATAATGACGGTTTCTAAGCATTCTCGAATTACGTAATAGAAAAGATACGAATCAACCACTTTCATCCGTACTGTTTCTGTCACTATGAAATCATTCCGAAGTTCCGGACCGCTGTAAGGATAATGGCAGGTTTCTTGTATCTTATCCTCTAAATTTGAAAAAAAGACAGCCGCAGCCTGTGGATTATTCAATTCATTTGCCATATAAGAAAGGATTTCATCTAAATCAGCTGCAGCTGTTTCAGTGAATTGAAAATGATAATTACAGATGGTACTTCTCTTTGAGCCGGTCCAGAGTGTCACTTCCATCCACAACCTTTCCATCTTTTACATCCTGCAGCCCCTTGAGTAGGAGCCGTGCTTCTTCCAATTGCTGCTGTGTCTTTTCATAATAGTCGATATCCATGACCACCAGCCGGCCATAACCGTTTTTTGTCACATAGACTGGGCCTTGTTCTCTCACACAAAGTTCTTCAATTTTTACGGTATCTCTCAAATCCCGCATAGGAATGATCCTCATTGAAATCACCTCCTCAATTATGTATTAATTATATCATATTTATGACTGAATTATGTTTTAAAATCTTTTATTTCCAATTTCTCCTAAAACATTTTTCTTTATGTATGCAAAAAAAGCTGTGAATATGTACACGAAGAGTGACATTCATATCACAGCTTTGATTTTCGCATATTTTCTTCTTCATTTTGCTCCATCCATTTTCGGGATCTGCTGGAAGAATCCCCGGATCAGCACCGCTGCCAGGAGGAAGCCGCAGATATCGGATACACTCTGGCTCCATACCAGGCCCGTGAGGCCGAAGGTCCGGGGCAGCACCATCAGGGTGGGGATCAGGAAAAGGCCGCTACGGCCGGCTGCCACCAGCATGGCGCCCACTGTATGCCGGGTGGTCTGGAGGCACATGTTGGACAGGATGGTCAGGGGCACCAGGAAAAAGGTCACGGCCTGGGCCCGTAAGGCAGCGGACCCTACGGAAATCACCAAGGGATCGTCCCGGAATTCCTCCAGGATGGGAGTGGCCCAAACAATGGCCACAGCAGCCGCTGCCAGAGAAAACAGGGTCCCCGCTTTCACCGCGAACCAGAACCCTTCCCGGAGCCGTCCATACTTTTTGGCCCCATAACTGAATCCGCACACTGGCTGGAATCCCTGGCCAAAGCCGATGACCACGGAGGCAGCAAAGAAGCTGAGCCGGGTCACGATGGACATGGCAGCGATGGCGGCATCCCCGAAGGCACCGGCTGCTACGTTGAGGAAAATGGTGGAAAGGCTTTAGGTCCCCTGGCGCACCAGGGAAGGCGCTCCCCCAGCCACGATTTCTTTCGCAATGGGCCAGGAAGGATGGATGTTCCCCAGCCGGATAGGGATGTTCCCGCCTCGCCAGGTCATGGCAAACAGGATGCAGAAGCTGACGAACTGGCTCAAAATGGTAGCATAGGCCGCCCCTGCCACGCCCATGTGGAATTTGAAGATGAAGAGAGGATCCAGGAACACATTCAGGAAGCCTCCCACGGTGATGCCCACCATCCCGAAGGCCGCACTGCCCTGGAACCGGAGATGGTTGTTCATCACCAGGCTGCACATCATCACCGGAGCTCCGATGAGGATCACGCTCATATATTGGATGGCATAGGGCAGGATGGTGGGGGTGGATCCGATCAGGGTGGCCAATTGAGCCGCAAAGGCGTTGCCGACAATGGCAATGCAAAGCCCGCATAAAAATGTGTAGAAAAAGCTGGTGGAAGCCATGGTCGCCGCTTCCATCCGTTTCTTCGCCCCCAAAAGACGGGAAATGCTGTTGCCGGAACCGATGCCGAAGAAAAAGGCGATGGCATGGATGATGGCCATGGTGGCAAAGGTAACCCCTACGGCTGCGGTAGAAGTGGTATCGATCTTGCTGACAAAGTAAGTATCTGCCATATTATAGAAGCTGGTGCACAGCATGCTGATGATGGAGGGCAGAGCCAGGGAAGCAATCAGCGGTTTCACCGGAGCTTCCAGCATTTTCTGGTATTTTTGGGCTTCTTTGGAGTTTTTGGGTGTAGAATCAATCATAAAAGGACCGCCTATCTGTCCGACAGCGGACGGGTATTTTTTTTATTATACCATAAAAGGGGTTGCTGTTCGTGTGTGGTTTTCACACGAGCAGCAACCCCTTTTGTCAGCTGTCAACGGTCAGCTGACAACAGCTGATGGAGGCCAAACGCTCTAGCGGTTTGGCGTTGAAGGGAAACGCAGGCTCTTATTTCCCCAGCGCATCCGCCTGAATGATGGCGGCATAGAGCTGATCTTCGGTTACATCGGCCACCATGTTATGGATGCTTTCGCCGGGGACGCAGGCTGCTTTGGCGATCTGGCGGATCTGTTCGTCGGTGGTGATTCCCAATTCGGCCAGGGTGGTGGGCAGCCCCACTTCTTTGCAGAAGCCTTGGACATCCCGGAATTCATCCTCTTCTACCCCTTCCAGCACCAGCTGGACCAAGGTGCCGAAGGCCACGCAGTTCCCATGGGGCGCACTATGGCCGCCCAGGGAAGTGATACCATTGTAGAAGGAATGGGCGCAGGCCAGGCCGCCGTTGTCCGCCCCCACCCCGGACAGGTACACATTGGTTTCGATGATGGCATCCAGGGCCGGAGTCACCACCTGTTTTTCCACGGATTTCTTGGCCTGGGCCCCGTAATTCCGCAGATTTTCGTAGCACAGTTCACACAGGGCCATGGCAGACCTGGTGATCCCTCCGTTTTCCAGGCTGGGTGCATCGGTACGATAGCAGGCCCGGGCTTCAAAATAGGTCCCCAAGGCATCCCCCATGCCGGCCACCAGGAATTTCACCGGAGCATGGGCGATTACATAGCTGTCCACCAGCACCCCGTCCGGATTGTTGGGATAGAACAGGTAGGTGTTAAAGGAACCGTCATCATTGTAAATGACGGAAAGTCCGGTACAGGGAGCATCGGTGGCCACCACGGTAGGGATGATCACCACCCGTTTCCCTTCATAATGAGCCGTGGCTTTGGCCGTATCGATGGCGGAACCGCCGCCTACACCGACCACCACGTCGATATTCTCAGCCCGGACCATCTTCCGGAATTTTTCGATTTCCCCTACGCTGGAGATTCCTCCGAACACTTCATAATGGCGATGGGTCTCACTGTTCCCAAAGCTCTCTTCCAGTTTGTCGTGGCAGGTCCGATGGCCGCTCCGGCTGCAGATGAACAGCCAGTTCTTCCACAGATCCTTGAAATAATCATAGAATTCCTTCAGAGCTCCGCTGCCCTGTACATATTTCAACGGTGCACGCATCAAACGCAGTCTTGCCATAACAATCGACCTCCTCGAATGCTGTCTTGAAATGTAGTCTTTCTTGATACAGATTATATCATAGATTTAACATTTTTAACAATAATTATTTATTTGAAATTTTATAATGGAAATGATGTGCGTCAAAATGAATCGCCTGTTTTTTCCAAAAATTCAGTAGGCGGAATTTCAGAAATATGCTACAATGGTTTTACAGAGTTTTTACATTTTGACAGATTCTTTACAAAGGAGGAAGATTTGTATGAAACTCAAAAAATGGTTGGCCGCTTCCGCCATCTGTGCCCTGGCCCTGGCTGTAGGTGCCTGCGGCGGTGGCAAGAAGACACAGCAGAAGGCGGCCGGCGACTGGAAGCCCACCAAGGACATCAAAGTGATCGTGGCCTATAAGGCGGGTTCCGGTACGGATACAGGGGCCCGGGTCCTGTGCAAGGATGCAGAAAAATTCGTGGGCAAGACCCTGATCATCGAAAACAAACCCGGTGCGGACGGGAAGATCGGCTGGACGGAACTGTCCAAAGCCAAACCGGACGGCTACACCATCGGCTTCATCAACCTGCCCACCTACACCACCCTGGCTCTGGCCAAGAACGCCTCTTTTGACGACAAGAGCATCGTCCCCATCTGCAACCATCTGAAAGAGACCGGTGTGGTGGTGGTCCGGAAAGACAGCCAATTCAACAGCCTGAAAGACTTGGTGGAATACGCCAAGGCCCATCCCGGCGAACTGAAGGCTTCCACCAACGGGGTGCAGGCTTCCAACCATACGGCAGCCCAACTGCTGTCCACCACGGCCAAGTTCAAATACAACGCGGTGCCTTACGGCGGTACGGCTGACCAACTGCTGGCCCTGCGCCAGGGCGAAGTGGATTTCTCCTGCGCCAAATTGGGCGATGTGGAACCCCTGATCCGGGGCAACAATGCGGCTCTGAAACTGTTGGGCGTGTTCTCTGAAAAACGCCTGGACGACTACAAAGATGTCCCGACCCTGGGTGAACTGGGCTACTACAACAAATGGTATGGCTCCGCCCGTGCCCTGGTGGCTCCCAAAGGCACTCCGGAAAATATCATCAAATTCTATGAACAGGCTTTCAAGCTGACCATGACCGACGAACAGACCATCCGGGACCACAAGAATGCCGGACTGGAACTCCACTATATGGACAGCAAGGAACTGGGCAAACTGATCCAGGACCAGATGACCTTCTGCAAAGACGTGGTCAGCAAACTGTACAAAGATGCCTGACCGTCCAACCATCTGAACATGCAATCTGGAAAGGGGCTGCTTCTGGGCAGCCCCCCTGTCTGAGGGGAAACCATTATGAAAAAATCGGAACTCAGTGTCGTCATCTTCATGCTGGGATTCTGTGCCTTCTTTTTTTATGAGACACTGCAGCTGCCGCCTGCAGCACAGAGCTATCCCAAATTCGTCATCGGCCTCTTGGCCGTCCTGACCCTGATGCAGCTGGTAAAAATGGCCTGCAGCTGCCATGGGCACTTTACCGTCATCAACGATCTGCCGGAAGTCTGGACCAATTTCCTGCCGAAACAGTTCTTCACATTCTTGGGTGCATCGATTCTTTTCTTCATCTTGATGATCTTTATCGGATTCTATCCTTCTGCCATCATCTATCTATTATTCATGATGCACTTCTTCCATATCGAAAAGAAATACATGGCCATCACCGTCCTGGTCCTGATGGTCCTGATCTATGTGGTCTTCAGCGAGTTTTTGGCCGTACCTCTGCCGGATGGCCTGCTGGTTGAAGAACTGCTGTAGGAAGCGAGGGATGGATAAATGGAAAATCAATATGCATTGATGGCCATGGGATTCGTCAACGCGCTTTCTCCCATGAACATCGTCATCATGATCGCCAGCGTGACCATGGGGATCATCATCGGCTGTATGCCCGGTCTTTCCGCGGCCATGGGGGTGGCCCTGCTGCTGCCTCTCACTTTTGGCATGGAGCCTTCTGCGGGCCTCATCATGCTGGGGGGCATCTACTGCGGAGCCATCTTCGGCGGATCCATTTCCGCTATCTTGATCCACACCCCCGGTACCCCGGCCTCGGCGGCTACAGCCATCGACGGCTATGCCATGACCCTGAAAGGGAAAGCCGGGAAAGCGTTAGCCACTGCCTGTATCGCCTCTTTCTGGGGCGGTCTCCTGAGCTGCATCTCCCTGTATTTCTTTGCCCCGCCCCTGGCCAAACTGGCTATGGAATTCGGCAGCCCGGAATATTTTTGGCTGAGCCTTTTCGGCCTCACCATCATCGCCGGGATCAATACAGATTCCATGATCCTGGGGCTCATGTCCGGGGCCTTCGGGCTGGTGCTCTCCACCATCGGTATGGATCCCATGCAGGGCGTGGAACGGTTCATGTTCGGCCAGGATTCCCTGTATAACGGTATCAACATCACCTGTGCCCTGATCGGGCTCTTTTCCATGAGCCAGGCCTTCATCCTGGCAGAAAAGGCCATCGTGAAGCGGGCCAAAGCGGCAAAGTTCAGCGACCGGATCATGCTGAGCCTCCAGGAAATGAAACAGATCACCCCCACGGTGCTCCGGAGCTGGATCATCGGGAACATCATCGGGATCCTGCCGGGGGCCGGTGCCTCCATCGCCTGCTTCCTGGGCTACAACGAAGCCAAACGGTTCTCCAAGCATCCGGAAGAATTCGGTAAAGGCTCCATTGAAGGAATCGCTGGTTCTGAAGCCGCCAACAACGCGGTGACCGGCGGTTCCCTGATCCCCACCCTGACCTTGGGGATCCCTGGGGAAAGCGTAACGGCGGTGCTCATGGGCGGACTGATCATCCACGGACTCCAGCCGGGACCGGAACTCTTTACAAAGTATGCTCCCATGACGTATACTTTCTTTGGCGGGTTCGTAGTGATCCAGTTCTTCATGCTGCTCATCGGGCTGATCGGCTGCCGGCTGTTCGCCAAGATTGCCCGGGTGTCCGATGCCATCCTGATTCCCAGCATCTTCGTATTGTGCGTGGTGGGCTCTTTTGCCATCAACAACAGTGCTTTTGATGTAAAGGTCATGTTCGTATTCGGGATCATCGGGTATCTCATGCGGAAATGCAACATGAACACTGCGGCGGTGGTGCTGGCCCTGATCCTGGGGCCGCTGGGCGAAAAAGGACTGCGGCGGAGCCTGAGCCTTTCCGGTGGGGATACCAGCATCCTGCTTTCCACCAACATCTGCAAGATCCTGCTGGCCCTGTGCCTCTTGTCCCTGCTTTCTCCTTTTGTGATGAAGTTCTTCAAGAAGGAAAAGAAAGCGGACGAAGCGGTCCTGGCTGAGGAAAACAAAGAAATCGACGAAGCCAGCAAGAAAAACGAAAAGAAATAAAAAGCGCCTTCTCACATCAAAAGACCCCTTGCGATGGAAGACGGACGGAGATTTCAAGGGGGTGCTGCACGCAAAGTGCAGCACCCCCTGTCAATTGTCAATGGCCAAAGGAGGTCTTTTTATGGAAGAAACACGTGTGGCGATCTTAGGCATCATCGTGGAGGACCCGGATGCGGTGGAAGAACTGAACGGCATCCTCCATGATTTCGGTCCCTATGTGATCGGCCGGATGGGCATCCCCTACCATGCCCGGAATATCCACATCATCAGCGTGGTGGTGGATGCACCCCAGGATATCATCAGCAATCTTTCCGGGAAGATCGGAAAACTGAAAGGGGTCTCTTCCAAGACGGCCTATGCCAAGGTCACCCCGGGCCATGAGAACCATGAAGGGTAAACTGCATTTTTTCCTGCCCTTCCTGGCGGTCTTCCTCCTGTGGGAGTACGTCGCATCCCAGGGCTTCTGGAGCAGCTACATCCTGCCCTCCCCGGCTCGGGTCTGGGGCACCCTGCTCCACATGCTGGATAACGGGGAACTGTTCCGCCATATCCGGATCAGCCTCCAGCGGATCTTGTGGGGATTTGCCTGGGCCCTTTTGGCCAGCTGCCTGCTCAGCAGCCTGAACCTGCTCTTTCCCCGGCTCCGGAACTGTTACAGCGGCCTGTTGGAAGTATTCCGCCACGTACCGCCCCTTTCCTTGATTCCCCTGCTGATCCTTTGGTTCGGCATCGGAGAACTGCCCAAGACCATCATCATCGTGCTGGCTTCTTTTTTCCCCATGTATCTCAATATGGATGACGGATTCCGCCGCTGCGACCGGAAACTGCTGGAAGTGGGCCAGATGCTGGGCTTTTCCCCCTGGAAATCCCTGTGGAAGATCCGGTTGCCTGCGGCTCTGCCAGGGATCCTCACGGGGCTCCGGGTCGGTATGGGTTACAGCCTCCGGGCCATCATCGGAGCGGAAATGATTGCCGCCGACAGCGGACTGGGGTTCCTGATCTTGGACGCCCAGGCCATGAGCCGCAGCGATAAGGTCATCATCGGGATCCTGGCCATCGGTGCCTTGGGGCTGGTGCTGGACGGGATCTTCGCACTGGTGGAAAGGAAGGTACTCTGTTGGATGCGCTGAAACTGGACCACATCACCAAAACCTACGGCCCCCGAGTGGTGCTCCGGGACCTTTCCCTTGCCCTCTCGCCCCAGGAATGTACGGTGATCCTGGGGAAGAGCGGCTGCGGGAAGACCACCCTGCTCCGGCTCCTGGCCGGCCTGGAACAGCCGGATACCGGAACCGTCAGCCGTCCTGCCAGCCTGAAATTGGGCATGATGTTCCAAGAAGCCCGGCTCTTTCCCTGGCTCACCTGCCGGGAGAACATCGCCCTGGGCCTCCCTAAAGGCAGCAGCTCTAAGGAAGTGGACCATTGGCTCAGCCTGGTGCAGCTGATGGAAGCCGCGGATCAGTACCCAGCCCAGCTGTCCGGCGGTATGCAGCAGCGGGCGTCCCTGGCCCGGACCCTGGCCATGCACAGCGGGCTGATCCTGATGGATGAGCCCTTTGCGGCCCTGGACTACTTCACCCGGGCCCAGCTCCAGCAGGAACTCCGGTCCATGGTAGAACGGCTGTCCATGGGGGTGGTGCTGGTGACCCATAATGTGGATGAAGCCCTGACCCTAGGGGACCGGCTGCTGATTCTAAGGGAAGGGACCATGGTCTGGGAAGAACGGCTGCCCCCAGGGAAACGGGACTTGCTCTCCCCCAGCCTGATCGCTGTCAAAAAGCGGCTGCTGGAGGAATTGGCATAAAGGCTGCCGCAAACAGCCACCATCAAATTTTCTGTCACATGAAAGGATCTGTTACCATGTCTTTGAAGAAAAAACTTTCTGTACTCCTGGCCTGCTGCCTGGTGGCGGCAGGGACTCTGACTGCTGGGTGCGGCAGTGACAAATCTGCCCAGAAGGCAGCTGCCCCCAAAGTGGACAAAGTGAGCATCACCTATGTCCAGGCCCCTCTTAACGTGCCTTCCATCGTGGAAAAAGCCAATCAGAGCTTTGAAAAGAAATTCAAAGAAAAGAACATCACGGCTTCTTATTCTACCATCACTTCCGGAGCCGACCAGACCGCTGCCTTGGCCAGCGGGGATATCCAGTTCCTGAACTGCGTAGGTGGCTCTTCCGTTCTCCTGAGTGCAGCCAACGGCAACGACATCAAGATCATCAGCCTCTATTCCCAGGCCCCCAAAGCCTTCAAGCTGTTTTCCAAAGACGGCAGCATCCAAAGTGCAGCTGACCTGAAGGGCAAGACCATTGCCGGACCCAAGGGAACCATCCTCCACGAACTGCTGGCTGCCTACCTCCAGAAGGCCGGTCTTTCCATGAAGGATGTGAAATTCGTTTCCATGGGCCTGCCGGCTGCCGCTTCCGCCCTGGAAAACGGCAGCGCCGACTGTGCCCTCCTGGCGGGCCCCCTGGCTTACAACGTGGAAAAGAAGGGTATGCATGTGGTCACCACCGGGGATGGCCTGGTTTCCGGCTTGACCGTCACCGCCGTCAGTGGCAAGTTCTATAAGGAACACAAGGACCTGGTAGATACCTTCCTGGCCGTCCAGAAAGAAACTCTGGACTTCATGAAGAAGAATCCGGACAAAGCCCTGGAAATGACCGCCAAGGCCACGGAACTGAAACCGGAAGCCGTCAAGGAAATGTATCCTCTCTACGACTTCAGCATGACCATCACCCCGGAAGCCATCGCTTCCCTGAAAAAGACCCAGGATTTCCTGGTCGCCTCGGGCATGATGGAAAAGAAAGTGGATGTGGATGGATTGTTTGTAAAGTAAAAAAAAATAGGGGTGTTGCACGTTGCGTGCAACACCCCTATTTTTTTTACCATAAACTCAACTGTTCCTCTTCTCCCTTTCCTTGGATCTTCTTCCGCACTTCTTCCAAAAAGGCCTGGGGAGAGGGATACTGGCGGCGCACATCCTGTTTCATTTTTTGGAAACAGGCTTCTGTGGTCTCCACATCGCTGAGAGCCCGGTGGGCGTCCTGGTTCACCACATGGTACCAGGACGCCAGGTTGTTCAGCCGGTGGTGGGGCCACAGGGGAAACAAGGTCTGGGCCATGGGCAGCAGATCCACCCAGTCATTGGCCAGGGGCCGATAGAGCTGCTCCTGGAACTGCTGCTGGAGGAACCCCATGTCGAAGCCCACATTATAGCCCACCACCACCCGGCTGTCCAGGAACCGTCCAAAGGCTTCCAGCGCCTGCCGGGGCTGGGGAGCAGCGGCCAGCATCTCATCGGTGATGCCGGTGAGCTGGGTGATGAAAGGAGAAACATAATGGCCGGACAAGGGAGTCCGGGGCTGGATCAGGGTGGAAAAAGTCCTCTCCCGCTTCCCCTGGACCACTTCCAGGGCCCCGATCTCAATGATCTGGTCCCGTTCCGGATCGAGCCCGGTGGTTTCCAGATCCACCACCACATAAGTTTCCGGAAAGGCCAGCTGACTCCTGCCAGTACCCGGCAGGGTCCCAGCAAAAGATTTTTCCTGTTTTTTCATATGATATCCTACTGCTTTCAGCCAAACAAACGGGCAAAGAATCCCTTCTTCTTTTCGTAAGGTTCAACTTTATAACTGGTGACCTGATACCCCGTCTGGTCGATGACTTTCCGGATTTTTTCCTCTTCGATGGGTTTTTCCGCAATGATGTCCGTTTCCTTTTTGGAACGGGAAGAAGAAACCGAATCTACGGAAAACGCATTCCGGATTGCATCGTTGATATGGGATTCACACATGCCGCAGGCCATGCCTTCGACACCAACAATCATTTTAACCATCGTCCATCCTCCTTGCTGGAATACCCTATACCTCGTATGGGTATTCCGCGTCCTTAATTATAGTAGAATCCTAGGATTTGTCAAGGAGGAATTCTCTCTCACTCTTTTTTCAGGAGTTTTTCCAGTTCCGGCATCACATCGAACAGATCTCCTACGATGCCGTAATGGGCGAACTGGAAGATGGGTGCCTCAGGGCTCTTGTTCACTGCCACGATGAGCCCAGCCTCTTGGATCCCCAGTTTGTGCTGGATGGCGCCGGAAATCCCCAGGGCGATGTAGATCTTGGGAGCGATTTTCTTGCCGGTGACGCCCACCTGCCATTCATAGGGGGCCCAGCCTGCATCCACCAACGGTTTGGAGACTCCGAAGGCTGCCCCGATCCGTTTGGCAAAGGATTGGACTTCCCGCATGCCCTCTTCGTTCTGGACGCCCCGTCCGGCGCCCACCACGATTTCCGCCGTATCCAGATCCAGCACCTCTTTGATCTGTTCCAGAGGAGTGAAATCCAGCACCTTCACAGCCGGTTTTGCTTCTGCCGTTTCCAATGGCACCGGGAAGATTTCCCCTTTTCGGGAAGCATCTTTGGGATTGCCGTGGAAGATCTTGTCGCTGACCGTACCCAGCTGAGGCCGAGTGGTGGTCTGGATCTTTACGAACAGCTTGCCGGTATAGGCAGGCCGGATCCAGGTGAGGGTATCGTCCTCCCCTTCGTACCGCACGTCGATGCAGTCCGCCACCAGGCCCGCATCCAGACGGGCGGACAGCCGGCCGCCCAGATCCCGGCCGTTGGGAGAAGCGCCGATGAAGAGGACGCTGGGGGTATACAGGCTCAGGGCTTTGGCCACAGCTTCCGTATAGAGCCCGGCGTCAAAAGATGCCAAATTGGGTGCCTGGAGCAGGGCCACCCCATCGGCTCCATAAGCAATGGCTTCTTGGGCAGCCCCTTCCAGATTTTCCCCGGCCAGGATACCCAGCACCTGGTTGGGACGGGCAGCTGCCAGCTGACGGGCCTTGCCCAAAAGTTCCACACTGAGGGAAGTGAGCCTGCCGTCAGAGGTTTCCAGATAGACTCCGATATTGTTTTTCCATTCCATGATTGCTTCCTCCTTACAGCAGGTTTTTCTTCCGCAGTTCGTCCACCAAGTTGGCGGCAGCTTCCGCCGGAGTGGCCCCTTGGATCAGGGTGCCCACCGGCTGGGGTTCCGGTGCGAACAGTTCCGTTACCCGAGTGGCAGAACCGGCCTTCCCCGCTTTTTCCGGGGCCAGATCGATGTCCTCCAGACGCCACACCGGGAATACGGCCTTTTTGGCAGCCATTTTGCCTCGGATCCCGGGCGTCCGAGGATTCCCGCATTTTTCCGTAACCGAGATCACCGCTGGGAGGGCAGCCTGGAGGGTCTCTACGCCGCCCCGATTGAGCCGACGGATGGTGGCCTGCCCCTCCTTCACTTCCAGTCCATTTGCATAAGAAAGCAGGGTCATGCCCAGCCGCTGGGCCAGGGCCGGAGGGATCTGACCGGTGTCCCCATCGGTAGACCGTTTGCCCGCCAGCACCAGATCCAGAGGCCCCAGTTTGGCCAGGGCCGCCGCCAGGATCTGTCCCGTGGCTAATGTATCGGAGCCAGCCATCCGTTCATCGGAGAGCAAGATGCCCTTGTCCGCTCCCAGGGCGATCCCTTCCCGGAGGATATCGCTGGCCAAGGCAGTGCCCATGGTCAGGAGGGTCACCGTGCCCCCTTCCTGGTCTTTCAGGGCCAGGGCTGCCTCCACAGCATGGAGATCCACTGGGTTCAGCATGGAGGGAGCCCCCACCCGGACCAAGTTGTTGTCCCCGGACAATTGGATATCGGAAACAGCCGGTACCTGTTTGATCAACACAGCAATGTTCATGATGCAGCCTCCTTTATGAGAAAATACTGTTTTATCTGTCTATAAAGATTATACTATGGATTCAAAGTTATCGCAACTGATAATTATTATTAATATATTGGAATGGGTGGAAAGCAAGGAGCGGACCGCCCCATAGACGGTCCGCCGGAACATGCAACGAGAGAGGAGTTTTCAATACCACCGAGTCATGGGCAGGCTGTTGTTGTTTCCTTTGGTCATGAGCACTTGATGGATATCGATGTAACCGATGTGGAAAGCTGCTGCACAGCCGCACAGGTACAAGTCCCACATGCGCACGAAAGAAGGATCCTTCCACCGAGCCACCTGTTCGTGGACCTTGCAGAAGTTCTTATACCAGCACAGCAGGGTTTTGCAGTAATGCCGGCGGAGGCTTTCCACATCCAGCACCCGGAAATCCGCATCATAGGCATGGTGGATCAGTTCCCGGAGAGAAGGCAGTGTTCCGCCGGGGAAGATGTATTTCCGGATCCAGGGATCGGACACCACTTCGTCGTGGCCGGTAATGGAATGGAGCAGGAAGATACCGCCCTGTTTCAGCAGGTGGTTCACCGTTTCCATATAGACAGAATAGTTGGACCGTCCCACATGTTCCATCATCCCCACGCTGACCACCCGGTCGAACTGGAGATTCTTGGCTTCCAGATCCCGGTAGTCCGTCAGGTCGATGGTCACCTGGTCCTCCAGTCCCAGGGCCTGGATCCGTTCCTGGCTCTTTTTCCACTGTTCCTTGCTGAGGGTACAGCCATATCCCTTCACTCCATACTTCTTGGCCGCTTCCAGCAGCAGAAAGCCCCAGCCGCAGCCGATATCCAGCAATGTCATGCCCGGCTTCAGGTACAATTTCTGGAGGATGTAATCCACTTTGTTCCGCTGGGCCTGTTCCAAGGTATCCGTATCGGACTTGAAATAGGCACAGGAATAGCTCATAGTAGGATCCAGCCACAGTTTGTAGAAATCGTTTCCCAGGTCATAGTGGGAAGAGACTTCTTTGGCTTGATCCTGTTTCTTTTCCGACATATACAGGATATTCCGGAGCCCGTTCCGGTCCAGGGAAAACCGGTCCGCCTGTTCCAGCAGGGTACAGAGCATATGGAACAAGTCCCCTTTGATTTCAATGTCTCCCCGCATATAGGCCTCGCCCAAAGCCAGTTCCGTAGATTCCAGCAGGGCCTTTTGGGGGATATCTTTGTGGATAATCAGGGTGAATTCTGGTTTCCCCTGACCAATGGTATATTCCTCCCCATGAATCTGGACATTGAAACAATGTTTGTCAAAATGCCCCAGATAATAGAGAAGGAATTGATCCATCATTTTATGAAGCAGCATGACAACAGGACTCCTTTCTGCAATGTGGAAATATTCATTGTTTACCTTATATTATAACACATATTATAACACGGCTGGAAAGGAAAAGGAGGTGCCGCCCGTTCTGTGCAGCACCCCCTGTATTCACTCTCCAAAAGGATATTTGAAGATCCCGATGGGTCCTTTTTTCCATTGATACGATGTGTCATTGAGGGCAAAAATAGCTCTCTCGCCCCATTTGTTGATTCCTAGGACGGTCACGGACGCCGGACGGATATCGAAGGAAATCTTCTTTTCCGCCACTTCCTCGATGGAAAGGCCCAGCCAGGCAAACAGGATGTTCTGGATAGTCCCCTTGTGGGAGACGATGATCAGATCCCGGTCTTGTTTTTCCAGTTCCCGGAAGCCCTGGATGGTCCGTTCATAGAAGGTACGCCGGGTCTCGCCACCATCGTAGTTCACATGGTCCAGTTCCCGGCCGGTCACCGGCGGGTGGTAGAAGGCCAGGGCCTCTTTTTTGTTCAGCCCCGCTGCCTTCCCGTTGTTCTTTTCCCGAAGGAAAGGAAAACATTCCACTGGCTCCGCCCCCAGGGTCTGGGCGATGATCTCCGCTCCCGTCCGGGCCCGCTGGAGGTCGCTGGAAACGATCCGGGGCAAATTCCGGCCGGAAAAATCCCAGGCCAGGCAGTCCGCCAGCTGCTGGAACTGCCGTTTTCCCCGTACCGTCAGGGCCGAATCCGTCCAGCCACCCGTCAGTTCTTTTACATGATGATCGGCTTCCCCATGTCGAATCAGCAAAATCATGATGCCGTTCCTTCCTTATATATACCGTTTCAGGGTAATGGCATACCGTCCCTTTTTGGTGGTCCCCCGGACTTCCGCCAGTTCCACTCTCCCCCGGGAACGGAAAGAGATCACATCCCCTTCCTTCACCGTCTGAGAAGGGCTCTTGGCATCCTGCCAGTTCAGCTTCACATTCTGTCCCTTGATTTCATCCGCCATCCGGCTCCGGGACACCCCATAGCCGCTGGCCGCCACCGCATCCAGCCGCAGGGCCGCTACCGTCGCGGAAATCAGCTTGATCTTCTGTTCCTTTTCCTTCAGGTCTGTCAGAGGGATTTCCTTCACTTCCACCGTGGCCGCCCCGATCTTGGTCAGGTTGCTCAGGACGAAATCCACCATGGGGGTATCCACCACCAGCTGGGCTCCCTCGTCGATGAACACGATATCCCCCAGGATCTCCCGTTTGCAGCCCAGGCCCATAAAGGCCCCCAGCACATCCCGATGGCCGATATCATAATACCGCTTGTCCCAGAGCACTTCCAGGGCAGTGATGGCAAAATCCGGCTGGCCATAGAAATCTTCTGCGATGAAGGCTGCCTTCTGCCGTTCCGCGTTCTGGAAGCCGCCCCCCATTTCGATCCGTACCTGGGGGAAGTTGGCTGCCACGATTTCCGCTACATTCTGGCCATGAGGGTCCAGGAAGCCGGACACCTTGAACCGCCGGCTCTTCCGGGCTCCTTCCGCCAGATCCAGCAGCTGGGCCGCCAGTTCCGCATCTCCACTGGCCTTGAAATACCGTAATACCGTTTCCCGTTGTTGCGTGGTGTTTGCCATATTATTTCTTCAATGCAGCGCTCCGGTCCAAGACCGCCTGTACTGCATCGTAAAACGCTCCTCTCACTCCATGATTTTCCAGGGCTTTGATCCCCGCGATGGTGGTGCCGCCGGGGCTGGTCACCTGGTCCCGCAATTGGGCCGGATGGAGCCCGGTCTTCAGCCCCATGACGCCGCTGCCGGCCATGGTCTGGGCCGCCAGTTTGATGGCCAAGGCACGGGGCAAGCCCGCCATGACCCCTGCATCCGCCAGGGCATCCATCACCACGAAGAAATAACCAGGGCCGCAGCCGCTGATGGCCGTAATGGCTTCCATGGCCTTTTCATCCACCCGTACCGTTTCCCCGCAGGATTGAAAGATGGCCTCGGCCAGTTCCAGGGTCTCTTCGCTGACCTGGCTGTCCGCCGTCAGCGCCGTCATCCCCATCCCCACAGCCAGAGGAGTATTGGGCATGGAACGGATCACCGGATGGCCGGGCACCAAAGCATGGAGCATGGCCAGATCATAGCTGCCCATGATGGAAAGGATGTTGGCCTTTTCCGGCAGGGCGTCCACCAGGGCCTGGTCCACGGCGGTTTTTGCCATCTGGGGCTTTACTGCCAGGATCACCAGATCCGCCTCTTTCACCGCCGCGCTGTTGTCGCCGGTCACAGCGATTCCATAAGTTTCCTGCAGGTAGGCCTGCCGTTTGGCCGTAGGCACCGCAGCCGTCACTTGTTCCTTTTTCACCAGGCCGCCTCCCAGCATGCCTTTCAGGATGGCTTCGCCCATCGCCCCGCAGCCAATGAAAACGATCTTATACCCTTCGTTTATCTTTGCCATGGATCATTGCTCCCTTCTGACCCGAAATTGGTGTTTTCCGTATCGATATCCACATTGGGCGGAGCGCACACCAGCAAATTCCGGCCGATTTTCCGCAAGGTCCCATCCAGGGCATAGATGGTCCCGCTGATGAAATCGATGATCCGCTTCCGTACGTCCGCATCCGTATCTTCGAAATTGATTACCACCGGCTGGTTCTTGCACAGGTAGTCCGCCATCTTCTGGGAATCATTGAAGTCGATGGGTTCGATGACCACCACGCTCACCGGGCTCCGGTTCACCGGCATGGAAAGGACCTTGTCCCCGGTCCGGGTGGAAGTCGGTTCCTCCCGCTTTTCCTCGGTAGAACTGGTATAATCCTTATCAAACACCTTATCATAAGGTTTTTCGTAGTTTTTTTCGTAAGGTTTGTCATACTGGTCGTAGCTCTTTTCCCGCCAGGTTCCGGAACCGCTGCCGAACATAGGGACCACTTTCCCTTCTTCCTGGTTCGCCGTGGTCTCTTCTTCTTCCTGTTTGCCGGGATCCCCGTCGTACACCCCGATGTATTCCAAGATTTTTTTGAGTTTTTTCATACAATCCACCATTTCTCTTTAAAATTTGAGGGAGTAGTCCCGGGCCCCGAAGAGAGCAGAACCCACCCGGACTTCATTGGCCCCTTCTTCCACAGCGATCCAATAATCGTGGGTCATGCCCATGGAAAGGATATCCACTGCATCGCTGTGGAGAGCTTCCCGGAGGAACAGGAAATCCCGATACCCGGCAGCGAATACCGGCCGGGTCTCTTCTACATTGTCCGTCGCCTGGGCGATCACCATCACGCCCCGGACCCGGATATGGGGATACTGGGACAGTTCCGGCACCGCCGCCCGGAAATCTGCCGGTGCAAAGCCGCTTTTCTGCACTTCGCCCGCTTCATTGATCTGCAGCAGCACATCCTGGACCTTATCCAGTTCCGCTGCCGCTTTTTCCAGGTGCCCCAACAGCTTCAGGCTGTCCACACTTTCGATCAAGTCGAAATGTTCCACCGCATGTTTGGCCTTATTGGTCTGCAGATGGCCGATGAGATGCCAATGCCCACCCTTGGGCAGCACCGCCTGCTTATGCATGGCCTCTTGGACCCTGTTTTCCCCGATCTCCGTGAGCCCGGCCGCCAGGGTTTCCGTGACGATTTCCGCCGGATGGTTCTTGGTCACCGCCAGGATGGTCACCTGGTCCCCCGTTACTTTCGGTTCTGTCCGTTTGCTCAGTGCTTCCTTGATCTTGGCTTCGACTTCTGCGATTTTATCCTGTAACATGGGAATTCCCATCTCCTTTTATTTTTTGTAAATGACTCCATAGAGCCGTCCTGTCTTCCCCTTTTCTGCCCGGTAGGAGAAGAACCGGTCCCGATGGCAGCTGGTGCAGCAGTCTGCCCGGAAGATCTGCTCCCGGGGGACTCCCGCTTCCTGGAGCTCCAAGGTATTCAGTTCCCACAGATCCAACAGGTAATGGCCGGGTCCATGAGGTTTCAGGCAGGAAGGATAAGCTGCTGCCCGGTCCGCCACATCCTGGCTCACTTCATAGCAGCAGGGCCCGATGGAAGGGCCGATTCCTGCCATTACATCCTGGGGCACCGTCCCGAAGGCTTCCTCCATGACTTTCAGGGCCTGGGGGAGGATCTTCCCCACACTGCCCCGCCAGCCTGCATGGACCGCCCCGATGGCACCCCTCTTAGGATCCACCAGAAGGATGGGGACACAGTCTGCGAAAGAAATCAACAGGGGCAGACGGGGACAGTCGGTCACCATCCCATCGGTTTCCGGGAGGGCATCTTCCAGAGAAAAGATCCCTTTCCCAGCATCTTTTTCCGTCACCACCGCCACATGGGTCCCGTGGACCTGCTGGCAGGCCACCGCCCGTTCCAGAGGGAACCCCAGGGCTTCCGCTATTTTCTGCCGGTTGGCTAGCACATGCTCCCGGTCATCCCCCACGTTATAGCTCAGGTTGAGGCCCCCTGGGAACAGAGTGCTGCAGCCGCCGGTCCGGCAGAGGAATCCATGGACCACATCCCACTGGTCCCAGGCAGGGAAACAGCCCCATTCCACGCCTTTCGCTCCTGCAAAAGTAAAATCAGCCACGCTCCCCACCTCATTTCATCTCATTTTCTGCTGGTCAGGCCTTGCCTGCAAACATTCCAGCAACCTTCATTGTACTGTTTTTTTCCTGTTTTGTAAACGTCATAACACGGCTTCCATCCGCCGGATCATGGTCTCCAGGACTTTCAGCCGGGCGTACAGTTTATTGTTGGCTTCCACCACCGTCCAGGGCGCCTCCCGGGTATCCGTCCGGTAGAGCATCTCGTTCACCGCATCCACATAGGCATCCCATTTGTCCCGGTTCCGCCAGTCTTCCGGGGTGATCTTCCAGGTCTTGTTGGGGTCGTTCTCCCGGGCCTGGAACCGTTTCAGCTGTTCTTCGGCATCGATCTGCATCCAGAATTTCTGGACGATGATCCCCTGCTTCACCCACTGGGCTTCCATATCGTTGATCTCTTCATAGGCCCGGCGCCATTCGCTGATCTTGGCAAAGCCTTCCACCCGTTCCACCAGTACCCGCCCGTACCAGGTCCGGTCGAAAATGGCGATTTCGCCCGGTTCCGGGAGCCGGGTCCAAAACCGCCACAGATAATGGAACTGTTTCTCCCATTCATTGGGGGCACTCACCGGATTCACCCGATAGCCCAGGGGGTCGAAAGATTCCGACAGCCGCTTGATGGCGCCGCCCTTGCCTCCAGCATCCTGACCTTCGAACGCCACCACCGTGCTGATCTTCCGCTTGGCCAGTTCATACTGGAGTTCTCCCAGCCGTTTCTGGTATTTCTTCAGCTTCTTGTCGTATTCGTCCTGTTCCATAGGCTGCCAAGGGGTGTAGCGGCCGAGGATATCGGGGATGGACAAATCTTTGGCCGGCCCTTTTTCTGGGTCCACCGGACGCTGCCGGTCCTTCAAGGCTTCTTCCAGGGCCGTGATCAGCACCCGGAAGACAGCCTCGGTGCCGGTCCTCTTGTCTTCCATGGGGACGATGTGCCAGGGTGCCAGATCCGTATTGGTGGCCGCCAGCATATCTTCGTAGACCTTCCGGTAGGCATTGTAATCGATTCCTTCGATGCCGCCGGGGGCCAGTTTCTCCCACCGGCTGCCCATGGTCTCCTGGCCCTTTTCCATGTTCTCCTTCTGTTTCTTCTTGGAAATATGGGTGAAGATCTTGATCAGGACGCAGCCCCCTTGGACCAGTTCCCGTTCGAAGGCATTAATCTCATCGAATTTCACATCGTACCATTCCGAGGCTTCGTCCGGATCCCCCACTGCATGTTCGTTCCGCAGGAAATACCAGGCCCGGTGATGGATGCAGATCTGCCCGGCCGGGGGCAGCTCCTTCCAGAACTGGAGGAAGAAAGGGCTCTCCTTCTGCTTTTCCGTGGTCTTGGAGGCGGAAAACACCCGGAATCCCCGGGGATCCAGGGCATGGATCACCTTGTTGATCAGTTCGCTACGCCAGGAGGCCCGGAACCCTTCGAATAGGATGATCACTGGGATCTTGGCATCCCGGATGGAACGCTGGAGGAAGCCCAGACGGTTCTCTTCCTCCCCCATGCGTTCCGTATATCTTTCTTTGGAAATCTTCGTTTTCAGATCGATCTTATCCAGCATATGGCTGCCTTCTTTCCCACTTGCCTGTGATACCTTATTATAGCACGAAAAGGGTGCTGCATCGGCTGCAGCACCCTAGAGGAACATGAAATTATTTGATTTTATTCGGGCAATCTTTGTTTTCAGCCAGATCTTTCAGGTTTTCGAAGGAAATCTCCACCATATTCTTGACGGCTTCGTCAGTGTTGGAACCCACATGAGGAGTGATCAGGACTTTAGGATACAAGGCCACCAGCTTTTCGAACAGCGGGTTTTCCAGCTTCTGGCCTTCCAGGTCCTTGCCAAAGATTTCGGCTTCCCCATCCAGCACGTCGCAGCCGTAGCCGCCCAGTTTACCGCTTTCCACGGCTTCGATGACCGCTTCCGTATCCACCAGCTGGCCCCGTGCGCAGTTGATCAGGATGGCACCGTCTTTCATCTTCTTCAGGAAATCACGGGTGACCAGGGCACCGTTTTCTTTGATATAGGGAGCATGGATGGTGACGATATCGGATTTAGCCAGGACTTCATCCAGTTCCATCTGGGTGCAGAAGTCTTCGATCCCTTTGATCTGGAACACATCCTGCCCGATGACCGTAGCGCCCATGCCATGGAAGATCTGCCCAGCCACACGGCCGATCCGGCCCAGGCCCACCACACCCACGGTGCAGTTGCGGACTTCTTTAGAGAACATGACGGAATCCACTTCGAAATTCTTTTTGGCGGTACGGGAAGTGGTATAAGCCGTGTGACGCAGCAGCATCATGGCTTGGGTCACAGCCAGTTCAGCGATGGCATTGGGGGAATACCGGGGAACGAAGGCCATGGGGAAGCCCAGTTCCTTGGCATAGGGAACATCGATATGGTCCGTACCGGCAGTACGGCTCAGGACATATTTCACGCCCAGTCCTTTAAAGATATCCAGATTCTGTTTGTTGGCAAAGCAGTTGCCCCGCAGCAGCACGGCATCGAACCCTTTGGCCATTTCAGCAGATTCTTTCGTATTTAAATAATCGGGGACGAGTTTCAAATCGTAGCCGAAGTTCTTGTTACAGGCCTCAAAAATGGGCACTTCCACGTCTCGTACACCATAACACAAAACCTTCATAGCAATACCCTCCTATATCATTGAACACACACAATTTGGGCAAGCCGGAGCCCCTCCAGGATTGCCCATTGGTTATATTGTAGCATGGAACCTAAAAAATGCCAATGTTTTTCGTATTTTGTATACAAATTGATGGAATAGTTTGTGAAAAGTTGAACAAAAAAAAGGATGTTGCACGTGATAAAAATATGTGCAACATCCCCGTCAATGGTCAATTGTCAATGGCCATCAGAAATGATACCCTACTACCACATTGCCGCCAATGCCCTTGTGCTGGCCAGCGTAGGCTCTTACGCTCAGGTTCACGTCCCAGGGACTGTCTTTGGTGGCTTCCAGCTTCCAGCCGGCTTCCGCCATCATGCTGCTGCCTCCGATGTCCGCTTTCCGGATGTCGGCCTGCAGTCCGGCGGCGGAAACGGTCCCCTTGCTTTCCCCGTCGAATTCGTAATCCCAGGCCAGGCCGCAGTAGTAATTGTTCCGGCCGGACCGGTTGTTCAGCCGGGCCCCGATCCGCAGCAGGCTGCTGTTCAGGTCATCCAGCTGGTAGTCCGCATCCCCGGCACGGAAATTGTCTCCGCCCACATGGGTGTAGAAGTACTTCCCGTACACATCCAGATCCCGGCTGGCCCGTTCGGTGCCGCCCCGGCTGGTGCTGGCCACCTGGTCCGTCAGGTCGAAGATATGGCCGAAGCCCACATGGCCGCTCCAGTAATTGCTGTCCGTCTCATACCCATAGGCACTGCCGCTGCGGCTGTGGAGCACGGAATCCGCGTTGTTCTTCAGCTGGCCGAAGTGCAGGGACGCTTCCCCGTAGTTCTTGTTCCGGGCTACATATTTGGCCATGAGCCCGCCGCCGCTGTAATGGGCATCCCCGCTGCCCGTGTAGCCGGCTCCGTCCACGTCATAATGGCCTTTGCCATATTCGTAGAAGGCGCCATAGGAGAATTCCCCGTTCCGGGTAGTGACATCGTTCCCCACCCCGGCCAGGCCGTTCCAGGTATAGGTGGAGCTTTGGCTGCCCGTATCGTATTTATCCTTGCTGCCTCCGATGCTGGCAAAGGTGAACACCCCGCCTTCCTGGCCGTTAAAGGTATCCAATACCCCTTCCATCCGGTCCCGGCCGGCTGCCAGGGTGCCCAGAGCCGCTTCGTTGGCGATCAGGGCATTGTGGGTCTGTTTGGACGCATCCACTTTGATTTCCGGCTGTTCCGGTTTCTGGGGCTTCTCCACCGTATCCAGCTGGTACACCACATTCCCGTCCTTGTCCAGGGATGCTTCCCCGGTGCCTTCCAGGGCGTTCCCCACATTCCAGGTACCCTTCTTGGTGGTCAGGTTCCCGGCAGAAAGGGTCTTGTTCCCCTGGGTATCCAGGAGCGTCATGACATAATCCCCGGCTTTGGTGATGGTCTCCAGGGATTTCGCCGTGAAGCCGATGTCTTCCGTATGGACCTTGGTATCGGCCAGGTCGAACTTCTGGCTGTCCCCCAGGATTAGCACCGTGCCGTTGGTCTTCCAGTCGATGGTCTTGTAGGTGATGGCGTCCAAGGAATGGAGGCCGTAAGACAGCTTGTTGTCATTGGACAAAGCCAGGCCGTCCTTCCCGGTCACGGTGACTCCGCCGTTGGCATAGGTCCGGGTCACCGGCTGCTGGTATTTGTCCTTTCCAGATTCGTACAGTTTGTCCAGGCCTTTCGCCGTGGCAGCTCCAGAAGCATCAATGAGAACATCGTCCCGGATCACGCTGTCTTCCGGACTGCTGGACGGAGTGAAATGGTCCAGATCCAACGTCACGTTATCCGGCAGGCTCACTGTATCGGTCACCGTCAGGGCCGGCTGGGAGGGGTCTACGTTGTAGAAAGCGATCTTATCGAAATTGTAGATGCCCTGGACCTTGCTGCCGTGCCAATCAGCCCCTTTGCCGGTGACAGAGGCATTGCCGTCTTTATCCGTGGTCATCTCTGCCCTATAGCCCACATTCAGGGTGTTGCCGCTGTGAGTAGTTTCACCATCACCCCCCGGTCCTTGAAAATAGGACGGGTCCTTTGCAATATCCAAGGGAGTAAGCCAGCCATACAAATTGGCTTGGCTCAGATCCATGGTGCCGCTCAGGTTCACCATATTGTCCTGGGCCTTACCGCCATACATAAGGGCTCCTCCGGCTGCCAGGATGGTTTCTCCCGGATTCTTCAACTGCTGCATGATTTCATTGACACTTTCTTCATATCCATCACCCACCGTATTTTTCACCATCGACAGGACCTGGTCCTTTTGGATGGGAATCAGCTTCGCTCCTTCCAAGTTCAGCACATTGCCGGAAGCAACATCAGAACTCTGCCCTCCAAAAGTACCTGCACCCCCCAGGAGGTAACTGGTAACAGTGCCCTTGACATCGGCGAAATTATGGGAAACAGTTCCACCCACTCCGCCGCCAATGGCTATGGCTGTCACAGCTGCGTCTTTGTCAATAGAAACCTGATTGCCTTCCACCGTCAGGGCATAACCTCCTGCTAAGCCCAAAACTGGTACGTCTGCCTTTTCGTCTACAGAAACAACATTTCCTTGGGCACGGGTCGATCCATACCCGCCAACCATCACCATATTGTTTTCCAATTTCCCGCCGGTAATGGATACCTGGTTGTCCACAACTTGATCAGCGTATCCGCCGGCAATGAATTGAGCCCCTCTGACGGTTCCATCGTCGAAAATTACCTGGTTTTCCGTAGCTGTACCTGATCTTCCATCAGCATATCCACCATAGATGCCGTCTCCCTCCGGTCCACTTGAAGTAAGCGTAATGTCCGCTGTGCCCCCGAAGGTTACCTTGTTATTGTCGGCAGCCGATTCCGAAAAACCTCCGTAGATGAAATGGGAATCGAACTTCCCATTGGTGATGGATACCTGATTCTCGCTGGCTTTTGTACGTCCAGCTCCCCCAAAGACATCACCAATTTGATGGCTTCCACTGCTGCTGAAAATCACCTGATTGCCGATGGCCTCTCCATTCGGCGCATATCCACCAACTGCCCCCTCATCAGCAGTAATGGATGCGTTGCCCATGACAGAAAGGGTATTCTTCGAGGCATTTCCGCTCGTTGTATACCCACCGCACAGCAGGCTTGCTGTCCGATTCTTATTAACATTCACCTGCTGCCCGGTCACATCCTCGGCAAAGGCCGGCACCGTCCCTGCCAGGATGGCTGCCAGGATGGTGAGTGTCAAGGTCTTTCCACATGTTCTTTTCATAGCCGTTTCCTCCTGTATCTTCAATTCCTGCATCTTGCCCTCATTGTACCGTCCGATTCCATCAGAACCGGCAGTTCACCCCGGCTTCCAGGGTCCAGGTCCGATCCACATGGGGCCCGAAGGACCGGTCGAAGCTGGCATAGGCATAGGAGTTCTTCCCTACCCGGGTGGTGAAGCCCAGGCCGGCATTGTACCAGCTGCCGTCATTGTGGCCGGTCACATCCATGCGCCCGGTCCGGTCCCAGGCACTCACATCCTGGTTCCCCAGGAATTCATGGAAGAAGTCCCCGGTGATATAGAAGCTGGTCCGATCGCTGACATCTTTCCCCAACCGGAATCCCAGCCGGCTGATCAGGCTGTCCGTGCCGGCCAGATCCACCTGGGTCCCCTGGCTGGTCCGGTAATCGGTGCTGCCCAAATAGGTGTACTGGAGCTGGGCCTGGGGCTCGATAAACCAGTTGGAAGCCAACGGCTTCTTCCGGCCGTATTCGAAGCTCAGGGACCAGTAATCATTGTGGTAGTCCCCCTTCACCGGGCCGCCCATTTCCGGATACAGAGTGTATTCATTCTGCAGCCGGCCGTACTTGGCGACAATGTCCGTATAATGGCCCTTGTCCCCCAGGCGGGTATCGTAGAACCACAATCCGTACCGCTTGCTGTCGCTGCGGCCGGTGACCTCTTTGTAATCTGCAGAGCCATCCATATAGTCCAGGGCAGCCCCCTGGATGTGCCGTCCGAATTTCGTCCGGTCATTCCGCCAGTCGAAGCCCAGTTCCGTCATGGTGTTGTTGGCTTCGTAGAGGGAATCCCTGCCCACCCGGTCGTGACGGATCCGGGCCCACATGCCGTCCCCGTCTCCGCTGTAGCGGGCTTCACCCAGCCGTTTTTCCAGGCTGTCCGTATAGACCCCGTAAATGGCGTTCATGTAGTTCAGCTGCATGGATTTCTTGATGACCTTTCCGCTATTGGAAGGGGTGACCACCGCTTCATCCACGAACCAGTTGGTCCCTTCCTTCACCGGGTTTTCGATGGTTTCGGTCTTCAGGTATTCCGGCAGGAGATTGCCATTTGCATCGGTGGTCTGTTTCCCAGCCAGGGCATCCGTTATGATTTTTTCCTGATCCGGGACTTCCTTGGTGAACCCTTTACCGGAAAAAGTCGCCGTTACATAGTCGTTGCCAGGCTTGTAAGTGCCTACGCCGTTTTTGCCCCCGTTGAATTTTTCGTTGGACGCGGTATCCTCCGGGTTGAACTTCTCATTCTTCACTTTCAGGGTGACGTTGTTGATGCCCTGATCCTTGGCCAGGCTCACATCGAATTTGGCGGCTGGATCCCGTTTGTAGTCATCCCCGCCAGTGGTGGCAAAACGGACGCCCTTCAGTTCTTCCACTTTGGTGTCCGGCTGGAGATAGGCCTGGATGTGCTGGACCCCGGACTGGCTCAGGTCCTTCACATAAATCATGTCAGATTTGGCCGCATCCTTGGAAAAGTCCATAAGGAAGGTGCCGCCCTCCCCGGTGAGCTTGCCTATAGTAACGGATACCCCGTGTCCTTTCCGGGTATCCACCAGCCCTCCATGGTTGAATTCCAGGGAAGTGATGAAGCTCTTGCCCCGGGTCTGCCATTTGCTGCCAGGGTCCATGGTCAGGTTGATGGTACCGGCATTCAGACGTGGCACGCCATACACGGCATAAGCCTGATCCGCCTGCCATTTCCAGTTGTACAGCTTGCCAAGAGCAGATTTATTCATATCGGAAGACACATCCACCTGGCGAGGGGTCAGCTGTCCGGCAGCGTCAAAATCCGCATAATCATCGGCCTGGCCTTCAAAATAACTGCCATCCTGGAGATGGAGATTCACGGTGCCGCCGTCTTTGGCATAGACATCCCCATACAGTTTCAGATGGCCGGCCAGGTTAATACTCCCATATTGTTTTTCTTTGAAGAGCTGAATGGTCGGCTCCAGACTATCCATCATTCCTTTCACATATTCTTTTTGCTCTTCACCGGTACTAGGATCTTCATATTGCGTTTTATAATATCGATATGCTCCTTCATCAATCTCCAACTGATTCCCTGCATCTGCGATTACGTTGCCATTGATGGTATAATTCCCATCGGGATTATTGAAATTAATCTTTCCCAACATGGGTCCTGCAATGGCGAACTGCTTGAGATTTGCAGCCTGGTAATCCGGGACAGAAGCGGTATACAACCCGGCATACGCATTTTCTTTCCCCGTCATGTTGATATCCGCATTCTCCACATTGACCACACCCACGCCGCCATAGAGACCTACGGACAGATCCCCGCCATGGATATCAGAGATTTCCAGATCATGGAAATCCATGTGGCTGTCATCCATATCAAATCCAGAGACTCCATACAGGATAGCCCCCACAGCCGACCCTTTGGTGGAAGAAATGTTCCGGATCTGTGTTTTCCCGGTGACCACAAAGGGGAGATCTTTGCTCTGTTCAGGATTATTAAGGTTAAACAGATTCAGGGTGTTCCCCAGCCCAAAAGCCAGAGTTCCATTCGGGCTGTCCGTCGTATTGGCAACGTTCTCAACAGTCACATTGGTCTTGCCGCCCTCTGTATAGGGAGTCAGGTTGACAGTTTGTAGCATAGCCCCATACAGCGAAAGCGCCGTATCGGTAGTTACGCCATCCACATGGAGCCAATCCGCTTTCAGATTATTTTGGACCATTTGGTGAGTGGCATAATCTTCCACCGGTTCCGAGAATAGGCCATAGAAAGAACGTGCCCGGTTGTCTTTACCGGAAGTGATCCCGCTGATGGAAATAGTCGGGGCAGCCAAGGTGGAACTTTGTAAATTGACGCCCTCTGTTGAAAGGTATGAAGATTCAACGGTAAGATTAGAAATCTGGATGCCCTTTTTCCCTTCCAGAGAAGACTTAACGAGCTTTACGGGATCACCGGCTGCAGGAAGGCTGCTGCCATCCAGAGAAACCCGGTCCGCTGTGACATGGCTCTTTTCCATGTACAGTTCTTCTTCCAGCGTCCATTCTCCTTTGGTCAGCGTCTTATCCTGGATATGTTCCGCCCACACCGGCACACTCCCCCCCAGTGCCAGAGTCAGGGCCAGGGTCAGCTGTTTCTTGCTTTTCATCCTCATCAAAACCTTTCTTTTTTTATTTTTTCCAAAACAAAAAGAAGCCGACAGATGGCTTCCTTACAACAAATCTTATACACTTATGTATAGAATCCAGGCTGGATCGGTGGCTGCATTTTTGTCTTGTATCTTCTTACCGCGGATTATTATATGCTTATTTTAAATATAATGCAATGTATCGTATTTATAATTTTATGCAGGAAATTACATTGTAAATATTTACATAATTTATGCGGTGGACAAATTGGGGTGGAGGGAGGCAATGATTACAGTAGATGTTGAATATACATCCATAAATATATATAATGGAACAATCTTACTATTGTATAGTCCAAATAAAGTATAAAAATTTTTCCATAATTTTTTCTTAAAGATGAAGCGGGCGCAAAAAAGCTGTGGCAAACTGCCGGCATACAACGCACAGCAGCTTCCACAGCCTTTCACTCTTTGCATTCAAAGGAGTGCTAAAAATTCCCATCCTGATCAGGGGTTTCTTTTCACGCTTCCCTCTTTACTCAAAACTGGTACTGCACCCCTACATTCACCTGCCACTTCTTCTGCAGGTCACCGCCGAAGCTCCGTTCCAGTTCTCCGTACAGGTAGGTCCTATGGCTGTTGCGATAGCTGCCTCCCAAGCCCAGGGTATACCAGGTACCCTGATTGTCGATCCGGGTTTCCAGGGTCTCCCCGTCCGGGGCCGCCAGATGCAGCTCCCGGTCTCCGGCAAATTCGTAGAGCACGCTGCCCTTTACATACCAGTCGAAGGGATGGCGGGCATCCTTTCCCCGCCGTCCAGCCACGAAACCGATCCGGCCGATGGCGCTGTTGGTCCCGTCTGCCTGGACGGTCTTCCCCCGGAGAGTAGTATAGTCATACCCGCTAAGATGGCCCAGCTGGAACTGGGCCTGGGGTTCCACAAAGTAGCCGTCCTCGTTCACCGGGATGGTCCGGCCGTATTCCACGCTGGCGCTGATGTCATGGCTCCGCCAGTCCGCCCGATCCGGATAGCCCCCGTAGGTGCTTACATGGGCATCGTCCCGGTTGTACCGGGCCATCACATCCGTATAGCTGCCGTCATCCCCGAACCAGGTTCCGTACATGGCACCGGCCAGGCTGTGGTCCTTCCCGGTGCCATGGGCATAGCTGGGAGAAGCGATCCCCCGTTCCGCCAGTACCCCGTACACAGTCTTGGGGTTGGCTGCCTTGTCATATCCCAGCTGGAAATTGTGGTACCGGGTATCTAGGCTGTCCGGCCCGCTGAATTCCCCGTCCCGCATCCGGGCCCACAGGCCGGTGGCCTGGTCCTTCTTCTTCAAAAACCGCAGGTCCCCCATCCGCTGGCGCAGGGTATCCAGGCTTTCCCGGTACAGGCCGTACCCGCTGTCCGCTGCAGCGATCAGAGGCCGGGTGTCTTTGTTGATGGTCCGAGTCAATTTGGTCAGATACCATTGCTTGTCATTGGCATCGGCTACCCCCATCACATCATGCACATAGCTGCCGTTCCGGATGGTGGGCGTCACGTCCCACAGGCCGCCCTCGTCCAGATCCAGGCCGCTGAATGTTGCATTTTTACTGTTATCGGTGATCAGCAGCAGATGTTTGGTGCCAGTGACTTCTTTGCCCGTGAGGAAGCTTTCATCATGGACCTGGACCAGTCCCTGGGAACCGGCCGCCGCCCCATTCATATACACCTTGTCGCCGTCAGTCTGGCTGTCCAGATCCGTTTTCATCCGGAAGATGCCGTTTTGACCGCTGTACTGGTTCACGTCCAGACGCTGGTATTCCGGATTGTACTGCATATTGACAAGGCCGCCATTTCCATGGTCCAGCCCCGTCACCGTGCTGCTGGCGGTCATGTCCCACCGGGCGCCGTTCTTCAAGGTCAGTTCCGTTTTGCCGGAAGCATCTGCATTGAAACCGTCAACAGTGGATTTGCCCCGGAACAGGGAATCTGCCGTATTCAGGTTCAGCTGGATGGAGCCATTTTTCGCCGATTCCAGATTACCAAAAATCACCTTCCGGCCATCCTTCATGGCGGTGACGGAGCTGCCTTCATCGGTGCTGTAGATGGCATTCTGACTGCCCACAAGGGTCATGCCGCCGTCAAAAGCAACTTTGCCTTTCGTATCAGCCTTTACTACATTGTTGATGATTTTATTCGTATTCTCCGCTTTGCTGTTCACCGTCAGCACAGCACCATCGCCCAATGTGACAGAGCCATTATCATAAGAAGAAACGGCCATGGTGTCGTTGGTTCTTTCATCGGGAGCATTCACGGTGATACGGGCATTCTTTCCCACCTTCGCCGTACCTTCATTACGGATGCCATAGACCCGGCCGTCCGGATTTTCTGCGCCAAAGGTTAAATCCATATGAAGATTATCCCCGGCAGAGAATGACGAAGCCGGAGACACGTACACACCCATCATCCTGCCGGCAGTGCTGCCCTTCAGATTGACAGACAGGTCACTGTCATCCCCCATGCTCAGCGAAGACTTGCCCTCCAGATCGAACCCGTAAGTGCCAGTTATATGACTGTTCTCTATCTGGACTTCGGTATGGATGCGGCCGCCTAACTCCACCTTGGAATCGCCGACATACATGCCCTTCACGGCGCCCATGGCCCTGTCCCTGACGGTCACTTTATCCTGCAGCCCAGCTCCTATGGTTCCCTTGGCACCATAGTTATAAATGCCAATGGTATAAATATCTCCGCCGATTTTATCGTTGGCCGCGTCCTTTACGCCAGTCTGGGTAACATTGACCTGCAGATTCTTGCCAATGTTGTAATCTGTACGGGAAAGATATGCCCCGTACTGACAGATTTGCTGGCCCTCTTTTTTGGTCTCCCCGGTGACATTGACGATAGAAGTCAAATGGGCATCGTTCCCCAGTGCCAGCTGATCCTGGGCAAGTGCGTCAATCTGCTTATCATTCGGATGGTCATGGGCGCTGGTAAGGGCAGAGATAACCAGATTCTTGGTGTTCCCATCGGCTGTTGAGGATACGGTACTGGTCAGCCTGTCACCAATGGTGGTATCCCCGTAAAGGACCTGATAAAAGCCGTATGTGGTGTTTTTATTGTTGTTGAATTTCCCAGTGGCCACAGAAAGGGTCACATCATTTCCCACCTTCATATGGCCGAAATGATTTTCCAGCCCCACCGCAAAGACACGATGTCTGTTTACATTTTCCTTGAGGCCGGCATTCAGGGTAATCGACGTACCGCTGCCAACCACCACTTTCGTATCGGAAATCTTGTTGCCATTGGCGGTATATTCCTCATTGGCATTCACCGATTCATCATGATTGCCCTTAGGATCGCTATTCCGGTTCACACCATCCAGATAGATGCCGGAAATATCGTAATCCCATCCGTCAGAATCCAATCTAATATGGAGCCCGTCGGCCAGTTTCACCGTGCCGGGATAGTCAGGATGCACCCAGATACCGTTTGCGCCCTTATTGGAGAAAGTGGCGATGATGCTTTTCGTATCGATCCTCGTTACACCGTTTTTATCAGCGGCGGCAGAAGCGGCAATATCCACCACTGCCGGCGCCGTGCAGTTCTCGATGTTGAAATCATCGGTCACCGTCTGACCGGGTTTGGTCACCGACAAAGGCTGATTCTGCACCGCAGCCTGGGCGGCCGGACAAATTGTCCCTTCAGCCAGCAGCGTCCCCAAAACCGCCCATACCAGACGACGGTCATTATTTTTCCTTTTCATCATGCTCCCTTTTCTCTTTCCCCAAAACAAAAAGAAGCCGACGGATGGCTTCCTTACAGCAAATTTTATATACTTATGTATAGGATCCAAATTGGATCAGTGGCTGTATTTTTGTCTTGTATCCTTATTTTGTGGACTATTATATACTTGTTTTAAATATAATGCAATGTATCGTATTTATAATTTTGTGCAAAAAATCACATTGTAAATATTTACATATTTTATACAGTGGACAAATCGGGGGGGGGGGATAATGGTTACAGTAGTGGCTAAATATACATCCATAAATATATTTAATGGAACAGTATTACTATTATATAGTCCGTGAAAAATATGAAATTTTTTCATAAGTTTTTCTTAAAATGGAAAAGGAACGGTCGACCCGGCCTCTTGATCGGGAACAAAAAAAGCTGTGGCAAACTGCCGGCATACGACGCACAGCAGTTTCCACAGCCTTTTCTCTTTCATTCATGCAAAGCCAGCTATGCTGGCTTCCTTCGGCCGCTGCCCATTGACAGCTGACCGTTGACCGCCTTTTTTACTTCTTCCACAGCCCATGGAGGTTGCAGTAGGCATAGGCGGATTCCACTTCATCCCCATCCACCAGGGCGAACACAGCCTTGGGAGCATCCCCCGGCTTCAGTTCCTTTCTCTGGTTCCCCTCTTTGGTATGCAGGGAGATCCATTCGATGTAGTGTTCCGGCTGCATGGGATGGAGCACGGAACCAACGGTCACCGTTACGATGTTGCCGTCCACTTCGATCACCGGTACATGTTTTTCCTGGGCCGCATCGGTGGTGTTGGGCACCAGTTCATCCATTTTCTGGCCGCAGCACATCACCGGCACGCCAGTTTCTTTGACAACAGCAATGATTTTACCACAATGAGCACATTTGTAGAATTTTTGTTCCATGGATAAGCCTCCTCGCAGAAAAAAACACTTGTTGGTCAACCTTCTGTTCAACCTTCTTTTCAGACAACTCCATCATATCATAAAAAGGGGGAAGAAGGAAGGGGTGCCGCACGGAACCAATATGTCAATAAATTCTCTTTAAAAGCTTCATTGCTGTATCTATTAAATAATAGTATACTCTTTCATTAAATCAATGAAATACCTTTTCGCCTATCTGTATTTCATTAAGATTCTAATTCTACTATTTACACAGCAGTCTTTCTGGCCGTCTGCCGAGCTCCCCAAGCCGTCAGCCCTCCGCAGACATTCCCTCCCGTGATTACCAGGAGGCGTACAAGGGATTCCTGGTCCATCTGGCCGGCCATAAAATAGTAGAACATATCGGCTACACTGTGCTCGTACCCGCTCATGACGAACGCGGTGATACCTACAAAAATGGCCAGGTATTTCCCCTGTGCCAGAGAAAAGTTCTCATATCCTTCCACGGCGATGAAGACAAAAACATTGCAGAAAAAACCCAAGATGAATAAGCTTAAGAGCGTATCTCCATTTTTCCCGGCCACCAGGGCCAAAGCCGCCTGCCGAGCTGCCGGCCCTACCCGGGTCAGATTTAGCAGGCCGGCTGTCAATCCGGCTCCCAGCCAGTTACCCACCCAAATGAGAGGGAACCGGAACCAGCTCCACAACGGCTGTTCCAGCGCATAGCAGACCCGGCCGGTAAACAGATGGAACTGCATCTCACAGATGGTATAAAGCCCTACGCAGAACAGCAGCACCCCCACCAACTTATCCGTCTGGAGCAGGAACACGGCACCGCCCAAGCCGATGCAAAACCCGGCGGCGATGGAAGAAAGCAGTTCTTGCAAAAATATCATCACTCACCTCCATTTTTCAAATAGATACGCAATTACATATCAGCTCAAACTCTAATATGCAACTCTTGGATTCTGCCATTTCATTCCTTACAGTTTCACTTTACCCAGCAGTGCCTGTTCCCGGGCATCCACT
>CAJMQS010000010.1 GCA_905215645.1 uncultured bacterium
TCGCTATCGGAGCATATTATCGTCCTAACGAAGATACGATGTTCAGTGTGGGAGGCTCCTTTAGCGGAGGCGAGAATATGGTGAATGTAGGAGTCAGTTGGAAATTTGGACAAAAGAACCATATCTCTCGCTCCAGAGTATCCATGGCCAAGGACATGTTGGCCATGAAAAACCAAATTGAAATACTTACGAAAAAATTGGCTGCTTATGAATCAGGCCAATCTGCGAAGGCAATCCCTGCGTCTGCTCACAGCATGAACTTCCCTGATGTACCAGAGAACCACTGGGCTTACCAATATGTGAAGACATTGGCAGAAAAAGGCTACTTAGAGGGATATCCGGACGGAGAATTTAAAGGAGATCGTTCTATGACTCGCTATGAGTACGCTGCAATCATCTACCGAGCTTTACAGAACGGGGCACCTTCTGATGGAAATATGGCCCGGTCGGTGGATGAATTTGGACCTGAACTGGTCAAAGTTCAAAATATTGATCGGTTCCGTGTGGATCGTATTTCTGGTAAGGATAATGACCGTCATAAGGTAGAACGTGTCCGTATCAATGATAAGGATGATAAAAACAGAGGTGATTTCCGGGATGTGTATGGATCCCATATCCAGAAATCATAAAAGTATGTAGGATAATAAGACATTGGGGCAATGCTTGATTTCATTGCCCCAATTCTCTATTCAATTGTATTTAGGAGGAAAAACTATGAAAAAGTACATTTCAGAGTTCATTGGGACGTTTGTTTTGGTCGTGTTTGCTTGTGGAACGGCGGCTGTCTCAGGGCCCAAAGTCTTGAATGGCATGTTCATGCCAGCTTATTTTGCAACGGCTTTTGCCTTTGGCCTTTCTATTGTGGCAATGGCCTACTCCATTGGTAATGTTTCCGGCTGCCATGTAAATCCCGCAGTATCTCTTGGCGTATTTCTTTCAGGGAGGATGAGTGGACGAGACTTTATTGGATATGTAATTGCTCAGTTTTTAGGGGCTATCATCGGAGCGGCTGTTCTTTTTTCGTTAATTGGTACGACAGGAAACTTAGGTTCTAATGGACTCTACTTAAATAATGTCAGAGCCTCTCTAACAATAGAAATCATTCTGACTTTTGTCTTTGTTTTAGCGGTGTTGGGTGTTACTTCAAAAGCAGAAAATAATGTGGTTGCTGGATTGGTCATCGGGCTATCTTTGACGTTAGTCCATTTATTGGGCATTTATTTTACGGGAACTTCAGTAAATCCTGCACGGAGCTTTGGCCCGGCAATCTTGTGCGGAGATCCAGCTGCTTTATCTTGCGTATGGGTGTTCGTCGTAGGCCCGTTCATCGGTGGGGCTTTAGCAGCATATGTATATAATTTTATTTCAGAATAAAAAGGTATTGCAGGAATTTTGCTGTTTTTGTAATAAACAGTGGGAGTTTATGGATAGGTATATTTATATTCTTCCACTGTTTCTAGGAATATCATTTTATCGGTCTGCACTGCTGGCAGGCTAATAATCAAAAAATGGGGAAGAGACATATGGTAGAAGATCATTCAGCCAGTTGTTTGTATGCAGTGCTCGTTCTTTTGGTCCTGAACTTGGTTATCAGCATAAGGGATAGGCAGGTACAGGATAAAATACTCTATGTGATAAATGCTGTATTAGCAGGAGTAGAAGTTATAACGTATCTCATCCTGAAATCTCTGCCGCTTGGGTGGGGAGCAGACCACCCATACCTAGGCTTCCTTCCCTTTCTATGGCTGGGGTCTGTAATAGGAATCATGTTGATGTCTTATTTTTGTTTATGGGACTTCTTTGACGCACATCGCAAGACATGGTGGGGAAAAACAGGAATGACATTGTTGATTTTAGCACATATTGCCATTATAGCGGTCGGGTTATTCATCTTGTTTGGAGCGCTTTATTCACTGAAATGGGGATAATGGCAGAGAGAACAGGGCAAGCCAATGACAGTTTTTTTTGAAAGTCGAAGAGAATCGATCAATTGCTTGAGAGGCTGAAAAAAGGAATCCAATGCTGCGAAATTAAAGTTACTCAATATCGGAGGCCGTTATGACAGAAGAAGAACGAGTGAAAAAATGGAGCCGGGGAATTTCCGAAATGGATGAGCTGTCCATGGAGGAAAAGAAAATAGTCTGCCATCAGACAGCGATGCAGATGGTTATTTTATGGGGGACCCTAGAGGTGATAGTTATAGGTTTCCTCGTATGGGCGGCATTCCAGTATCCGGAAATTATACCCAGTTTCAACCGCATAACCGATCTGGTGAACAGCAACTTTGAACATAGCGGAACACGGGCTAAGCGCATAGGAGCTATCATAGTCAGCCTGCCTGCTCTCCTTCCCTTAATCGCAACGGTACTGATTCCCCTGATCGGGGTTTTTGCCGGATGCAGAAAGCACTTGGTCAGAAGGGCAGCGGAGAAGCTGTCTTATCAATGGCGCATGGAAACAGATTTGAAAATGACACGGGGGATTACCTTTGCGGATGTGAAACAGGGAATGGAGCTTTTACAGGATGATAAAATCCAGTATTTGATTATATCGCCGCCGTTTGAAGTAATGGATAGCCTTTTCATGCAGACTGCTCATGAAGAAGGAAACCGGTTTACATTGGAAGTAAGCAGGAAGGAAAATAACGGCAGTGTTGTCTATGCACAGGATGGGCAGACAAAAGAGCAGGTACTGTATGCCATGCAGAACTATATGGACAGGAAGCGTGTTCCGGATACTGGTAATTGGGAAAAAATCGCCTCCTTTGAGAGGGCACCAAAGGAATTATTGAAAAATGTGTATTGTATGTTCAATGAAATAATATATGTTTCGGCAAATACTTTTTCTCATGACGTGGTGGAATACATAGAGGATAATCAAAAGAATTGGCATCCCGGGGAAATGGCTGTCGAGGCGGAGAAAATATATATTATTTTTGAAGCTTTTATTATTGGAAAGGAAGCGTTGCTTGCTAATGAATATGTTACGGACATTTCGACATTAGAGGAAAAATGCAAAATAGATGGATTGTTCCAGACCGATATTGCCGCACTTCTTTTTGCTGATAATGGAAAATACTTTACAAACGAAGAATTATTGATGAAAATCCATAATCAGATAGCTGGGAAAAATTTAGGCAATCATATGTTTTTTGAGGGCCTAGAAAAATGTAACCCGTTAGAGGGGATTCCCTGTTACTGCGTTTTGCTTGGATCATAGGGGATAATAGATACTGTAGTTGTCTCTGTAAAATTGCAATGACAAGAAAAACCATCGGCGGTATTTTAAAGGCGTTGTATATAAATCAGGATCTGAATCGGCATAGAGGAGGAGAACATTATGAGTATCTACAATTGGATTCAAAAAACAATTTTTAATATCTATGAAGAATGGCATATGAAAAGCTCCAATTATGACCGTAACGGTTTTCATATTGATGGAATTAACAATTCACTAAAAAATATGCAGGATGGATATATTATGTATACAGAGATACGCCCGCCATATGCAGTGAAAGGCTGCACTTCTATGAAGGCTGTTGTCGGGAAAAGTAAGGATTTGGTGAATTTAAATATGGAAATCTTTGGCAAAAAATACTGTGCCAAGGATTTAAGCTATGATGAGACTGTGCAGATAATGAGGTCCTTTGTGAAAAAATCAGAGCTGCCGGAAAAAGAGAAGTACACAGAAGTTTTGGAGAATGATAGCGAAAAAATCAAGAATTCCTTTACTAAATTATCGGAGTTGCTGATAGGGGATTCCAAACATACTGAGACATTTCTAAAAAGGGTAAAGCTGGAAAATATGGAAGATATCGAAATCGCATGGTACAGGCTTTGTGAAGAGTTGGTATTTAGGGAAAAGACAGTAAACCTTGATTGGAAAAGCGGGAAAGATGTTTTCTTTCATGGCATACAAAAATTGGGCGCAGATTTAGATCTTGAAATTAATGAAACCGTATTGGACGAGAAGGAAGACATTCCGAGATGGAGCAAAACACTTAATTCCCAATGGAAGGATTATATTTTAGCGGCTATGGATGTGGGAAGTGACAGCTATGTGTTAATTATTCTTGACAAAAGGGCCTTTCATAAAGCAAAAGAATTGGCAAGAGATCTTTTGCATCGTATAGCTGCTGCGGAAGAAATGTGAAATTTCGGCTTTTAATAAGACAATGCTACGCAGCATGTTAGATGGATTCCCTCTCGACAGGCTCAGCATATAAATATGGCAAGGTACAGAAAAAACGAAAATACGACTGTCTATTGTGAATAAAGGGGGGGAACTATGCATTTATCTTCGATGTACTATATTATTTTTATAGTAGCGGTTATATTGGCTAGTATACTGATACTTTTTACCCACTGGCGTTATAAAGTCTGGCAGAGAGAGAGTCTGGCAAAGCAGTGCAGGGACAGTGCAGTCATCCAGTTGCGGACAAATTTATGGCAGGGATTTAATTGCGCTTCTTCAGTAAGGATTCTTAAAGTGGATGGGAAGAAGGCAAAATCTTTTCTTTATAGGTGGCCTTGGAAACAGGCAATATACGTGGCATCCGGTGAACACAGTATGGAAGTTCGTGCCGACTGGCCAATTCGTACCTATAGTGAATATATCTGGTATCATTATACTGTGAATACACTGCTGGAGGTAGGGGTGGAAGCGGGCATGCACTATGCATTGGAGTATGAAGTCAGCACAGATACGTGGACTTTATTCCAGGCAGGAAGAGGGAACGCACCCGCCGGGGAGGGAAAGGTATCAAAAAAATTTGTCAGGCCCGAGGGATATGTATCTGATAATCACGTAAGGGTTTGGAATATTGTGATATTGATTCTTTGGCTAGCAGGGATTTTGTATATAAAATACGGATAACGAGTCGGTCTCATGAACAGGGGTTTCTCTCTTTGTTGCACAGCAAAAGAGCAGAGCGTAAGGTCATGAAAGTGGTACGCAGCATGGATGGGTGATTCCCATGGCAGGCAGCGTTTTCCGGCAGGATATATGGACGGCATAGGAGGGGGAATCAGGAGATAGAAATATGAACTGGATATACATAATGATTTTTCTAATCATTTTATTACCGTCAGCGGCCTTGTTTCTGCTGCACCGACGGAGACGGGGAAAGCATATAAACAGTGAGATTCTTGGCAAATCAGAGAAAAAGATGGCGCCATCAGGCACCCTTCTTTATGCAGGAATTAGGAAAAATAAAGGGATTCAATATCTATTGTTCCTTATATGCTTACATAGCATATGTATTTTATTTACATTTAGTAAATTTTTGTTTCTAGATTGGGGTAAGTGGCTTATTGATACTCGTTTTCTTAACTCGAGTTTTTCTGTGTATATAGGGATGATCATTGCAATATTTCCATTATTGTCGGTTCTTCCGTATTGTTTTGTCAATGACTTTCCTAACGTTTCCCGTACCAAGAAAGTCATTTTAGCGGCGCTTACTATTGGAAATGAAGTGGCTGTATTGACATATACTACACTGATACACTATTGGTTGGGAATTTGATTATAATGTCCATTATAAAAGAAAGTGGTTCCTTTTTTCATACCTGAAAAGAGTTTACACAAAATATTTTATACTATCATAGTGGAATTTAAATTTCATAATCTAAAATTTAGAAAAAGGAGCAGTTTTAATGATTATTTTTATCGAGATAACTACGTTTCTATTCGGAGTATTAATTTGCCCAATATTAGCATTTTTAACCCTATATAAAGTTTTAAAATCAGAACGATATAAACTTGGAAAAATTTCGCTTATAATTATATGTACCATTTTTTCCTGCTTTTACTGGTATGAGGTACAACCTAATGAGCAAATTATTGACGATAACATTCCTATTGTACAAGCAAAGAATTTATCCGATAAAGAAATCGTAGATATACTAATACATAAAAAATTAGAATGTTATAAAAATAGACGACTATTTAATAAAGATAAAATTTTAGACTATGAAATCAATCGTATTAGTGACCCCATAAAAAACATTGAACCTACAACAAACAGAAATGTTTATTATAGCATTTCCTATTCGTTAAAAGTAATTAACAGCTATTGGAACACTGGAAATGGCTTCGCTAAAGGATTATGGATCAAAAATAAATCGGATTATTATGAATTAAAGAAAAAAATGATGCATATACATTAGAATATGTTGGCGGTTTATAGATCGTTCTGAGACGATTCATTCATTGGTGTAATAACCGGCCCGTAAAATACTTGGCTCCCAAACGCCATCAGACGTATTTCCGAATGAAATCAAATAACTGTCGGGAGTTAATGGGGGTCCAATTTCAATTGGCAGAGCGGTTTATATGTTCCGAAGGATATGTATCGGATAACCATCTATGGTTTTGGAATGCAGTAATTATTATTTTATGTATTGCAGGCGTGTTGTTTATGAAATATGGATAAGGAATTAACGTAATACTTATATTTTAGGATACGCACACGGGGGTGTGCATATTCCAGCTAATCGTTGCATTGTATCAAAGTCGTGCTGCTCTGCGATGATATCTGCACCACCGGAAGCACTTTGGAAGAAGCTGCCCGGACTCTGAAGCGGGGCGGGGTGGCCCATGTGTTCGGTTTGGCTCTGGCCAGTGGGAATTGATAAGGGTGCTGCCGCAGTCAAGGGCAGCACCCCTCTTTTCCGTGCATCTCCGGCTTTTTTGTGATATGATAGATAATCAGTGAATTATTTTTTTGTTAAAGGGGAATGACCATGACGAAACCTGCTTTTTATATTACGACGCCTATTTATTATCCCAGCGCCGACCTGCACATCGGACACGCCTACTGCACCACCATCGCCGATACCATCGCCCGGTACAAACGGGCCAATGGCTTTGATGTCCAGTTTATCACTGGCAGTGACGAACACGGCCTGAAGATCCAGCGGAAAGCGGAATCTTTCGGCGTCAAGCCCATCGAATACACTGATAAGATTGTCGCCGATTTCAAAAAACTCTGGGAGATGCTGGGGGTCAGCTATACTTCCTTCGTCCGCACTTCCAGCCCGGAACACGAAAAGACCGTCCAGACCCTGCTCCAGAAAGTCTGGGAACAGGGGGACATCTACAAAAAGGACTATGAAGGCCTGTACTGCGTGCCCTGCGAATCCTTCTGGACCGAACACCAGGTGGAGGAAGCGGGGGGCGTGTGCCCGGACTGCGGCCGTCCTGTGGAAAAGATGAAGGAATCCAGCTACTTCTTCCGGATGTCCAAATATGCGGACCGGATCCTGGAATACATCGAGACCCATCCGGATTTCATCCAGCCTGTTTCCCGCCGGAACGAAATGATCAACTTCATCAAACAGGGGCTGGAAGACCTGTGCATCAGCCGGAGCAGCTTCGACTGGGGCATCCAGGTGCCCTTCGACCCCAAACACGTGGTGTACGTGTGGTTCGACGCCCTGCTGGCCTACTTTACCGGCATCGGCTTCGGCCGTGACATGGACAAATTCAACCGGTTCTGGCCGGCGGACCTTCACCTGGTGGGGAAGGAAATCGTCCGGTTCCATACCATCATCTGGCCGGCCATGCTGATGGCCATGGGCTTCGATCTGCCCAAGGAAGTATACGGCCACGGCTGGCTGGTGGTGGACGGGGATAAAATGTCCAAGTCCAAAGGCAATGTGGTGGACCCGGTGGAACCCATCAAGGAATTCGGCGCCGACGCCGTCCGGTATTTCCTGCTCCGGGAAATCAACTTGGGCAGTGACGGGAACTATTCCCGGAAAGGCTTGATCAAACGGTTCAACTCCGATTTGGCCAACGACTTGGGGAACCTCCAGTATCGGACCGTTTCCATGATCGACAAATACCATGGGGGCATCGTCCACAAGACCGTGGTGGACAACGAAACCGATGAGAAGTTCCGCAGCCTGGCTGCCGAAACCCTGAAAGAATACCGGGCCGCCATGGATAAATATGCCCTGAACGACGGGATCAAGGCCATCTGGGCCTATGTAGGGGCTGCCAACAAATACATCGACGAAACCACTCCCTGGATCCTGGCCAAAGATCCGGCCCAGGCCAAACGGCTGGAAGCGGTGATGTACAACCTGGCGGACGCGGTCCGGAACATCGCCATCCTGATTTCTTCTATGATGCCCTTCACGGCTCCCAAGATCTTCGCCCAGCTGGGCCTGGAAACGCCGGAACAGTTCGACTTGAACGACGTGGCTTGGGGCAACTTCCCTGACGGCACCAAAGTGGCCAAGGGCCAGCCCATCTTCCCCCGGATCGAAGAGGAAGAAGAGGACAAGGCTCCGGAACCCAAAAAGGAAGCCAAATCCCTTAAAAAGGACAAGAAGGCAGACAAAAAGGCCGAAGGAGTCATGACCCCGGATCAGTGCACCATTGAAGACTTTGGCAAGCTGGACCTGCGGGTGGGTACCATCCAGAAGGCGGAAAAAATGCCCAACGCGGACAAGCTGCTGAAAATCGAAGTCCAGGTGGGAGAAGAGACCCGGACCATCGTCTCCGGCATCGCTCCTTATTATAAGGAAGAAGAACTGACGGGTAAGAACGTGATCGTCATCGCCAACCTGAAGCCTGCTAAACTCCGGGGAGTAGAATCCCGTGGGATGCTGCTGGCTGCTTCTGACGGAAAGGGAAACTTGAAACTGGCGGAAGTACCGGGGATCGCCTCCGGCAGCAAGGTGAAATAAAATGAAGAAACTTCCTTTGTTCGACTCCCATGCCCATCTGGATGTGGAGGATTTTGACAGGGACAGGGAAGAGCTGCTCCGTTCCATCGGGGAATCCATGGCCGGGATCATCGATCCCGGCTGTGATATTCTCAGCTCCCGAATGGCTTTGGATCTGGCTCATCAGTATCCCTTTGTGTGGGCGGCGGTGGGAATCCATCCGGAAGAAATCGGCCATAGCTCCTTGGAAGACTTGGCACAGATCGAAGCCTGGTGCGCTGATCCTCGGGTGGTGGCTATCGGGGAAATCGGCCTGGATTACTACAACGATGAACACTCTCCCCATGATCAGCAACAGGAATTTCTGATCCGCCAGCTGGACTTGGCCCGGAAAACCGGTCTGCCAGTGATCATCCATGACCGGGATTCCCATGAGGACGTGCTCCGGATCATCCGGGAAGAGGGAAAGGGCGTCCAGGGAGTGCTCCACTGTTTTTCCGGAGACTGGGCCATGGCGGAAGAGGCCCTGGCCATGGGCTGGTATTTGGGCTTCGGGGGTACTAGCACCTTTAAGAACGACCGGGGAGTCCGGTCCATCCTGGCCCGGGTGCCGGAAGACCGGATCCTCTTCGAGACGGATTCCCCCTACATGGCGCCGGTGCCTTATCGGGGCAAGCGGAATAATCCCCTCTATACCGCTATTGTGGCAGAGCGGGCTGCGGAACTCCGGGGGACCACACCGGAAAAAATCATGGAAAGTTCATTAAATAATGTGAAAAAGCTGTTTTTGAGGGTAAAAACCCGGTAAAACAGGTGTATAGTCTACAAAAACGTCACAAATTTTGCAAACGAAATTGTTTAAAATTAGTATCTGGTACTAATTCATTTTTGACAGAGACTGCCTCCTTATGGTATGATGCAAGCACTTTAAGGAGGCGAAACTTTGCGAAAATCACAACCTTTTAAGCGTCCCTATAAGTGGGTCGTCGTTTCTCTGCTGCTGGCTGCCAGCGTGAACTTCCTGGGATTTGCATCCCAGCCGAAAAACGTCAGCATCCAGGTGGATGGACAGACGATCAACCTGAAAACCAGAGCCCTGACGGTTCAGGGTGCCCTGGAAGAAGCCGGTATAGTTCTTCAGAAGGCCGACGGTTACGATGTAGTCGGCGATGAAAAATTCAGCGACGGAGCCACCATTGAAGTTGTGCGCGCAATGCCTGTGAAGGTGTGGAAGGCTGGAAGGACCACCGAATATACCATCGGACGCAAAACTGTGCGAGATGTACTGAATGCTGTGGGAGTGGATTACAGCGGATTCCAGGTCTATCCGGGGCTGGATACGGAAGTGACCCCCGATATGACCATCCATATCATTTCTCCCACCAACAAACTGGCCACGGAAACCCGGGAAATCCCCTATGAAGTGGAGATGCGGAACAATGACAACCTGCCCCGAGGCAGACAGAATGTAATCTCTGCCGGCAAGAACGGGGTGGAAAAGGTCACCTATCGGGAAATCAAAGTGGGCAGTGAGACTGTGAGACAGGAACTCCATGCGGAGGTCGTAACGGAGCCTGTTTCGGAAATCGTGGAAGTGGGTACGGGAAACAACCTGAATATGATCGAAACCTCCCGTGGTTTCGTCCGTTACCGCTCTGCCCGGACGGTAGAAGCATCCGCTTATACTCTGGCAGAAGGCAGCGGCACAGGGCTTACTTCTACAGGCGTAGTCCCCTATCATGGGGTGGTGGCCGTGGATCCGGATGTGATCCCTTACGGGACCCGGATGTATATCCCTGGCTACGGCTTTGCTGTAGCAGCGGACTGCGGCGGCGCCATCAACGGCAACACCATCGACCTCTTCATGGAAGACTATGGAGATGCCATATCCTGGGGCCGGCGGGACGTAACCATTTATTTCTTGGAATGACAGACAGGAGAAAATCGTGCTGAAAGAAGTGCTGGTAGTAGAAGGCAAGATGGATACCGTGGCGGTGAAGAAGGCAGTGGATGCTGAAACCATCGAGACCGGCGGGTTCACCCTGGCCCCCCATACCCTGGCCCTGATCGAAGCAGCCTATAGGAAACGGGGAATCATCATTTTGACGGACCCCGACGGCGCGGGAGAGCGGATCCGGAAATTCCTGACGGAGCGCTTCCCCAAAGCCGGACAGGCTTTTGTGCCCAAGGCGGAGGCCCTGGCCCATCATGATGTGGGCATCGAACAGGCCCAGCCGGAGGCCATCCGGAAAGCCCTGTCCAAAGTGCGTTTCCAGGAAATGGAGCCCCGAAAGGAATTTTCCTCTCGGGACTTATTTGTTTCCGGGCTGTCAGGGTCGCCAGAAGCGGTAGCCAGAAGGGACCGGCTGGGCGCCATCCTGGGCATCGGCTATGGGAATGCCAAACAGATGGTCCATCGGCTGAACAATTACGGAGTGACCCGGGAGGAATTCCAGGCTGCTCTGGAGGAAATCGCAAGGGAAGGGAAATGACTATGCTGCATCCAGTGATCGCCAGCCGGGAAGTGACCCGGTACATCCTCGATACCTTTGGGCTCCGGGCCAAAAAGAAATTCGGCCAGAATTTCCTCATCAATGAACAGGTGGTCCGGGGGATTGCCCGGGAAGCCCAGGTGGGCCCCGGAGATTTGGTGCTGGAAATCGGACCGGGGATCGGGACCCTGACCCAGGCTTTGGCAGAGACCGGGGCCCAGGTCAAAAGTGTGGAAATCGACCGGACCCTGCTACCGGTGCTGGCCAAGACCTTGGAAGGGTATGACAATGTAGAAATCGTCCCCGGAGACGTGCTGAAGGTTGACCTGGGGGAAGTGACGGGACACCGGCCCTTTACGGTAGCTGCCAACCTGCCCTATTACATCACCACTCCCATCATTTTCGCCCTCTTGGAAGAGAATCTTCCCCTCCAAAAGTTGGTGGTGATGGTCCAGAAGGAAGTGGCAGAGCGGATGATCGCCCCGCCGGGAGGGAAGGACTACGGACCACTCTCTCTGGCCCTCCAGTATTATTCCCAGCCCCGGCTGGCCATTCCGGTGCCGGCCCGGGACTTTATGCCCGCCCCTAAGGTGGATTCTATGGTGGTGGTCTGCGAGAAACGGGAGCATCCGGCGGTGGATGCCCCGGCGAAGTTGTTTTTCCGGGTGGTGAAGGCGGCCTTTTCCCAGCGGCGGAAAATGCTCAGCAACTGCCTGAAGACCCTGGGTCTCACCAGTGATCAGGTGCAGCAGCTGCTGGAGACAGCAGGGATCGACGGCAAACGGAGAGGGGAATCTCTTACCATGGAAGAATTCGGGGAACTGACTCGGGCTTATGGGAAATCCCTGGAATCATGAGCTGCCGGTATAAATCTTTTGCTCATCGGCAGTGTGAATTCTTTCCTTGCCATGAAGGGGCGGACCCGGATCGGTTCAGCTGCCTGTTCTGTTTCTGTCCCCTGTACTTGATCCCGGACTGCGGGGGAGATTTTACCCGGATGACAGACGGGAACAAGGACTGCAGCCGTTGCCTCTTTCCCCATGATCCGGATAACTACGATCGAGTGATCCAGACTTTACAGAAAAAAGTTTTCAAGCCTTTTGACAAAAAATAGTCAAAGGGCTTGATTTTTTTTAGAAACATGCTATTATAGATACTGTAGTTAGCACTCCAGCGAAATGAGTGCTAATAAAAAAGAAAATAACTCATTGCTCATAGAATGGAAAGGGGATACGTAAAATGTTAAAACCTTTGGATGACCATGTTGTAGTTGAACCGATTGTACAAGAAGAAAAGACCAGCAGCGGAATCTATCTGCCGGATACGGCTCATAAAGACAAGCCGCAGACTGGTAAAGTGATTGCTGTAGGATCCGGCCGTCTGCTGGACAACGGTAACCGGGTTCCCTCTGAAGTGAAAGCAGGGGATGTTGTGGTATTCGCCAAATACTCCGGCAGTGATGTGACCTTGGATGGAAAAGATTATATCATCCTGAGAGACAGTGATATCCTGGCTGTTGTGGAAGACTGAAAGCTTTCCTCAGTTCCCTATCTAGTAGAAAATATCACACCGTATATTATCTGGAATTAAGGAGTCGATTAGAATGGCTAAACTGATTAAATTTGATGAAGATGCCCGCCGCGGCCTGGAACGCGGGGTCAATGCCCTGGCTGATGCTGTAAAGGTAACCCTGGGGCCCAAAGGCCGGAACGTTGTATTGGAAAAGAAATTTGGTTCTCCCACCATCACCAATGATGGGGTGACCATTGCCAAAGATATCGAACTGGAAGATCCGTTCGAAAATATGGGTGCTGCCCTGGTCCGTGAAGTAGCTACCAAGACCAACGACATCGCCGGTGATGGGACCACCACGGCTACGGTCCTGGCACAGTCCATCGTCCATGAAGGGATGAAGAACGTAGTGGCCGGCGCCAATCCTATGGTCCTGAAAAAGGGCATCAAGAAAGCCACCGATGCACTGGTGGATGAACTCCAGAAGAGCGCCAAGACCGTCAGCACCAAGGAAGAAAAAGCACAGGTTGCTTCCATTTCCGCTGGTGACGAAGAAATCGGCGGCTTGATTGCCGATGCCATGGAAAAGGTAGGCAATGACGGCGTAATCACCGTAGAAGAATCCAAGACCATGGATACTTCTCTGGAAACCGTAAAAGGCATGCAGTTCGACCGTGGGTACATCTCCCCTTATATGGTAACGGATCCTGACAAGATGGAAGCCGTCATGAGCAATCCGTACGTATTCATTACGGACCGGAAGATCACCCTGATCAACGACATTATGCCTGTACTGGAAAAAGTGGTACAGCAGGGCCGTGAACTGCTGATCATCGCAGAAGACGTAGAAGGCGAAGCTCTGGCTACCCTGGTCGTGAACCGTCTGCGTGGGACTTTCAAGGCTGTGGCTGTGAAGGCTCCTGGCTTCGGCGACCGTCGGAAAGCCATGCTGCAGGATATCGCTACCCTGACTGGTGCTACCGTGATCAGTGAAGAAGTAGGCCGGAAACTGGACAGTGCTACCCTGGAAGATCTGGGTACCTGCGGCCAGGTTCGGGTGACCAAAGATCTGACCACCATCGTGGATGGCGGCGGTGACAAACAGGCTGTGGCTGACCGGATTGCTTCCATCCGTGCCCAGATTCCTGAAACCACTTCCCAGTTCGACAAAGAAAAACTCCAGGAACGCCTGGCCAAACTGTCTGGCGGCGTAGCTGTCATCAAGGTTGGCGCTGCTACCGAAACCGAACTGAAAGACAAGAAACTGCGTATCGAAGATGCCCTGAACGCTACCCGTGCTGCTGTGGCTGAAGGCATCGTAGCCGGCGGCGGCACTGCTCTGCTGCAGGTACAGCCGGTACTGGACGAACTGGAAGCCAAGGCGGAAGGGGACGAAAAGACCGGTATCGATATCGTAAGACGCGCCATCGAAGCACCGGTACGGCAAATCGCCAACAACGCCGGCCTGGAAGGTGCTGTGATCGTAGAAGCTGTGAAGAAGGCTGCCAAAGGCATCGGCTTCAACGCTGCTACGGAAGAATATGTGGATATGATCAAAGCAGGTATCGTGGATCCCTGCAAAGTGACCCGCAGTGCTCTCCAGAACGCCGCTTCCATCGCTTCCATGATCCTGACCACGGAAGCTGTTGTAGCTGACAAACCGGCTGAAAAAGGTGCAGCTGCTGCCCCTGCCATGGGCGGCGGGATGCCCGGGATGATGTGAGATCAGTCCTAAATAGGCAACAACAAAATCCCCTTGGGAAACCAGGGGGATTTTTTGCGTCTTACTCCAAAGGATATCTTTTGACAGAGGCAAATGTTTTTGAACGTGAGAAACGCAGGCAAGGAAGAGTGTACCTTTTTTCACCACTTCTCCCAATGGATGCACTGCTCCAGATCCGGGTACACCTGGGTGGGGTATTCCGCATCCGGGGCCGGGTGGCCGATGCCGATCATACAGGGCAGCTGGGACCCTTCCGGGCATCCGGCGGCTGCCAGGACCTTTTCCGGCTGGTCCTTCCAGGGAATCCGCATGGCACAGGACAGCCCTTCATTGGCGGCGGCCAGGAACATGTTCTCGATGACGCACCAGATTTCCGCAACGTCCATGGTGGCCCGGGACATATTCTCCTTCTGGATGGCGGACACCCGCCGGAACACCGGAAGCACCAGCACCGGAGCCTCCTGGAACATGGTCTTCTGCCGGGGGAAGGCAATCCTGATCATCTCCTGGAGGGGGTCCTTGGGTTCCTCAAAGGCGCAGGGGAGGGCCTCGATGGAAGCAAGGGCCTTTTCCTTGGCAGCCGGGTCGGTGATCACCACAAAATTCCATTTCCGCTTGTGGTCAAAAGAAGGGGCATGGATCCCCGCCTGGATGATCCTCCGGATCTGCTCCTTTTCCACCGGCCGGCTGGTGAACTGGCGGGTGGTCCGGCGGTTTTTTACAACGTCCATAAATTCCATAGTCAGGCTCCTTTCATTAAAAAAAACAGTCAAGAAATTGATAGTCAATTTCTTTACTAAATATATCGGATGGAACGGTTGGTGTCAAGGGCTTTTTTTATCTTCCATTGACAGCCTACCAGGGCAGATGATACCATTACAGTCAAAGAATTGACGGAAAGAAGGAAAGAACAATGGATCGGGAAGCCAGGCGCAACGCCTTTCTGTACTGCAGGTTCCGGGACGAGCAGTACGCCCTGTATGATGCCTATGCCAAGGAAAACGGGATCCTGTTGAACACCTTCCTGGTGGCCAACGCCCTGTTCTACGCCAAAGAGGGCATGAACCAGAAAACCATCTGTCAGGTGACCCATCAGTCTAAACAGACGGTGAGCCTGATCGTGAAGAACCTGCTCCGGGAGGGATATGCCTGCCTGGAAGAGGTCCCCCAGGATAAGCGGAACAAAATCGTGAAATTTACTGAAGAGGGGCGGAATCATTTCCGCAAACCGGTCCGGCACATTACACAGTCCGAGGACCGGGCCATGGCCCTTTTCAGCCAGGAAGAACAGGAACAGCTGGTAAGCTTGTCCCGGAAGTTTACGGAAAACCTGAAGAAGCTGGTGAAAGGTGAGGAGACCGGCGAAGAATAGGGAACACCAGTTTCTTCAATAGGAACTGTCTCACGCTGGGCGTCTCACATCTCACGCCGTAGGAGACCATTTTCCGGGGGCAAATATGGTTCTGAACATATGAAAAACGCAGGACGGGCTTCATAAGACATCAGATGTCAGCCTTGTTCGGTATAGCAGCAAGTCCATTCAGCTTATGGCGGGCAATCTGACGTCTTTTTACAGTGCATCTGGCATTCACAACGACTCACGACAAACGAAAGGACAACTGCAATGAAATTCTTCTTCCATACCCTCCTCTGGATCCGCTCCAACACCATCCTTTTCCTGGCTTCCCTGGGGGCTTTGCTTTCTTTTTTGGTGGTGCCGCCTTCCTGGGCTCTGGTGGGGGCTCTCAATCTGCCGGTGCTGGCCCTCCTGTTCTGTCTTATGGGGGTGATCGGGGGCCTGCGGGAAACGGGCTTTTTTGACCGGATCCTGGACCATCTCCTAGACCGGCTGTCCAATACCCGGCAGTTGGGGGCAGTGCTGGTTTTTGCCTGCTTTTTCGGCAGCATGTGGGTCACCAACGACGTGGCTCTGATCACCTTCGTCCCCTTTGCCCTCCTGTCCCTAGAGGGGCAGGTGACGGAAAAACACACCGGCCGAATCATTGTCCTCCAGACCTTGGCCGCCAACCTGGGGAGCATGGTCACTCCGGTGGGGAATCCCCAGAACCTGTACCTGTACTTCCATTATCAGATGGATTTGGGTGGATTCCTGGCCCTGCTGCTGCCCTATACCCTAGTTTCCCTGGGAATGCTGGCTCTGGGGGTGGTCCTGTGGGTGCCCGGCCGGCCTCTGGAGAAACGAAGAAGGGGAGTAAACGGGAAAGGGAGCAACGGAAAATATGGAAAGATCCTGGGGATCCTGTTCTGCCTGTGCCTGTTGACCGTGGCCCATCTCCTGGACTGGCGGATGACCCTGGGAGCGGTGACCATGGGAATCCTGGCCACCCGGCCCCGGTGGTTCCGGTGGGTGGATTACCGGCTGCTGGGGACCTTTGTTGCCTTTTTCGTGCTGATCGGGAACCTGGGCCAGGTCCCGGCTTTCCGGCAGCTGCTGATTTCGTTCCTGGACGGGCGGGAATTCCTTACGGCCCTTTTGGCCAGCCAGGTGATCAGCAATGTGCCGGCGGCGGTGCTGCTGTCAGGCTTCACGGACAATGGTCGGGCCCTGGTGTTGGGTACGGACATCGGGGGGCTGGGTACCCTGATTGCCTCCATGGCCAGCCTGATTTCCTACGGGTTCTACGTACGCCGGTACCCCTGGCTCCAGGGATATTATTTGAAGGCATTCACCTTGGCCAACCTGACCTTCCTGGTGCCTTTGGTAGGGATGACGGTGCTGTAGGGTGAAACGGCCTCAGGGCCGGTCTGACGTATTTACATAAAAATTCTATTTACGAATTATTATTAAAATGATATACTGTAAGCATCCTAAGAAAACTTCATTGGTTCAGATAGAGGAGGAAAAATAATATGGAAAAACGTACTGTGACTTTTGCCGGAAATCCTGTGGCCCTGTTGGGGCCGGAAGTGAAGGTGGGCCAGGCAGCTCCTGATTTCAAGCTCATCGACAATAAACTGGCTGAAAAGACCCTGAAGGACTATGCAGGGAAAATCAAAGTGATCTCCGTGGTACCCTCTCTGGATACTGGGGTCTGCGATGCCCAGACCCGTTGGTTCAACCAGGACGTCACTGGCCTGTCCCCGGATGTGGTGGTGCTCACGGTATCCATGGATCTGCCCTTTGCCCAGGCTCGCTGGTGCGGCGCTGCCGGGGTGGAAAACGTGGTGACTCTGTCCGATCACCGAGACGCTTCTTTCGGGAAGAACTACGGATTCCTCATGGACGGTCTGCGCCTGGAAGCTCGTGGGGTGGTGGTCATAGATAAAGACGACAAGGTGACCTACGTGGAATACGTCCCCGAAGTGACCCATACCATTGACTTTGACGGCGTGCTGACAGCGGTGAAGGAGCTGCTGTGATTGGAAAGAGGCAGTAAAAAGGGACTGTTGCCTGTGTGCGAATTCACACAGGCAACAGTCCCTTTTCTTATGCTTCCGGCAGATACACCAGATGTTCATTGACGAAGGTATAGAATCCAAGTTCTGCCAGTTCCCGGCCGTATCCGGAGTTCTTTACCCCTCCAAAAGGCAGGAAAGGCTGGGTCAGGCAGGGGACGTTGATCACCGTCATGCCTGCTTCGATCCAGGCTGCTGCCTGCTGGGCATGGGCCAGGTCCCTGGAAAATACGGCGCTTCCCAGGCCGTAACTGGAATCGTTGGCCAGGGCAATGGCTTCTTCCTCGTCCTTTACACAGTAGATTTCGCCCACCGGTCCGAAGACTTCCTTGTTATACAAGGGATTCTCCCGGGTAATGCCGGTCAGGATGGTGGGCATCACAAAGTTTCCGGGATGATCGATGGGCTGGTTCCCGTACAGGACTTTGGCACCGGCCTGGATCCCCTGACGGATCTGCTCCAGCACATCTTTTTTGGCCTGGGCTGAAGAAAGCGGCCCCAGGGTAGTCTGGCTGTCCATGGGATCACCCCATTTCACACTGGAAAAGACCTCAATCAAATCCCTGACCAGCCGGTGGTAATTCTTTTCCGTGACGATGAAACGTTTGGAAGAAGCACAGACCTGCCCTGCATTGTACAGCCGGGCCGGGGCCAGCATGCTCTTGACCACATCCATGTCCGCATCGTCCAGGATCACAAAGGCATCGTTGCCTCCCAGTTCCATGGAAGATTTCTTCAGGGCTTTGCCGGCCTCTGCAGCTACTGTGGCACCGCTCCGTTCGGAACCGGTCAGGCAGACCCCGGCCACCCGGGAATCGCCGATAGCCCGGGAAACCTGGTCATAGGACAGGAACAGGTTCTGGAAGGCGCCTTTTTCGGCACCAGCAGCCAGCACCGCTTCTTCAAAAGCCTGGGCAGAGCCGGGGCAGATGGAAGCGTGCTTCAGCAGCAGAGGATTCCCTACGATGAAGTTGGGGGCAAAGACCCGGATCACCTGGTAAAAAGGAAAATTCCAGGGTTCCACGGCAAAGATGGCTCCGATGGCTTGCTTCAGGGTATACGCTTTTCCAGCCGGGACGGGAACGGGAGTGGGGGCCATGAAAGCATCGGCATGGTCTGCATAGTATTCGGCAATGGCGGCACTGAGTTCTACTTCGCCCAGGGCTTCTGGCCAAATCTTGCCCACTTCTCGGGCCATGACTTCCGCATATTTTTCTTTGTTCTGGCGCAGTTCTTCCGCCAGCTGACGGAGCTGCTTTTTCCGCCGGTCATAACTGGCCGGATCGGAGCGCCAGGACTGATAAAGCGCATGGGCCCGTGCCAGGGAATTTTCCAGCTCTCTATCGGAAATATTGTCATAGGTCCGGATCACTTCATTGGTATAGGGATTGATGGACTGATAAGCCATAGATTGTCTCTCCTTTTCTGCTGCCGGGGCAGCCTGTCTGATCGATGGATTTCTGGGATTCCAGAACTGTTTTTTATTATAAGGAAAAAACAAAAGGAAAGAAGTCTCTGTCTGAAAGGGGGTGTATACCCCAGGGTTATCAAAGGCAAATTTCTTCTTTTGTGATTTCACACTCATTTCCCACTTGTTTATGGTAAGCTATAAGGTAGCATATACTAACGGAAACAGGGGATGGCTTATGGAAAAAATAAATCACAAAATGGAGACAGGCCCATCCCGCAGGGGATCCTGGCTGATGATGCTCCGGTCTCTCCGGGAATTCAAGAAAGATGCCCTGCTGACTCCCATCACCGTCATGGGGGAAGTGGTATTCGAGGCGCTGATCCCTTATGAAATCGCCCTTCTGGTCAATGAGGTGAAGGCAGACTGCGGACTGGACCGGATCCTCCATTATGCGGGGATCCTGCTGGTCATGGCCCTGTGCGCCTTGGTATGCGGCTACGGAGCCGGGATCACCTGTGCCCGGGCTTCCTGCGGCTTTGCCAAGAATCTCCGCCAGGACGTATTCTACCAGATTCAGGAGTTTTCCTTCGGGAACATCGACCGGTTCTCTTCCGCCTCCCTGGTGACTCGGCTCACTACGGACATCCAGAATATCCAGATGGCCTTCATGATGCTGGTGCGCACTGCCTTTCGGGCACCCTTCAACCTGCTGGCCTCCTTTTTCATGGCCTGGTACATGGGAGGACAGATGGCCCTATGCTTTTTGGTGGTGATTCCCATCCTGGGCTATGGACTGTATAAAATTGCCGTGCTGTCCGTGAGGCTCTTCCGAAAAGGCTTTCCCCAGTACGATGCCCTGAACTACAAGGTGGAGGAAAACATCAAGGGCATCCGGGTGGTGAAATCCTTTGTCCGGGAAGAAACGGAAATCGCCAAATTCGATGAAACCGCCCGGAAGGTCCAGGCCATCTTCACCAAAGGAGAACGGTATGTGGCCCTGAACAATCCGCTCATGCAGATTTGTATTTACGGGATCATGCTTTTCTTGTTGACCCAGGGCTCCCGGCTCATCGTCACTACCCGGGGACGGCTGCTGGACATCGGCCAGTTTTCCACCTTGCTTACCTACAGCTTCCAAATCCTGGGCTCTCTCATGATGCTGTCCATGATCATGGTGATGCTTACCTTTACGGAAGAATCGGTCCAGCGGGTCCGGGAAGTGCTGGAAGAAACCAGTACTCTGACTTCTCCAGCTGATCCGGTGAAAACCGTCCGGGACGGCGCTGTGGATTTCCAGGGGGTCTCCTTTCAATATGAAGGGAGTACCGGGGAACCAGTGCTCCAGGATATTACCCTGTCCGTCCGGAGCGGGGAAGTGGTGGGAATCGTGGGGGGCACCGGCAGCGGCAAATCCTCCCTGGTCCAATTGATTCCTAGACTCTATGATGTGACTCATGGTTCCGTCCAGGTGGGCGGGGTGGACGTGCGCCAATATGACTTGGAAACCCTTCGGGAAAACGTGGCCATGGTGCTCCAGAAGAACCTGCTGTTTTCCGGCACTGTGGCGGAAAACCTCCAGTGGGGGAATCCTCGGGCTACCCAGGCCCAGCTGGAAGAAGCCTGCCGGTGGGCCTGCGCCGACGAATTCATCCAACGGCTGCCCAAAGGATATGATACCTGGATCGAACAAGGAGGCACCAATCTGTCCGGAGGCCAGAAACAGCGGCTGTGCATTGCCCGGGCCCTCTTGAAACGGCCCAGGATCCTGATTCTGGACGACAGCACCTCGGCAGTGGACACCCGGACGGACCGAGCCATCTGGGACGCCCTGGCCACCGCACTCCCCGGAACTACCACTTTCATCATAGCCCAGCGGCTGTCTTCGGTGGAACGGGCGGACCGGATCCTGGTGCTGGACAAGGGACGGATCCACGGTGTGGGCACCCATGGAGAGCTGCTCCGGACCGATGGCATCTATCAGGAAATGGCCCGGTCCCAGAATCTGCTGGACAAAGAAAGGGAAAAGGAGGGGACGCCCCATGGCTGAGAAGAAAAACATCTTCAGCTGGAAAAAGGCCTGGCGGTTCTTCCGGACCCTGTGGGGGTTCTATCCCCGGCTGCTGCCCGGGATCCTGGTGCTGATTTTCCTCAATGCGGGGATCCTGTCCCTGCCCGGGGTCTTTATGCAGAAGGTGGTGGCCGTGCTGGAAAAAGCCTGGAACCAGCAGCTTCCCTGGGCAGCGGTCCAGCCGGAAATCTACGGCTATGTGCGGATCTTGGCACTGCTGTACCTGGTGAGTCTTCTGGCTAACGTAACCTACAACCAGCTGCTGGCGGTATTCAACCAGGGGAGCCTGGCCAAGTTCAGGGAAAAGCTGTTCACCCATATGGAAACCCTGCCCCTGGGCTATTTCGACCGGCATCAGCGGGGGGACATCATGAGCTATTACACCAATGACGTGGAAGCCCTCCGGCAGATGATCTCCCAGTCCTTCCCCCAGCTGTGCGTCACCGCCGTGACGCTGACTGTGCTTTTGGCCATTATGCTGTATTACAGCCTGTGGATGAGCCTGGTGGTAGTGGGAGGCTCCCTCTGGTCCGTGGTCATCACCCGGAAGGTGGGAGGCCGGAGCGCCCGGTATTTCATGGAGCAGCAGCACACCCTGGCGGACTGCGAAGGCTTCATGGAAGAAAGCATCAACGGAGGCAAGATCATCAAGGTGTTCAACCACGAGGCAGCGGCCCGGAGGGATTTCGACCGGGTGAACCAAGCCCTTTATGAGGCCTCCTGCAAAGCCAACCAGTATTCCAATACCCTGATGCCCATCCTGAACAATGTAAGCTACCTGATCTACATCATCGTGGCGGCCTGCGGAGGTCTGTTCCTGGAAAAACAGGTTCCCAATCTGTCCTTTTCCGGGCTGCCCTTCAGCCTTTCGGTGATGGTGCCCTTTTTGGGCATGAGCCGGCAGTTTGCCACCAATATCCAGATGATCTCTCCCCAGATCAATGCCATGGTCATGGGTATGGCCGGGGCGGAACGGATCTTCGGTCTTTTGGACGAAAAGCCGGAACAGGACAGTGGGACCGTGGAACTGCGCCCCCTGGAAGAAGGCGCCGGGGTCCGGCATTGGGCATGGGTGCTGCCGGGAAAAGCGGGGAAGGAAGAACTGCGGCCTCTCCAGGGAGAGGTCCATTTCCGCCATGTGGATTTTGGGTATGAAAAGAGCAAACCCATCCTCCAGGATATTTCCATCGATGCTCTGCCCGGCCAGAAAATTGCCCTGGTGGGGGCCACGGGAGCCGGGAAGACCACCATCACCAACCTGCTCACCCGGTTCTACGATATTTCCTCCGGGTCCATCACCTATGACGGGATCCCTCTGGAACAGATCCGGAAAGGGGATCTCCGTCGGTCCCTGGGCATGGTGCTCCAGGATACGGTGCTGTTTACGGCCACGGTGCTGGAAAACATCCGATATGGCCGGCTGGATGCCACCGATGAGGAATGTGTGGCGGCAGCTAAGCGGGCCGGGGCCGATGACTTCATCCGGCACCTGCCCCAGGGCTATGATACAGTGCTGAAGGGCGCCGGGGCCGGGCTCAGCCAGGGCCAGTGCCAGTTGCTGGCCATTGCCCGGGCGGCGGTGGCGGATCCTCCGGTGATGATCTTGGATGAGGCCACTTCCAGTATCGACACCCGGACGGAACAGATCGTCCAGCGGGGGATGGATGCCCTGATGGAAGGCCGGACCGTCTTCGTCATCGCCCACCGGCTGTCCACCGTCCGGAATGCGGACCAGATCCTGGTACTGGACCATGGGAAGATCCGGGAGCAGGGGACCCACCAGCAGCTCTTGGCCCAAAAGGGGATGTACTGGCAGCTGTATACGGGGGCGTTTGAGTTGGAGTGAAAAAAGCAGAAGACGCTGTATGGGAAAGGTGAACGCCACATACAGCATCTCCTGTTTTTATGCTATAATGATACCAATCTACTTAGGAATACAGGTGATCTTTATGGTTAATGAAAAAATGTATGAACTGGGTTCGAAAAAATCTACCATCCGGACCATTTTTGAATACGGCCAGAAACGGGCGAAGGAAGTGGGGGCAGAGAATATCTGTGATTTCAGCTTGGGCAACCCCAATGTACCGGCTCCTGATTACATCAAAGAAGCGGTCATGGACATCATGGAGGAACTGCCGCCTCAGGCCATCCACAGCTATACGGTGGCTCCAGGGAAACCGGAAGTCCGGGAAACTCTGGCCAAGGACATCAACCGCCGGTTCGGCACCCATTTCACCGGGGCCAACCTGTTCATGGTGGGGGGCGCTGCGGCGGCCATCACCATTTGCTTCAAGGCTTTGGCGGAGGCAGGGGACGAATTCATTGTCTTTGCCCCCTTCTTTCCGGAATACCGCTGCTTCGTGGAATCCACCGGTGCCAGCCTGAAAGTGGTGCCAGCCCGGACGGAAGATTTCCAGATCGATTTCGCTGCTTTTGAAAAGCTGCTGACACCCCATACCAAAGGAGTCATCGTCAACTCTCCCAACAACCCCAGCGGTGTGGTGTATTCCGAAGAGACCATCCGGAACTTGACCGCCCTCCTGGCAAAGAAGGAGAAGGAATACGGCCATCCCATCTTCATCATTTCCGATGAACCCTACCGGGAAATCGTCTATGGAGATGTCCAGGTGCCCTACATCCCTCTCTACTATAAAAACACTTTGGTGTGCTATTCCTACAGCAAATCTTTCTCTCTGCCCGGGGAACGGATCGGCTACATCGTGGTGCCCAGTGAAGTGACGGATTTTGCCAAAGTGTTCGGGGCCATTGCCGGGGCCGCCCGGGTGGAATGTCATGTGAATGCGCCGTCTCTGTGGCAGCTGGTGGTAGCTCGGTGTGCCGGAAAGCCTTCGGATGTGGCTCCTTATGAACGGAATGGGCAGCTGCTGTACCAGGGCCTGAAGGATGCCGGATTCACCGTGCTGAAGCCTCAGGGGGCATTCTATCTGTTCCCCAAATGCCTGGAAGAGGACGATTACGCCTTCTGTGAACGGGCCAAAAAGTATGACCTGCTCCTGGTGCCGGGGACGGATTTCGGCTGCCCAGGCTATTTCCGTGCCTCCTACTGCATCAACTATGATACCATCAAAAAATCCCTGCCCCTGTTCAAGAAACTGGCGGAAGAGTATAAAAGTGCAGAGTGAAGAGTAAAAAGGAGGGAGCACGTTGAGCGCCCTTTTGATGATTGTATCTTTCGTTGTTAACTACCTGCTCCTGTCCTTGTGGAGCCCTTTCGTCCTGCTTCTGGCAGCTTTCTTCCTGCCGCCGGATACTCTCCGGTCCTTGGACCAGTCTCCCGGCTGGGAAAACTGGTTCCTAACGGTGCTGGTCCTGGTGCCGGGGCTCTTGATGCAGTTCCCTTTGTTCCAGCGGATGATGATCTTCACTAGCGGCTGGCAGAAAGCACGGGGAACCTATCTTGAGGTGCTGGAACAGGCCTTGGAACCGGTGATCCGCCGGGGCGGGCTGGAACGGGAGAAGTTCCATCTGTACATCAACCCGGAAAAATCCCTGAATGCCTGTGCTCTGGGGGACAACAACATCATCGTCAATGCGCCCATGTTCCAGTATTTCACCGTGGACGAACTGTCCGGTATCCTGGCCCATGAAATGGGTCATCTCCAGAAGGGACACACCTGGAAGCTGCTGCTGCTCTGCGGCATGAGTACGGCCAACCGGGCCTGTTTTCGGCTGTACCGGCTGTTCCTGGCTTTCTTGACGGTGCTTCAGTTCATTCCCCTCCTGGGCTTTATCCTGGTGTTCTTCTGCATGGTGATGAATTTCATCCTCCAGGTCGGGAACTGGCTGCTGGGATGGCCGCTCACCTTGTTCAACCGATACTGCGCCCGGCAGGATGAATATGCTGCCGATGCTTATGCCTGCCAGCTGGGACTGGGAGCAGAGCTGTACAACGGTCTGGCCAAACTGGACAACCTGTATCACAATCCCCAGCTGGGATTTTTCGGGAAGATGCTTTCCGACCATCCGGCCACGGGGGACAGGCTGAAGAGGATACGGGAGCAGATCGATCAGTGACAGAGAGTGTTGCACATGGCGTGCAACACTCTCTTTTTTCAAAAAACCGTTGACATGTATATAAGAAAAGTGTTATAATCTAAAAATTTGACTTGCTGGGGTGTTCGTGCTACAATATATACAGTTGTGGGTGTTGTATCTACTCTGTACGTAAGGAGGTAGCAGGATGTTTGCAGTGGGTGACAAAGTGCTGTATCCCATGCATGGGGCAGCTGTGATAAAGAATGTGGAACAGAAGCAGATCGACGGCCATCCGGTCAACTATTTCGTGCTGAAGATGCTGCTCAGCGATATGAAAGTGATGATCCCGGAAGTCAATGTGGACAAAATCGGGCTCCGGCCCATTGTGAACAAGGCAATCCTCCCCAAAGTGGAAGATGTACTGAAGGCCCGGCCGGAGAACAAGATGAAGCGGATCACCTGGAACCGCCGGTACAACATGTACGTAGATAAAATGAAGACAGGAGATATCTTCGAAGTGGCGGACGTGGTCCGAACCCTGGCTGTGCAGGAAACAGAAAAAAAGCTGTCCGCCGGGGAACGGAGGCTGCTGACCACCGCCAAACAGATTCTCCTCAGCGAGTTCATGCTGGTGGAAAGCGTGGATGAAGAGAAAAGTGAAAAGTGGCTGGACCAATTTGTATGATAGGAGGGGGTGCTGCACGAAACGTGCAACACCCTCTGTTTTTTACACTTTCTTCAAAATTCTGATTCAATCTCTTTTCTTTACTTTAGTAATATTGTAGAATGTAGGTTGGATATTATACAAGGAGGTGAAACAATGGTTGAAAAAATCATTAAATTTGTTATCATCCTGGTCTTTGCCGCACTTGGGGGTTTCCTCATGGAAATTGCCACACCGCTTTTGGGTGAATTCATTTCATCCGATTATCTGAAGTGGGGGTTCCTGGGAGTGACGCCTCTGAATCTGATCATGGGAGCCATCGGGGCCTTGGTCTTTGGGTATATCGGGAAAGCTGCCGCTACGCCGCTGATCCACTATACTCTCCATTATTCAGAAATCCTGGCTTCTTATGTGGCAGATCTTCCCACTGGAGACATTTTCGTCCTGTCCATCGGGGTGATCACTGGACTGATTGTGGCGACGCTCCTGGGGACGGCTTTTTCCCGACTGCCTCTGGTGGGGCCGTACATTTCTCTGATCTTCAGCATCATGGGAGCCATCATCGGTGCCAAAGTGGCCTTGAACAAACGCGAGGATATCCTTTTATTCTTTAATAGAGTCTGGTTCGCCCGGAACAAGGAAAATTCCCGGAAAACCAGTTCTCGCCAAGCTTCCCGCACTTATAAACTTTTGGATACCAGCGTTTTGATCGACGGCCGCATTTTGGAAGTGATCCGACTGGGCTTTATGGAAGGGGTCATCGTAATCCCCAAATTCGTCCTGGAGGAACTGCAGAAGATCGCCGATTCCGGGGATACGCTGAAACGGAACCGGGGCCGGCGGGGACTGGACATCGTCCGGTCCATCCAGGGGGATAAAAATGCCGTAGTAGAAATCGCCGACAAGGACTATGATGACGTTACGGAAGTGGACACCAAACTGGTCCGGCTGGCCAAAGAGATGAAGGGCGTAGTGGCCACCAACGATTTCAATCTGAGCAAGGTGGCGGAGATCCAGGGTGTCCGGGTGCTGAACATCAACGACTTGGCCAATGCCCTGAAACAGGCAGTGCTGCCAGGAGAAGAACTCCAGATTTATCTGGCCAAGGAAGGAAAGGAACCGGGCCAGGCCATCGGGTACCTGGATGACGGAACCATGGTGGTGGTGGAAGGCGGCAAGCGCTGCGTGAACTTCACCGTGCCGGTGACGGTCACTTCGGTACTCCAGACTTCTGCCGGACGGATGATCTTTGCCAAACTGAAGTGAGACCAAACTGAAAATAAGATAGGAATGATGGGATGGATAGGAAACTGTTTTGCATCATTGCTGCGGCAGGTATGGGAAAAAGGCTCGGTTTGGGGTATAATAAAAATTATGCCTGCATCGGGGGGATTCCCATCCTGGTCCGGAATCTCCATGGACTGAGCCAGGTGCCCGGGTTGGAAGTGGCCCTGGTGGTGGTCGCCTCAGGAGAAGAGGAAAGTGCCCGGCAGCTGCTCCAGAGATGGGAGGCCCGTCAGTTCCCCGGCCTTTCCTGGCAGGTGGTCACCGGGGGAAAGGAACGGCAGGATTCTGTGGCCTGCGGCATGGCGGCCTTGCCCGCTGACTGTCGGTATGTAGCGGTCCACGACGGGGCCCGGCCTTTTGCTGGTCCGGATCTTTTCTTGAAGGTCTGGGAAAAAGCACGGGAAACGGGAGCTGCCATTGCGGCGGTGCCCTGCAAGGATACTATCAAGGTGGATGATACTCGGGGCTGCGTGGACCGGACCCTTGATCGGAGCCGGCTCTGGGCAGTCCAGACCCCCCAGATTTTCCGGCGGGACCTGCTGGAAGAAGGCTTTGCCCTAGCCCAGGAACGTCAGCTGGCTGTCACCGATGACGCCAGCCTTGTGGAGGCTTTGGGGCAGACGGTGGCTCTGGTGCGGGGGTCCTATGACAACCGGAAAATCACTACGCCGGAAGACCTGGCATGGGCGGAGGCGCTGGTGGAACGCAAGGAGGAAAAAAAGATGGAATTCCGGATTGGTTCCGGGTATGATGTACATCGGCTGATTTCCGGCCGTCCGTTGATCCTGTGCGGGGTCAAAGTGCCCTATGAAAAGGGCCTGGACGGTCATTCCGATGCAGATGTGGCCCTCCATGCCCTAATGGATGCCCTTTTGGGGGCCGCCGGGATGGGGGACATCGGCCGTCTCTTTCCGGATACGGACGATGCCTATCTGGGGGCGGACAGCCGGAAACTGCTGGCTGCTGTCCTGGAAAAGATCCACGCTGCCGGCTGGCAAGTGAACAATGTGGATGTGACCATCATCGCCCAGCGGCCTAAGCTGGCGCCTTATGAGCCGGCCATGCTGGAAAACCTCCTGGCAGATCTGAAGCTGCCTCGGGATGCGGTGAATGTGAAGGCCACTACCACGGAGAAATTGGGCTTTGCCGGCCGGGGAGAAGGCATAGCTGCCGAAGCTGTGGCCAGCCTGACAAGATAAAAAACCTTTTGGGAGGAAGATACAATGGAAAAGAAATTGAAAGTACGTTTTGCACCCAGCCCTACGGGCCCATTCCACATCGGAGGAGCCCGGTCTGCCTTGTTCAACTGGTTGCTGGCCCGGAAAGAGCACGGCACCATGTTGCTGCGGATCGAAGACACCGACCGGGACCGGTCTAAACCGGAATGGGAAGCCAATATCAAGGCGGCCCTGAAATGGCTGGGCATCGACTGGGATGAAGGGGTGGATGTAGGCGGCCCCAATGGTCCCTACCGGCAGATGGAACGGCTGGATATCTACAAAAAATATACCGATAAGCTGTTGGCAGAAGGCAAGGCTTATTTTTGTTACTGCACTCCGGAAGAACTGGAAGCGGAACGGGAAGCCCTCACCGCCCAGGGAAAGATGCCCCGGTACATGGGAAAATGCCGGAACCTGACTCCGGAGCAGCGGGCAGCTTATGAAGCGGAAGGCCGGAAACCTACCATCCGGTTCCGGGTGCCGGAAGACCAGGATATCGTGGTCCACGATGAAGTCCGGGGGGATGTGCATTTCGATTCCAATGGCATCGGAGATTTTGTCATCGTGAAGAGCGACGGCATTCCGACCTATAACTACGCAGTGGTCATCGATGATGCCCTCATGGGGGTCAACTGCGTGATCCGGGCGGAAGAACATCTGTCCAATACCCCTCGGCAGCTGTTGCTCTACGATGCCCTGGGGTTCGAAAAACCCACCTTCGGCCATATTTCCCTGATCCTGGGGCCGGACCACAAGAAGATGAGCAAACGGCACGGGGCTACGTCCGTGGACCAGTACCGGCAGATGGGCTATCTGCCCGATGCCATCGTGAACTTCCTGGCTCTTCTGGGCTGGGCGCCCAATTCTGACCAGGAAATCTTCTCCCGAGAAGAATTGATCCGGGAATTCTCTTTGGATCATGTGGCCAAGAATCCGGCCGTATTTGACATCAAGAAGCTGAACTGGCTGAATGCCCACTATATGCGCCAGCTGTCTGATGAGGACTATGTGGCCTTTGCCGTACCCTTCATGAAGGAAGCCGGCTATATGACTGGGGAAGAGACCGGGGAGAAGCTGGAATGGCTGAAGAAGGTCATCCTTACCGCCCGGGACCAGGCCGAATTCGGGAAGGAAATCCCGGAAAAGGTGGCCCTGTATTTCACCGATGCCTTCGATTTCGAGACGCCTGAAGCGGAAGCCGTGCTGAAGGAAGAAACGGTGCCCCAGGTGATGGGCCTGTTCCTGGAGAAACTGGCGGCTGCAGAAAATCTGGACCATGCCAGCACCAAAGCCCTGTTCAAGGCCGTACAGAAGGAAACCAAGCTGGGTGGCAAGAAAGTGTTCATGCCTGTCCGGGTGGCCCTTACCGGGAACCAGCATGGGCCGGAACTGGCAGAAATGATCCCGCTTCTGGGCAAAGACCGTGCGGCAGCCCGGATCCGTGGCAGCCTGGCTAAAGCCGGCGTGAACCTGTAAAGAAAGGAGTCTCTCATGAGCATCCGTGTATATAATGATATGACCCGGCAGAAAGAGGAATTCGTCCCCTTGCATCCCGGGAAAGTGGGAATCTATGTGTGCGGGGTCACGCCCTACAACCATCCTCATATCGGCAATGCCCGGCCCTTTGTGGTCTGGGATGTGATCCGCCGATTCTTGGATCATGAAGGATATGATGTGACCTATGTGCAGAACTTCACCGATGTGGACGACAAGATCATCCGGGCCGCCAACGAAGAAGGGGTCACCTGGGATGTAATCGCCAACCGGTACATCAAGGCCTATTTCGAAGTGATGGACAAGCTCCATGTGAAGCGGGCCCATATCTATCCCCGGGTTTCCGAACACATCCCGGACATCATCCATACTGTCCAGCAGCTGATCGACAACGGCTACGGTTACGTGGTGGACGGAGATGTGTACTATCGGGTGGAAAAATTCTCCCATTACGGAGAGCTGTCCGGCCGGAAGCTGGAAGACATGATGGCCGGCGCCCGGGTGGATGTGGATGAACGAAAAGAGAACCCCATGGATTTCGCCCTGTGGAAATCGGCCAAACCGGGAGAACCTTTTTGGGACAGCCCCTGGGGCAAAGGCCGTCCGGGCTGGCACATCGAATGTTCTACCATGAGCACCAAGTACCTGGGGAATACCCTGGACTTCCATGGAGGCGGCAGCGACCTGATCTTCCCTCATCATGAAAACGAAATCGCCCAGAGTGAAGGGGCTACGGGAGTCCATCCTTTTGTACGGTACTGGGTCCACAACGGGTTCATCACCATCAACGAGGAAAAGATGTCCAAATCCCTGGGCAACTTCAAGACGGTGTATGACCTCTTGAAAGAATACGAACCGGAAACCATCCGGTACTTCATCCTGAACACCCACTACCGGAGCCCTCTGGACTTCAGCCAGGAACGGCTGGCGGAAGCGGGACGGAGCCTGGAACGGCTGCGCACGGCCCAGAACAACCTGCGGGAGATTCAGCAAGTAATCACCGTAGGGCCGGATGCAGAAAGCCTGGCTCTCCGGGACAAAGTGGCGGAACTGCGCCAAGGCTTCTTTGATGCCATGAGCGACGATTTCAACACCTCTCTGGCCATCAGCTATCTCTTTGCCCTGGCCAAGGAAATCAACGTATATCACAACGCCATCATCAGTGGGGCCAAGAAGCCTGACGGCAAGCTGGTGGAACAGATTGCCAAGGCTTGGAGGGAAATGCTGGATGTGATCGGGATCCTGGAAAACGAACCGGCTGCCAACGGAGAAGGGGGCGCCGTGAGCAACGAGGAAGCGGAAATCGCCGCCAAGATCGAAGAACGGCAGGCAGCCCGGAAAGCCCGGGATTTTGCCAAAGCCGATGCCATCCGTGACGAACTGGCGGCCAAAGGGATCATCCTGGAAGACACGCCTCAGGGCGTACGGTGGAAGAGAAAGTGAGATACGAACAGTATCAACGGCTCCTGGATCATGTAGTGGATACCTGTGGCAAGCCTCAGAAACAGCCGGAACCCCGGCTGATTCATCCGGTGGAACTGGCCTATATCGGGGATGCGGTGTTCTCCCTGTACGTGCGGATGCGGCTTTTGCCTGTGAGCAGCCATGTGCAGGTGCTCCACGACCTGGCCAGCCGGATGGTGTCTGCGGTGATGCAGGCCAAAGCCATGGATGATTTGGAGGGGACCGGGACTTTGACGGAAGAGGAAGCCCAGATTGCCCGGCGGGGCCGGAATACCAAAAGTACGGTGCCCAAAAGCGCCAGTGTCCGGGAATACCGCCAAGGCACGGCGTTTGAGGCTCTGATGGGTTATCTTTACCTGACGGATCGGAAGGAACGGCTCCAGGACCTGATGGACCGATCTTTTGAACGGATCCGCCGGGCCATGGAGGAAGAAAGGAAACAGAAAAAGAAATGATGCATGTGAAACTGCTCCGCTATACTCCCGAACCGGACCGTACCGTGGCCATGAGCGCCCGGCTCTGCTATTCTCCTATTGGGGCGGCGGAACTGGAAACCAAGATGTCCGACAAGGAAGTGGCCAGCCTGGTGCGCCGGCTGGGCCAGATGGGGCACACTTCGACCTTCGAGCATGTGAGCTTCACCTTTGCCATCGAAGGAGTGTCCCGGGTACTGACCCACCAATTGGTGCGCCATCGGATCGCTTCCTACAGCCAGCAGAGCCAACGGTATGTGAAGGAACATGATTTCGAGACCATCCTGCCGCCCACCTTGGCTGCCCGGCCGGAATGCAAAAAAGAATTTGAAGACTTGTGCGGCAGGATCCAAGACCTGTACAACAAATGGACGGAAGCAGGGGTACCGGCGGAAGACGCTCGGTACATCCTGCCCAATGCGGCGGAAACCAAGATTGTGGTCACCATGAATGCCCGGAGCCTGCTCCATTTCTTCCAGCTCCGGTGCTGCAGCCGGGCTCAGTGGGAAATCCGTGCCCTGGCCTGGGAGATGCTCCGCCAGGTGAAGGAAGTGGCACCCATCCTCTTTGAAAAGGCTGGCCCTACTTGCGAAAGCGACCGGGTCTGCCACGAGGGGAAAATGAGCTGCGGACGGCTGGCAAAGCTCCTGGCCCAGGATGCCGCCCAGGCTGCTGAAAAGAAGGCGTAACCGGCCATGGGGTATAAACCGATCGAAGAGATCCAGCAGGAAACCCGCCAGTGGGATTTCATCCAAGGGTTGCCGGACCAGGTGGGGAAGTTCTCTAAGAAGCTGGTGGACATCATCGACGGCCAGATCCTGACCATCTGCCGGTATGAAGCACCGGAGCTCCGGGCCCGGCTGGACATCATCTATACTTCCGAGACCTTTGACTACATTGTGGTCCACACCATGGGGATGAATTCCTACCGGGACATCCGGTTCATCTATAAAGACCGGGATGTATTTGCCCGGAACGTGGAGGCCTATCTGCCGGGGATCCTCCACAGCATGGAAGACCCGGCCAGCGTGAACTTGGGAGAGCAGGTGGCAGAGCACGGGATCCTTACTTGGGAATACGGCAACAGTCTGCCGGAAAAAATCGGTCCCTTCGAACTGTACATCAGGCCAGCCCATGCCATCGAGCACATCAACGGATCCATCATCCTGATCGACTATTCCAATTTCGCCCGGATGGACCAGCTGATCATCATGTACAACCGTCTGCGGGACCAGTTCTTCGGGGAAGTGAAGATCAATTCCGTATTCCACGCCTCCATGGATTTCGACAGCAAGAATCTGAAGGAGTTGGAAGGGAAGCTGAAAGAGCACCTGGAGGAAACCTTGAAAAAGGTGGATCAGGCAGATCATACTATTTGAGGCAGAGAAAAAAGTCCTTGACTTTTTTCTCCTTCTCTCTTATACTATACAAGTCGGCGCTTGAAAAGGCAGCCGCAACGGCCCAGTAGTTCAGTTGGTTAGAATGCCGCCCTGTCACGGCGGAGATCGTCGGTTCGAGTCCGTCCTGGGTCGCCAATTGCCTCGGTAGCTCAGTTGGTAGAGCAAAGGACTGAAAATCCTTGTGTCCGCAGTTCGATTCTGCGCTGAGGCACCATTCTTCATGCGGAAGTAGCTCAGTGGTAGAGCATCACCTTGCCAAGGTGGGGGTCGCGAGTTCGAATCTCGTTTTCCGCTCCATTTTCATATGGCGACGTAGCCAAGCGGTAAGGCAGAGGTCTGCAAAACCTTTATCCCCAGTTCGATTCTGGGCGTCGCCTCCAAATGGATTAAAGGGCTGTGAAGAAATGATCCTTCATTTTTTCACAGCCCTTTTTTACAGAAAGAGGGAAAAATGCATCTCGAACGCCATTATGATCTTACCTATGCCCGCCTTATCCGGCCTTTTGCCGGCCATCCTGGCAGGATCCGGGCCCTTCGGCTGGCCAACAGTGCTCTGGTGGTGCTGATGTATATCGCGTATCCCCTGCTTTTGGGGGAACTGTTCTATGAGGGAGGCTTGGCTGGGAATGGCCTGCTGCAGAAAGCCTTCTGGGTACCGGCTCTTTCGTTCCTGCTGGTGACGGCGGTTCGGAGCCGGATCAACCGCCTCAGGCCCTATGAAGCTTGGCCCTTGAAGCCTCTGATCCCCCGGAACAAGCAGGGAGAATCCCTGCCCAGCCGCCATGTGTTTTCCTCCACGGTGATCGCCATGGTATACCTGTATATCCATCCAGCGGCCGGAGTGTGTTTCCTCCTGGTGAGCCTGGCCAGTGCGGCTGTCCGGGTGTGGGGCGGGGTCCATTATCCCAGTGACGTGGCCGTCGGCTTCCTGGCAGGGGTGGGGAGCGGACTGGCACTTTGGCTGTAGAAAACTGACTGTACAAAGATACATACAGGTGCCTCTTGAATTTTCTTTCAATTCCGCGTATAATTAAAGCGGTATATTTTGTTTTGAAATCTTAACGTTGGGAGATGTGCTGAATCGCATGGATAAAGTCGTACTCACTGTTGTCTTGTTTTCTTCGCTGACTGTTTCTGTTTCTGCTTCTGCTGCCGGCATGGCGCGGCGTGCCGTGCCTTTCAACTATGGTGCGCGTACGTCTTCTGCGTCTTCAGCAGGCGGGTACAGGGTATCTACCATGGAAAACCGAGGAAAAGCCCTGTCCTACAAGCCCATTTCCACCAAGCAGGCCTATGCCTGGCGGCGGGATTTCGGTAAGAGCAACTTGCGGAAGTGGAGCAGTACGGAAGGGATGGATACGTCCTGGAGAAGCAACGGCACCACGGATACGGCTCATTTCAAAGCCTCGACGGTGGCCTTCCTGGATCATCTCAACGACCTGGCCCGGCGAAACGGGGTCACTTTTGTGATTACTGGCGGGGCGGAGCGAGGATACCATGCTTCCGGCACCTATTCTCACGCAAACGGATACAAGGTGGACATTTCCGATGAGGGAGCCATGTGGGGATCCAAACCCTTCAAGGTGCTGCATATGGCCCTGGCCCCTTTCAAGCACCAGATTGTCCACGAACTGGAAAATGCCCATTATGACATTACCATTTATCCCTACAATTACCGGGGACGGTATTCCTGGGGGTATAAATACTGAGAAATAAGAGGGGCTGTTGCAGGGGCAACAGCCCCTCTTTTACGAAAGGACCCAATATGACCAAATGTACTCTTTGTCCCCATGACTGTGGGGTGGAACGGCCGGAATTTGACGGGTCTCCAGGGACTCTGGGCTGGTGTCGGATGCCCTGGCGGCCCCGGGCGGCCCGGGCGGCACTCCATCAGTGGGAGGAACCTTGTATCAGCGGTACTACGGGCGGCAGCGGTACGGTATTCTTTTCCGGCTGCACCCTCCAGTGCGTATTCTGCCAGAACAGCGAAATCAGCAGAGGCGGAAAGGGCTGGGAAGTGACGGCCGCTGACCTGCGCCGGATCTATCGGGCTCTGATCCGTCAGGGGGCTCACAACATCAATCTGGTGACACCTACCCATTTCCTGCCTACGATCCTCGACTCCCTGGAACCGAAGCTGCCGGTGCCGGTGGTGTACAACTGCGGGGGTTACGAAAAGGTGGAGACCCTCCGGCAGCTAGAGGGGAAGGTGCAGATCTACCTGCCTGACCTGAAGTATGTCAGTGAAGAAGCGGCCTGGCGGTACAGCCATGCGAAAGATTATTTTGCCACAGCCACTTCTGCCATCCGGGAGATGTTCCGGCAGACCGGGCCCTATGAAATGGATGAGGGAACAGGCCTTTTGAAAAAGGGTGTGATCATCCGGCACATGATCCTGCCCGGGCAGCTGGAGGACAGCAAGAAAATCATCGACTGGGTGGCGGAAAATTTCGGCCCCGGCCAGGTACTGTTCAGCCTCATGCGTCAGTATGTGCCCTGCGGCTTGGCCAAGCAGGGGCAGTACCCGGAAATCGGCCAGCCTCTTTCTGAAGAGGAATACCGGGAAGTGGAGGACTACCTGTTCCAAAGTCCCATCGAGGATGGTTTCGTCCAGGAAGCCGGGTCAGCCGACAGCCAGTTCATACCGGCCTTTGATGGGACGGGGGTGAAGGAACAGTTGACCATTTCCCGCTGACAATGCTATAATAAAACAGACAGATCATGTGACTGACGGAAGTGGGTTCACCCACAGGGAGCATGGTCGTAGAATGCCGACCGTCTGGGCACCTGCTGTGGCCCGGGGTCGGCTTTTCTTTTGACCCTAAGGAGGAATCTTTCATGAAAGAACTGAAACTGAAGTATGGCTGCAATCCCAACCAGATCCCGGCCCGGATTTTTATGCAGAACGGGGCGGACCTGCCCATTACGGTGCTCAACGGCAATCCGGGGTACATCAATTTCCTGGATGCTTTCAACAGCTGGCAGCTGGTGCGGGAACTGCGGAGAGCCACCGGGCTGCCGGCAGCCGCTTCTTTCAAACATGTGAGCCCGGCCGGGGCCGCTGTAGGGTTGCCTTTGACGGATACCTTGAAGAAGATCTACAGTGTGGAAGGTCTGGAACTGTCCCCTCTGGCCAGCGCTTATGCCCGGGCCCGGGGAGCGGACCGGATGAGTTCTTTTGGGGATTTCGTAGCTCTTTCTGACGTGTGCGACAAAGCCACGGCCCTGGTGCTCCAGCATGAAGTGTCCGACGGGGTCATCGCTCCTGGGTACGAACCGGAAGCCCTGGAAATCCTCTCTGCTAAGAAAAAGGGCCGTTACAATGTGATTCAGATCGATCCGGCCTATGAGCCGGAAGAACTGGAGACCAAGCAGGTCTTCGGCATCACCTTTGAACAGAAACGGAACAACGACCACATTACGGAAGAACTGCTCCAAGAACGGCCTACGAAGAACAAGGAAATTCCAGAAGCCGCCCGGCGGGATCTTTTGATCGCCATGATTACTTTGAAATACACCCAGTCCAACTCGGTGTGCTATGTGAAGAACGGCCAGACTATCGGCGTGGGTGCCGGTCAACAGTCTCGGATCCACTGCACCCGTCTGGCCGGGGACAAGGCGGACAAGTGGTGGCTGCGCCAGTGCCCCAAGGTGTTGGACCTGCCCTTTAAGGCAGATATCCGGAAACCGGATAAGGACAACACCATCGATGTGTACACCTCCGATGACTGGGAAGATGTGCTGGCTGACGGAGTATGGGAAAACTTCTTCACAGAAAAACCGGAACCTTTGACCCGGGAGGAACGGAAGGCGTGGATTGCCAAGAACACTGGGGTATCCTTGGGTTCCGACGCCTTCTTCCCCTTCGGGGATAATATCGAGCGGGCCCACCGGAGCGGAGTGGAATACATTGCCCAGACCGGCGGCAGTATCCGAGATGACAATGTAATCGCCACCTGCGACAAATACAACATCGCCATGGCCATGACAGGAGTCCGGCTGTTCCATCATTGATGGTAAGGGGATGGTGTACGTGTGAAAATCACACACGTACACCATCCCCATTTTTTTAAAACATTTTTCCCAAAACGGTTGACAGCCATTATAAAAAACTTTATAATAAGCAACATCAAGTTCAAAAATGTAACCAACAATGACTGCGAAGGAAAGAAGATCAGAAAACGGGTTCCCAGAGAGTCGACAGTTGCTGTGAGCCGATAATCCGTTTCTGAATGATAACTGGTTCCTGAGTCGTCCGGGTGATAGGTAGTCCGGAACGGGAGGTCCCGTTACAGGCCTTAGCCTTATACCGAAACGGTAAGAGGTGAAAGGGTCGGCCATTTGGCCGGCTGAATCAGGGTGGTACCGCGTGGAAGTATTTGCCTCGCCCCTAGAGTACAATAGGGGGCGGGGCTTTTTTCTATCCCGCCTCGGAAAACAAGGAGGAAAATAAAATGCATAAGCCCATTAAAAAGTACATCCCATTCCAAGGAGTCAGCCTCCCGGACCGGACTTGGCCGGACAAGACCATCACCAAGCCTCCGATCTGGTGCAGCGTGGATCTGCGGGATGGGAACCAGGCCCTGGTGACTCCTATGCAGCTGGAAGAGAAGCTGCTGCTGTTCACTACCTTGGTGAAGATTGGCTTCAAGGAAATCGAAGTGGGGTTCCCCTCCGCTTCCGATACGGAATATGAGATCCTCCGGACCTTGATCGAGGACAACTACATCCCTGACGATGTGACCATCCAGGTGCTGGTCCAGGCCCGTCCGGAACTGATCAAGAAGACTTTCGAGGCGGTGAAGGGTGCCAAGAACGTGATCATCCACTTTTACAACTCTACCTCCACCCTCCAGCGGAAAATCGTATTCCGGAAGGATATGGAAGGAATCACCAAAATCGCCGTGGACGGGGCTAAACTGATCCGGGAACTGACGGAAAAGGAAATCGCCAAAAGCGGCATGAACATCCGGTACGAATATTCTCCCGAAAGCTTTACGGGTACAGAAACCGACTATGCAGTGGAAATCTGTGAAGCGGTGCTGGATACCCTGGGGGCCACCAAGGAGAACCCAGTGATCATTAACCTGCCCTCCACCGTGGAAATGTCTACTCCCAATACCTATGCAGATCAGATTGAATATTTCATCCGCCACATGAAGGACCGGGAACGGGCCATCATCAGCCTGCACCCCCACAATGACCGGGGCGAAGGAGTGGCCGCTACGGAACTGGCTTTGATGGCCGGAGCCGACCGGGTAGAAGGGACCCTGTTCGGCAATGGAGAACGGACCGGGAACGTGGATATCGTCACCCTGGCTCTTAATATGTACACCCACAATGTGGATCCCCAGCTGGATTTCTCCCACATCAACCGGATCAAACGGATCTGTGAAAGCGTTACCAAGATGAAGGTGGAACCCCGCCATCCCTATGCTGGGGAATTGGTATTCACCGCCTTCTCCGGGTCTCACCAGGATGCCATCCGGAAGGGCTTCAAGTATATGGCGGATACCAACAGCCGGTACTGGGAAGTGCCCTACCTGCCCATCAACCCAGCGGATATCCACCGGGAATATGAGCCGGTGATCCGGATCAACAGCCAGTCCGGCAAAGGAGGTGCGGCCTTTGTGATGCAGCAGGCGGTGGGCTACTACCTGCCCAAGGAAATGCATCCGGAATTCGGCCATATGGTGAAGGAAGCGGCCGATGAATACGGCGACGAGCTCTCCGCTACCCAGATCGTGGAACTGTTCAACAAGAAATATGTAGATTTCCGGGGCAAATACGACTTGGGAGCTCATAAGGTCTACGACAACCATGATGGGGATGAGGATACCAGCACTACTTTCGAAGGGGATATCAAGGCCGACGGCACGGAAATGCACATCACCGGCAACGGGAACGGCCCCATCGATGCCTTCTTCAACGCTTTGAATAAAATCGGGGTGGATGGGTTCGAATTCATCAACTACCATGAACACGCCATCTCCCAGGGGTCCAATTCCAAGGCCATTTCCTATATCGAACTGAAGAAACCGGACGGAAACCACATCTTCGGCGTGGGGATCCATCCCAACATCAATACGGCTTCCTTACTGGGCATCATCAATGCCATCAACCGGGCTATTGCCGGGCAGTGAGGGATCGTGGGGCTGCTGCACATGTATGGTTTGTACAGGTGCAGCAGCTCCTTTGCTTATTGCATGCTCCAGCCTCTTTGCCGTATAATGGAAGAAATATTTTTTGACGAAAGAGGCACCGATATGGAATACTGGGATATCTATGACAGCAGGAAACAGGTCACCGGGCGGAAAATGGTCCGGAATGACTGGCATATGGAACCGGGGGACTACCATCTGACGGTGCTGGCTCTGATCCGGGATGTCCAGGGGAAAATCTTGATCACCCAGCGGAAAGCGGACAAGGAATGGGCTGCCCTGAAATGGGAGATCCCAGGAGGCGGTGTCCGGGCGGGAGAAACCTCTCTGCAGGCAGTGCTCCGGGAAGTGGCGGAAGAGACCGGGCTCCATTTCGCTCCGGAAGACGGCCGCTGCATCCACACCTACCGCAGCGACAGCCCGGCCGAACAGAACAATTATTTTGTGGATATTTATGAATTCCGGGGAAATTTCACCCGGGACCAGGTGCACATCCAGGAGGACGAAGTGGAAAGCTTCCAGCTGGCCACATCGGCTCAGATCCGGAAACTGGGAGAACGGGGAGACTTCCTCCACTATCACAGAATCGAGGGACTGCTGACTATGGACATCAAAAAAATCACCATTGCAGGGGCAGGGACCATGGGCTATTCCATGGCGGACATCTTTGCTCAGAACGGGTATGAAGTGACCTTATGGAACCACCGGCAGCCCACCCTGGACAAGGCAAAGACAAAGATTTCGGCGGCCGCGGCGGACAAAATCACCTATACCACCAACATGGACGCCTTCCGTGGCCGGGACCTGATTGTGGAATCCATTGTAGAGGACATGGAGGCCAAACTGGTCTTTTATCAGGATATGAGCCCTCTGGCGGACCAGGAAACCATCATTGCCACCAATACTTCCGGCCTCTCCATCAACAAATTGGCAGCAGCGGTCACCGGTCCGGACCGGTTCCTGGGGATGCACTGGTTCAACCCGCCCACCCTGATTCCCCTCATCGAAATCATCAAAAATGCAAAGACCCGGCCGGATGTGGCCAAGACCATCTATGACCTGTGTCTGGCTATCGGGAAGAAACCGGCCCTGGTGGAAAAGGACGTGCCTGGGTTCGCCGCCAACCGGATCCAGCTGGCAGTGCTGCGGGAAGCCTTGGCCCTGGTCCGGGACGGTGTGGTCAGTGTGGAAGGAGCCGATGCGGTGATGAAATACGGCCTGGGCTTCCGGTGGGCCTGTCTGGGACCGTTGGAAACCGTGGATTTCGGGGGCCTGGACGTGTTCTGCCACATCAGCGAATACCTAATGCCGGATCTGGAAGATTCTCATGAAGTGCCTTCCCTGCTGAAGGAAAAGGTAGAAGCCGGGGACTATGGGGTAAAGACCGGGAAGGGCTTCTATGACTATGCCGGAGATAAGGCTCGGAAAGCCACCGCTGCCCGGGACAAAAAGCTCCAGGCGGTATACGACGCCCTGTACGGAGGAAAGGCATGACCGCCCCCATCCCTGCCCACTGCAAGGCCTGCCGGGGAGAATGTCTGAAAAATGTGGAATTCCTGGTGGGGCTGCCTCCGGAAAAGGTGACCACTCTGCTGCGCCGGTCGGTGCGGCTGAATTTTGCCAAGGGGGAGTACCTGTTCCACGAAGGGGAGCCCTGTGATGCCATCTACATCATCCATCAAGGCCGGGCGAAGCTGTGTACCTACGACCAGGACGGCCAGGAGCGGATTGCCGGGATCTTTGTGGAACACGATACCATCTGGGAGGGCGTGCTGGTGCCGGACAGCCGGTATTCCGCCTCGGCCATTGCTATGACGGCGGTGGAATGCTGTAAATTGGCCCGTAAGGATTTCGAGGAGGCTATCCAGGAACCGGAAGTGGCCATGCGGATCATCGCCCTTTTGAGCAAGAAGCTCCACGATGCCAACCGGCGGAACCTCTTGAAGAGCATCGCCGACCCCAAGGAACGGGTGGCGGGGCTGCTTCTGTACCGGTACCGGCGGCAGACCAGTGACACCATCACCATGCGCCTGGAAGAAATGGCTGGCAGTCTGGCCTTGCGCCCCGAAACCATCAGTCGGAAGCTGAAGGAACTGGAACGGGAAGGCTATGTAAAAAAGACTGGCCAGAGTAGCATCAAGGTCCTGGATCCGGACGGGCTGATGGAGCTGGTGAATTATTGATTGGAATCAAGGAACCTTTTTCCAAAAACACATACAATGAGACCCATCAAAAGGCGTACGAACTGCGACCCCTTTGATGGGGTCTTTTTTTATCAGGAGGCATTATGATTCAGGGACGTATCCATTCCATCGAAACTTTCGGATCCGTGGACGGGCCCGGAACCCGTTTCATCATCTTTGTCCAAGGCTGCAACATGCGCTGCCTGTACTGCCACAATGTGGACACCTGGAAATGCGGCCAGGGGGGTCAGCTGAAAACCGCCGACGAACTGCTGGACCAGGCGGAGCGCTACCGGCCCTACTGGGGTCCGGAAGGGGGCATCACCGTCAGCGGAGGGGAGCCTCTGCTCCAGATGGATTTCCTGCTGGACCTGTTCCGGAAGGCCAAAGCCCGGGGCATCGGCACCTGCATCGACACCGCCGGACAGCCCTTTACCCGGAAGGAACCCTTCTTCAGCCAGTTCCAGGAGCTGATGGAAGTGACGGATATCCTGCTGCTGGACATCAAGCACATCGACCCGGAAGTCCACAAAAAGCTTACCGGCCAGCCCAACGACAACATCCTGGACCTGTTCCGGTATCTGTCGGAAATCAAAAAGCCCATCTGGGTCCGGCAGGTGCTGGTGCCCGGGTGGACCGACGATCCAGGGTCTCTGCAGCGGACCCGGGAATTCCTGGACACCCTCACCAACATCCAGCGGGTAGAAGTACTGCCCTACCACAACATGGGCCTGTACAAATGGGAACAGCTGGGGATCCCCAACAAGCTGAAGGATGTAAAGCCCCCTACCCAGGAAGCGGTGGACAAGGCACGGGAAATCCTGGGGGCAGTATAAAATAAGTTAGCCTAAGCAAACTTGACCCCAGTCAAGGTTTTAAAATGGAAAAACGGCTATGATTAAGCCATGAAAAGCGAACCAACGGGAACTCAAAAAGGAGGAACTGTAATGAACAGCATCAATCAGAATGTTGCATGGAGAGATTTTAAAGGCGTGAAATGGACGGACGATGTGGATGTCCGTGATTTCATCCAGAACAACTATATCCCTTATGACGGGGACGAAAGTTTCCTGGCAGGACCTACGGAAGCCACCAACAAACTGTGGGGCAGAGTCCAGGAACTCCAGAAGGAAGAACGGGCCAAAGGCGGCGTGCTGGACTGCGAAACGGAAGTGGTCTCCAGCCTGACAGCTTACGGTCCCGGCTATATCGATGAATCCATGAAAGATCTGGAACAGGTGGTGGGTCTCCAGACCGACAAGCCTCTGAAACGGGCCTTCATGCCCTACGGCGGCATCAAAATGGCGGAAGAAGCGGCGGAAACCTATGGGTACAAAGTGAACCCCAAGTTCCACAAAATCTTCACCGACTACCACAAGACCCACAACCAGGCTGTCTTCGATGCCTATACTTCTGAAATGCGGAAAGCCCGCCACAGCCACATTGTAACTGGTCTGCCCGATACCTACGGCCGGGGCCGGATCGTAGGGGACTACCGGAGAGTGGCGCTTTACGGCATCGATTTCCTGATCAACAAGAAGAACGAAGACCTGGACAACTGCGGCTGCGGAGTCATGACCGATGACATCATCCGCCAGCGGGAAGAATTGGCGGAACAGATCCGGGCTCTGAAACAGATGAAAGAGATGGCCAAAGTCTACGGCTATGACATTTCTGCTCCGGCCAAAAACGCTAAGGAAGCCGTCCAGTGGCTGTACTTCGGCTACCTGGCTGCAGTAAAGACCCAGAACGGGGCTGCCATGAGCGTGGGCCGCATCTCCACTTTCCTGGATATCTACATCAGCCGTGACCTGGCCGAAGGGACCCTGACCGAAGAACAGGCCCAGGAACTGATCGACCACCTGACCCTGAAATTCCGCATGGTGAAATTCGCCCGGATCCCCTCTTACAATCAGCTGTTCTCCGGCGACCCGGTATGGGCTACCCTGGAAATGGCCGGCATCGGCATGGACGGCCGCCACATGGTCACCCGGAACGACTACCGGTTCCTCCACACCCTGGAAAATATGGGACCTTCTCCTGAACCCAACCTGACAGTGCTGTATTCTTCCGCACTGCCGGATAACTTTAAGAAATACGCCGCCCATATCTCCATCACCACTTCCTCCATCCAGTACGAAAACGATGATGTGATGAAGCCCGTATGGGGCGATGACTACAGCATCTGCTGCTGCGTATCCGCTACCCAGACCGGGAAGGAAATGCAGTTCTTCGGGGCACGGGCCAACCTGGGCAAATGCCTGCTGTACGCCATCAATGGGGGCAAGGACGAGAAATTCCTGACCAAAGACGGCAAACACATGCAGGTAGGGCCGGAATACGCTCCTATCACCTCCGATGTGCTGGACTACGGCGAAGTGATGCACAAATTCGACCTGATGATGGACTGGTTGGCCGGGCTGTACGTGAACATCCTGAACCTGATCCAATACATGCATGATAAATACTACTACGAAGCCGCAGAAATGGCTCTCATCGACACCGATGTGCGCCGGACCTTTGCCACCGGCATCGCCGGCTTCTCCCATGTGGTGGATTCCCTGTGTGCCATCAAATACGCCAAGGTCTCCACGGTCCGGGATGCATCCGGTCTGGTGGTGGACTACAAGATCGAAGGGGACTTCCCCCGGTATGGCAACGATGATCCCCGGGCGGATGAAATCGCCGTTTGGCTGCTGAAGACCTTCATGACAAAGCTGCGGAAACACCATACCTACCGGAATTCCGAAGCTACCACTTCCATCCTGACCATCACTTCCAACGTAGTGTACGGCGGCGCCACCGGTGCCCTGCCTGACGGACGGAAAGCCTACACCCCGTTCGCGCCCGGTGCCAACCCGGCCTACGGCGCAGAACAGAACGGCCTGCTGGCTTCCCTGAACTCTGTGGCCAAGCTGCCTTACGAATATGCCCTGGACGGGATTTCCAACACCCAGACCATCGCTCCGGAAACCCTGGGCCACAACGAAGAAGAACAGAAAGCCACCCTGGTACGGGTGATGGACGGCTACTTCGACCAGGGAGCCCACCACCTGAACGTGAACGTGTTCGGTGTGGACAAGCTGATCGACTGCATGGAACATCCGGAAAAACCGGAATACGCCAACTTCACCATCCGGGTATCCGGTTATGCGGTGAAATTCATCGACCTGACTCGGGAACAGCAACTGGACGTCATCGCCCGCCGCGCTCATCAAAAGATGTAATAGACCAAAGGGGGGTGTGAAAAAATTCACACCCCCGGTCAACGGTCAGCTGTCAACGGCCAAAGGAAGCCAGCAAAGCTGACTTTGAATAACGGCAAAACGAGTTTGGTGAATCATTGTTTTTATACTTTCAAAATCAATTTGTAAAAATTGATATCCACTGGCCGCTGACAGCTAAGGGGTGCTGCACAGGATGTGCAACACCCCCTTTTCATATCTCCATATCCTCCGGCACCGGTGCCCGGAAGTACATTTCTTTTCCTGTGCGGGGATGGCAGAAACGGACGGTCCAGGCGTGGAGGGCCTGGCGTCCCAGTCTGGGATCGGGTTTCCCATAGAGGGGATCCCCCAGAAGGGGATGGCCTTTATGGGAAAAATGGACCCGGATCTGATGGGTCCGGCCGGTGAGGAGATGGATCCGCAGCACCGTACAATCTTCTTTTTCTGCCAGAATTTCATATTCCGTCACGGCAGGCCGTCCATCCTGGCGCACCATCCAGCGGTCCACCCCGTTTGCCGTCCGTCCGATGGGGCAGTCGATCCGGCCTTTGGATGAATCCAGTTTTCCTTCACAGATGGCAAGATATTCCCGGTAAATCTGGCTGTGGCTCTTAGTGAGAGCATGTTTGACAAAAGCGGATTTGGCCACCATCACGATTCCTGTGGTATCCCGGTCCAGCCGATAAAGGGGATGGATGCCGCAGGTCTGACGAGTCCGGCGGAAATATCCGGCCACGGCTTGGACCAGGGTATCCCGGGCCCCGGCAAAAGTGGGGTGGATCAGCATGGCAGGGGGCTTATCCACCACCAGCAGGTCCTCATCCTCATAAAGGATGGAAAGGGGCAGCTGTACAGGAATCACTGCGGCTGTCTCTTTCCAGCGCAACTGGAGCCGGTCGCCTTCTTCCAGCCGATGGGAGGGGCTCCGGACGGGCTGTCCGTTTACGGTGATGGTGCCGTTCCATTTGATCTTCCGCCAGAGCTTTTCCGAAAGGTGGAGGGGCCCCCGGGCCGCCTGGCGCACGCAGCAGCCGACATGGTCCCGGTCCACCTGATAGCACAGTTCCATAGTCCCTCCTATTTCAGCATCACCGGTACTTTTTTCCCGATCCACAAGGAATCAGGGGTTACTTGGCAGTCGTAGGCCAGGAGATGGACGCCGGCTTCTTGGGCGTCCAGGAGAGCTTGGCCGAAATCCGGATCTGTTTTCCAGTTGGGTTCGAAATGGTCCACGTTTTCCATCTGGATCACCAGGAACACATAGGCCCCGTATCCTTCCCGGCCGGCCCGGATCAGTTCGTGGAGGTGCTTGGCACCCCGGGCGGTAGGGGCATCGGGGAAGCGGACCACCCCATTTTCTTCCAGGGTAACGCCCTTGACTTCTAGGAAGGCCTTCCGGCCGTCTTGTTCCAGGTAGAAATCGAAGCGGGACTGGTCATACCGGTATTCCGGCTGGATCCGGGTCAGGCCGGGGAGACCGCCCTGTTCCAGCCATTCTTGGACCACTTTGTTAGGGGCTTGGGAATCCATGTTGATCAGCCGGGCCCCTTTTTCCACGGCCACTAGGTCATACTTGGTCTTCCGTTTGGGATTTCCGCTGGCTGTCAGGTAGACTCTGGCCCCGGGGACCAGCAGTTCCCGGCAGCGGCCGGTATTCTTCACATGGCAGGTTTCTTCCCGGCCGCCGATCTCCACCTGGGCGATGAAACGGTTGGGCCGGGCCAGGAACCGGCCGGATGTGATGTTGGGATAGTGCATAGGCTATTGAGGAGTCCTTTCTTTTTTTACCACACCTTCAGGCATTCCAGGTCGTCGGGGATGAACAGATTCCCTTTGTAATATGCTTTCCCTTCGGCGGTATAGAGGGCCTTCCGCTGGGGGAGGCAGGTGTCTTCCGTGTGATACAGAATCAGATTGGGGACCTGGAGCCGATCACCGTTTTCGCAGGCTTCCCGGACCGTGGAGTGATGCTTTTCGTAGGGACGGAACCGTTCCCGATCCCGGTAGAGACAGAAGGCTTCGTGGAGCAGCCACTGGCTCCCGGCCAGCCGGGTGAAATTGGCGTCGTTCAAGGGTTCATCCCCGCAGCAGCCCAGCTTGTGCCCATTGCTTTCCAGGGTATAGCCGAACTGTCGGGCCTTGGTGGAATGGATGTCGAAAAAGGTCACGTCCCAGCCCCGGATCTTCCTGGTCTCCCCGTCTTCTACCTGGATGAAATGGAGCCGGGTATCCAAGAATCCCAAATCTCCTGGATCCAGCAGCAGGGCTGCCGTGGAGCGGAGCAGATGGATCACTTCTTCATGGCCGTAGATCCGGGCTTCTCCCACATAAGTCCCTCGTTTCATGGCTTTGACGATCATCCGGATGAGCCAGAAGACCCCCAATACATGGTCCATGTGCCGGTGGGTCACAAAGATATCCTTGATCTTCTGCCAGGGGAGACGGGCCCGCTGGAGCTGCCGCAGGATCCCGTTGCCTCCGCCCCCGTCCACCAGAAGGTATCGTTCATTCTGCCGCAGGACGTAGCAGGTATTGTAGCAGCGGGTGGAGATGGCATGGCCCGTGCCCAAAAATAGAATTTCCATAAATCGCTTTTCCTTCCCTAGAGTTGTCTATAGTATACCCTATGGAACCAGTAGAAGAAAAGAGGGCGGGAAAAATGAAGCCGTGAAAGAACGGTTTTTTATTTTTTCACAGCACTTTTTTTTACAAAAGCCAGGAATTCTCCCAGTGCCGGATGAGTCCGGGGATCCTGGAGCCACACCAGGTTGATGCTGGCCGCGGGGACTCCTTGGAGGGGAATGGCTGACAGATCCTTTTCCACCTGGGCGAATTCTTCAGAAAGGAACCCAACCCCGGCACCGGAGCGGATATAGGACAGGATGGTGAACACCTGGCTGGTCTGGTGGAGGATCTGGGGTTCCGTCCGGGCCTGGGCGAAGAGCCGGCGGAGGTAGCGGGTCTGGTCGAAGGTATCCGGGAACAGCACCAGGGGCTGGTCAGCCAAGTCCTGGAAGGATACTTCCTTTTTCTGGGCCAGGGGATTGTCCGGAGCGGTGAACAGTTCCAGCCGGCTCTTCTTCAGCACTCGGCAGCGGTAAGGAGGCAGGGGCAGGTGGTTGGTGACGCACAGGATCAGGTCCAGTTCCTGACGGTCCAGGAGGCCGTAGAGTATACTTGCCGTATCTTCTACCGTCCGGAGCTGGAAATGGGGATGGGCTGCCAAAAATTCCCGGTGGAGCTGGGGAAAGATGGTATTCCCGCACATGGGGACCACTCCGATCCGCAGGATCTGCCGGCCGGTCTTTAGGGAAGCTGCCAGTTTTTCCAGTTCCTCGCTTTCTTTCAGCCAGCGCTGGCAGCCTTCCCACAGCTTTCGGCCTTCTGGGGTCAAAGAAATGGTACTGTGCTGCCGTTCGAACAGGGCTACCCCGCAGTCCTGTTCCAGTTCTTTGATGGCTTTGGAGACGGCGGGCTGGGAGATGTGCAGTTTTTCTGCTGCCCGGGAGAACGTCCCCCACTGGCAGACCGCAGCAAATGTGGGAATCAGGGAAAGACGCATGGACATCCACCTTTCTTGAAACATAACTTGTAGTTATACAAAATAACGGATTGATAGTTCACAAAGTTATCTAAATAGAGTATAACAGGAGCATCAGGAAAAAGAAAGGTGCGATACAGATGAAAAAAGGTTATGCACGGATCAATGATCCCTTTTTGAATAAAGGAACGGCATTTACAGAAGAAGAACGGGAACGGTTCGGACTGGTGGGAATCCTGCCTCCGGGGGTCCAGACCCTCCAGGAACAGGTGGATCAGGCGTATGGGAATGTGCAAAACCGGGAAGGTGTCAGCGCCAAACGCCATTACCTCATGAACCTGTTCAGCCGGAATCGGACTCTTTTCTATGCCCTGTTCCAACAGCATGTGAAGGAATTCATGCCCATTGTGTACGACCCGGGGATTGCAGAAAGCATCCGGAACTACAGTGATTTCTTCGTGACGCCCCAGAATGCGGTATACCTTTCCATCGACCGGCAGGAACAGATGGAACAGGCTCTGGTGAACGGAGCAGAAGGCCGCCGGATCCGGCTCATGGTGGTCACTGACGGAGAAGCCATCCTGGGCATCGGGGACTGGGGAACCAATGGGGTCAGCATCTCCACAGGGAAGCTGATGGTCTATACGGCGGCAGCCGGCATCGCTCCCTCCCAGGTGCTGCCCGTGGTGCTGGATGCCGGGACCAATCGGCAGAGCCTGTTGGAAGATCCTCTCTACTTGGGGGTGCGCCACAGCCGGGTGAAAGGGGAAAAGTACCTGGCCTTTGTGGACCGATTCGTGGAAACGGCGGAACGGCTCTTCCCAGGGCTGTACCTCCATTTCGAAGATTTCGGGCGGGACCATGCAGCCCAACTGCTGGATAAATACAAAAACACCTATCCGGTGTTCAATGACGATATAGAAGGGACGGGGATCATCACCTTGGCCGGGATCCTGGGAGGCCTGGCCATTACGGGAGAAAAACTCCGTGACCAGAAATACCTGTGCTTCGGAGCAGGGACGGCCGGCTGCGGCATCGTCCGGCGGATCTATCTGGAAATGCAGGAACAAGGGCTGACCGCGGAAGAAGCCCGGCAGAGATTCTACCTGGTGGACAAGCAGGGCCTGCTCTTTGACGATATGGAAGACCTGACCCCGGAACAGAAGCCGTTCGCCCGGAAGCGGGAAGAATTCGCCCCTGGGGCCCGGCTGGATACCTTGGAAAAAGCAGCGGCCGCCATCCATCCTACCATCCTGGTGGGAACTTCCACCTGTGCCGGGGCTTTTACGGAATCCATCGTCCGGGAAATGGCTTCCCACTGCAGCCGCCCTATGATCTTCCCCCTGAGCAATCCTACGGAACTGGCAGAAGCCAAAGCTGCCGACCTGATCCGCTGGACGGAAGGACGGGCCCTGGTGGCTACCGGAATCCCTTCGGAACCGGTGGAATATAACGGTGTCTCTTACGTCATCGGCCAGGCCAACAATGCCCTGATCTATCCGGGGCTTGGGCTGGGGATCATTGCCAGCCAGGCACGGCTCCTTACCGACGGGATGGTTTCTGCCGCCGCCCATTCCCTGGGAGGCATCGTGGATCCGGTCCAGCCCGGTGCTGCCGTCCTGCCACCAGTGGACCGGCTCATGGACTTTTCCGAAACGGTGGCCGCTGCGGTGGCGGAAGAAGCCCGGAAGGAAGACTTGGCGGGGAAGGAATTTGCCGATCCCCAGGCTTTGGTCCAGTCCGCCAAATGGATACCGGTCTACTGAGCGCCGGAAAAGTTTCCAATTTTTTCTTTTTCCGAACAATTTAAATGAGGTACAATAAGAAAATCTGATGAATTTCTAAAGAAAGAAGGCTGTATCTCTTGACCGTTTCGAAAAAATGGAAACAACTGTCCCTCTGTATCCTCTTGGGAATCGTTTTCTTCCTGATTCCGGCACCAGGGGACCTGGCTCCTGCTGGCTGGCATGTGTTCGGCATCTTTACTGCTACTATCGTGGGACTGATCCTGAAGCCCCTGCCTATGGGGGCGGTGGCCCTCCTTTCCCTGACGGTCCTGTGCCTGACCCACACCTTAGAACTGGAAGAGGCCCTCAGCGGATTTTCCAATTCCACCATCTGGCTGATCGTGACGGCTTTCTTCATTTCCCGGGGCATCATCAAAACCGGCCTGGGAGAGCGGATTGCTTACCTGTTTGTGGAGCGCTTCGGGAAAAAGACCCTCTTTTTGGCTTATTCCCTCATTGCCAGCGATGTCCTGATGGCTCCAGCCATGCCCAGCAACACGGCCCGGGCGGGAGGGATCCTGGCTCCTATCGTGAAATCTCTGGACCTGGCCTTTGATTCTGATCCGGAAAAAGGGACGGAAGACCGTCTGGGACGGTTCCTAGTCCCAGCCATCTTCCACACCGATCTGGTCATTTCTGCCATTTTCCTCACTTCCATGGCGGCCAACCCTATGGCGGTCAGCTTTGCCGGGAGTGTGGCCGGAGTCCAGATGACTTGGGGCGGCTGGCTGGCCGTTTCCTGGCTGCCTGGGGTGGTTTCCGTGCTCCTGGTCCCGCTGATCCTGTATCGGCTTTTCCCGCCCCAGCTGAAGGAAACTCCAGAGGCACCGGCCTTTGCCCGGCAGAAACTAAAAGAGATGGGGCCTCTGAAAAAAGAAGAAAAGGCCATGGTGGCCATTTTCCTGCTCCTCATCCTCCTGTGGGCGGGGGGACACAGCCTGGGCATCCATGAAACTCTCACAGCCTTCATCGGCCTCTGTCTGCTGCTCTTGACCGGGGTGCTGGAATGGGAGGATGTAAAAGGGGAGAAAGGGGCTTGGGATACCCTGGTCTGGTTCTCCGTCCTGGTGATGCTGGCCAACCAGATGAATGCCAAGGGGATGATCCCCTGGTTCAGCCGGGAGATGGGTCTCCTGGTATCCGGCGCCGGCGGCTTTACGGCCATGACGGTGCTGGCCCTCATCTATTTCTATTCCCATTATCTTTTTGCCAGCGGAACCGCCCATGTGAGCGCCATGTATGCGGCATTTCTCAGCGTCATGGTCAGCGCCGGGGCACCCCCTGCCATGGGGGCCTATGTGCTGGCCTGGTTCAGCAGCATGTTCGGCTGTCTGACCCATTATGGCTGCGGTCCGGCTCCCATCTTCTTCGGTATGGGCTGCCTGACCCAAAAAGAGTGGTGGAAAACCGGCTTCCTCCTGTCCCTGCTCCACCTTGCCGTCTGGGGCGGCCTGGGCTGTCTGTGGGGAAAGGTGATAGGGGTGTGGTAAGTGTGAAAAGGGGGTGCTGTGCGTGCAGCCCCCCCTTTTTCCGTGCTATAATGGAACCATCGATGACAGAAAAGTACCACTTGTCTGGGAGAAATTTCATGAAAAAGATAGAAAATACAATCAATTTATGGGAAGTGCTCCAGGAAACGGTGCGCACGCCGGCGTTCTGCAAGGCCGTGGGCCTTACCCCGGAACAGGTAGCAGAGCAGCTCAAAACCTGCCGTTTGGAGGAGGCCTGTCCCCTCCTGGAAAGCACTGCCGACCCCCAGGGCCGTTTTTCTGCCTCCTCCGCCCTGGAGATCCTCCGAGGCTTCCTGCCGGTCCTGGCGGACGAACCGCCTCAGGGATGGCTGATGGACTGCTACCAGTATCTCCTCCGTCAGATCTTCCCGGAGACTACAGAACCGGAACCTCCGGAAAACGCTCTCCGCTACGGAGCTGGACGGCGTACTCTGCTCCAGCTCCTCCGGGGTCTGTATCATTATGAAAAACTCCGCTGTCCCTTCGATCCCCGGATGAATATCGCCCTGCTGCCGGTGAAGGAAGTCCGGAAGGAACATTATACCCGGGAATACCTGCGGTTCTGCACTCTGGTCCGGGATCGGTATCTGTACGAATTCATGCGTCTGGGGACGGAAGTGACACCTTTCAATACCTTGGGCCATATCGGTGGGGTGTCCTATGTAGCGGTGTACATGGCCCGGCAGCTCCACAAGCGGGGGGTGCCGGTGGACGTGGCCCTCATCGCCGGGGCTGCGGCGGTCCATGATATGGGTAAATACGGTTGCAAGAAAGGGGAGGAGAAGCGGGTCCCCTACCTCCATTATTACTATACGGATGTGTTCTGCGAACGGGAGGGGCTGCCTCAGATGGGGCATATTGCCGCCAACCATTCGGTGTGGGATCTGGAACTGGAGAACCTATCTGTGGAATCCCTGCTGCTGATCTATGCAGATTTCCGGGTAAAGAGCTTCCGGGATCAGGCCGGAAAGTAAGTCGTCTATTTTTACACCCTCCAGGAGGCCTTCGATGTGATTCTCCAGAAGCTGGACGATGTGGACGGAGCCAAGCGCCAGCGCTATCAGAAGGTGTATAGGAAGTTGGCCGATTTCGAAGCCTATATGGAAGAAATGGGGATCACCACGGAACTGCCGTCCGATTTCGCGCTGGCACCGCGCCAGGAAAAAGTCCGGCCCCGGCGGGAAAATGTCCTCCTGGAAGGAGAAGCTGTGGTCCAGCAGCTGAAATATGCTGCCATTGCCCATAACATCCGGCTCATGAGCCTTTTCCGCAGCGAACGGGATTTCGGCAACTTGATCGAGGCCGCCCGCAGCGAGCAGAACTGGAAGAATCTCCGGGCCTACATCAGCATCTTCGAAGAATATTCCACCTACATGACGGAACGGCAGAAACTGATGACTCTCCAGTTCCTGTATGAGCTCCTGAGCCACCAGGAAGAGGATATCCGGGTCCAGGCTGCTGCCCTCATGGGGAAAATCGTAGCCAATTTCAACGAACGCTATACCAAGGAACTGCCCAAGGGGGTGCTGCTGCCCCGGAAGAAGATCACCAACCAGACTTTGTTCCGGCAGTACCTGGACCAGATCATCGATCCGGAGCGGCGCTATACCCAGCAGCACAAGAATCGGATCGGCTCCTGCCTGGGGCCCTTTGTCCGGTCGGTGCTGGCCACCCGCTACCAGCGGCTGGGGACGGCCCAGGCCAATATCGCTGAAGAAAAGCATCCTACGGCCCCCTATCTGGAAGTGCTGGCGGCCTGGTATCGGCTGCCTTCGCCTACCCCGGAACAGCGGATGATCCTGCTCCAGGCTCTGCTTTCCCTGCGCCCAGAAGATCTCACAGGAGAATTCTGCCGGAGCGTAGAGCAGACCCTGGAAAGGGATGAGGCTGATCCCAGCCTCATCGTGCGGATCGGGGCCTTATACGCCGCCCACCATCTCTTTGGGGAAGAAGAGGGAGAAGGGACCTTCATCCGTCGGCTGCTCCAGACCATGGATCTGCCGGAAGATCCCCGGGTCTTTGCTGAAAAGGAAAGCAGCCTTTTCCTGGAAGACTTGAAAAGCGGTGTCCACTGGATGATCAAGATGGCCAACATCCATCTCATGTGCCATGCCCTGCTGCACCAAGAGGAACCAGGGAATGTGATGCATCTGGGGATGCACCTGTGCAACCTGGTGAAGGTCAGCGAATACCTGGCTGTGCGCCAGGCGGCCGGAGAAGCTTTATTGGAAATCGCTGATTCCATGACCTATGCCCAGCGCAACGAAATGGCGGTGGAACTTTTCAACGGCCTGGAGATCGGGGACCTGCAGATCACCAAATACGTTCCAGAATATCTAGGCCGGATGATCTTGAAACTGCTGCCGGAGGAATTGGATGAATTCCTCACCTCTCTCCGGGAAGACATGGATTCCACCAATTTCCAGCTGGCCGGTGCGGCAGTGGATACCATGGGGGTGGTGCTGGAAAATTTCCAGGCTTTTGCCAGCCGGTTCCCTGAGGCCCAAGAAGAGAACGGACAGCGCCAGCTCCGGCTGCTCTATGCCATCCTGCGGGCTTTCGCCCATTACAACCGAGAACTGAGCCGGGATGCCTTCCGAGCTTTGGCTGCCTACGTGTTCCGCAGCCGGCAGATGCCGGATGACCGGAAGGATTTCCTCTTCCTCCACAGCTGTAAGAAGATCTGGGTGCTCCTCAACGAGAATACCGAAGGCAAACTGGATTTCTACAGCAATGCAGCGGTCCTGAACCATCTGTATCGGTACATCGGCCAGGTGGAAGCCAAAGGGAGCGGCTTCGCCTTTCCGGAAAAACGGAAGGTCTGCTTCTACCCCGGCACCTTCGATCCCTTCAGCAGCGGCCACAAGGCGGTGGCCCGGCGGATCCGGGATATGGGGTTTACGGTGTATCTGGCCCTGGATGAATTCTCCTGGTCCAAGCATACCCAGCCCCGGCTCATGCGCCGGAAAATCATGAACATGTCCGTAGCGGATATGGAGGACATCTACCCCTTCTCGGAGAACCTCCCGGTGAACATCGCCAACCCGGATGACATCCGGAAGCTGAAAGCAATCTTTGCCCACAAAGAATTGTACCTGGCTGTAGGCTCTGACGTGGTGGAGAACGCCTCGGCCTACCGGCTGGAGCCGGCGGAAGATTCCATCCATTCGGTGAACCACATCATCTTTGAACGGGAGACTCGGGAAAATTCCAATTGGTACACGGATGCCCCGGCCCGGCAGGAACAGGAAAAGACAGCGGAAAAGCAGATCCGGGGGAAGATCCTCCATCTGAAGCTGGACAAATTCTACGAAGATGTGAGTTCCACCCGGATCCGGGAGAACATCGACCAGAACCGGGATATCTCTGCCCTCATAGATCCGGTGGCCCAGAATTTCATCTACGCCAACAACCTGTATCTCCGGGAGCCGGCCTACAAACATATCCTGGAAGCCAGAGAAATCGGCATCGGGGAATTCCGGCCCCGGCCCTGGGAAGCCCTGCCCCATCTACCGGAACTTTTGGAAGGGAAAGGGGCGGACAGCCTGCTCCTCCGGCGCTATCTGGAATGGCAGGGAAAGGACGGCCGGCCGAAAGTCTTCACCCAGTATGTAGACAGCGGAGAAGGAGGGGAACATCTGGCGGCCTTCGGAGCGGTGCACCAGGTGCCGGTCCGGGACCTGCTCCTGGAATTCCGGGATCCCCGAGTGGCGGAACACATCCGGGAAGAAGCCTCCGGACGCATCGCAGCCCTGGGGTATTTTGCCGTCAGCGGGGACAGTTCCATCTCCCATCCGGGGCAGATCCTTTTGACGGAGATGATGACGGAACTGATCAGCCGGGACTTCACTTATGTGGTCTATCATCCGGTGGATCCCTCGGGCTACCGGGAAGAGGCCGTAGGGGCCCTGGTCCGCCAGGGGTTTGTGGATATTGCTCCGGAAGGGGCGTCCCATCCCCTTTATGCCGTCCAGATCAAATCCCCGGTGGTGCTGTTCCGGGATGTGGAGACCACCATCAAGAATCCCTTCAACAAGAATCCCCGGGTGCTCCGGGCCCTGGATCGGGCCCACAACAATCTCCTGCGGGTGCTCCGGCGGCTCTATCCTGGGAAGCTGATCCTTACTTTCAACCCCAGTGCCATGCACTACCGGATCATCCAGAAAGTGGCCCGGCTCAATGGGGTCTCCACCCTGGAAGATCCCAAGAAGCGGCGGGGACCTTATATGTCCGTCCCCTTCGGGAAGGCACTCAGCGATGTATTGGTGCCCAACACGGTGACCAAAGCCCTCCATATCGAAAAGTACTTCAACCGGGCCGTGAAAGGGTTCACCCTGGCGGAAGCCCATCATTACGCCACCGTGGACAACCAGGTGAAGACCATCCGGTCTTTCCGGAGACCGGTGATCCTCATCGACGACCTGCTGGAAAAAGGGCACCGGATGCGGATGCTCACGCCCTATCTGAAAAAGAACGATGTGGAAGTCCGGGAAGTACTGGTGGGGGTCATGACCGGCTACGCCATGGATCTGATGGCCCGGCAGGGCCTTCACTGTGAAAGCGCCTACTTCCTGCCGTCCCTGGAACTGTGGCTCAACGAGCGGGACTGCTATCCTTTCATCGGTGGGGACAGCATCGACAATGCCAACAACTACAGCGGTTATGACCGGAATCCTTCGGTGAACTTGATCCTGCCCTATGTGAAACCAGAATTCATCTGCGGCGGGGAAGCGGATGCGGTGAATCTCTATTCTCTCACCTGCCTCCAGAATGCCCGGCTGATCATGGAGACACTCCAGGATGAATACCAGGCCCTGTACGAAAAACGGCTCACCTTGAAGCGGCTGGGGGAAGTGCTCTCCGTGCTCCGGATCCCGGATATAGATATCGGGGTGAAATTCGACGCCAACATGGATCCCACCCGTTTCATCGACAACGACATCGAACGGCTGGTACGGCTGCGCTGGGGGGAAGGCGGCATCCGGCTGCAGGAAAGGAATCGGGGCGGCGAATGAGCCGTTCCCTTTGGAAAGGAGCGAATGAGATGGAAAAAGAATGGTATCATATCAGCGATCTGCCGGAAGAAGCGGGGGTGTCCCAGCCCCTTTCCCTGGCTGGGCGGCCGGTCCTTCCAGAGAAGAAGCGGGTGCACATCTTGGCCCTGGGGGATGTGGGCCGGACCATGCTCCTGGGGCTCCGGCTCCTGGGGGCGGACCAGATTGCTTCCATCGGTCTCTGCGACCTGGACGGAAAGAACCTCCAGCGGCTGGAAATCGAGATCAACCAGATCCGCTACCCCTTCCCCACCGGGGAACAAGTGCTGCCGCCTGTGGACATCATACCGGAAGAACGGCTCTTTGCCTGCGATGTGTTCATCTTCTGTGCCACCAAGGGAACGCCTCCCATCGGGGCCAAGGGGGATATGCGGATGATCCAGCTGGAGGCCAACCGTGAGCTGGTCCGGCATTTCGGGGAACTGGCCCGGAAGGCGGCTTATAAGGGAATGGCCTGCATTGTCTCCGATCCAGTGGACAACCTGTGCCGGGCCTTTTGGAAGAGCTCCGGCCTGGCGCTCTGGCAGGTCCAGGGGTACGGGCTGGGGGTCATGCACGCCCGGGCCTGCTACTATGCGGAAAAGGATCCCCGGCTGAGCCATTATCTCACGGAAGGACGGGCTTTCGGGCCCCATGGCCAGGATCTGGTGATTGCCGACAGCCTGGAACACTACGATGATGTCCTTTCTCGGGAACTGACCCAAAAGACGGTGGCCTGCAACCTGGAAGTCCGGGCTCTGGGATATAAGCCCTATCTGGCGCCGGCCCTTTCCAGTGCAGCCCTTTCCATCCTGCTGACCCTCCGGGGGGCCTGGCATTACGGTTCCCTGTATCTGGGAGATCAGGAAGAAGGAGCCTTCCTGGGTCTGAAGAACCGGCTGACGGAAACTGGCTTCGAATATGAGGACCCGGCTCTTTGCCCCGCCCTTTATGGACGGATCCGCCAGGCCTATCTGAATCTGTGCCGGATGAAGTGACCGGCTGCGGCAGGAAGGGATTGCTATGTTCTATGTGATCAAGCTGGAGTGGCAGGGAGAAGAGGATACTGGGCGGGTGGACCAGGTGCTGGCCAGGGCCCTCCGGGACTATCCCCATCAGGTGGTGGGGACAGCTGCGGAGTTTGCCCGGCTCTTCCCGGAAGAGGGCCCCCGGGGACCTCAGCAGCTGCTCTTTGTAGTGAATCTGGCCCGGGGCGGCATGAGCCTGGGTTTTGCCCAGCTTATCGCCTATGTTTCCCAGCACCGGCACTGCCTGGAAAACTGCGTGGGCAGTGTGGTGGTGGACGGCGCGGAGAAACTTTTCACCAAGAAGGCCGGCCGGGAGATGATCTTCCTGGCCAACCGCTCTGGCTGCAGCTTCCCCGGCGCCCCACTGGTGGAAGCCACTGGATCTTTATACAATTTCAATATCCAGGCCAAACTCCAGGGCGTGGATAACTTGGAAGCCTATGGCAACGCCGTGGAGCGGCTGGTGGAACAGCTCCTGGCCTTCCAAGGGGCTCCGGTACCGGAAGAGGGGAAGCACCGGATCGCCCTGTTCCATGCCAGCAGCCGGAAGACCTCCAACACCCTGCTCCTGTGGAGCCTGGTCCGCCGTGCCATGGGCAGCCGGGCCCTGGTGCGGGAAGTGAACCTGCGGAACGGCACCGTGGTGGATTGCCGGGGCTGCAGCTATGAAGCCTGTCTCCATTTTGGAGAGCAGGGGGACTGCTTTTATGGGGGCGTCATGGTGGAAGAAGGGTATCCTGCCATCCGGGAAAGCGATACCCTGGTGTTCTGTTGTCCCAATTACAATGACGCGGTGAGCGCCAACATCATGGCTTTCTTCAACCGGATGACGGCCTTGTACCGGACAGATTTCCTGGAATTCGCCAAAAAGCGGATCTTCGCCCTGGTGGTCTCCGGTTACAGCGGGGGAGATATCGTGGCGGAACAGATCATCGATGCCCTGAACTGCAACAAACGGTTCCTCCTGCCGCCCCACTTCGCCCTGATGGAGACCGCCAACGATCCGGGAAGCATCCTTCAGAACAAGGGAGTGGAGCAAAGGGCGCAAGAGATGGCGGAGAGGATCGTAGGGTAGAGGGTTCCTTGCCTCTTACATCGAAAGAGTACTGTCAAGAAAAGACAGTACTCTTTTTATTTGTCTTTATAGAAATACGAATTTACAAACTGCTGAAAAATCGGGGAAAATAACAAATTCAATGAAAGGGTAAGTCCGTCAGACTAAAAAGAAATGTCTAAAAATTCTAGTAAAACCTATTGCATTTTTTGTGGGAAAGAGGTATATTGTTGTCGACAAGAATTGTCGACAAAAGTTGTCGAGCAAAATGGGAGGCGGAAAAAATGATCGCAATAATTGCAATCGTAATGATCGGTATCATGATGTTCGTGCTGATGAGGAACAAGGCTCACCCGGTAATTGCCTTTTCCATCCTGCCAATCCTGGCTGGGATTGTACTGGTATTTACCGTAGGGATCAACGGACCCAAAGGCGAAATCCTCAGCATCGGTGACCAGATTGGTGTCGTCATCGAAAAATGGGCAGCCGGCGGTGTGAAGACCACCATGTCCAACGCAACCCTGTTCATCTTCTCCATCATGTATTTCGGGATGATGAGCGACGCTGGGATGTTCGATCCTATCGTCCACGGGCTGACCAAGATTTCCGGGAGCGACCCTGTAAAGGTGTACCTGACCACCTGCCTGATCGCCCTGGTCTCCCAGGCTGATGGTGCTACTGCCACCACCTACCTGGTTACGATTCCTGCCATGTTACCTTTGTTCAAGAAACTGAAACTGAATGTGCTGAGCATGCTTTGCCTGATCGGTGTGACCACCGGGAACTGGAACATGGTCCCCTGGGGCGGCACCATCATCCGGACGGCAACCACTGTGACCAACCTGGGCACTCCGGCAACCCCGAACGGCCTGTGGGTCAAGATCCTCCCCACCGAACTCCTGGGTATGGTACTGGCCCTGGCACTGGCCGTCTGGTTCGGCATGCTGGACCGGAAACGCCTGACCAAGGAATATGGGCCGGATTACTTCAAGAACATCGCTCTGGATGGTCCGCAGATCGACCAAGAAACGGATGAACTGAAACGGCCGAACCTGCTGGCCTTCAACCTGATCCTCACCATCGCCGTGATTGTTTCCATGGTGGTCACCAAAGTCCCGGCTTACCTGGCCTTCATGCTGGGCACCGGCATCGGCGCCTTCATGAACTACCGTGGTCTGGCTCTCCAGACTAAAGTCCTGGAAAACCATGCCAGCACGGCTATCGGCACTGCATCCACTTTCCTGTGCGCTGGCGTATTCCTGGGTATCTTCAAGGATTCCGGCATGACACTGGCTCTGGCTAACCTGATCCTGGGAATCCTGCCCCATGCTCTCCTGATCCATGCCGGCCGTATCATTGGTATCCTGGGTTCTGTGGTCGGTCTGGTATTCAGCCCGGATCTGTACTACTACTCCCTGCTGCCGGTTGTGGGCGAAGTGGTGAAGGCCGTTGGCGGCAGCCCCGAAAAAGTCGGCCTGGCCATGCTGATCGGCGAAAACATCGGTGTTCCTATTTCTCCTTGCGTACCGACCACGTTCCTGGCCATCGGCCTGGCTGGTGTACAGCTGAAGGATCACATCCTGTATTCTGTGAAATATGACCTGCTGGTATCCCTGATCATGGTGGTCTTTGCTATGATGATGGGTGTGGCTTGATGAAATATCTGCAATTGTGTGATAGATCTTAGGAGGTAATTGGTAATGGATGATGCAAAAGGTCTTTTGGAAGGTGTCGTTGTACTGGATCTGACCCGGGTGCTGGCAGGACCTTACTGCTGCGCACTCCTGGCCGATATGGGGGCTACGGTGATCAAGATTGAGAACCCCAAAGGCGGGGATGATTCCCGTCACATGGGGCCTTTCATCAACGACAACTCTGTATACTATGCTAACTTCAACCGCAGCAAATATGGCTGCACCATCAACTTCAAAGCTCCGGAAGGCAAAGAAATGTTCAAGGAAATGGTGAAACAGGCCGATGTGGTCATTGAGAACTACCGGCCCGGCACCATGGAGAAACTGGGCCTGGGCTATGACGATGTGCTGAGCAAGATCAACCCCTCCCTGATCTACGGCGCTGTCTCCGGCTTCGGCCAGACCGGCCCCTACAGCCGGCGGGCGGGCTATGACATCATCGGCCAGGCCATGGGCGGCATGATGAGCACCACCGGCTGGCCCGGCGGCGAACCCACCCGTGTGGGCACCCCCATCGGGGATGTATTGGGCGGCCTGAATCTGTGCATCGGCGTCCTGGCAGCCCTGGTGAACCGGGTAAAGACCGGCAAGGGCGAAAAGGTGGATGTGGCTCTGGTGGATTCCGTGGCCGCAGCTATGGAAAACATCACCATGATCTACCAGGCAACGGGCCGGATTCCTCAGCGGATCGGCAACCGGTACGAATCCACCTATCCGTACGATTCCTTCCCGGCCAAGGATGGCAATGTGATCATCGGCACCGCCAACAACAAGCTCTATGACATCCTCTGCGATGTGATGGGCAAGCCGGAACTGAAGACCGATCCCAAGTTCAAAGATGTGAAAGACCGGGTGGCCAACCATGTGGAAATGCGGAAGATCGTCTCCGACTGGACCAGCCAGTACACCATCGACGAAGTGGTGGAGACCTTGAACAAGGCCGGCGTGCCCTCCTGCCAGGTGAATACCCTGGACCGTCTGGTGAAGGAACCCCAGGTGGCCGGCGACCGGAAGATGTTCCCGGAAATGGATCAGCCGGGCATCGGCAAGCTGAACATCACCGCTGCGCCCCAGCATTTCACCCGGACCAAGGCCTGCATCCGGAAAGCGGCTCCGCTCTTGGGCGAAGACAATGCAGCCATCTTCAAGAAGTTCTTGGGTTATGATGCAGCCAAGCTGGCTGAACTGAAAGACAAAGGCGTCATCTGAGGGGAAGGGGCTTGAAATCATGGGAAAGAAAATCGAAATCGTCGAAGTGGGACCTCGTGACGGGTTCCAGAACTTGAAAGAATACCTGCCGGCGGAAAAGAAACTGGAAATCATCGATTCCCTGATCGCCTCCGGGGTCAAACATATGCAGATCACCTCCTTCGTCCATCCCAAGGCCATCCCTCAGATGCGGGATGCGGCCCAGGTGGTGGAGACCTGCCTGAAGAAATATCCGGATTTGGACCTGTTCGCCCTGATCCCCAACTACAAAGGCGCGGAAAATGCCCGGAAAGTGGGCATGAAGAAGGTCACCAACGTGATCTCCCTCAGTGAATCCCACAACAAGGCCAACATCAACCGGACTCGGGACGAATCCTTCGAAGGGCTGGAAAAGATCGTGAAGGATTTCTCCAAGGACATGGAAGTGTGCCTGGATGTAGCCACCGCTTTCGGCTGCCCCTTCGAAGGGAAGTTCTATGATGTGGAGCCCCTCCTGGCCTTCCTGAAACGGGGCCATGACATGGGGATCCGTTCCTTCACCCTGTGCGATACAGTGGGCCTGGCAGATCCGAAACAGGTCCGGGAATTTGTGAAAGCCTCCCTGGAAGAATTCCCGGATTCCCATTTCGAAGTCCACATCCACGATACCCGGGGTATGGGCCTGGTGAACACCCTGGCGGCTGTGGAAGCCGGCATCGGCGGTGTCCAATCCACCCTGGGCGGCTTAGGGGGCTGTCCCTTCGCACCGGGAGCTTCCGGCAACACGGCTACGGAAGATCTGGTATTGATGTTCAACGAAATGGGCTACGACACGGGCATCGATTTCGCCAAGATCCTGGCCGCAGCGAAGAAAGAACATGCAGAAGTGGAAGGGAATTATTCCGGCCACAACATCAACATCCAGAACAACACCGGGTGCTGCACACCTCCCCAACAGCATAATGAGTAAGCAGTAAGCAAGGGCTGTGGAAAGTACCGTACATGGTTATCGGTCTTTTTCACAGCCCTATTTTTCAAAGAAAGTAAGAATTGTTTTTATTAGAGGTATTTTAAAACAAAAATGTGATATACTAAATAAAAAAGAGAAAAAACGAGAAAGCAGGTGAAGTTGGATGGAAATCTATGAGATGCCCCGGTTGGAGGGAGAAACCAACAGCGATTTCGTATATCGGAGCCTCCGGGAAAGCATCATCCGGATCACTCTCCGGCCGGGGGAGATCATCAGTGAACCCTTGCTGCAGAACTATTTCCAGATGAGCCGCAGCCCCATCCGGGAAGCCCTCAGCATCCTGAAACACGAAAACCTGCTTTCCGTGGCTCCCAAATCCCGTACCCAGGTGGTGCTCATGAACAAGAGCCTGCTCTTGGAAAGCCGATACCTCCGCTGTGTCATGGAAGAAAAGGTCCTGAAACGGATCCTGGAAAGAGAGGATACGGAGCCTCTCCAGAAAAAGCTGAAGCAAATCATGGACGAAGCAGAAGATGCTATGGAGCACCGAGCTTCCGCCGTCAAGGTGATCTTCGACTACGACAGCCTGTTCCATCGGACTGTCTTTGAATACGCCGGCTTCAACTATCTGTGGGATATGATCCGTACCTACAATATCCAGTACAGCCGGTTCCTGAACCTGTACGTGGAAGAAAAACTTTATGGAGAAAGCTTCCTGCCGGACCACCGGAAGCTGATCCAGCGGATCAAGGACAGGGACTGGGTTCATCTGGAACAATACGTCAATGACAACTACGTCCATGTGGAAGGGTATCTCCGGGAACTGGAAACCAAGCATCCCAGTTATTTTGACAATTGACCGAAGGGGCTGTTGCACGTGTGAAAACCACACACGTGCAACAGCCCCTTCTCTATATTCTTTT
>CAJMQS010000011.1 GCA_905215645.1 uncultured bacterium
CAAAAACAGGGGCGATGACTTTTAAAACTGTCCTTGACAAGGGGTACGGTTTACTGGCTTCCATCGGCGTATGACGTATGACCTATGACGTATGACGGGCTGTTGCTCATACAACAGCCCCTTTTTCGTAATGGAGCCTTGTTTTTCAGGATTTCGACTTGTTGTCGTGTATACTAAATATCGTGTAAAGCACGAACGGATTCCCTATATTTTCCCTATCCGGAAAATATAGGGATATTTTTTATGAAAAATAGGGAATCATACCCTGCAGAACAAGGCGGGGTGCGGTTTTCCAGCAGGATATGCAGGTAAAGGTAATCCCTACACTGTCCTGGGCGGAAGATGCCAGTTTTCAATTCTGCATTGATGGGATTGAACCCGGCGGCACGGTTTCTGTTTCCACCATCACGACAGTTATATGCTTGAAATCAAAGGGAAGAACGAAATGCCGGACTTTTATAAACGAAAAGATTTTAAGTTCATCAAAAGAAATTAATTTGTGCAATAAAGAAGCTGCGCCAGAATTGGCAATGCTTCTTTATTTTTGCCAGAATAGGGGGTAATGCATGGATGTCAATGCTTTCCAGCTGAAAATGCTGGGGAAATCTCTGGTAATGGTAACCGACCAAGATATTGTTTTCCGGCGAAAGCATGGGAGGTGGGCCCTGTGGAACAGCGAAAAAGAAGATTTCTCCATCCCTCTTGAAGGAGATCCGTTCTGCTTATGGCAGCCAAGCTGACGTCCGCCTTCTGAAAGGGCCAAAAGGCTAGTCTGACGTTTTTTCTTTTGCCTCTTATCTGTCCCCCATTTTACTCACAATCTTTTCTATAATAAAAGCAAGAAAAGGAAGGTGGGAAATATGAAAAAGATTTTCATTACGATCACAGGCTGCAATCATTATATGGGTTACGGAGTGTTTCGGCGGAAAATGGAGCTGGTGCTGAAAAAGGAGCCGGACAATGAGTATGATCATGAAGCCATCCGGGCAGAACTGCCGGGTATCGGGAAAGTGGGCTACGTGGCCAACAGCACCCATACCGTGCTGGGAGATACCTGCAGTGCCGGACGGATCTATGACAAGATCGGCAAAAAAGCCCATGCCAAAGTGGTGCTGATCACCGACCGGGGCGTGGTGGCGCGGGTGAAGGGGTGAAAAGCGGCGAAGCCGTTTTTCAGTCTCATGCCGGGCGTCTCTCGTCTCGCGCCAAAGGAGATCATCTGCCAGGAGGCAGATGGTTCTGAACTTGTAAAACCGCAGGCCCGCCCGTCCCGGCCTCCCGACAGGGCCTATATGTTTCAAAGCAAATGCGGCAACGTTTGGCCTCCTTTGTATAAAATGAAAGAGAGGGATCCTGCATGAAACTGAAAACCACTGATATCCTTATGACAATCTGTGTACTGGGATCCACTCACAAGATTGACACATTGAGTTATATCATATGGGGTTTGTATGTTATCTATATGATATGCAGATTTTTGGATTGGGAAAAGAAAAAATGAAGAAAAGAAAAAATATCCCCTGGCTGGACAATGCCATTGCTTACGCTGCAACAGAAGAAATCTGGCCCTGTCCACGATGTGGCAGCAGGGATATAGAAATAACTGTTTTGGATAAAGGCAGAAGATCCATTACTCTGGTTTGCAGGAAATGTGGCAGCTGGAGACATTTTGATGGGGGAAAAGAAAATGATGATTCAACCGTCAAAAGAAGAATATGAAATATGCGAGAAATTAAAGAAATGTACAGATGAAAAGGAAAGAAAAATCCTGGAAGAAAAATGGATAGAGTGTATACGGAAGAATCCTATACTTGAATTGGATACACACCGGAGGCAATGAGTGCAGGGGAAGAGAGTGTAAAATATTTTGTGTAAATGCATAAGCGTCTTGCTCAAAATCTATTTATACCTCATACTAAAAGGGACCAAAGGCAAAGGAGTGGAATACTATGGCAAAGCGTACTCTTACCTCCCGAAGAAAAAATTGGCCAGGTATCTACGATATATATAAACCTCAGTCTGCTGAGGAAATCCAGGATGCTCTGAAGAAGATTTCTGCTCCCCTTTTTGAAGCTGCTTTCAAAGGAGAAATGGAAAATCACATTGTTGCACTTAGATTGTAAATCCGCCATCTTGAAATTGTGGGAGGGATTAAAAATGAAAAATAGCTTTAAAGATCCTCAGGTGGTACAGTTTCTTAAGACTTTGAATAAAAAAGAAATTGGTATGATTAAGAGCATCGAAGAAAGCAGCATACGCAATATGATGGCAATGCCTCCTAAAAAATTGATATTCGAACTTCAAAGAAATTTCTTACAGTATTATCATATGGAGTTTGATAGCGGAGAAGGGAAAACAGCAGAGGCTGCAGCGAAAAGATACGATGAATTGTGCAGGAAATGGAATATAGGATAGAACCACCAGCCGTTCCTAACGGGGCGGCATTTTTATACCCCAAAACAGGAGGGAAGTTGTTGTCCGTCCCCTGGCAAGGGGCGTAAGCAGGCGCCCGACGCTTTAGCGGCGTTGGGTTTATGCCGTAGCTGGGAACCAGCCGCGATGGTGGTAGGGTTCTCCTATGATATGTTAAACGAGAAATCGAATAATAAGTATTTCGATTGGACGTCCCCCAAGCTGCAAAGGTTTTATAGATAGAACAAGCAGAATTTGAAACTTGTGGTTGGTAACGCGGATTGAATGATAAACACATACTATGTCGTAAAACGTAATAATCTAGCAACTTACCCACCCCAAAAAATCGTTGAAAAATTAAAAAACAACTCTATAATGGTCTCGAAGGGAGGTGGCGTTATGGAGAAATATAGACTGGATTCCGATACAGAAACAATGAAATGTCCTGTATGCGGGAAGAGCGTTGTCGGAGATTTTGACGTATGTCCTGTATGCGGATGGGAAAATGACTATGGCCAGCGTGCATTTCCAAATGTGAGAGAAGGCGCCAATAAAATGTCCCTGAATGAAGCCCGCAAGGCCTGGAAAGAAGGAAAGCAAATTTACTGATGGATAACATCCGAATCATTTATCGTATCCTATCCGTGCTGGAAACCAGCATGGATACAGTAACATTCGATGAGCGCAGCCTTTCACCGGAAACCCTGGGAATCACCCGTGCCAGGCTTTTATTTCTGCTGAGGATGCTGATTCAGGGAGGAATGGTGGAGGAAATCTCTGTAGACGTGGATGCAGATGGACGCTTCCAGGTCAGCAAAGGACGTCCAAGGATTACTCTGAAAGGCCTGGATCGACTGTACCCCGATGATTATGAAAAACCAAAGCCTAACCTTCGATATAGGCATGTAATTTAATAGAACCGCCTTCGTGAAAGCGTGGGCGGTTTTTTCATGTCTGAAAGTGAGTAACCATGACAAAGAACCGTCCTCTCTGAAAGCCAAAACGCTGCATTGAGGCAGCGTTCCGGCACCGGCTGCTGGCTATTGCCCGGATCATCGTAGTTCATGAATATGGTCATGTGATAGACGAATTTTTAACCAAGAATAATGCAGCCAGTTCTACTGTTAAAAATTTCAGTGACTATATCTTCTCGGATGTATGTAAGATGGATGGGAAATCTCCAGATGAAATCAAGAGCCTCTTGAGTAGATATGCAAATAACGACCATGCAGAATTTTTCGCTGAAGCAATAGCGGAAGCCTTAACATCACCGCATCCTAGAAAAACTGCTTCCTAAGTTCTTGAGGAAACAGAACGATTCATGAATGACGCGAATCTTAAATTTTAGTTGACTTCTTCGGGGGATAGAAGATAATTAAACTTAAAGGGGGGAGATGCCATGGAAAAAGATTATTCAAAATGGGGATATCGAGAATTCTGGGATTATCTCGACAAGAATGCTCCAGCGTGCAGCAACAGGCTAAAAAAAGATACTCCTTTAGAAATCCAAAAAGCATTTGCAAACTATTTAAAGTGGAAAAAGGAAATGCGGGAAAAAAGAGGAATCATTGTTGACTGATTGAAAGTAGCCGTCCCTAGCGGGGCGGCATTTTTATACCCGAAAACAGGAGGGAACAGGATGAAAACAAAAGATGCACTGGCAATCGGAATCAAGCTGGGCAGGCTGCAGCGGACTCTGGACGCATGGGAAGAAAGCAAGCACCCACGAGCGAACAATGGGCAGTTCTCACACTCAGCAGGAGGCGGGCGGCTCTGGCAACATTTTGCCAGGGGAAAAAGTTTTGAACCGCCCCTACGGGGATTATCATCGGTTGTTCGGTGTTGCATCGGCCGTTCGACAGCGACGGCGTAGGGGCTTGCCGCAGGCAAGCCCTTCCCGGCCTCCCGGCAGGGCATGGCAAGAAGTCAGACACGGCCCTGACGAGCCTTGAGATGTCAGACGGCAGCTTTGTTCGGCATAGCAGCAGGCCTGTTTTGCTTATTGCGGGGCAAGCTGACATCTGACTTCTGAAAGGCCCGTCAGGGCCGGTCTGACTTCTTTCTTTCCGTCTATACCCCGAACAGCTTCCCGATCTCGTCTTCCGGCAAGATTCGGTCTGTGGGGGCATCGTGGGCATGGGACAGCATTTCTTCCACCCGGCTTTCCAGTTTCTGGCCAATCAGCTTTTCCACCGGTATACCCCGGAGCTGGAAAAACAGGAAGGGATTTTCGTCGATGCGCACGCCCACGCCGTAGAGTACGGCGGCTGCATGTTTGCACAGAATGGCGTCGTCGGGGCAGCTGCAGCGGATATGGAGTTCCCAGCGCCGGGGGAACAGGCCCCCTTCCTGGGTGAACACCTCCGCCACTGCAGGAGGAAGTTCTCCGTTAAGCAGCGCTTCCATGTTGGGTAGGGATCCCACACAGGCTTCCTCGATTTTCTTCCGGTTCTGGTCTGAAAGCGGTCTTAGGGTGATCTGGACCTTGTAGGGCCTCACCCGGGAGCCTTGGACCAGGGCATGGATTTCTCCTGGTGTCAACTGGAGATCCAGTACGGTATCCGCCTTCAGGTACCGGCGTCCCCGGGCCAGCCGGTTGCTGATATCTGAATAGGATTCGATGGCCCTGCACCAGGCTTTGCCCCACCAGTGGCGGCAAAGCTGGGCCCCGGTGACATGGACCGGCTGATACTGCCGGCTTTTTTCACCGGCCTTCCGCAGAGTCTGTTCCGCCTGCTTCTGCAGGGCTTCGATGGTAGGCTGGGGATATTTTGCATAGGAAAAGCCCCAGGAATATTTTCTTTTGGTACTCATGGACTACCGCCTCTTTTCCGGCAGGTCCAGCTTCATCAGATCCAGGAGCTCCCGGTCGGAAAGCTCGGTGATCCAGGTGGTACTGCCTCCAATGACCTGTTCTGCCAGGTCTTTTTTACTGTTGATCATGGCATCAATCCGTTCCTCGATGGTACCGGAACAGATGAATTTGTGGACGATCACGTTCCGGGTCTGCCCGATCCGGTAGGCCCGGTCGGTGGCCTGGTTTTCCACGGCCGGATTCCACCAGCGGTCGAAGTGGATCACATGGCTGGCGCTGGTCAGGTTCAGACCGGTGCCGGCTGCCTTCAGGGACAGGACCATATAGGGCACATAGTCTTCCCCATTAAAGGCGTCCACCATGGCCTGCCGTTTCTTCACCGGTACGCCCCCGTGGATCACAAATCCGGGCCGGCCGAATACTTCTGTCAGGAAAGCAGACAGGGCATCGGTGATTTCCCGGTACTGGGTGAATACCAGCACTCGCTCCCGTTTTTCATAGATGTTCTGGCACAGTTCCCCCAGACGCCGGAATTTCCCGCTTTCGGTCTCCAGGTAGTTCCCGGTGCCCAGGAACTGGTCCGGGTGGTTGCAGATCTGCTTCAGTTTGTTGAGCATGGCCAGCACCAGACCTTTCCGTCTGATCCCGCTGATTTCCGTGTCTTCCTGGAGCAAGGTGCGGAAATGGCTGACTTCGCTGCGGTACAGGGCCACCTGGCGGGGAGACAGGGAGATGTACTCGTTCTTTTCAATCTTTTCCGGCAGATCGGAGATAATGGATTTGTCCGTTTTGAGACGGCGCAGGATAAAAGGAGAAAGGGCCGCCCGCAGGGGTTCGTAGTTCCCGCTGTTTTTCAGGCCTGCGGCGTAGGCGGCGAACTCTTTCCGGTTTCCCAGGAGTCCCGGGTCCAGAAAGTCGAAAAGAGACCACAGATTGGACAGGTCGTTTTCCACCGGCGTCCCGGTCATGGCCAGACGGTGGCGGGCCTTCAGCTCTTTGATCTGACGGGCCTGCCGGGTGCACGGGTTCTTGATGGCCTGGGCTTCGTCCAGGATCACCCCGTCCCAGGGGATTTTCTGGAGACCGGCCAGACGGGGGACCAGGGCATAGGTGGTCAGGGTCAGGAAGGTCTGGGAATCAGCCAGCACTTCTTCCAGCTTTTTGGCCGTCCGTCCGTGGAGCACGGTATAGGAAAGGGAGGGGGTGAAGCGGTCCAGCTCCCGGGACCAGTTGTCCAGCAGAGAAGCCGGGACCACCAGCAGGAACCGTCCTTCCGGAAGCTTCTGCTGCTGACGGGCCAGATAGGTCAGGACTTCCAGGGTCTTTCCCAGCCCCATGTCATCGGCCAGGCACATGCCGAATCCATAATCGGACAGGGTGCACAGCCAGGAGAAGCCTGTTTTCTGGTAGGGCCGGAGGGTGGCCTGGACAGCTTCCGGAACTTCCAGAGAAGCTGCCTTTTCCGGGTGGCGCAGACGGTCCAGGAGCCTGGTCAGCCACTGGCCGTGGGTGAAAGTCACCCCGTCCTGACCGGACAGTTCCTCCCGGAGAGCCTCCGCCACGGTAACGGTGCCGGAAAATCCCTTCAGCTGCTGGAGCAGTTCCTTCAGATGCTTGTGGTCCACTTCGATCCATTTGCCTTTGATCAGGGCCAGGCCTTCGGTACCGGACAGCAGCCGGGCAATGTCTTCCGGGGTCAGGGATACCCCATCTACGGTCAGGGAAGGCTGGAGGGTCAGCAGGGTCTCAGCCCCCAGCAAGGGTTTCTCCTGGTCTCCGATTTTTACGGAGAGAGAGACCTGGCGCTTTCCCTGGCGCCACCAGTTGGGGATCCGGCAGCGGATGCCCAGATCTTCGATCTGGGGGATGGTCTTCAGGAAGTCATAGGCTTCCGGAGGGGTCAGTCCAAAGGGGTGGAAGATTTCCCCGGAGGAGATGAACCGGCCGTGGAAGGGGGATACCTGGGCCACCTTGTCCAGGGAGGACAGCAGCTGCATGAGCTTGTCCCGGTCATCCTTGTATTCCTGGAGGGCATAGGAAAGAGGCATGTGACGGGCCTCTTTCTTTGCATCATAGGTTGCATAGGTGGCCAGGAAGGCGAAAGGATAGGTTTCGCTCCTTTTGTTTTCCACCAGGTGGAAGTAGATCCGGTCAGCCGGGCGCAGGGCACCGCTCCGGGTCTTCAGATAGTCTTCCACAGTGCCGGAAAATTTCCCCAGATCCTGGGCAAAGGCCTGATTCAGCTGGTCCCAGGCGTGATGGAGCCAGCCTGAGTCGATCCAGGTGCTACCGGGGGCAAAGGGAACCCCGTCCAGCAGGCTGGTCTCCTGTTCCGGGGAAAGAGGAATCCGGGTTTCTGACCGGGACACCTGGAGGAATGGATCCTGGCTCAGGGCCTGGACAAAAGCGGCGGCCAGCTTGTACAGGAACAGGAGGGACGGACCGGCATCCTGGGGAACAGGGCCGAACCCCAGCTGGTACAGGGTCAGCCAGGGATGTTCCTGGAAATTCTTCCGGAGCCGGGCCTGTTCAGCGGACAGACCTTTTTCCGGGGAATCCGGCTGGAAACCGCCGGGGGTAAAGAAAAAATCCAGGGGTTGTGTGCGGGCTTTCATAGACAGATCTCCTTTATACTGCAGATAATTTCATTGTAGGAAAAAGGGGAGAAAGAGTCAATGTTTCCTTTGTATGCTACAATAGAAAGAAAAAAGGAGGCCGGCCACAATGAAATGTCCACGAAAGACCATGGCCCTGGCGGCCCTGTGCCTGCTGCTGGTCCTCCTGGCAGGGTGCAGGGTGGACCAGAGGCAGCGGGACGGAAAGACCGGGGCGTCGCCGGTGAGGATTTCGGGGTCGCAGGACCTGACAAGAAGTCAGATACGGCTCTGACGGGCCTTGAGATGGCAGACGTCAGCTTTGTTCGATTTAGATGGAGACCCGAATTGCTTGTCACAGGTCAAGCGGACGTCTGAATTCTGAAAGGCCCGTCAGGGCCGGTCTGCTTTCTTTCTTAAACGATGAACCATAAAGGAGCTCAATATCATGTCCTTCCAACTTACCCCGCTTATAACGGGGCTTCTTCTGATCAATGCCATTACTTTTGCCGTGTACGGCTATGACAAATTCTGTGCCAAACGGGGGACCTGGCGGGTGCCGGAAATCCGGCTTCTGGGTCTGGTGGCCCTGGGGGGCAGTGCAGGGGCCCTTTTGGCCATGTTTCTGTTCAGGCACAAGACGAAACATCTGAAATTCACCATCGGGGTGCCGGTGATCCTGGGGCTGCAGGTTTTTGCGGGGGCCAGGGTGTTGGGGTGAAAAGGGGCAGGGTCTGACAAGAGGTCAGATACGGCCCCCAAGGGGCCTTGAGACGTCAGACGTCAGCTTTGTACGGTGGAAATCAGTGAAGAGTGCATAGTGAAGAGAGAAACGGCGAAAACGTACGACCCATTGGGGTGCCGTAGGGGCCTCACGCCGGGAGGCCCGCCAGAAGCACGGCAATCTGCTTGTTTCAGTCAAGCCTGACGTCTGGATTCTGAAAGGCCCGTAAGGGCCGGTCTGGCTTCTGTGTGGGGGGAAGCTCTGCTTCCCCCCACACAATTCCCTCTTGCCAAACGTCAAAATGTCAAATATAATAGAGCATGGGAGAACCTGTCTTTCCCATAGGAGGTAATCATCATGCGCAATATAGCAGATGCCATAGAGCAATTCATCATCAGCGAGCTGTTCGCCAACGAACAGGACCGGGTGGACGTAAAGCGGAGCCAGCTGGCGGAAAAGCTGTCCTGTGCGCCCAGCCAGATCACTTATACTCTGACCACTCGCTTTACCCCAGAACGGGGCTATGAGGTGGAATCCAAACGAGGAAACGGGGGCTTCATCCGGATCATCCGCCTGCCTCGGCAGACAGCCGTCCAATCCCAGCTGCCAGCGGGCAAAGGAGACCTGTCTTCCAATCAGTTGGTCCAGGCTCTGGCCGCCCACAAACTGATCACTGGCCGGGAAGCCCGGCTGCTGGATTATTTCCTCCATGTGCTGGGAGACCATGTCAGCGAGGAAAACAAGGAACAGATCGTGCGGAATGCGTATCGGCTGCTCCAGGAGGAAGAATAAGTGGCCAAAACACAGACCCATTACGTATGCCAGAACTGTGGATATTCTACACCCAAATGGCTGGGCAAATGCCCGGAATGCGGGAAGTGGGACACTCTGGTGGAAGAAACTGCAGTTCCGGCTCCCAGCCGGCAGCGGCCTTCCTATCTGGCGGTGACGGAATCTCCTACCCCTAAGACCTTGAAGCAGGTGGAGAAGGTGAAGGTCCGGCGGATGACTACCGGTATCCACGAATTCGACCGGGTGCTGGGGGGCGGCATCGTCCCCGGTTCCCTGATCCTTTTGGGCGGGGCTCCGGGCATCGGCAAATCCACCATCACCCTGGATGTTTCCATGAAGGCGGCAACCAGTGGAGAACGGGTGCTCTACGTATCGGGGGAAGAAAGTGAAGCCCAGACGGCCATGCGGGCAGAGCGGCTGGGACAGGCAACGGACACCCTGCAGATCATGACGGCTACAGAACTGGGGACCATCCTGGTCCAAGCCAAACAGGTGAAACCCCGCCTCCTGGTCATCGACTCCATCCAGACCATGTACAACCAGGAGCTGGAAAGCGCGGCGGGCAGCGTGGGCCAGGTGCGGGAATGCACCGCCAAACTGCTGACTTTTGCCAAAGAGACGGGGATCGCGGTGATCATCATCGGCCATGTGACCAAAGAGGGGAACATCGCTGGGCCTCGGCTGCTGGAACATATGGTGGACGTGGTGCTCCAGTTCGAAGGAGACCGCTCCTATACCTATCGAGTGCTCCGGGCACTGAAGAATCGATTCGGCTCCACCAGTGAATGCGGGATCTTTTCTATGGAAGAAGAAGGGCTCCGGGAAGTGGCCAATCCCTCCGGCCTGTTCTTGGAAGCCAAAGAAGAGGCGGTTTCCGGCTCGGTGATCACGGCGGCCATGGAAGGGAACCGGCCGATCCTCACAGAAATCCAGGCCCTGGTTTCCCATACTCCCTTCGGCTTGCCCCGACGGACGGTGGTGGGAGTGGATTTCAACCGGGTGAATATGCTGCTGGCGGTGCTGGAAAGGCGCTGCGGCATGAATTTTGGAGACCAGGATGCCTATGTGTGCGCGGTAGGCGGTATGAAAGTCAAGGAACCGGCGGCGGACTTGGCCATCTTGGGGGCCTTGGTTTCCAGTTATCGGAACCGTCCGGTGCCCATGGGGGTGCTGGCCGTCGGGGAAGTGGGCCTTACGGGTGAACTGCGCCGGGTAGGACTGACGGACCGGCGGATCAAAGAAGCTGCCCAGCTGGGGTTCAAACGGTTCATCGTCCCCAAAGGCAGCTTCCCATTCGGAAAAGAACCAGAAGGAGTGACCATCATCCAGGCAAGGACCGTGGAAGAGGCTATTGCAGGGATGTATCGGGAGTAGGGGCTGCTGGTCAGCAGCAGCTCCTTAGTCGGAAGTCAGGAGTCTGAAGTCGGAAGCCTCAGGACAGGATCCGCATGGCTGGACGGATCCTTTTGATTATGTAAAACCAGAATCGAAATCAATCTGAGCGATCATTTCGTCTAAAGGTTCTACATATTCAAAAATTTGCATGCAAATTTAACATTCGGCTCCAGACTTCAGACTCCAGACTCCAGACTTGAGCCGCTACGCGGCTCTACAGCTAGGAGGTGTTGCACATTACGTGCAACACCCCCTTATTTATTTGACAGCCCTCTTTACTTTTTATATAATTTATGGGATACGAAAGAGAATTTAATTTTCTGGCTGATGGGATGCAGTTTTCCTTTTTGCTGGAGCGAATTTGGGAGAGTTGGTAATGAAATATTTAAGTGGTAATGAGATTCGGCAGAAATATCTTGATTTCTTTAAGGAACGAGGCCACCTGGTGCTGCCCAGTGCGTCCCTCATTCCCCACGATGACCCTACGCTTCTCTTGATCGGCGCAGGCATGGCTCCTTTCAAGCCGTATTTTACCGGCAAGGTGAAACCGCCTGCGACACGGATCACCACCTGCCAGAAATGCGTCCGGACCGGAGATATTGAAAATGTAGGCCGCACTGCCCGGCATCATACGTATTTCGAAATGTTGGGGAACTTCTCCTTCGGGGATTATTTTAAGAAAGAAGTGATCCCCTGGGCCTGGGAATTCCTGACGGAAGTCCTGGAACTCCCCAAAGACAAACTGTGGATCACGGTCTATCCCAAGGATCAGGAAGCCTATGACCTGTGGCATGATGTATGCGGAGTCCCGGCAGAACGGATCGTGAAGCTGGACGACAACTGGTGGGAAATCGCCAGCGGCGGCCCTTGCGGACCGGATTCCGAAATCCACATCGATCTGGGCGAAGAACGGGGCTGCGGCAGTCCTGACTGCGGACCTGGCTGTGACTGCGGCCGTTTCCTGGAACTGTGGAACCTGGTGTTCACCCAGTACAACAAAGAAGCGGACGGCAGTTATACCCCGCTCCAGCACAAGAACATCGATACCGGCCTGGGGCTGGAACGGGTGGCTTCTGTGCTCCAGAACAAACCCAGCAACTTCGAGACGGACCTGATTTTCCCCATTATCGAATATGCCTGCAAGATTTCTGGCAAGACTTACAATGCGGATCCTAAGGATGATATTTCCCTGAAGGTCATTGCCGACCATGCTCGTTCCGTCACCTTCATGATCGGGGACGGGATCCTGCCTTCCAATGAGGGGCGGGGTTATATCCTCCGCCGGGTACTGCGCCGGGCCATCCGCCACGGCCGTCTGCTGGGCATCCGGAAGGAATTCCTGGTAGGGGCTGCGGATCTGGTCATCGACATGTATGGGGACCATTATACGGACCTGCGGGAAAAGAAAAGCTACATTGAAAAAGTCATCGCCATGGAAGAAAATTCCTTCCTCCAGACCCTGGAACAGGGAACGGATCTGCTGAACCAAAAAATCGATGCCATGCGGAAAGCTGGCAGCACGGTCCTTGATGGGGAAGATGCCTTCCAGCTCTATGATACTTTCGGCTTTCCTTGGGAACTGACGGAAGAAATCCTGGAAGAACAGGGCTTCACCATGGATAAGGAAGGCTTTGAAAAGGCCATGGAAGCCCAGCGGGAAAGAGCCCGGGCTGCCCGGAACGACAAAGAGGGCAAACCGGTGCTCTACGAAACCCGTCACCTGAAATTGGGGAACCTGACCGTAGATGAAGCCAGCAAGAATGGCAAAGTAGCTGCCATCTTCCCGGCTCACGATACCCAGGCCATCCAAAACGCCAAGAGCGGGGATGAACTGGCAGTGATCCTCACCAACACTGCTTTCCATGCTGAGGGAGGCGGCCAGCTGGGAGATACGGGACGGCTGGTGTCTGACAAGGGCATCTTTAATGTAACGGATACGAAAAAGCTGCCTGACGGCTTCACCATCCAGCTGGGGACCTTGGAACAGGGTACCCTGAGCGTGGGGGACGAAGTGGAATTCGAAGTGAACCTGAAACGGCGGGCAGATATTGCCCGGAACCATACGGCCACCCATTTGCTCCATGCAGCTCTGAAACAGGTGCTGGGCAGCCATGTGAACCAGGCCGGCAGCTATGTGGGACCGGACCGTCTCCGGTTCGACTTCTCCCATTTCTCTCCTCTGACGGAAGAAGAACTGGCCCAGGTGGAAGATATCGTCAATGAAAAGATCCTGGATGCGGTGGATGTGGAAATTTCCCAACAGGAATTGGAAAAAGCCAAAGAAATGGGAGCTATGGCTCTCTTTGGAGAAAAATATGGTAAAATCGTCCGGGTGGTGAATGTGCCCGGTTACAGCATGGAACTGTGCGGCGGTGTCCATGTGTCCAATACCAGCCACATCGGGCTCTTCAAGATCTTGTCCGAATCCAGCGTAGGCGCTGGAGTACGGCGGATCGAAGCAGTGACCGGCCGGGGTTCCCTGGCTTACACCCGGGAACTGGAAAGCCTGATCGGAGAAGCGGCGGCTGCGGTGAAGGGCCGTCCCAACAACCTGGTGAGCCGGATCAATGGACTCCAGGAAGATCTGCGGGCAGAAAAGCACCGGGCCGATGAAATGGAAAAGAAACTGGTGGCTGCTCAGGCTGCCAGCGTCACGGCGGATGCCAAAGAAGTAAAAGGTGTCCCTGTGCTGGTCCAGGAAGTAAAAGTCCAGGATGTAGATGCCTTGCGGAAGATGGGTGATACCCTTCGGGATAAGACCGGCGGGGTGGTGGTCCTGGCAGCTCCCATGAGCGCTGACAAGGTGAACATCCTGGTCATGGCTGCTAAAGAGGCAGTGCAGAAGGGCATCCATGCTGGCAAAATCGCCAAAGGTGTGGCCCAGGCCATGGGCGGCAACGGCGGCGGACGGCCGGATATGGCCCAAGCTGGCGGTAAGGATGCCAGCAAACTCCAGGCCGGGCTGGATAAAGCTTGGGAACTGGTGGAAGGTCAGCTGCAGTAAAACAGAAAATACGATTGCTTGACAAGAAGGTGTGGAAATGGATCCAAAGGAAAAACTGGGAAAAGCCCTGTACCATCTGCTGGAGAAGAAACACCTCCGCGACATCACGGTGGACGAGATTGTCCGGGATGCGGGGCTGAAAAACGAAGATTTTGAGCGCTGCTGCAAGAACAAGAAAGAACTGGCCCACTGGGTGTATCTGCATATCCTAGCCCGACATGGGCGGGAGATCTTGAAGAGCCGGTGCTGGTCGGAAGCCTTGTACAAAAAATTCAAATTGTACGAAGCCAACTTGAAATTCCTGCAGAATCTATATGCCAGCTGCGATGTGGAAGACATCCGAAAGACCAACCGGCGGTTCGTCCGGGATGCCTATCACCTAATGCTGAAAAAAGCTGGCGCGGATCTGAAGAATCCCCATATCCAGTTCGCCACAGAAATGGTGATCTACGGGGGAGAAGAAATGACCATGCGCTGGATCCAGGAAGGGATGAAAGTCCCCATCGAGGTGATGCTGGTCCTGTTCCAGGAATCCATTCCATTGATCATCAGTCAGTATTTTTATTGAGAAAGAGGCTGTTGCAGGCAACAGCCCCTTCTTCACAAAGGAGGGATATTATGTCTCGTACTACACAGGAAACCACCATGTTCAAACCGGTGCCGGAGACCAAGAGTGTGGCGGAAACCATCCGGGAGGTGGCAGAAGCCCTGAAAGAAAAGGGATACAATCCCATCGACCAGCTGGCCGGGTATCTCCTGAGCGGGGATCCGGCCTATGTGACCAGTTACAAAGATGCCCGGCTGAAGATCCGGCGTTTCGAGAGATATGAGCTGATTGAAGCCCTGCTCCAGGCTTATCTGGAAGAATCGGGCCGCTGATGAGGATCATGGGTTTGGATCTGGGTACCCGGACCATCGGCGTGGCCGTCAGCGACGAAACCGGCTTCTTGGCCCGGGGGGTGGAGACCATCCGCCGGAAGGGCCTAGAGAATGACCTGCGGCGCTTGGGGGAACTGGTGGCGGCAGAAGAAGTGGGGCAGTTTGTACTGGGCTACCCCAAGAATATGAACGGGTCCATCGGCGACAGAGCCAGGGCCAGCGAAAAATTCAAAAAAATCCTGGAGGAACGCTTCCCGTCCATCCCGGTTGTCCTGTGGGATGAACGGCTCTCTACGGTAGCAGCGGAAAAAGTCCTGATCGAGGCGGATCTCCAGAGAAAAAAACGAAAGAAGATCATCGACATGATGGCCGCTGTGGTCATCCTGCAAAATTATCTGGACAGCCCGAGGAGGAACTGACAATGGAGAAGAAAGATGAAAAGCTGCTGGCGACGGAAGATCAAGAAGCGGTGGTAGTGATCACCGACGAGGAGGGGAATGAAACCTATTACCTGGAAGAAATGGTGATCCCCATGGACAAGAAAAATTTTGCCCTCTTGACCCAGATCCCGGAAGACGACGATACGGATCCGGATGATGAGGAAGACAATGTGATCATCGCCCGGGTGGATTTCGATGAGAACGGGGAACCGGTGTATCTGGACCCCACCGATGAAGAATTCGAAGCAGTCCGCAAGGCCTATGAAGAAATCATGGACGAAATGGACGCCCAATAAGAGAGACTGAAGCATCATGCGGAAAAAATTCTTACCCATCGGGATTGCACTGCTGTTGGCGGTGCTGTTCGGGGCTTACTGGTATCTGGATTATTTCAATACCAATACCAGCCTGGCCACCGGGCAAAAGGTAAAATTCACGGTGACCCAGGGCATGACCACCTCGGATATCGCTACCATGCTCCATGACAAGAAATTGATCCAGACTCCGGAATCCTTCCGGCTGGCGGCTCGGGTCAAGGGACTGGAGAACCACCTCCAGGCCGGGACCTATGAAATCACAGCCGGGATGAGCGATGGGGAAATCATCAATATCCTATCCAAGGGCAAGGTCCATTCCAACCGTTTTGCTGTGCCGGAAGGCGCCACCATCAATGAAGTGGCCCTGAAGCTGGAACGGGAACATCTGGCCACGGCCCAGGCCTTTAAGGATGCCTGCCGGAACTATACGCCCTATCCCTATATGGAGACCAGCAATCCGGATGTGGTCTACAAGGCGGAAGGATTCATCTGTCCGGCTACCTACGATGTGCCGGAAAATGCCACAGCCAAGGACATTGTGGCTATGATGGTCCAGGAGTTCAACAAGAAACTGACGCCGGATCTGCGGAGCGATTTGAACAAAAGTTACCTGTCCCTGCGGGATATTGTGACCTTGGCTTCTATGGTGGAACGAGAAGCTACCCACAAGGAGGAAATGCCCCTCATTGCCGGCGTCTTTGAAAAACGGCTCCAGATGGGGATGCCCATCCAGTCCGATACCACCATCCAGTACATCTTGGGGGCCCAGAAAAAAGAAGTCACTTATGACGATTTGAAGCTGGAATCTCCCTACAATACCTATCTGAACAAGGGGTTGCCCCCAGGACCAGTGGGAAACCCCAGTATGGATGCCCTGCGGGCCGTGATCCATCCGGTGATGACCGATTATCTGTATTTCGTGGCTGACAAGGAAGGCTATCACCATTTCACCAAAACGTACGAAGAACATGTGGCCATGATCCAGAAACTGAACCCTGGAGAAGTCATAGGAGAAGCACAGTGAACAAACCAGAACTGCTGGCTCCCGCCGGGAGCCTGGAAAAGGGCCGGATGGCCCTGCTGTACGGAGCCGATGCCGTTTATCTGGGAGGGAAGGCTTTCGGGCTCCGGGCTTTTGCCGCCAATTTTTCCTTGGAGGAGATCCGGGAAATGGCGGCTTTTGCCCATGCACGGGGAAAAAAGGTCTATGTGACCGTGAATATCTATCCCCACAATAGTGATCTGCCTGCTCTGCCAGAATACCTCCGGAACTTGGAGGAAGCCAGGGTGGATGCCCTGCTGGTTTCCGATCTGGGAGTTTGGATGACGGCCCGGAAGACGGTACCCAAACTGGGACTCCATGTGAGCACCCAGGCCAATGTGACCAACTGGGCTACGGCAAAGGCCTGGGAAGAGCTGGGAGCAGAGCGGGTGGTGCTGGCCCGGGAACTGTCTATCCAGGAAATCCGGGAAATCCGGGAAAGAATCTCCGCAGACTTGGAAGTTTTCGTCCATGGGGCCATGTGCATCTCCTATTCCGGCCGCTGCCTCCTGAGCAATTATTTCACCGGCCGGGACAGCAATCGGGGCGCCTGTGCCCAGGTCTGCCGCTGGGAGTTCGGCCTGACGGAAAAGAACCGGCCTGGAGAGGTGTTCCCGATAGCGGAAGATGAGCGGGGCACCTACATCATGAATTCCAAAGATCTGTGCCTGATGGAGTACCTGCCTCAATTGATGGAGGCAGGGGTCAGCAGCCTGAAGATCGAGGGACGGATGAAAAGCGTCCATTATGTGGCTACGGTGGTCAGCGCCTACCGGAAGGCCATCGACCTGTGCTGGCAGGATCCGGCCCATTTCACCGTGCCAGAGAGTCTCCGGGAAGAACTGGAGAAAGTGTCCCACCGGCCGTATACCACTGGGTTCGCCGTCCGCAGGACCGGCCCGGAAGATCAGGTCTACACCACCAGTTCCTATGAACAGACCGCGGATTTCGTAGCATTAGTGAAGAAATTCGACCCTGTCACCGGCCGGGTGACCCTGGAACAACGGAACCATGTAAAAGAAGGCCAGCAACTGGAAGTATTGACTCCCAGCGGGGAAGTCTTTTCTTGGAAACTGGAAGAGATGCAGGACGGTGAAGGGAATCCCATCCAGGCCGCTCCCCATGCCCAGATGACCTTTACTGCCAAAGGAGATCCCCGGATGGAACCTTTCTCCCTGGTACGCCGGCTGAAAAAATGAACCGAAACTATTTGTAACAAACTGTATAGAAACCCTTGCTTTTTTTAGGGGTTTAAGAGTAAAATAGATTAGTCGAACTGATTCTGTTCGACCATGGACGAGGAGACGATAGGATGAAGGCTTTGGACAAGCTGCGGACTTTTCTGGAACAGGAAAAGGTGGATGGCATCTTTATCAAAGGCGATTCTTCCATCCGGTACTTCACCGGGTTTACAGGAGGAGAAAGCCTGCTGTATGTGGATCCTCGGCGGGCGGTGATCATCACGGATTCCCGGTATACCCTGCAGGTACGCCAGCAGGCTCCGGAATGTGAACTGATCGAACACCAGCATGGATTCTGGGCGGAAGCGGCCAAGCTGCCGAATTCTGAGAACCTGGCCCTGGATGGGGACTATTTTTCCTATACGGAACAGTGTGCCCTGGCAAAAGCCCTGCCGAATGTCCGCTGGAAGAATGTGAATCTGGTAGGTCTCCGGGCGGTGAAGACCCCTGAAGAGATGACCCTGATCCGCAAGGCCGTAGCGATTTCTGATGAGGCTTTCCTGCAGCTGCTGCCCCATATCCGGGCCGGCCGGAAGGAAAGCGATTTGGCGGCTGAGCTGGAATACAATATGCGGAAGCTGGGATCCACCAAACCTTCCTTTGAAACCATCTGTGCTTCTGGGAAACGGAGTGCCCTGCCTCACGGGGTGGCTTCGGAAAAGGTGGTGGAACCGGGCGATTTCATCACTTTTGATTTCGGTGCTACCTACGAAGGCTACTGCTCTGACATCACCCGTACGGTGGTGGTGGGGAAGGCAGCGCCCTGGCAGAAGGAAATCTATGGAATCGTCCTTGAGGCCAACCTGCTTGGGGAAAAGACCCTGAAGGCCGGGCTGACCGGCATCCAGGTGGACCGGGCTGTGCGTGATTTCATCACTGCCAAAGGATATGGACCGGATTTCGGCCATGGACTGGGCCACGGCGTGGGATTGGACATCCATGAAAAACCGGTGCTGAACAAAGCCAATGACCGGCCGCTGCCGGCAGGGGCAGTGGTGACCATCGAACCTGGCATCTACCTGCCTGAGCAAGGCGGGGTCCGGATCGAAGACACGGTGCTGGTCACCGGGGACGGCTGTGAACGGCTTACTTCCGTCCCGAAAGAATTGGTAGAACTTTGATCCTTATAGATTAGAAACTACTATTTTGGAGGTTGTTTTCATGATTTCTACAAATGATTTCAAAACAGGCGTAACGGTTGAAATTGACGGCGATGCATGGCAGGTCGTTGAATTCCAGCATGTAAAACCCGGCAAAGGCGCCGCTTTCGTACGGGCCAAAATGCGCAACCTGTGCACCGGCGCTGTGGTGGAACGGACTTTCAATGCTGCTGAACGTCTGGAAAATGCCATTGTTGAAAGAAAGGGCATGCAGTATCTGTATGAATCCGACGGTACCTATGTGTTCATGGATAACGAAACCTATGATCAGCTGGAACTGAACAAGGATCAGCTGGGCAAGGCCGTGAACTTCCTGAAAGAAAACATGGATGTGAAGGTCATCACCTTCAAGGACCGGATCCTGGGCGTGGAACTGCCCAACACGGTGGAACTGACCGTAGTGGAAACCGAACCGGGGATCAAAGGGGATACCGCTACCGGCGGCAGCAAGAACGCCAAGATGGATACCGGTTATGTCGTAAAGGTCCCTCTGTTTATCAACGAAGGGGATGTGCTGCAGATCGATACCCGTACCGGCGATTACATTGCAAGAGCTTAAGAAGCAGAAAATGGGGCTGTCCGTGGACAGCCCCGTTTTGTATCCTTTTGTTTCTTGCTGGCCTGGAATGTTTAGAAAAGGATGGCTTTATGAAGACGATTTATTTGGTACGCCATGGGGAGACTTTGGCCAACCGGCAGGGCATCCTCCAGGGCTGGAGCAACAATCCCTTGGATGATACCGGCCGGAAGCAGGCGGCGGCCCTTGTGACCCGGGCATCCCGGGTGCCAGTGGATGCGCTCTATACCTCGGACTTGATCCGGACCCAGGAAACCGCTGCTCCTCTGGCTGCTGCCCGGGGCCTGGAATCAATGGTGGTGCCGGGCCTGCGGGAAATCTCTTTCGGTAAATGGGATGGCCACCATTTGAAAGAGATCCAGGAAAAGGATCCGGATACGCTCCGGGATATTTTCCTCAAGCCGGGACAGGTGGATCTGGCAGCGGAAGAAACCCTGGCTGCGTCCCAAGAGCGGGGCTGGAAGACTTTTACGGATCTGGTGGAAGGAATGGAACCGGACGGCACCATCCTGTGCGTCAGCCATGGTGGCCTGATCCGCCTCCTGGTCTGCCGGCTCCTGGGCTTCCCCATTGACAATATGTGGCGGATGAGCCTGGCCAATACGGCCTTCGTCCAGGTAGTCCAGACGGAAGATTACGGCTTCCGGGTGGATCGGCTGAATGATATGGGGATGCTGTAAGGGGGGGCTGTTGCCTGCCCCCAGGCAGTTTATGCCCCTTGACTCATCTGTTATAATAATAGATACATATCAATCATCTTACAAATGAGGGAGCGATTTTTATTTTAGAATTTAAGCACATCAGTATTGACGATAAGCCGATATTCGATGATTATTTTACTGAAGAAGATTACCATGCCTCGGAATGCTGCTTCGGTTCCATCTTTATTTGGCGGAAACAGTATGACAGTTATTGGGGCATCAGCCATGGCTGTCTGCTCATCAAAGTGACCGTGAACGGAAATACCTTCGTCCTGCCTCCATTTGGAGGAGTCAACGAGGATCTGCCCAAAGTGATCTGTGCCCTGAAACAGTATTTCAAAGGGGAACCCTTTGAAATGCATGGCATCTACGAGCATACCATCGAACGGTTCCAGAAATACCTGCCTCAGGTGAACACCTTTACCCCTGACCGGGACAACTGGGACTATGTGTATCAGCGTGCCAGCCTGGCCAGCCTCAGCGGGCGCAAGCTCCACGGCAAAAAGAACCATTACAATCAATTCATCAAGGACCATCCGGACTTCCTCTACGAACCCATCACCCTGGCCAACAAGGATGAATGCATCGCCTACGGCAAACAGTGGGTGGAAGAACGGGAACTGACGGATCCTTCCATTGTGGCCGAATACGATGCCATCCGGGAAGGCCTGGACAATTTGGAAAAACTCCAGCTCCGGGGCGGGCTGATCCGGCTGGACGGCCAGGTGAAGGCCTTTACTTTTGGCGAGCGGACCGGCAAGAATACGGCGGTGATTCACGTGGAAAAGGCGGATCCGGACATCCGGGGCTTGTACACCGCCATCAATAAGGAATACATCGCCCATGAATGGCCGGATGTGACCTACATCAACCGGGAAGAGGATATGGGCAAGGAGGGCCTCCGGGAAGCCAAGGAATCCTATAAGCCTGTGTTCATGGTGAAAAAATACAATACGATCATCCGCTAAAAGGAGGATTGCCATGGATTTTCGTTTGCTCCAGCAGGATACCCTGTCCCAGGCGGCGGACCTGTGGGATTATTGCTTTGAGAAGAAGGGGACGCCCTTTTACGAATGGTATTTCAAGGAGTATGCCTTGAAGCAGAACCGGATCCTGGGCGGGTTCCAGGATGGGAAGCTCCAGACCATGCTCCATCTGAACCCCTATGTGCTGCGGGTCCGGGGAAAGGATTGGAAGGTCCCTTATATCGTAGGTGTGGCTACGGACCCGGTGGCCCGGGGTCAGCATGTGATGGGCCAGCTGATGGAGACGGCTTTTACCACCCTCCGGGCCATGCAGGTGCCTTTTGCCATCCTCATGCCCATTTATGCCGGAATCTACCAGCCTTACGGCTTTGCCTGGACCCATCTGCGGAAACGGTATACCCTGCCTTTGGCCCAGTTGGACCTGGCAGGCCGGATCCTTGACGGCTTCACGGCGGAACGGGTGGATACCCGGCAGGCGGAAAGCCTGCTGGCTCCGGTTTATGCCAAAACCATGGCCCGGTACCACGGCTACGTCAAGCGGGATCATCGGGTTTGGGAAAATACCTTGGTGACGGCCGCCCAGGAGAATTTTGAGACGGCTGTTGTAAAGTTTGACGGTGCACCGACGGCTTATGCGTTGTATAATAGGGAGAGCGGGACGGTGACGGTCCAGGAATTCCTGGCCGTGGATGCTCCCAGCAGGATCCGGCTGCTCCAGTACTTCAAAGGCTTGGCCGGCATCTATCAAAAGCTGAAATGGCTGGCGGCAGAGGATGATCTGACATACCTCCAGCTGCCGGATCAGGCCTTGGCCCCTCAGGAAGCCCCCTTCATGATGGGGCGGGTCCTCAACGCTGCGGCCTGTCTGAAAGCCATGCCCGTACCTCGGGACCTGGTGGGGAAAACCTTGGTCCTGGGCTTGAAAGATGAACAGATCGCCCTCAACACCATGCTGGTGAAACTGGACTTCACGGAAAAAGGTATCCAGCTGCTGAATACCCTGGATGATCCGGAAGTGCTGCTGGATGCGGGGACCTTCACCCAGCTGTTCTTCGGACTCTATGGGACCCGGCAGCTCCAACAGGCTGGCATGATCTATGGGGACAGTGAAAATGCACTGGAAATCCTTGACAAATTGTTCCCCCGGGAGAATAATTTTATCAATGAGTATTTTTAAGGGAGGCTGTCATGAGCGACAAGATTACAAGAATTTATGTGGAGAAGAAGAAAGCATATGCTGTGGAAGCAGCAGGTCTGTGTTCTGATCTGCAGCAGACCCTGGGCCTGAAGAACCTGAAAAGCGTCCGGATCGTCAATCGGTACGACCTGGAAGGCCTCAGCGAGGAGGACTGCCAGGCTGCTAGGAACCTGGTGCTCAGCGAAGCTCCAGTGGATGTAGTCCGGGATGAAGAACTGGAGATCCCTGCTGGGGTCCGGAGCTTTGCCGTGGAACTGCTCCCCGGCCAGTATGACCAGAGAGAAGATTTTGCCGCTCAGTGCATCCAGCTGATCACCCAGGGCCAGCGTCCCATTGTGGCAGCCGCCAAAGTATACCTGCTGGAAGGAAATCTGTCCGACGCCGACTTTGAAAAAATCAAGGATTACTGCATCAACCCGGTGGAAGCCCAGGAAGCTGCCATCGAAAAACCGGAAACTTTGGATATGACCTGGGACGTCCCCAAACCGGTAGCCGTCCTGAAGGGCTTCCGGGACTTGGACCGGAAAGGGCTTGAAGATTTCCTGAACAAACAGGAACTGGCCATGAGCTTGGAAGATCTGGCTTTCATCCAGGAATACTTCAAAAAAGAAGACCGAGATCCTTCCATCACCGAAATCAAGGTACTGGATACCTACTGGTCCGACCACTGCCGGCACACCACCTTTGAAACCAAATTGGAAAACGTTTCCATTACGGATGGGGTCTACACCCAGCCGGTGGCAGAAGCCTACGACCTGTATAAAAAAGACCGGGATTTCGTTTACGGGAAAGACACCCAGCGGCCCATCACCCTCATGGACATGGCCTGCCTGGCTACGAAGAAGCTGAAGAAGGAAGGGAAGATCCCTGACTTGGATGCTTCGGAAGAAATCAATGCCTGCAGCATCGTGGCTCCTATTGAGGTGGATGGGAAAAAAGAAGACTGGCTGGTGATGTTCAAGAACGAGACCCACAACCATCCCACCGAAATCGAACCTTTCGGGGGCGCTGCCACCTGCCTGGGAGGAGCCATCCGGGATCCCCTCAGCGGCCGGAGCTATGTATACCAGGCCATGCGGGTCACCGGATCCGGCGATCCCCGGACTCCTTATGAAAAGACCCTGAAGGGCAAGCTGCCTCAGCGGAAAATCACCCTGGGGGCCGCTGCCGGGTACAGCTCCTACGGCAACCAGATTGGCCTGGCTACCGGTTCTGTGGAAGAATACTATCATCCCAAATTCGTGGCCAAGCGCATGGAAGTCGGGGCCGTCATCGGGGCAGCTCCCCGGGATGCTGTGGTCCGGGAACGGCCGGCTGCCGGCGACCTGATCATCCTTTTGGGCGGCCGTACCGGCCGTGACGGCATGGGCGGCGCTACCGGTGCCTCCAAGGAACACACCACCAAGTCCCTCAGCGAATGCGGCGCAGAAGTCCAGAAGGGGAACGCCCCCAACGAACGGAAAATCCAGCGGCTGTTCCGGGATCCGGAAGTGACCCGTCTCATCAAACGGTGCAACGACTTCGGGGCCGGCGGGGTTTCCGTGGCCATCGGGGAACTGGCGCCGGGTCTTGTAATCAACCTGGACAAGGTACCCAAGAAGTACGAAGGCCTGGACGGCACGGAACTGGCCATCAGTGAATCCCAGGAACGGATGGCGGTGTGCATTGCCGCCGGCGACCTGGACAAATTCATGGCTGCTGCTGCCAAAGAAAATCTGGAAGCCACGGTAGTGGCTGAAGTGGCGGAAGATCCCCGTCTGGTGATGTACTGGAGAGGGGAAAAAATCGTGGACCTGTCCCGGGCTTTCCTGGATACCAATGGCATCCCTCAAAAGTCCAATGTTGTGGTGGATGGGGTGGAAGAAACCTCTCCTTTCAACAGCACCCCGGCAGAAGTGGAAGGGAAGAAGGACATCAAGGAAGCCTGGCTGGCCAACCTGGACCGGCTGAACGTATGCAGCGAAGAAGGGCTGGGTGAACGGTTCGACGGATCCATCGGCCGGGGCAGCGTACTGATGCCTTACGGCGGCCGGAACCAGCTGACCCGTACCGAAGGTATGGCAGCCCGTCTGCCCGTCCTCCACGGCAAGACCAACGCTACTTCCATCATGGCCAGCGGCTATGATCCTAACGTGTGCTGCTGGAGCCCGTACCACGGGGCTATGTACGCGGTGGTGGAAGCTGTATGCCGGGCTGCGTCCATGGGCGCCGATCCGAAGAAACTGCGTCTTTCCATGCAGGAATACTTCCCCAAACTCCATACGGAACATACCTGGGGCCGGCCCTTTGCCGCTCTCCTGGGTGCCTATAAAGCCTGCTGCGAACTGGAACTGCCGGCCATCGGCGGCAAAGATTCCATGAGCGGTACCTTCATGGATCTGGAAGTCCCGCCTTCCCTGATCTGCTTTGCAGTAGGGGTCATGGACGGCCGTGATACCATCTCCAACGAATTCAAACAGGCCGGCAACACCGTGGCCTTCATCCCCGTGCCCTGCGATGAACACGAAGTGGTGGAGTACCCGGCTCTCCGGACTCTCCTGGACAATGTCCACAAAGCCATCCTGGGCAAACGGATCCTTACCGCCGGCGTGGTGAAAGAAGGGGGCGTGGCCGCTGCCATCTCCACCATGTGCTTGGGCAACGGACTGGGCTTTGGCTTCGTGAAACCCTTCCTCCATGAGGAATGCCTGTTCACCCTGCAGCCCGGCGGTTTCCTGGTAGAAATGGCACCGGGAGCCGATGTGGAAAAAGTCTTTGCAGGCAACGACTTCCTGGTGCTGGGGTCCCTGACTGACGACGGGAAAGTCACCGTCAACGACACGGCCATCACCCTGGACGAAATCAAGGCTGCCTATACCCGTACCCTGGAAGGGGTATTCCCCTCTGTGGTGAAGGATTCCGGAAAGGATATCTGCCGGATGCCCTATTACCGGAATGACCTGCCGCTCACCGCACCTTACAATGTGGCCCAACCTCGGGTCTTCATCCCTGTGTTCCCGGGCCTGAACTGTGAATACGATACCGCTGCTGCTTTTGAAGCTGCCGGTGCCAAAGCCGACATCTGCGTAATCCGGAACTTGACAGCGGAAGCCATCAAAGAGAGCGTGGAAGAAATGGCCAAACGGATCAAGGAAGCCCAGATCCTGGCCATCCCTGGCGGATTCTCTGCCAGTGACGAACCGGAAGGTTCCGGCAAGTTCATCGCTACTATGTTCCGGAACCCGGCTCTGAAAGAAGCCGTGATGGATCTCCTGTACAACCGGGACGGCCTGGCTCTGGGAATCTGCAACGGGTTCCAGGCTCTGATCAAACTGGGTCTGGTGCCTTACGGAGATATCCGTCCTCTGACGGAAACTTCTCCCACCCTGACCTTCAATACCATCGGCCGGCACATTTCCCGGATGGTGGAAACGAAAGTGGTCTCCAACAAGTCCCCGTGGCTGGCTTTGACGGAACCGGGCGATATCCACACGGTGGCTGTTTCCCATGGGGAAGGCCGGTTCGTGTCTACGGAAGAGGAAATCAAGAAACTCTTCGCCAATGGCCAGGTGGCCACCCAGTATGTGAACCAGGCTGGGGACCCCACCATGGAAAGCCCCTACAACCCCAACGGTTCTCTGTATGCCATTGAGAGCATCACCAGCCCTGACGGCCGGATCCTGGGGAAGATGGGCCATACGGAACGGTTCACCGACGGCCTGATGAAGAACATCCCGGGCAACAAACTGCAGCCTCTGTTCCTGGGCGGCGTGCAGTATTTCAAGTAATCTTTCAGGGAAGGGGAGACTGCCGTGGGGCAGCTCCCCTTTCTTTTACACCAAAGACGAAATCAGAAACAAAGGAGAAGATTCTGTATGGAACTTTCTGTTGGAACGAAACTCCACGGTTTTACCGTACAAAAAATCACGGCCCTGCCGGATATCGAAGCCACAGCCTATGAGATGATCCACGATGTCAGCGGTGCCCATCTATTTTATCTGGGCTGCGGGGATGACAACAAGGTGTTCACCATCGGATTCCGGACCCCCAGCCAGGATGACACCGGGGTGGCCCACATCACGGAACACTCTGTGCTCTGCGGCAGCCGGAAATACCGCCTCAAGGAACCCTTCGTGGAACTGGTGAAAGGGTCCTTGAACACCTTCCTGAATGCCATGACCTATACGGATAAGACAGTGTACCCGGTGGCCAGCCGGAATGACAAGGATTTCCGGAACCTGGTGGATGTTTACCTGGATGCGGTGTTCTATCCCCTGATCGGGGAAAATCCCTTCACCCTGCGCCAGGAAGGCTGGCATTACGAATTGGGAAAGGAAGGGGATAAACCCCTGATTTACAATGGGGTGGTGTACAACGAAATGAAGGGGGTCTATTCGTCTCCCGACGCCATCGAGGAACATGAAGTGATGAAGGCCTTGTTCCCGGATTCCCCCTACCGGTTCGAATCCGGCGGTCTGCCTTCCGCCATTCCCCAGCTGACCCAGGAAGGCTTCGTGGCTTTCCACAAAAAGTACTACAGCCCGGAAAACGCCTATATCTATCTGTACGGGAATATGGATCTGGAAGATTATCTTTCCTACCTGGATGGGGAATATCTGAACCATTTCCCCAAGACTGGGAAGCTGCAGGTGGAGATCCCTCTCCAGGCACCTTTCGAGCAGACCCGGGAAGTGAAAGCCTCTTATCCGGTACCGGAAGGGGATGACACCGCCCACAAGACCTATCTTTCCATGAACATCGTGGTGGGGTCTGCCCTGGACCAGAAACGGATCATGGCCCTGAAGCTCCTGACCCATGTGCTCCTGGACGGGAATAATGCTCCCCTGCGGCTGGCCCTCCTCCGGGCAGGCATCGGCAGCGATGTGTCCGGCAGCCTGAACGGATCCCAGCTCCAGCCGGTGTTCTCTGTGGAAGTGAGCGGATCCGATCCGGAAAAGGAAGACCAGTTCGTGAAGGTATTGTACCGGACCCTCCAGGACCTGTCTCGGAACGGGATCCCCCGCCGGCTCTTGGAAGCTGAACTGAATTCGGAAGAATTCAAGATGCGGGAAGCGGATTTCAATATCTATCCCAAAGGCCTGATTTATGGCCTGAATGTGATGGAAACCTGGCTTTACGGAGGAGACCCGACTGCCTGTCTCCGGTTCACCGATTGCCTGGACTTCCTGCGCAGTGCCATCGACAAAGGGTATTATGAACAGCTGATCGAAACGGTGCTGCTGGACAACACCCACAAATGCCTGGTGACATTGACTCCGGAACCGGGGAAGGAAGCTCGGGATGCCGCCCAGTTCGCCCAGGAGATGGCGGAAAAGAAGAGCCAGATGGATGCCAGCCAGTTAAAAGAAGTAGAAGCCATCGCTGACGAGCTCCATGCCCGGCAGGCGGCCCCTGACACTCCGGAAGCACTGGCTTCCATCCCTCTGCTCCAGCGGTCCGATATCACCCGGAAAAACGATTTCGAACATCCCCAGGTGACCCAGGAAGGGAAACATACCCGTCTTGTGCTCCACCAGTTCACCAACAAGATCGCCTATTTCGACTGGTGCTTCGATCTGACCGGGGTGCCGGAAGACTTGCTGTGCTATGCCTATCTGCTAACGGATGTACTGGGAAAAGTAGACACCGACGACTATTCCTATGAGGAACTGACCACTCTGGCGGACCTGTATCTGGGGGGATTGAACTTCGAAGTGAAGCCCTACACCTGTTACAATGACACCAATACCTACCGGAACGTGTTCAAGGTGTCGGCCAAGGTGTTGGAAAAGAACGAGGACAAGCTCTTTGAGATCCTCAGCAGCATCGCTCTCCGGAGCCATCTGGATGACAAGAAGCGGCTGAAGGAAATCGTCAGCGAAGTGAAGACGGACTGGGACAACAACTTCTTTGCTCGGGGGATGACGGTAGCCACCCTGCGGCTCATGAGCTATTTCTCTAAATCTGCCCGGAGCCTGGAACACGACCAGCTGACTTATTACCAGTTCCTCCAGGATCTGTGGGCCCATTTCGAGGAGCGGGTGGATCAGGTGATCGAAAAGCTCCAGCAGCTGCTGCCGGCTTTCTTCCACCAGGATGAACAGCTCCAATCCCTTTCCTGCGACAAAGAGATGGAAAAGGAAGCCTTGGAAAAAATGGCTGCCTTCACGGAACAGCTGCCCCATTCTCCCTATGCAGGCCAGCCCATGCCCCAGCTGGAAGCACCTGGGAAGGATGAAGGAATCACCACCTCCGGGAAGGTCCAGTACGTGCTGGCTGGAGGGAACTTCCATGACCATGGCTACCATTATACGGGAGCCATGAAGGTGCTGGAGACCATTCTCCGGTATGGCTATCTGTGGACCAAGATCCGGGTCCAGGGCGGCGCCTACGGAGCTGGTACCCGGTTCGATCCCAGCGGTACTTTCTATCTGTCTTCCTACCGGGATCCTAAACTGGCGGAAAGCCTCCAGGCCTATCGGGATCTGCCGGCTTACCTGGAAAAATTCCAGGCTTCCGACCGGGAAATGACCAAGTATGTGATTGGGACCATCAGCTTGGTAGATACCCCGCTGACCCCGGGCATGCATCTGGAAAAGGCCATTACCGCCCGGCTGAAAGGGACGCCGGAAGCCGTCGCCCAGAAGAAGCGGGACCAGATTATCGACTGTACTGCCGACGATATCCGGGCTCTGGCACCCTTGGTCAAAGACACGCTTTCCGATGGATACCTTTGTGTAGTGGGCGGAGAAGGGAAAATCCAGGAGAATAAAGAGCTCTTTGAGAAAATCATCAAAGCATAAGAGCGTAAGAAAGAAGGGATAGAATGGAACTGGAAATGGAATTCATCCGGAAAATGCCCTCTCCCCAGGAATTGAAAGTGGAACATCCTGTGGAGCCGGCCATCTATGAAACCAAACGGCGGCGGGACGCCGAGATCCGGGATATCCTCACTGGGAAGGACAAGCGCTTCCTGCTGATCATCGGTCCCTGTTCTGCGGACAATGAGGATGCGGTGGTAGATTACTGCTGCCGGCTGGCCAAGGTCCAGGAGCAGGTGAAGGATACCCTGTACATCATTCCCCGGGTCTACACCAACAAGCCCCGGACCATCGGAGTGGGCTACAAGGGCATGGCCCACCAGCCTGACCCGGAAGGGAAGGAAGATATGCTGGCGGGGATCATTGCCTGCCGGAACATGCACATCCGGGTCATCCGGGAAACCGGCTTCACCTGTGCGGAAGAGATCCTGTATCCGGAAAACCACCGGTATCTTTCCGATTTGGTCTCCTATGCAGCCATCGGAGCCCGGTCCGTGGAAGATCAGCTCCACCGGATGATCGCCAGCGGAGTGGGGATCCCGGTGGGGATGAAGAATCCCACTTCCGGGGATATCTCCGTCATGCTCAATTCCATTGCCGCTGCCCAGCATGAGCAGCAGTTCCTGTTCCGGGGATGGGAAGTGCGGACCAAGGGGAACCCTCTGGCCCATGCCATCCTCCGGGGGTATGTGGATAAATTCGGTAAGAGCCTGCCCAACTATCATTATGAAGACCTGGTCCGGCTCTACGAAGAATACGGGAAACGGGACCTGGTGAATCCGGCGGTGGTCATCGATGCCAACCATGCCAATTCCGGCAAGAAATACCTGGAACAGATCCGGATCTCCAATGATGTACTGTACAGCCGTCATATGAATCCAGATTTGAAGAAGATGGTGAAAGGCATCATGATCGAAAGCTATATCGAAGACGGCAGCCAGAAAATCGGAGAAGGGGTCTATGGGAAATCCATCACTGATCCCTGCCTGGGCTGGCAGAAAACCGAAGACCTGATCCTGGAACTGGCAGGCCGAGTGGATTACTGAGAAAAAGGAGGCAAACTGCATGCTGAAGCAGATTTCTATTTTTGCGGCCAATCACAAAGGGGCCCTGGGAAAGATCACCAATGACCTGGCTAAGGCCAACATCAATATTTACACCATGCTGGCTACGGACAGCGCCGAATTCGGCATCATCCGGCTGATTGTGGATAATCCTGACAAGGCGCTGGACACCCTCCAGAAAGCCGGCTACCAGTGCCGGATCGACTATGTGCTGGCTGTGGATATGGGCTCCGACCAGCCCGGTACCCTGGATAAGATCCTGACCCACCTGAGCCAGGCCAACGTGTTCGTCCGTTATCTGTACATTTCCTTTGACCGGAAGACTTCCAGCCCCATCGTGGTGCTGAAAACTGACGAACCGGAAACTGAGACTTTCCTGAAGGGAAAGGGCTACCTGCTGCTGGATCGGTTCTGAAGAAGCAGAGTGAAGAGCATGGAACGGTAAGGACCAACTGGATCTTTACTTGAGAAAACTGAGAGAATGGAGCCAACCATGAACAACGAAAACAAAAAAGTGAAAGTCCATTATGAAGGCACCCTGAACGACGGGACCAAGTTCGATTCTTCCTACGATCGGGGGGAACCGCTGGAATTCGTAGTAGGGGCCGGCATGATGATCAAGGGCTTCGATGATGCAGTCCGGAACATGGCCGTGGGGGAAGTGAAGAACATCCATCTGATGCCGGAAGAAGCCTATGGGCAGCCCAATCCCCAGAACATCCTCACCGTGGAAATCGCCAAGATGCCCGGTTCGGAAAACCTGGAAGTGGGCCAGAGGGTGGCCCTGGGAACCCCCAATGGCCAACAGATCCCAGTGCGGGTCACCGAAAAGACCGAGTCCACCATCACCTTTGATGCCAATCACGAAATGGCCGGCAAGGAATTGAATTTCAAGATTGAACTGGTCGAAGTGGAAGGGTAAGAGGAGAATCTCATGAACCCTTTGTATTTTCTGGAACACCAGTTCCTTCCTTCCGTTGTGTATCCCGGGCCGGACGGGCAGCAGCTCAGCCCTTTTCTTTTGGGGAATGGGTTTGGACCCCTTTCTGCCAGTGTCCTGACGGATTTTGCGGAAACCGGGGAGGAAGATGGGCCCTCCTATACGGAAAGGGATTTTGCGGCGGAAGGGCTGGAAATCCGCAATGAACACACGGGCCTTCCCCAGTGCTATGTGCTGCGGATGTATTTTCCTTTTGAGGAAGGGTGGAACTTCAACACCCTGTGTCCTCGGGCCTATTTGGTCCACGGGCTCCAGGGGGAGGATCCCCGGTATTATACCGTGGAATATGACGCCAACACCATGGGGTACATGCTCTGCAGCTGGGACGGAGAAGGGGATCACACCAATTACGGCCCGGTGGATCTGGGAGAAGACCCGGAACTGGCCCTGATCCTGAAACGGGAGAAGAGACGGATGGTGTAGTGCATGGCAAGCGTCTGCCGGAGGCAGATGCTTGTGAAACTATAAAATGGGAAGTCAGAAACGGCCCCAAAGAGGGCCGTTCTGACTTCTTTCTATCCATCGGAAGGAAAACGCCGGGATGGTGTTTTCCAACTATTCTATTTCGAGGCGATATTCATGGATAAAAATTGGCGGAGCCCGCTGCTCTGCACCTTGGTGATTGTAATCTGGGGGAGCCTGTACATCTCCGGGCGGCTGGTGCTCCAGCAGATCCCGGCCCTGTGGGTGCTGTTCATCCGGTATGCCCTTTCTTCGGTGATCCTGCTGGGAGTGGGATACCACAGCCTCCACGGCCAGATTGCCATTGCCCGAAAGGATTGGGGCGAGCTGCTGTTTGTGGGAGTGGTGGGATACTTCCTGTCCAATGCGGCCCTGTTTCTGGGCATCCAATATTCCAGTGCTTCTTTTGCTTCCCTGATCAATTCCCTGACTCCGGTGGTGATTTCCGGCTTGGCCATTGTTTTGTTAGGGGAAAAGGTGACCAAACTCCAGGGGGTGTCCCTTTTGGTGGCGGTAGTGGGGGCGGCCATCATCATCGGCAGGCCCACCCAGGGGGTGACTACTGCCGGTATGGTGATCTGCGTCTTTGCCCTGTTTTCCTGGGCCTATGCCACCATCCATCTGAAAAAGCTTACTGCCCGGTACGATCCGCTGTTGATCACCGGCTACGGCATGGCCATTGCGGCCCTGCTATCCCTGCCCAGTGCCTGGGTGTTTGTACGGACTACTGGGGATGCGGTATCTTTTACAGGAAATATCTGGGCTCCTTTGCTGTATACCTGTATTGTATGCACGGCCCTGGCCCATCTGCTGTGGAATGAGCTGCTCCAGAAACTGCCTGCCACCTACTGTGCCTCCTTTTATCCCCTCCAGCCCCTTACTTCCATGGTCCTAGGGGTAGCCATGCTGGGAGAAGTCATGACCCCGAACCTGCTCCTGGGAGCCGCCTGCATCGTAGCGGCCATGGTACTGAACAGTCTGGCAGCCCGCCAGGGGGTCTGAACAGAAGTCAGAAACGGCTCCAAAAGGTCAGACGTCAGCTTTGTACGGTTAAGCAGCAAGTCCGTCCTGCTTATTGCCAACAAATCTGACGTCTGATTTCTGAAAGGCCCGTTAAGGCCGTTCTGACATCTTTCTATCCATCGGAAGGAAAACGCCGGGATGGCGTTTTCCAACTATTCCATTTGTGCTATAATGGGGGCAATTCTGTACGAGAGAGGCTGGCTGGTATTTATGGGTATTTCATTGACAAACGGGCGGCGGGAAAACATCATCCTGCAGACCAGCTGCATCGGGATCCTGGTCAATCTCTTGCTGGCTGGATTCAAGGCTGTGGTCGGCTTCAGCACCAACTCCATCGCCATCCTGATGGATGCACTGAACAACCTGTCCGATGTGCTGTCTTCGGTGATCACCGTGGCCGGAGCCAAACTGGCAGACCGGAATCCGGATTTTGAGCATCCTTTCGGCCATGGCCGGTATGAATACCTCAGTGCCCTGGTGATTTCCATCATCATCTTTTACGCCGGCGTCACCGCTATGGTGGAAAGCGTGAAAAAGATCCTGGATCCGGAAGTCCCGGAATATACCACGGCTTCCCTGGTGCTCTTGGCAGTGGCTGTCATCGTCAAGATCGTCCTGGGCCGGTACGTGAAGCGCAAGGGAGCGGAAGCCGATTCCGGGGCCCTGATCGGTTCCGGATCCGATGCCTTGTTCGATGCTGTCCTTTCCTTTTCTGTCCTGGTGGCGGCCCTGATTTACCTGGGCTGCGGGGTCTCCCTGGAATCCTATGTGGGCACGGTGATCGCCTGTTTCATCCTGAAAAGCGGTTTTGGCATGCTCCGGGATACCCTGAACGAAATCTTAGGAGAGCGTCCGGATCCCCTTCTGGTCCGGCAGATCAAGAACCTCTTGGTGGAAGAACCGGAGATCCGGGGAGCCTACGACCTGATGATCAACAATTATGGACCCGGCCGGAACTATGCTTCCGTCCACATTGAACTGCCCGATGTGATGACCGTAGAACAGGTGGACCGGCTGACCCACCGGATCCACGAAAAGGTCTTCAAAGCCACCGGCGTCCATCTGTCCGGGGTCACAGTGTATTCTTACAACACCCGGGATCCGGAAGCTGCCCAGATGCGGGAACAGGTGAGCCAGCTGGTGATGAAGCATCCCTGGGCGCTCCAGGTCCATGGGTTCTATGTGGACAGGACGAAGAAAACCATGCGCTTCGATGTGGTGGTCACCTTTGGACGGGACCGAGAGCCGCTCATCCAAGAGCTCCAGCAGGAAATCACCCGCCTGTATCCCGATTACCAGGTCTCCGTGGACATCGATCGGGATATTTCGGCTCTCCAAGGCTAATCCATTTGCCTATGAGGAATGGTCATTTCCTGGCGGAATGGATAGGTCTTGGAAGGCGGCTCTGCTGATTTGCACATTTCCCTTGCATAGTGTAGAATAGAATGTAAAGACTATCAAATATCCGGCATCCTGGATGCTGCAGCAATAAGGTGAAACGAATGGAATACCATGAATCTGAATCGACGGAAATGTACCTGGAGACCATCCTGGTGCTGAAGAACCGGCTGGGGCTGGTGCGCTCCATTGACATAGCTAATGAAATGGGCTATTCCAAGCCAACCATCAGCGTGGCCATGAAAAAATTCCGAGGGGAGGGCCTGGTCACTGTGGACGAGTCCGGGTTCGTCAACCTGACGGAAGCGGGCCGGGATATTGCTGAACGGATCTATGAACGGCATCAGGTCCTGACTCACATCCTCATGTCCCTGGGAGTATCTCGGGAACATGCAGAACATGACGCCTGCAAGATCGAGCACGATATCTGTGACGAGACATTCGATGCCCTGAAAAAGGAATATCTCAGGCTGCGTTCTAAAAAATAACCGATTACGGGGGTGTTGTGCAGATTGCGTGCAGCACCCCTGTATTTTTACTAAGGGAGGAAATGACATGCATTTTACGGCTTATGAGCAGCTGCCACAAGAAGCTCGAACCCTGCGGGAAGAAGTGTTCTGCGGGGAACAGGGATTCCAGGAGGAATTCGATGAAATCGACCAAAAGGCTCATCACGGCCTTTTGTGGGATGACGGAGGTCAGCCTGTGGGGGTCTGCCGGTTCTTCCCAGGTCCGGAACCAGGAACCTGGATCCTGGGACGGGTGGCTGTAAAAAAATCCCAGCGGAAAACCGGTGTGGGATCTGAACTGATCCGGGGGATGGAGGAGGCCGTCCGGAAACTGGGGGGCCGGGAAATCCACCTCCATGCCCAGGTGCGGGCCCGGCATTTTTACGAAACCCTGGGGTATCGAGCCTACGGTCCAGAAGAACCGGAAGAGGGCGTGCTCCATCAGTGGATGAAAAAGACCCTGTAAATGAAAAAATAAAAAAATCCCGTCTTTTTGAAATTTGTTGTTGACACCAATGAAGATTTCGTGTAGAATAATCTTCGTTGAGATTCCCCGATAGCTCAATGGTAGAGCACTCGACTGTTAATCGAGTTGTTGTAAGTTCGAGTCTTACTCGGGGAGCCAATTGCAAATCATGCCGGACGGATGTCCGGCTTTTTTTAAATTATGATGGGTTTGCCGCTTTGCCCGGCACCGAAGCTGTCCAAGAGAATATGAGGTGTTTTATTTGGTTGGAATTTTAACGGTTGATCAAGATAAATGTGTAAAGTGTGGGATCTGTTCCAAAGTCTGTCCCAGCTGTATCATTGAAATGGGAGAAAACGGCCCTGTCTGTATCAATGATATGTCCTGCATGTCCTGTGGTCACTGCGTTTCCGTCTGTCCTACCGGTGCTCTTGACAACTCCCGCTGCCCCTATGCAGAAACTGAACCCATCCCTATGGAAGTGCTGGATGCCAAGACCGCGTACAACTTCCTGCGTATGCGCCGGAGCATCCGGAATTTCACGCCGGAGCTGGTCAGCGAAGAAAAGATGAAACAGCTGCTGGATATCGCCCGGTATGCTCCCACCGCCGCCAATTCCCAGGGACTGTACTATATTGTGGTCTCGGACCGGGAGCTGATCAAAAAGATCACCGACTGTGTGGCTGACTGGATGCAGGAAGAAATCGACAACAATTCTCCTCGCCGCCGGTATTTCCGGAAAGTCCTGGAAGTCTATCGGGATCGGGGCGTGGATATCATCGGGCGGAACGCCAAACAGCTGGTGTTCGCCCTGGCCCGCCGGCTGAACGTGACCGGCGTGAGCAACTGCGAACAGGCCTGGACCTATGTGGAACTGTATGCACCCACCCTGGGCCTGGGAACCACGATTATGGGCTTTATTGAAACCTGTGCCCGGGCAGATTATGCTCCCTTGCGGGAACTGCTCCAGGTGCCTCAGAAACAGGTCATTGTAGGGACTCTGCTGGTGGGGTATCCCAAGTATAAATATAACCGTTTGGTGGACCGGCAGCATCTGAAGGTAGAGTTCCGGTAAAAAGGAGCTGATTCCATGATCCAGGGAAAGACCATTATCTGTGAAGAAGTTTTTGTCCAGCTGGTCCGCCTGGCTGCTGCCAGGGTGGAGAACGTGACCCTGTGGGAACAGAGCGGGGGCGGCCTCATGTCTTTTGCCAAGGGGCTGGCCGGGAAAAATACCCCTGCTGTCTCGGTGGAAAAGACGGACGCGGAAGTCCAGGAAAACGGCACGGTGAAAAAAGGCCATGTGGCTTTTGTCCTGAAAGTGTCGGCGGCCTATGATGCTTCCATTCCGGAAACCGTGGAAAAACTGCGGGAAGCCGTGGTGAAAGAAGTGGTCCGGATCACGGATTTCCAGGTGGACCGGGTGGATATCATCGTAGCCCAGCTGGAAGGAGCGGAACAGCTACCCATTGCTGCGGAAGATACGCCGGAAGAAGAGAAAGACCGGGAGAATGGTCAATGAATAGGGGAGCTGCTGCATGTGTGGATTTGCACACGCAGCGGCTCCCTTTTTCAATTGTCCATTCGGAATATACAGAATTCTGCTCTTTTGCCTTGACGGTACACAGTCCTTTGACAGAAAGATAAATTATTGGAAATTATCGTAAATTAACAAAATTCATACTAGACGAATAATTCAATATCTCTTATAATGAGTGTAATCAAATCATTATAAGAGGTGATCCCATGGAAAAAGAAAAAAAATCTCTCATGAACCGCTTTATCGATATCATCGAAAAAGGCGGCAACAAACTCCCGCATCCCTTCATCCTGTTTGGTATCCTCCTGGTGGCAATTCTGGTCTTGTCCTTTATTTTCAGCCAGCTGGGAACCAGTATCACCTACTACAGTGCCTCAAAGACGGCAGGTGCTGCCGGAAAAGAAGTGACGGTAAAGGTGGTCAATCTGCTGTCTGCAGACAACCTCCGGTATCTGATCACCAAATATCCGGACATCTATGTGGGGTATACCCCCCTGAAGCTGACCCTGATCATGATGGCCACAACGGCTTTCATCGATAAGACAGGCTTCTTTGAGACCTTGATGAAAAAATACTTGCTGAAGGCGCCCAAGTCTCTGATCACGTTTGCCGTTGCTTTTATGGCTGTCAATGCCAACCTGATGAGCGATGCCGGGACCTACTTCTCCCTGGCCATCGGCGGGGTCATTTTCCACGCCATGGGCCGGAATCCTCTCATTGGAGTGATCTTGGGCTATGCAGGATGCAGCGGCGGTTTTACAGCCAACCTGTTCCTGGCCGGGACGGATGCCTTGCTGGCCGGTATCACGGAAAACATCGTAGAACAGATGGGGCTGCCGGTGGCTATCAACCCAGCCATCAACTATTTCTTCATGGCTTCCGCCACTTTCTTCCTGGCCATCACCTTGACCCTGTTCACGGAAAAAGTGGTCTGCAAGATGGTGGGGGATGGGGAAGGTGTGGTAGACCGTTCCCTGCTGGAAAAATATAAACCCACGCCAGAGCAGGAAAAAGGCCTGCGTTGGAGTGCTTACGGGTTCCTGTTCTTCCTGGCGGTGATGGCCCTTTTGACCGTACCCCAGAATGCCATTTTGCGGAACGAGGCAGGCGGCTTCCTGCCCAAATCTCCTCTGTTCCAAGGCATCACCATGATCATCGCCTTCCTGTTCGTGAGCACCGGCATGCCCTATGCTTTTGCCACCGGACAAATCAAGAAAGGCCGTGACTTGGCCGGCATCCTGAACGCTGGGCTGAAGACGGCCATTCCCCTCATGACCACCACCTTCATGGCCTGCGTGTTCATCGATATGGTGAACAAATCCAATATCTTCAAGATGGTCGCCATTGCCGGAGCAGAAGTCCTGAAAGGGGCCGATGTAGGAGTCCTTCCTCTCTGCCTGCTGGTGATTTTCGTCACCACTTTAGTGAATCCCTTCATGACCAGCGGCTCTTCCAAGTGGCTGCTCATCGCTCCCATGGTAGTGCCTATGTTTGCCATCCTCCATGTGCATCCGGCCTATGCCCAGCTGGCTTACCGGATCGGGGATTCCTGTACTAACATCTGTTCGCCTCTCCATTCGGCCCTGCCGGTGATCATCGGGCTCCTGGAAGAATATCAGAGTGAAGGGCTGATTCCTCTGCGTCCGGGAGAAACGGAACAGCGGGATATCGGTATGGGGACCATATTCTCCCTGACCATTCCCTATTCCATGGTGCTCCTGGCTACCATGACCGCCATGTTCATCGTCTGGATGGTCCTGGATCTGCCCATCGGGCCGGGGGTGACGCTGTATATTTGAGTGGTGGGGGAAGTGCAGAGTGCAGAGGAAAGTGCTTCGCGCTGAACGTTGAACAACCAACGACTTACGATGAACGACTCACGATGAACGACCAACGATATAAGGAGGTAAAACTATGCTGATCCGCAATGCCAATCTGTTGAACCCCGGTACGGAACGGGGCATCTATGACATCCTGATCCGGGACGGGAAAATCGCCCAGATCGCTCCCCATATCGATGCCGAAGAAGAGGTGGAGCTGGATGTCCAAGGAATGTATGTGACGCCCGGCCTGGTGGACGCCCATACCCATCTGGGACTGAAGGCAGATTCCCAGGGAGAATTCTATTCCGACCACAACGAGAAAAAGAGCATCCTGTCCCCGGAAATGCGGGCCATCGATGCCATCGATCCCCAGAACGTGACCTTCCAGGAAGCCCGGAAGGCCGGGATCACCACCTGTGCCAGCGGCCCAGGGTCCTTGAATGTGGTGGGCGGCCAGTACGCCTGCATCAAGACTGCGGGGAAAATCATCGATGATATGGTCCTGGATCCTTATTTCGCCATGAAGTGCGCCTTGGGGGAGAACCCCAAGAAAGGGTATGAGACCACTCGGATGGGGATTGCTGCTACCCTGCGGAATTTCCTGTTCCAGGCCAAAGCCTATGCAGAAGATCCCAATCACAAATTTGATATGAAACTGGAGCCTATGGTGCCGGTGATCCGGGGAGAAAAAGCCCTGAAGATCCACTGCCATGAAGGCATCGACATTGTAACGGCGGTGCGGATCTGCGATGAATTCCACCTGAAATTCACCTTGGACCATGTGACCTGTGGGACCGATGTGCTGGAATTCCTGCGGAAGCGGCCGGAAATCCCTCTGCTGCTGGGACCCAGCCTGGGACATCGGAGCAAGGTGGAACTCCACGGAAAAGGCTTTGAAAATGTGGTAAAACTGGCGGAAGGCCGGGATGTGTGTCTGATCACCGATGCACCGGTGATCCCCCTCCAGTATCTGCCCATTTGTGCGGGGTTGGCCATTGCCAAAGGGATGCCTTACGAACGGGCCCTGGAAGCGGTGACCATCAATCCGGCAAGGGTCATGGGCGTGGAAGACCGAGTAGGCAACCTGGCTGCCGGCAAAGACGCGGACTTGGTCATCTGGAAGGACAAACCTTTCGTGGTGATCCAGGATCCGGTGGCAGTATTCATCAACGGAGAAAGAGTGTAAGAAAAAGGGGCTGTTGCGTGCGCAGCAGTCCCTTCTTTTTCATTTGTCAACGACAATCTTTCCATTGATCAACACTTTTTTTATACGTCCTTCCAGTGTGAAAGGAGAACCTTGGGTGATGACGATATCGGCATCTTTCCCTTTTTCCAGGGAACCTAGGCGTTTTTCCACTCCGATATGGCGGGCGGCATTCAATGTAATGGCCTGCAGGGCTGTAAAAGTATCGAGGCCCGCCTGGATGGCCATACCCGCGAAAAGGGCAAGTCCCTGGGCCGGTACTACCGGCGCGTCTGTAATCAGGGCGATATCACAGCCTGCTTTTGCCAGGATGCCAGGCGTTGCCGCATTCACATTCTGGTATTCCAGCTTAGAACTGGAGTTGTAGAAGGGACCTACATTCAACAGCACATCTTTTTCTGCGGCCAGTTCATTTGCAATCAGTGCGCCATCAGTGACATGTTCCAACTGGAGTTTGACCTGGAATTCCCGGGCAATCCGGATAGCAGTGAACAGATCATTGGCCTGGTGGGCATGGATTTTCAAAGGTATCTCTCGGCGCAGGACTGGAAGCAGAGCTTCACATTTGCCATCGTAGGCTGGTCTTTTAGCAAAATCAGGACCGGCCGCATCTACTTTAGCTTGGTAGATTTTTGCTTTGTACAAGGCTTCCCGAATCAGAGATGCCGCCGTCATACGGCTGCTGAGCTTTTTGCTGCCATAGAATCGCTTTGGATTTTCTCCTAAAGCGCATTTCATGGCAGCTACTTTTTTTACAGCCATGGTATCTACCCGCTTGCCAACTGTCTTGATGGCAGCAAACGTCCCTCCTATGGGGTTGGAACTTCCCGGTCCGGTACAGATGCAGGTAATCCCGCCTTCTCGGGCCAGTTGGATATGATGGTCAAAAGGATTGATGCCGTCTATGGCGGAGAGCTGGGGAGTCACTGGATCATTGGTTTCATTGAATTCCATTCCCATAGGGCCTCCGGCATATACATCGAGACCAATGTGGCAGTGAGCGTCGATAAAACCGGGATAGACAGAACATCCTTCAGCATCTAGGATCTGTGCACTTTCACAATGGATTTCAGGCTGGATTTGTTTGATTTTGGCTCCCTCTATCAGGATGCACCCTTTATAAGGAGCCGAATGGATAGCGTCATGGATTAGAGCATTTCGAATCAGCAGCATAAATATCTCCTTTCTCTTATTCTATTTCTATATTTTCTACATAACTGGGAGTAATGTGGGTGGAGGGATAGCGCCATTGAGCAAATAAGAAACTGGCAATGATGGCGGCAATATTGCCGATTAGGATCGGAGTACTCAATTGGGTGATATTCATATAAATATTGAAAATTTCAGCTATCGTGCTGTAGAAAGCAATGGCTTTCAGCACTGTCATGGAACAGTGGAATTTGGAATGAGCCCATCCTGTGGGACAGACTTTTGGTAGGCGCAGTACGCCAAGACAGGTAATCAGGATTGTGATCCCAGTGCAGATGATAGAAAGATTTGCCAGGGTGCGGATCTTGAATCCGGAAACAATGGTCAGGACTGAAATCAAATAGTACATGGTTAAGAGTACAACCGGGGTCCGGAACTGGGGATGGACATATCCCATGAAAGCAGGGAACCAGCCATCTCTGCAGGCTTGGAGTGCTGGCCGGCAGGCACTGGCGAATTGTCCGTTCAACGTTGAAAGGATGGCGAACATGGCTCCGCAAACCATAAAGAAAAGAAAAAGGGGATGGGGAAGGATGACTTTTGCCACCACAGAAAGGTTCTTCCCAGCGACCTGGGAAACGGGCAGGACACCGGCTGCCACGATGGAAATCAGGGCGTAAAGTACAGCCACTGCCAGTGTCGACCCAATGATGATGATAGGGATATCTCGGGTAGGATGCTTAGCTTCTGCGGAAAGAGCCGTGATCATGGAAGCACCGGCTACTGCATTGGTCATCAGTGCCCCGGCTTGGAACAAGCCCAGCCATCCGTTTGGCATAAAGTCCTGGGCCAGGTAGTTTGGCTGGATCCGTATCAATCCGAAGGCCGCAAAGAGTCCGAGGGCTACACTGAGCAAGATGACGATCAAATTTTGGGCTTTAGCCATTTTATCGATGCCCAGTACATTCAAGATATAGACAAAGGTCAGTGCCAGGACCGCGATCAATTTCTGATTGCCGAATCCCAGGAGGCTGATGATGTAAGAGGCCAGCGCCAGTCCGTACATTCCCAGCCCAAGGTTGCCCAAGATATTCATGGTGCATTGGACTCCGGTAAGCTTTTTTCCAGCCAGCATTCCAATCATCGTATAGGTTCCGCCTTTGACTCGGGCAGTACTGCAGATGAACACATAAGGAAGTGCGTAACCTACGACAATCAGAGTGGCAATGAGAAAAGCCAGCGGGACAGAACGGCCAGTCAGGGAAATGGCTGCGCCCATCAAAGTCATGACTCCTGCCCCAATGATATTTCCCACGGCAATGGTGAATAATTCTTTGAATCCGAGGACTTGCTTCAGTTCTACTTCTTTCATAAGCTCTCACTTTCTTTCAGTTTTACGAAAAGATTTTTTATACAACCGGGTTGCTTTTTTCTTTGTTTGAATTATAAAAAAAAAGAAACACATGGTCAAAAAAGGAAGAGTTTCTCCAAAAGAAAAATTAAATTCATAAAGTTTCATTAAAGTGGATTTTTTTTGTGAGTGTTAGGGAATAGGTGAAAGAAATCATAAAAAATGTGAATAAAACATATCTTTTTGTACTTATATGAAACTGGGGTGCTGCTCTTTTTTGTGCAGCACCCCAGCAGGATTCTGAAACTTTTTTATTTTTGCTGATTTTCTTTGTATTTTTTGATTTTCTTTCCGATGACTTTCTCAAAGTAATCGCTGCGGAAGCGGGTCATCTTGAAATATCCGTCGATTTCTTCTGGGCTGCAGTGTTCCGCAGCCTTCAGCAGATATTCCATGGTGGTTTTTCTGTCGAAATAGCTATGCTTTTCATTCAGGGCTTCCCCAGCTTCTGTAAGGAATAAGTTCCGTTCCCGTTTATTGTCAGGATTGATTTTTTGTAAGATATAGCCTTTTTGTTCCAGATGGGAAAGCAGGGTGGAAATGGTCCCTTTGGTACGGTACGTCAGCTGACAGATCTCTTTGGCAGTGATGCCGGGTTTGTGATGGATGAAGCGGATGGTATGGGCTTCGATTTCATTGACATAGTTTCCGGTTCCGTAATCCCGGGGAATGGAGGCGTAGATGGCCATCAGCATATTGTATCGAAAAATGGCATCCACCTTTTCATCCAGGTCCTGGAACAGGGAACTTACATTGTTTTGTTTATCTGTCATAGGGAACCTCCTGCCAAACTTGATGATATTTTTACTATAATCAATTTATAAGTAACTGTCAATATGAGAATATATAGTTTTGATAAAAAACTATATTCTTCATAAATTCATCTTAAAAACCAGAAAACTTCCAATTCCCCTTTACATTTAAGAAAAATATCCATATAATGAAAATATAAAGTTTGATAATCAAACAATTCGATATAAAAACTAAAACACTGCAAAAGTGACTGCAGACAGGTTGCCCAACATGGCCATGGGGGAATCCTACTTATGAAGGGAGATCTTTTTTGATGGAATACACCGATGCGTATTTTGATGAGCCGTTGGAACGGCGCAATACCTGGAGCAAGAAATGGGATGGCTGTGCGGCCAATTTTGGCCTGGAATCCAATGCAGGGATCATTCCCATGTGGATCGCCGATATGGATTTCCGGGCACCCCAGGAAGTGGTGGAAGTGCTGCGTCAACGGGTGGAATGTCAGGCCTATGGCTATTCTACGGAATCGGATTGTTTCTATCAGGCCATCCAGGACTGGGTCAAACGGCATTACCACTGGGATGTGAAAAAGGAGTGGATCGTATTTACCCCTGGTGTCATCCCCGGCTACAACATCGTGATCCAGAGCTTCACCCAGCCGGGAGACGGCATTATCGTACAGCCCCCGGTCTATTATCCGTTCATGGACAGTGTCCGGTTCAACGGAAGGACCATTGTCTACAATCCTCTCTATGAAAAAGAAGGGGACTATACCATGGATTTTGCCGATTTGGAAGCGAAGGTGAAAGATCCCCGCAATAAGCTGCTGATCCTGTGCAATCCCCATAATCCGGTAGGCCGTGTGTGGACCCGGGAAGAACTGGAGACGCTGGGGAATCTGTGCGCCGACAACGGGGTCCTGCTGATCTCGGATGAAATCCACGCAGATCTGATGATGGATGGGGCAGAGCATCAGGCCGTCTGTGCCATTTCAGAAAAGCTGCGGCAAAATACCATTACCCATTATTCTCCCAGCAAGACTTTCAACCTGGCCGGCCTGCAGACCGCCTATACCATCATCCCCAATGACCGGCTGCGGGAAAGATACCTGGTCGGCATAAAGGCCAACCGGATCTTCAATATGAATTGGTTCGGCGGGCCGGCACTGGTGGCTGCCTATACCCAGTGTGACGGTTATGTGAAAGCGCTCTGCCGCTATGTTTCTGCCAATATGGATTTTATGGGTGACTTCCTGAAGGAACGACTGCCACAGCTGAAAATGAAGAAGCCGGAAGGGACCTATATGGTCTGGGTGGATTTTCGGGGAACGGGCATGACGGCAGAAGAAATCGAAAGCTTCATCGTCCAACAGGCTCACATTGGAACGGACATGGGATCCTGGTTCGGCCCCGGCGGCGCCGGTTATCTCCGCTTCAACCTGGCCTGTCCCCGGTCAACCCTGGAAAAAGCCCTGGAACAGTTGGAAAAGGCCTTGCAATAAGGGATGGGAAGTGACGGAATGAGTCTTCTGGGCGTAGTGGCAGCCATATTGCTGCTGATGGTATTGATTTATAAAAGAATGACCCTGATCCCTGCTTCTCTGATAGGGGTTGGCATTCTGGCCTTGACCAGCGGCTATACCTTCTATGAACTGGTCATGGAGCACTATGCGGTGTCGCTGGCCGGGTTCATCGCCAAATATTTCCTGGTCTTTGCCACCAATGCCCTTTTCGGAAAAGTCATGGAAGAGACCTTGTTAGTTTCCGCTTTTTCCCGGATGATTGGACGCTTTTTCGGCAGCCGGAATGCTGCTTTCGGGGCACTTTTGGTAACGGCGATCCTCAGCTATGGGGGAATCAGCGTATTCGTCATCGTCTTTACGGTCTATCCCATTTTCCTGGCTACCTTCCAGAAAGCAAATCTGCCCCGGAAACTGATCCCGGCCTGCATTATGTCCGCATCCTGCACGGCACCGCTCTCCATGCTTCCTGGCGGGGCCCAGCTGAACAACATCATCCCGGCCCAGTACCTGGGGACAGGACCGCTGGCGGCGCCTGGAATCAGCCTGGTGGCTTCTCTGGTGACCTGTGGCTTTGTGTTCTTGTATTTTCAGAAGGCTTTTGCAGAAGCACGGAAAAAGGGAGAACATTTTACTTTGGATGGAGATATCCAGGAACGGATCCAGGCTTTTGAAAAAGATCCCGGTCTCCCGGACTGGGTCTCCGTGCTGCCCATGGCACTGATCATTGTCTTGATCAATGGCTGGGACATGGATCTTTCTTATGCCGTGCTGGCGGGAACCGTCCTTGCCGTGATTTTGGGGTGGAAAAATCTGCCGAATAAGCTTCGGACGCTGAATGAAGGGATGGCCAAAGTGGGGACGGCCAGTGTGGTGACGGCAGCCTCCGTAGGTTTTGGCGGGGCTGTACTGGCCTGTAAAGGAGCCCAGACCATCCTGGAAAGCATTGCTGCTCTGCCGGTGGATCCCACCATTTCTCTCAGCCTGGCAGCTTCCTTTGCCGGGGTGCTGACAGGAAATGGGGGCGGAGGGTGCGATGTGGCCATCAATGTTCTCTCCCAGCAGTACCTGTCCATGGGGGTCCACCCGGAAATCCTCCATCGGGTGACGGCCATTGCCACTGCCGGCTTCAGCTGTCTGCCCCATAATGGGATGTTGATTACTGTAGCGGATACCTGTGGCTTCAGTTCCAAAGAATGTTATCCGTATATCTTCCTGTCCACGATCGTAGCTTCTCTGCTGGGCCTTTTTACAACTGTTGCCCTGGGCTGCCTCCTCTATCCGGCCGGATGAAGTTTCCACGAAGAAAGCTGTCCTGTGTCCTTGAACCCCTTTGCCTTTTTCAGAAAGGAGAAAGAAATGGAAAACAAGAAAAGTGTGAAAGACTATGGCGGTTTAGCACTGCTCCCTTTGGTTTTATTTCTGGTGATGTACGTAGGCTGCGGTGTCCTATTCACCATTATAGGAGCACCGAAGGGAATCCGTCCTTTCAATATGATGCCCCGTTACGTACCTATGATGATGGCCATTATTGTGGCTTTGGTATTTTATGGAAGAAATGAGCCGTTCTTGGACAAAGTCGATGTTTTCTCTAAAGGGGCCGGCCGTCCTGGTGTTATGCAGATGTCTCTGATTGTCCTGTTGTCAGGGGGATTTGCCAATGCCTGTGCAGCCATTGGAGGGAAGACTTCCTTGGTGAACTTGGGTATTTCCATCATGCCTTCTTCTATGTTGATTCCGGGGATCTTTGCCATCAGTTCGATCATTTCTACTTGTATCGGAACTTCTATGGGGACGCTGTCAGCTATGTTGCCCGTTGCTTTCGCCCTGACAGATGGAGCTCATCTGAATCCAGGGATGGGAGCTGCGGCCTGTATCGCCGGAGCTTATTTCGGAGATAACCTATCCTTGATCTCTGATACGACCATTTGTGCAACCAAGGGAGTCGGGGCTGAGATGAAAGACAAATTCCGGATGAATTTTGCCATTGCGCTACCAGCCGCCCTGTTGACACTGGCTCTGTATGTGTTCTTGAATTTAGGCAGTTCGGCTGATTCCATAACACCGGGGGATTATCATATCCTGGACATCATTCCGTATTTCTTTGTGCTGGGAACGGCCTTGGCAGGAGTAGATGTGGTCCTGGTCCTTGCAGGCGGAATCATGTTGGCCTGTGTCATCGGCCTGGGAACCGGATCCACCGGTTTCTTTCCCTTCTGGCAGCAGGTTTCCAAGGGGATGGAAGGGATGTTTTGGGTCGCCGTCTTTTCCGGGATGACTTCTGGCCTGGTGGCGTTGGTTCGCTATTTTGGCGGAGTTGACTGGCTGGTGGAAAAAGCGACCCGGCTGATCCGCAGCCGGAAAAGCTGTGAATATGTCATTGGGTTCTTTTCCGTTCTTTTGTCCGGGACGATCGTGAATAATACGGTGGCCATCATGATCATGGCTCCGATTGCAAAGATCCTGGGCACCCGGTTCGGTATCGCTCCCAAACGTATGGCCAGTCTGCTGGATATCGGAGCCTGCTTGGCCATTATGATCATTCCTCACGGGATGGCTGTCATGATGGCTTTGGATCAATTCCATGTGGATTATCTGGAAATGATGAGATATAATTTCTATCCGATCCTGCTGGGGCTTGCTGTAGCCATTACCATACAGTTCGGCCTAATGCAGACAAAAGAAGAAAAAGAAAGAATCAAGAAAGAAAAAATGCAGAATGCTTAATGTTTGGAAATAGAAAGGGGAATCTTGTCATGAAAATCACGAAAATCGATTTGCTCCATGCTTATCCTGTAGAAGACGGCTGGCGGCCCTTGTTTGTACGGGTCTACACGGATGAGGGAATCTATGGGGATGGAGAAGCGGCCCTGTCCTATGGGGATGTGGACGAAGCCGCCTTTGGCATGCTGAAGAACATGGCTCCCATGCTGATCGGCATGGATCCACTGGACCATGAGGTCATCTGGGACAAACTGTACCATTCCTGTTTCTGGGGCCTGAATGGGGGAACGGTGGTCTTTGCCGGCATCAGTGCTTTCGACATCGCTCTATGGGACATCAAAGGCAAGAAATTCAACGTTCCCTTGTATAAGTTGCTGGGCGGCAAGCTGCGTCCAAAACTCCGTGCCTATGCCAGCCAGCTGCAGAACGGCTGGGAAGGGAACCGGCATCCGGGCGGACCGGTGGAAGATTATCGGGAGGCGGCCCGAGAAGCTGTGCGCAGAGGCTTTGATGCTGTCAAATTCAATTTCACTACCTTCCGGGAAGACGGCACCCGGTATGTCCATAATGAACAGGCACCTTATATGGACCATGCCTATCTGAATGTGGTGGAATCCCGGATCAAAGCCGTACGGGAAGTCCTGGGGCCTAACGGGGATATTATCCTGGAAAACCACTGCTATACCGATAAGCAGTCTGCGGTGCGCATGGGGAATATGGCCAAAAAATATGACATCATGTATTTCGAAGAGCCAGTGGCACCCCATGGGGAGCTGCTCCGGTATGTCCATGAAGAAACCGGACTGCCCGTTGCCAGCGGGGAAAGGATGTATTCCCGGTGGCAGTTCAAGGAACGGATGGACCAAGAAGCCATCCAGGTGATCCAGCCGGATGTAGGGACTTGCGGAGGGATTACCGAAGTGAAGAAAATCTGTGATATGGCTTATGTGTATGAGACCGCCGTGCAGATCCATGTGTGTGGAAGTCCGCTGGTCACCGCTGCTTCCCTGCATCTGGAGGCCGTCATTCCCGGTTTCATCATCCACGAATACAATGTGAATACTGCCATGTCAAAAATGACGGGTCTGACCAAATACGACTGCCAGCCTGTGCATGGATATATGGAAATCCCCGAACGGCCGGGAATCGGAAATGAAATTGCCGACCAGACCTTCGCCAACAGCGAAGTGGTCACCATCGGAGAATAAAAAGGGGCTGTGAAAAAATGAGAAATCATTTTTTCACAGCCCCTTAGTCTGAAGTCAGAAGCCTCAGGACAGGATCCGCCTGGCTGGACGGATCCTTTTGATTCTGTAGAACCAGAATCGAAATCAATCTGAGAGTTTATTTCGTCCAAAGGTTCTACATATTCAAAAATTTGCTTGCAAATTTAACCTTCGGCTCCAGACTTCAGACTCCAGACTTGAGCCGCTACGCGGCTCTACAGCTAGGGGGTGTTGCACGCAACGTGCAACACCTCCCTTTTTCATATCTCATATTCCTTCCTGACCTTCTCCACATGTTTTGCCATCCCTTCCGGAGGCAGCTTGGCGTATTCCAATACCAGGCGGGCTTCCGGGGCCTTTTCTTTCAGGGCCTCAAAGAAGGGGACCCACTGGATGGTCCCATTTCCCAGATATTGGTGCTGGTCTCCGGTACCATCGTTGTCGTGGAGGTGGCAGCCTTTCAGCCTATGCCCCAGAGCCCGGACAGTGGCGGCTAGGTCCCAGCCGTTTACATGGGCGTGGCCCACATCTAACAGGAACCCCGCTTCCGGAAAGATCTGAGGCAGTTCCAGGAACTGTTCCCGGTCGAAGAGCAGACTGCTAGAAGGCCGGAGCCCTACGTTTTCAATGACGGGAGTGACACCCATTTCTTTGCCCAATTGGAGCAGTAGGACCAGTTTCTGGACCACCCGCTGCCGGAGTACAAAGGAATCTTCCTCCGGAAGAGCCTCGTTGGTGTGGACCACCACAAATTCCGCTCCGATCTTCTGGGCATACCGGAAGGTGTCCAGGAACACTTCCAGGAACCGGACATTTTCGTCCACCGCCAAGTTTACCTGGACGCAGGGGCCGTGGACGCTGACCCCGTTCTGCCTGTCTTCCAGCATTAGGGGCAGCACCGTATCCCAGTAGGCGGGAGTGCCGAATTCATAGAAAAATTCCAGGCCGCAGGTTCTGGGCAGCCCACAGAAATCGTGATACCGGAACCCGGCATAGGCCAGGTCGCTGATGGAAAGTTTCATAACAGTTCCTCCTTCGTTCCGTCAAAGAAACAGGCATCCTGCCAGTCAAAGGCAATGCCCAGGGCGTCTTCCGGCATGGGAGCCGGGCTGCTTACCTGGAGCTTTTCGCCGGTAGGCAGTTCCAGATAAGTGATCCAGTGGCTTCCCAGGTCTTCGGTGTAGATTTTTTTGGCCGGGATCATAGGTTGGTTGGAAAATCGGCATTTTTCTGGCCGGATTCCCAGGATCACTCGGTCCTGGAGTCTGAGCTTCTCTTCCACAAAGGCCGGTACGGGAAGCCGGTGGTCTCCCCATTGGAGGATATCCGTATGGACCTGGGCAGGCAGCAGGTTCATGGCCGGAGTGCCGATGAACTGGGCCACAAAGGTGTTGGCCGGTCGGTGATACACTTCTTCCGGAGTACCAATCTGCTGGAGAGTCCCTTGGTTGATGATGGCGATCCGGGTGGCTACGGTCATGGCTTCTACCTGGTCGTGGGTCACATAGATCATGGTGGGGTTGTAGAGCTGATGGATCTTCACCAGCTGGGTCCGGGCCTGCTGGCGCAGCTTGGCATCCAGGTTGGAAAGAGGTTCATCCAGCAGAAAGTAGGGAGCCTTTTTCACAATGGCCCGGGCTAGGGCTACCCGCTGTTTCTGTCCCCCGGAAAGTTCTTTGGGGTAGCGCTGGGTCAATCCGTCCAACTGGAGGATCTCCACTGCCTGGTTGGTCCGCTGGGCGATTTCCTTGGGGTCCAGTTTCTGGATCTGCAGGCCGAAGGTGATGTTGTCCCATACAGTCATGTGGGGATAGAGCGCATAGCTTTGGAACACCATGGCGATGTTCCGTTCTCCGGGAGCCAGGTCGTTGACCCGGGTGCCGCCCATGTACAGGTCACCGCTGGTGATGGATTCCAGTCCGGCAATCATCCGCAGGGTGGTGGTCTTGCCGCAGCCGGAAGGTCCCAGGAGGATCAGCCGTTCTCCGGGCTGGATGGAAAAATCCAGGTCCCGGACCACCTGATTGGTGCCGTAGACTTTGGAAACATGATGGAAGGTGAGACCGGAAGAAGAAGTATTTTCTTGCATGGCATTGTCCTTTCAGCCCTTCATGCCTGACTGCATGAAGGTATTGAGAATGAATTTCTGGGTGAACAGATACAGGATCAGAGGCGGCAGGGTGGTGAACATGGCTACGGCCATGGCGATGCCCCATTCGCTGCCTCCTTCGGCGCTGATGAACATCTGGAGGGCCAGGGGCAGGGTATAGTTGTCCCGGTCCGCCAGGATCAAAAGCGGCCAGAAGTATTCATTCCAAGAATTGATGAAGAAAAAGATACTAGTGGCAAAGATGGAAGGTTTTACCAGGGGCAGGATGATCCACCGAAGGATGGTAAAGGGGGTGGCCCCGTCCAGCCGGGAGGCTTCCAGGAGCGCTCGGGGGATGCCCCGCATGGTTTGGCGCAGGAGGAAGATTCCCATGCCGTCTGCCAGTTCCGGCAGGATGACACCCCAGGGATTGTTCAGGAGACCCATTTTGCTCATGAGCAGGTAGTTAGGCATCACCAGCACTGTGGTGGGGATGAAGAAGGTCAGCAGCATGGCGGAAAAGAGTTTTTCTTTCCCCCGGAATTCATAATAGACGAAGGCGAAAGCGGCCAGAAGGCTGGTGGCCAATTTCCCCAGGGTTACGATGACAGCGATATACAGGGTGTTCCCCAGGTACTGGTAGAAGGGGAACTTTTCCAGCACCACTTCATAGTTGGCCATGGTGGGAGGCCAGGAAAAGGGATTCAAAGAGGCCTGGAAAATCTGGTTCATATCCTTGAAGGAAGTGGAGAACATGAACAGCAGGGGATAGAGCATGAGGAAAGCAGCCAGCCCCATGACGAGGATCCAGCCTTTTTCCCACAGGGATGAAGCAGGTTCAGGATTGTGCATGACAGCCTCCTCAGTTTTCATAATGGACCCGTTTGTCCAGGAAACGGGCTTTCAAGAACAGGAAAATCACGTAGACGGCCATACACAGCATGGCAAAGGCAGCGCTTTTCCCAGTCTGGAAAAAGACCAGGGCATACTGGTAGACGATATAGACGATGTTGGAGCTGCCCTGGTCCGGGCCCCCCTGGGTCAGCATGTTGGTAGGCACCAGCATGTACTGGAGACCGAAGATGATGGTGATGGTGAACACGTAGAGGGCAGTAGGGGAAGTCATGGGCACGATCACCTTCCGGAAAATGGTCCAGTTGGAGGCATTTTCCAGTTTGGCCGCCTCGATCAGTTCCCGAGGCACGGAAACCATGGCGGCAATCAGTACGATCAGGTTATAGCCGAAGGCTTTCCAGCCGATGATGGTGGACAGAGCAAAGATCACCAGCCCGCTTTCTTTGAACCAGCGGGGACTTTCCATGTCAAAAGTCTTCAGCACCAGGGATATCGGCCCGGCCAGTGGGTTGTACATCCACAGGAAGATGATGCTGGCCACCGCCAGGGAGATGGTGCTGGGCAGGAAGAATACCGAACGGAACAGGGCCTGGGCCTTTTTGTTCCCGATCAGCTGGGTGAGCACAAAGGCGAATCCGTAGGGCAGCAGGAAGTTGAATATGAGGAGGAGCACCACCAGTACCCCGGTGTTCCCCAAGATTTTGCCGAATTCCTTGCTGGCAAAGATCTGCTGGTAGTTGGAAAGTCCCACGAATTTCATGGTGGGGCTGATCATGTTCCACTGGAAGAAGCTCAGGTAGGCGTCTTCCAGCAAAGGTCGGTAATAAAAAATAGCAAACACCAGGACGGCAGGGAGCAGGTAGAGCCAGGCACGGTTCCCGCTAGTCCGGGAGGAAGAATGGAGCATAGGATACCTTCTTTCGTTAATAAAAGGGGGTGTGAAAAAATTCACACCCCGGTCGCGGGCCGCGAGTCTCGGGTCGCGAGCCTGGACGTTTCATCCGTTTGTCTTTTTCTATATGAGGATCGGACAAAATCCACTGGAATTTGTAAAACCTCATCTTTGGCTTGCACCAACAAGCCCGCGACTTATGACCCGTGACCAGAGAGGCTGCTGGGCAGCCTCTCTTTTACAGCAGTTCGTTGACCTTTGCTGCGGTTTCCTGGAGGGCCTGGGCGGCGGGTTCCTTGCCGCTTAAGATCACGTCCCGGACATCGATCAGCAGCTGTTCCGCTTTGAGGCCGTTCTGGCCGGGGAAGCTGGCCCATTTCACCAAGTTGGGCATGGTGGACAGGGCGGCCTGGATGTTTTTGTTGGAATCGATGACTTCCTTGAAAGCCCCTTCCTTGTCCATGCCTTTGCGGGGCGGCAGGTAGCCGGTGCCAGTAGACCATTTGGTCAGGGCATCATTGGATTCCAGATATTTGATGAATTCCCAGGCAGCTTTCTGTTTGGCCGGATCCTTGGAGAAGCACATCAGGAAGTTGCCCCCTGCAGGGACTTTCCGAGGTTTGCCTTGGAACACAGGGAAAGGAGCAGCCACCACTTTGAAGTTGGCGCTCTTTTCAAAGTTGGCCCGTTTGCCGATGGTGGTGCACACCATACCCACTTTGCCAGACAGGTATGCTTGGAATCCTTCTTCGTTGGTGGCATGGAGTCCGCTGCCGTCTTTTACCATGTCAGCTAGCAGCTGGTAAGCTTGGGCAGCTTCTGGACTGTCGAAGGCTGCACGGACTTTGCCGTTTTCTTTTTTCAGCATGGCTCCGCCGTTGGATTCGATCAGAGCCTGCTGGGCCCAGTTATCCGCATATTCCTGCATGAAGAACCCGGCGTTCCCCGTCTTGGCTTTGATGGTTTCCGCTGCTTTCTTCACTTCATCCCAGGTCTTGGGAGGGTTGTCCGGATCCAGGCCAGCTTGTTTGAACAGATCCGGGTTGATGTAGAGTACGGGAACAGAAACGGAATAGGGAAGACCGATCTGTTTGCCGTCTTCGGTCTGGGCCAGAGCCAGCACGTTGGGCAGGAAGTTGTCCTTCAGGAAGTTCTTGTCCTTGTCGTCTTGTTTGGCCAGGTCGTTCAGATCAGTGTACTTCAGGTTGTCATTGGCATAGTTCAGATAGCTGTAACCCATCTGGACCACGTCCGGATTCTTGCCGGAAGCCATGGCCGCCTGGAGATTCTGGGTCAGGCCCTTGTACATGTCCGGATTGTATTTGGCGGTGACTTCGATATTCGGATGGGATTTGTTGAATTCATCCACCAGCTGTTTCACCGTAGCGCCTCCGAAGCTTTCAGAAGCCACATGCCAGTATTCGATTTTCACTTTCTTGTCAGCACTCTTGGATCCAGTGCTGCTTCCGCACCCCAGTACCCCCAGGGAAAGGACCCCAGCCAAGGCCAGCGCCATCGTTTTTTTCCAGTTCATTCCGTTACCTCCCTATCAGTCATTACAATGATTTGTTTGGAAACAAAATCAGTATATGAAAATAAGGTAAAGGTTTCGCAGTCCATAAGTAAAAATGATGTAATTTATGGCAGTACTTTGTAAAGTTCTGTAAGATTGCATTCCCCAGGTTAGCTTGGTATAATAAAGAAAAAGCGGCAGGGAAGGACCTGCAAGGGGGTATCCATCCATGAAACAGCATAAATTCTGGGCCTGGGCCACGGTCTTTGCCTTTGCCATGACCATGTTCACTGGGATGAAGAGAAAATAAAAAAGGAGGCTGCTGCAGATGCGGCAGCCTCTCCTGTATATGAAAGGAGACGGGACAATGCCTTGTACCACATTATTAGTAGGAAAGAATGCAACCGTTGACGGATCCACCATGATGGCCCGGAACGAAGATTCTCCTTCTGGGAAGTTCACTTCCAAGAGATTCATCGTGGTCCAGCCAGAGGATCAGCCCCGGCATTATAAGAGCGTGATTTCCCAGGTGGAAATCGATCTGCCGGACAATCCCCTCCGGTATACGGCCATGCCCAATGCCCAGGCCACGGAAGGAATCTGGGGGGAAGCGGGGATCAACGCCGCCAATGTGGCTATGACGGAGACCGAGACCATCACCTCCAATCCCCGGGTCTTGGGGGCCGATCCCCTGGTGCCAGGAGGCATTGGAGAAGAGGACCTTTTGACCTTGGTACTGCCCTACATCCGGTCCGCTCGGGAAGGGGTACTGCGTCTGGGAAGCCTGTTGGAACAGTACGGCACCTATGAAATGAACGGCATCGGGTTCCAGGATGTGGACGAAGTCTGGTGGCTGGAAAGCATCGGCGGCCATCACTGGATTGCCAAGCGGGTGCCTGATGATGAGGCGGTGGTGATGCCCAACCAGCAGGGCATCGATTTCCTGGATCTGGCAGATGCCCTGGGAGCGGGGAAGGACAACCTGTGCTCCCGGGATCTGGCAGCCTTTATTGAAGAAAACCATCTGGACTTGACCCTGGCAGATGACCGGGAAGGCCCGGTGACGGAAGATACGGCTTTTGACTGCCGGTCTGCCTTTGGCAGCCACGATGATGCGGACCATACTTATAATACCCCTCGAGCCTGGTACATGCTCCGGTGCCTGATTCCCTTCAGCATCCAGTGGGAAGGCACGGAAGTCCCTTTCCATCCGGAAGATGACGACCTGCCTTGGTCCGTGGAACCGGACCGGAAGGTGACGGTGGAAGATGTGAAATACATCCTCAGCAGCCACTACCAGGGGACTCCTTACGACCCCTACGGCCACAAGGGGGATGGGAGCCTTCGAGGAAAATACCGTCCCATCGGCATCAACCGGACCAATTTCCTGGCCCTCACCCAGCTGCGGCCGGACCTGCCGGAAGACCGGCGGGCGGTGGAATGGATCGCCGAAGGGTGCAACGTGTTCAATGCCTTTGTACCATTTTATACCAATGTGGACAGGACTCCGGAGTATCTGGCGGTGACGGACGAAGAACCGGATTCCAATCAGTTCTATTGGGCTAACCGTCTCATCGGGGCCTTGGCCGATGCCCATTTCGGAGCCTGTGCCAACCTGATCGAACGGTACCAGAACAAAGTGGCTGCCCGGGCTCATGCCCTGCTGAAGGAAGGGGACCGGGGAGAAACTGGGGAAAATCCGAATCTGTACTTGGAAGCAAGGAACGAAAAAATGGCCGCTATGGCTAAAGAAGAGACCCAAAAAGTCCTGGGTCAGGTGCTCTACGCTGCCAGCAACGGGATGAAGAACGGATTTGCACGGTCGGATGCGTGAGCCGCTTTGCGGCTCACTATAAAAGGGGGTGCTGCGTAAGCGGCATCCCCTTTTGTGGTATAATAAAAACAACAACGACTATTGGAGGGATTGTCATGGCTGAAAATCAGCTGCCCCACAATCATGGAGAAAATATCAATTATATCTTGAAAGACTTGCCGGAAAATGCCAACTTTTCTGCGGTGTCCGGGCTGTTCAGCAGCCTGGCAGATGCCAATCGGATCAAACTGTTCTGGTTTTTGTGCCATATGGAAGAATGCGTCATCAACCTGTCAGCACTGATGCACATGAGCAGTCCAGCTCTGTCCCATCATTTGAAGATTCTTCGGGAAAACGGCCTCATCACCAGCCGCCGGGCCGGGAAAGAAATGTATTACAAAGCCGCCAATACCGAAGAAGTCCGTCTCCTCCACCACATGATCGAACTCCTCATCGATATCACCTGTCCGGAACAGGAGGCGGAAGCAGAGAAGAGTGAAGAGTGAAGAGTCAAGTCCGCTTTTTCTTCCTGTACTGGAAGGGCGTACAGTGGAACTGCTGGCGGAAGGCTTCTATGTAGTAACTGGGTGAGCGGAATCCGCAGATTTCTCCAATTTCACTGATGGACTGGTCGGTGGAATCCAGCAGCCGGATGCTCTGTTCCAAGCGCAGTTCCCGGAGGTAGGCAAAGATGGGTTCTCCCGTGAACCGTTTGAAGATGCGGCAGCATTCGCTTTCCGTATAAGAGGCATAAGCGGCTATTTGAGCCAAGGTAATTTTTTCCCCATAATGGGCTGTCAGGTAGCTGAGGATCCGCTGGGCCACGGTATTGGCCTGGGACCATTTCCGTGTCCGGAACTCATCCGATGGCTGGTGGCAGAGGACGGCGGCGAAAATTTCATAGAGCCGGGCTGTGGCAAAAAGTTCCCAGCCCGGTCTTTTTGTTTCACTTTCCTGGTAGATTTCACAGATCTTCTGGAGTACATCCGCCTGCCAAGGGTCCTTTTGATACAGGGGCCGGGCAGTCAGTACAGGATCTGAGAGGGCCGGAAGCACATAGTCTTGTTCCAGTACGGAGCCGGGGAATCCGCAGAGCAGCCGAGGATGGATATCCAGGCAAATGTAGCCTGCATCCGGATTTCCCAGGGGACGTGTCATGTGGAGATAACCGCTGTTGATGAAGATGCCGTCTCCGGTCTCGAGCCGCCAGCTGGCTTCGTTGACGGAAAAAGTCACAGTACCCTGGACTACGGCACAGAACTGCAGTTCTTCATGCCAGTGGAGCCGGGTATAACCCAGTACATTGCGGCTTAGGATGGAATTGTAGACAGCCATGGGAAATCCATGGGTCCCGTGGCGGGTGGATTCCCGATTTCTGGCATCCACTGGGATGTTGGTGACCTGCATGGAGAAACTCCTTTCGTCTGAAGAAGATGGATTTGGTTCCAGTATAACAGATTTTTCAAAAAACGCAATTTAATGATATTTTTCATCAGGATTCGCATAGAATCCTTTTCGGGGATTTCTTATAATGAAACCATCAAAAAAGGGAATCCAAGGAGGTATACAGTATGGAAATCAATGGAAAGCGTCTGATGGAACATATCAATACTTTGGGAAAAATCGGTATTGGAGAGGATGGCAGGCGGATCCGCCTGGCGGCCAGTGATACCAATCGGCAGGGCCGGGATCAGGTAGCAGCCTGGATGAAGGAAGCCGGTCTCCAGGTAGTGGTGGACCGGATCGGGAACATCTTCGGCATCTGGGAAACCCCGGAAAACAAAGACCGGGCGCCGATGATGGTAGGGTCCCACATCGATACGGTGATCAATGCCGGTCAGTATGACGGCTGTCTGGGAGTACTAGCTGGCATCGAACTGTGCCAAACTCTCCAGGAACAAGGGGCCCGTCCCAAACATCCTCTTGTGGTGGGCGTGTTCACCAACGAAGAAGGGGTCCGGTATTCGCCTGATATGATGGGCAGCCTGGTGTATGCCGGGGGACTTTCCTGCGAGGAAGCCCTGGCTTCTGTAGGCACGGATGGGACCATCCTGGGGGAAGAACTGAAACGGATCGGGTACGAAGGAACCGTTGATCCCGGGTTCCTGAAACCTTTTGCCTTTCTGGAACTCCACATCGAACAGGGACCCATCATGGATGTGGAAGGGTATGATATCGGAGCGGTAGAAAATCTCCAGGGCATCCACTGGCAGCAAGTGACCATCAAAGGAGCGGCCAACCATGCAGGGACTACGCCTACACGGCTCCGCCACGATGCGGGCCTGGCTGCGGCCAAAGTCAATGTGTTCTGCCGGCAGATGGTGGAAAAATCCGGCGGGGTGTGCACCATCGGTACCATGGCCTACCAGCCCAATGCGGTGAACGTGATCCCCAGTGAGGCGAAATTCACCATCGACCTGCGGAATCCGGACAAGGCAAGACTGGACGGAGATGAAGAAATCCTGGCTGCCTATCTGGAACAGCTGGCCCAGGAAGAGGGCGTGGAAATCACCGCCAAACGGATGACCTGTTTCGATCCGGTGCCCTTTGATGAAGGAATCTGCCAAAAGGTGGAAAAAGCCGCTGCTGCCCGGAACTTGAAATGCCGCCGGATGGTGTCCGGAGCCGGTCAGGACGCCCAGATGATGGCTCGGATCTGTCCCACCGCCATGATCTTTGTACCCAGCGTCAAAGGCATCAGCCACAATCCGGCCGAATACACCCCGGACCAAGCCTGCATCAACGGGGCCAATGTGTTCTTGGACGTGGTGCGGGAAATGATCGGGGCATAAGGAAGGGGGGATATACCTTATGGAAATCATCCGCGCAATGAACAACGTGTTTTGGGGCTGGCTGGTAGCGGGCATCCTGCTCCTGACAGGGGTATTTTTCACGCTGCAGCTGCGTTTTCCCCAATTCCGCTACTTCACCCGGCTGTTCGGCAATCTGGCCTGCAGTATGAAAGGCAATGAAAAGGCCGAGGGAAGTGTGTCGGGATTCGGAGCTCTGTGTGCCGCTGTGGGAGGACAGGTAGGGACTGGATCCCTGGTGGGCGTGGCCACAGCCCTGGCTTCCGGCGGTCCGGGAGCTATCTTTTGGATGTGGGTGACGGCCGTGCTGGGAATGCCCATCAGCTTTGCGGAAGCGGTGCTGGCCCAGCTGTTCCGGGTAAAGAATCCAGATGGGACCTATCGGGGCGGACCGGCTTATTATATGGAAAAAGGGCTTCACAGCAAGGTGTTGTCCATCCTGTATTCTATCAGCATCTTGGTGGGCATCGGGTTCTTCTACTGCATGATCCAGAGCAATTCTATTTCTGTAGCTCTCACAGGGGTGGCACCGGTCTCTCCTCTGGCAGCCGGCATCCTGTTGCTGATCCTAGTAGCCTTGGTCATCTTTGGAGGCATCAAGCGGCTGTCAGAAGTGGCATCCTACATCGTGCCCTTTATGGCTCTGGGATACCTGCTTATGGCCATCTGGGTGATGGTGGTCCATGCTTCCATGCTTCCGGAAATGCTCCGGCAGATTTTCACAGGGGCCGTTTCCGGCCAGGCAGCTGCAGGAGGTGTGGCGGGCTATTCAGTGCAGCAGGCTTTTCGGTACGGAGTGGCTCGGGGATTGTTTTCCAATGATGCAGGCAACGGTACAGCACCTACCATGCATGCTACAGCTGTAGTGCCTCATCCGGTGAACCAAGGCTTTGCCGCCATGTTGGGGACTTTCATTACCACCATCATTATCTGCAGCTGTACAGCTTTCTGTATCCTGCTTTCCAATCAGCTGGGTACGGGGGAAACGGGAATTGCGCTGACCCAGCTGGCCTTTGAAAGCAATCTGGGAAGCATAGGCCGGTGGGTTGTGTTCCTAGCTATGTTCTTGTTCGGTTTCACCACTCTGCTGGCAGATATTTATTATGGAGAAGTAAATTTGATGATCCTTGTGAAGAAGCCCCAAGCTGTCACGATCTATCGGGTGCTGTGCTGCGCCATCATCATTGCTGGTGCGGTGGCTCCAGTTCCTATGGTGTGGGATCTGGTGGATTTTGCCAGCGCCTTCATGGTATTCTTCAATGTGATTGCATTGCTGAGACTTTCCAGATATGTGGTCTTGGCCCTGAAAGACTATGCCGGACAATGGAGTGCCAAAAAAGAAGCTGGCGCTCGGCCGGTGTGGGATTTTACCCATCAAGTGGATGAAGAAGATCTTGACTGACAAAGAAAGGATGGGATTGAAATGGATTTTGAAGAACAGCTGACGGCTTGGCGTCATTATCTCCATCAGCATCCGGAAACAGCCTTTGAGGAGAAAACGGCTCCCCAGCTGGCTGCAGAACAGATGCGGGCCTGGGGGATCCAGGTAGAAGAAGGCATCGGCAGGACCGGAGTGGTAGGCACTCTCCGGTGCAGGAATGGCGGAGGTTGTATCGGCATCCGGGCGGATATGGATGCTCTGGATATCACAGAACGGAGCTGCCATGACCATATCTCCCTGTGTCCGGGGAAAATGCATGGCTGCGGTCATGACGGCCATACGGTGATGCTGTTGGGAGCGGCCAAACTGCTGGCGGATCGGAAAAATTTCAATGGCACGGTCCGCTTTATCTTTCAGCCGGCAGAAGAACCGGGTCGGGGTGCCCAGGCCATGATCGATGACGGGCTGTTCGAACGGTTCCCCATGGATGAAATCTATGGCCTCCACAATGCGCCTTTCCTGCCGGCCGGGACCCTTTCTACCCGGGTGGGGGGCATGGCTGCCAGCGAAGATGATTTTTCCTTCACCATCACTGGAAAAGGGGGCCATGCTTCTTCTCCCCACGAAGGAAATGACCCACTGGCTTCTTTTGCAGAAATTTATCTGGCACTTCAGACCATTGTCAGCCGGAATGCACCGCCCATGCATCCAGTGGTAGTCTCCTGCACGGAAATCGAGACAGATGGGGCTCACAATGCCATCCCCACCACCG
>CAJMQS010000012.1 GCA_905215645.1 uncultured bacterium
TTTTTGGGTAAGGGTGACTCTTGAAAAGTGTCCACACTTATGGGTACAGTATAATTTTCCCAAATTGATTTTGAAATTTTAAAAACGCTATAACGTTCAACTGATTTTCTTAAATTCGAAGCCAGTAGAGCTGGCTTCCATCGGCGTATGACCTATGACGTATGACGGGCTGTTGCTCATGCAACAGCCCCCCTTTTTCTAATGCAGCAATCTCCTTTTTACGGTATAATAATGATCAAAGAAGAAATGACTCGTAAAATGTAATGCTTAAAGGAGATCCATCATGCTGGCAAAATATAAAGTGCTCATCGCAGGCATCACCGCTTTTCTAGTGGCCGTTGCAGGCTTTTTCCTCCTGCGTCCGGAGAAACCGGAAAACCCTGCCCAAGTGGCCCAGCTCCATGGCAAACGGAACATCATGGTCCTGGGGGTGGATCGGCGGAGCGGAGATACCGGCCGTTCGGATACCCTCTTTGTCACCATGCTGGATACTTCCCGGAACCAGGCGGCCCTTTTGTCGGTGCCCCGGGATACCCTAGTCTCCATTCCCGGACACGGCTGGGATAAGGTGAACCATGCCTATGCCTACGGAGGCCATGATTTGAGCCGGAAGACCCTGGAAAATTTCCTGGGGATCCAGATCAACAATTATGTGCTGGTAGATTTCCAGGGATTCATCAAACTGGTGGACGCCATTGGCGGGGTGGATATCGATGTGGAAAAAACCATGCAGTATGCGGACCCTTACGATGGGGAAAACGGCCTGGTGATCAATCTCCAGCCAGGCAGGCAGCATATGGACGGGACCACAGCCATCCAGTATGTCCGTTACCGGGATGAAGAGGGAGACATCGGAAGGGTGGCCCGGCAGCAGAAGTTCATGAAGGCCGTTTTTGCCAAGCTCCGCTCCACCAGCCTCCTGACCCGGGCACCGGAAATCGCCAGGACTCTCTACCAGAGCATCGAAACAGATCTTTCGGTGACGGACCTGGCTTCTCTCCTAATGACTTTCGCCAAGAACGTTTCCGGGACTTCCCAGCTGGAAACGGCTATGGTACAGGGAAGTCCTGCCTATCTGGACGATATCAGCTACTGGATCCCCAATATGATGGCTCTGCGGCAGCAGGTGGCCCAGTTTCAGGGGGTGCAGCCGGGAGAAAGCTACAAACTGGCAGTCCAGATCGCCAAGAAAAAATACGATGCGCTCCTGGGGACCAACAGCGTTGCCGGCAACGGAGAGAAGCGACAGATCAAGGTCCAGAACCAGGAACTGAAAAAAGCAGTGGAGCAGTCCCGGAAGATGGATCGGGAGAAAGGGGGCACCGGGAATCCGGGACAAAACGGAATGGGAATCCAGAGACCCGGCGGCAGCAAGAGCTTGCCGGCTCCCCGGAAAAAGGCCCTCCGGGCCTCCATCGTCAACTGCAGCGGCAATCCCCAGGCAGGTGCCTTGGCAGCAGGAGATGCCCGGGCAGTGGGCTTCACCGTGGTCAGTGTGACCACGGGCAGTCCTATGGAACGGACCCAGGTGCTGATCAACGCTGGCAGCCGGGAAGCAGAAGAACGGGCAGCCAACCTGCCTTTTGATTATCTCCTGCTCCAAGGGGCAGTAAGCCCCGGAAGCGGCGATGCAGTGATCTATGTGGGACGGGATTATGGGAAATAGGGGGGAGGTTGCACGTCCTGTGCAACACCCCCATTTTTACCCTACCAACATTCTATGAATTAATCGACAAATAAAATTACTATGAAAAAACTGAAAATATCTTGCATAATGTATACATGAGTGTTATAATCAGTTTGTAAGTTAAAGTTGCCCCTCATTTGGCCCTTGTTTTTCAAGGGCTTTTTTTTATGTCCTTTTCCATTTCCTGGCTTTTTGCCAGAAAATAGGTCAATTAAAGAAAATAGACTGTGTTATAATAGTGATATTGTAAATGGAGAAAGAAGGGAAAGCCTATGGGAATCGAGAAAATCATCCAGCTGCTGGTGGATGTACTTTGTCCGCTGTCTTTGGGCTTCCTTCTCCGGCACAGGGGATGGATGGATGACCGGGGGTGCCGGTTCCTGATGCTGGTCAATGTAATCGGTCTCCTTACCACCATGAACCTGCTCAGCTTTTGGCTGCTGCCCATCGACTGGGCCCTGATCTTGATCCCGGCCCTGAGCCTCCTCACCGCGTTCCTTTCCGGCGGACTGGCAGCAGTTTTCTTTGCTCGGCACATGACAGATGATCTGCAGAAGGGCAGCTATGTGATGGCCAGCATGCTCAGCAATATCGGGACCATGGCAGGGCTGGCCTCCTACATGATCTTCGGACAGGCGGGTTTTGCTTATACCCAGCTTTTTGCCACTCCCCAAAATATCCTGATGGTGGTATTTGCCTTTCCCCTGGCCCAATATTACCGGAACCGCTACCTCCAGAAAAAAGCGGGGTCTGAGTTCCATTTCAGTTTCCGCAAGGTGCTCCTGACTCCCAAACAGCTGGGCGTCCTGGGGATGGCAGCAGGCTTGTGGCTCCACTGGCAGGCGGTCCCGGAACCGGAATTTCTGAAACAGCTGTTCCCTGTCCTGATTCACGTGCGGGCCTGGATTGCGTTCCTTCCGGTGGGGTATCAGCTGGATTTCGGAGAGGCCCGGAACTATTACTGTAAAATCCTGGGGATGCTCCCTCTGAAGTTCCTAGTGGTGCCTGCCTTGATCTATGGCCTTGCTCGGCTGCATTTCACCAGCCAGGAGCTCCTGGGGACCATCCTGCTGGATGCGGCGGCTCCTGTGGCCATCAATGCAGTGGTTACGTCCACTTTGTTCCAGTTGGATGTGGATCTGACCGTGGCCTCTTTCATCCTTACCACGGCTTCCTACATCGTCCTGGTGGTTCCCCTGTTCTATCTGTACATCCGGATGGGCGGGATGCTGTAGGGGAAGTCATTGACAAAACAGCATTACAGGCCTAAAATGGAAAACATCATGAATGTATACAAAATGCGGGATGTGTCCTGCATTGCAGGAAAGTAGGATGGTAGAAAATGCATATCGATATCCATACCCGTTTCATAACCTTGCTGGGAGATCCCTTGGCCCAGTCCTTTGCAGCCCGGATGCAGAACCGAGGGTATGAGGCGGCAGGGCTGGATCTGGTGTATTTCTATACAGTGACCGGCCCGGAACACCTGGGAGAGATCATCCAGGGGCTGCGGCACATGCCCTTTGCAGGGTTTGCCGTGACCAAACCCAACAAAGTCAAAGTCTTGGAATACCTGGACGAACTGGATCCCCTGTGTGCCAAAATGGGTTCCAGCAACACGGTGGTGAAACTGCCGGACGGCCGTCTGAAAGGATACAATACAGACGGAGTGGGCTTCTCTCGGGCCTTGGACGAAGCCAGGGTCAGCGTCAAGGAAAAGACCTTTTTCTGTATTGGCAGCGGGGGTGCCGGCCGGGCTATCTGTTCGGCTCTGGCTTATCATGGCGCCGGCCGGATCCTGATTACGGACCTGGCGGAAGAAAGCGCCCGGAGCCTGGTGACGGACATCAACAAGAATTTTGCTCCGGTGGCGGAAGCCGTCCCCTATGGGGATTTTTCTCGGGTAAAGGAAGCGAATGCCGTAATCAATGCCAGCGGCGTAGGGATGGGGAAGAGCATCGGCCAGACTCCGCTGCCTCCGGAATACATCCGGCCCGGCCAGTTTTATTTCGATGCCTGTTACAATCCCGCCCGGACCCGGTTCCTGGAAAACGCGGAAAAAGCTGGGTGCCCGGTACTGAACGGGCTGACTATGAGCCTGTACCAGGGAACGGCCCAGGTGGAACTGTGGTCAGGGCAGGAGGCTCCGGTAGAAGCCATGCGCCAGGAACTGGAGAAGATCCTGGCAGAAAAGAAGCGGCAGGAGTAAGGCTCTTGCTCCAACGTAGGAAAGTAGAATGGAGAGGTTCACGATGGAAAATCTGAAGGAAAGCAGCAAGGCAAAACACAACAACTTTTTGAACGCTCTGATCCACTGGCTGGATCTGCACTTGGAAGAGACCTTTTTGATGGTGATGCTGGTCCTTATCGCCGGTATCACCATGCTGCAGGTCATTGTCCGGAAAATCCCGGGCATGGCATCTCTCACCTGGGCAGAAGAACTATGCCGGTTCCTATGGATCTGGAGCGTTTTTCTATCCCTGCCCTATACCATCCGGATGGACAGCATGCTCCGGGTGGGGGTACTGAAGGACCTTCTTCCGGAAACCCTCCGAAAGGTGCTGAACTTGGCGGTGGACGCCATTACCCTGGGCTGTATGGGAGTCCTGGGCCTGTATGGAGTGAAAGTGGTTTCGGTGATTGCTGAAAGCCATGAAATTTCTCCGGCCATGCAGTGGCCCATGGCCTTTGTGTACGGCTTCATGGTGCTGGGGTTCTTCCTGGCAGCGGTGCGGGCCATCCAGATGATCTGGCTCCATGTCCAGCATCTCCAAGAAAAGGAATTGTCCACTCTGGAACAGACTTTTCAGGATGCGGCTGAAGAAGCCGCTTTGGCGCGGGAAGGGGATGACTGATTTTGTCCGCTGTACTGATTTTTTCTGTATTTCTGCTGGCCATTGCCCTATCCCTGCCCATCGGGATCAGCATGATCCTGGGAGCCACGGCTCCTATTGCCCTGTTCCACCAGGGTGGCACCATGGGCCAAGTGCTGCACAATGCTTTTTCCGGAGCCAATTCCACCCCCATCCTGGCGGTACCCCTGTTCATCCTGGGGGGTGTGATCATGGCTAAGGGCGGGATTTCCCGGAAACTGTTCAATTTCTTCGCCTTTTTTGCCGGACGGATCCCTGGAGGACTTCCCTGTGCAGTGATCCTCACCTGTCTGTTCTACGGGGCTATTTCCGGTTCCGGTCCGGCTACCACTGCTGCGGTAGGAGCCATGTGCGTACCTTTTTTGACGGAACTGGGCTATGATAAAACCTGGAGTGCTGGGCTGGTGGCGGTGGCAGGAGGCCTGGGGGTCATCATCCCGCCCTCCATTCCCTTTGTGCTCTATTCCCTGGCAACAGGGGTATCTACTGGGAAATTGTTCTTGGCGGGGATCATCCCTGGCCTCCTGGTGGGCTTGGCATTGATGGTCTATGCAGTGCTCCACTGTCTCCGGAACGGGGAAGATAAGGAAAAGGTCCGGGAACGGATGGCAGAACTATCCCGGCTGGGCTTTTTTCAGTTATTCCGGGACAGTTTCTGGGCTCTCCTATGTCCGGTAATCGTCCTGGGGGGAATTTACACCGGCTTCACCACCCCCACGGAAGCAGCAGCGGTATCCGTATTCTATGCCCTGCTGGTGTCTCTTTTTGTGTATAAGACCATGACCTTCGGGGATATCCTGCCCATGCTCCGGGAATCGGTCCGGACTTATGGAGGATTGGCCTTTGTCTTGGCGTTTGCCACAGCCTTTGGCCGGGTGCTGTCCATGACCCGGGCCACCAAAGTGGTGGAAAGTTTCATTCTTGGGAATTTCACTTCTGGAGTGGCCGTACTGACCGTGCTGGTGGTGATCTTCCTGCTCCTGGGCATGGTGATGGATACAGGGCCAGCCATCATCATCTTGGTGCCGGTGCTGCTCCCAGCCTGCAAAAAATTGGGAGTGGATCCTATCCATCTGGGAGTGGTGCTGGTGTGCTGCCTGTCCATCGGCCTGGCTACGCCGCCTTTTGGACTGGATCTGTTCGTGGCGGGAAATATTGCAGGGCAGCAGCCCATGAGCGTGGCCCGGAAGTCCGTACCTTTCATCTGTGCCTTTCTGGCGGCTTTGGTGGGAATCACCTATATCCCGGGTCTTTCCACCTTCCTGCCGGCACTGTGGTAAGAAAGAAGGGGACAGCTATGCATACATTGTGGAGAAAAATGGCTGCAGCCTGTCTGGGGGCCGTGCTCTTTCTGGGAGCCGCTGGCTGCTCTAGCAAACCGGCTGCAGACAACCAGGGGAAAGGCGCAGGCCCTTATGCCAATCTGCCCAAAGTGGTGCTGGTGGGAGGAGATTCCTCCGGCAAGGGATCGGTGGGACAGCGGTTCGGAGAACGGGTGGCCCAAAAGGTGGCAGAGCGGACCGGCGGCCAATTGACCATCGACTACCATCCCAATGCAGAACTGGGCGGGGACGAAGACCTGCTCCGGCAGCTCCGGGCCAACGATATCCAGCTGGTGGTGGGCCAGATGGCACCGGTGACAGCTTTTGTGCCGGAAGGAGCGGTGTTCGATTTGCCTATGGTCTTTGCTCCCTACGATGGGAAGACCATCGATCGGGTGCTCAATGGTGACGGGCCTTTCCGGCAAAAACTGGCAGAAGCCTACGACCGGGCTGGGCTCCATTACATGGGGACGCTTCAGAACGGAACCTACCGGCTGATGACTTCCAATCGGCCTGTGAAAGCCCTGGGAGATTTCCGGGGACTGAAGATCCGCACCATGAGCAACCGGAACCACATGGCCTTCTGGTCCGCCCTGGGGGCCAATCCAACGCCTCTGGCCTGGCCGGAACTGTATTTTTCCCTCCAGAGCGGAATCGTGGATGCGGAAGAGAATGCGGCGGACAGCATCCTTTCTGCCAATTTCAACGAAGTCCAGAAATATGTGTCGGAAACCAATGTGATCCTTTATGCCAACGAAATGGTCCTGAATAAAAAAGCCTATGACAGTTTGCCGGAACCTTATCAAAAAGTCTTGGAAGAAGCTGTACAGGAAGCTATGGGAGAACTGGCACCGACTTTGGTCCAGGTGGACCGGGACTGCAAGGAAAAACTCCAGCAGAAGGGGATGACCCTGGTGACTTATCCGCCAGAATTCTACGAAACGGTCCGGAAACAGCCGGCAGTCCAGGAACTGTACAAAACAATAGATGCTCAGGCCGGAGGGATGGGGACGCTGATGATGGAAGAGCTGGGGAAATAAAGCAGTTCACTCGGCTGCAAGGATGAAATGTGAATTTTTTTCATGATTCTCCTTTTGATTTAGCTGAATAGATTATTATCGTTCGGAATTTTCGTGGATTGATTTTCCATATTTTATAAGAAAAAATCCTTTTCAGGGGACAATGCTCCTCCTGAAAAGGACTTTTTTTATCGAAAAAAACTATAAAGGAATGGCCGAACTGGGAGAGAAAAAGAAAGAAGCGCATCAGCACTAGAGTTTCCCGGAAATCGGGAAGACTATCTATAGAACAGCTCTATAATACTGGCGATATATGAAATTCCTTCATCAGTATATGCATAAGTACCATTAGATTCAGATATGGACGCAGGCTATAATGAAATCGTAAAAAGAACTGAAGATACTGATTTTAGCAATAATTCCAACGGAATCCAACACAGGACAGGAATGTAGGAAGAAGAAAAAAGGATACATCCATCCAGAAAAAACTGATAATTCCAAGTTGTAGATATAGTCTTGCAAGGACTTTGCTAAAGGGGGAAAACTGATGGCACGAAAATTCTCGTTGGCGTATTTGACGGTCCCTGGAATCGAAGCAGTGGATCAGATCCGGATGGCTGCCGAAGCCGGTTATGATACCGTAAGCCTCCGGACGATTCCCATGGGGCAGCAGGGGGAACCCCAGAATGATCTGATCCGGGAAAAGGACCTGTTTGCAGAGATCCGCAGGACCCTTCAGGAAACAGGTATGAAGGTACTGGATATCGAGTTGGTCCGGGTCCGGGAGGATCTGCCGCTGGACTATCGGGAAGTCTTTGAAAAAGGAGCAGAGCTGGGGGCGACAGATATCCTTTCCAGCTGCTGGACGGAAAACCAGGAATTTGCCGTAGAAGCTTTTGGAAAAATCTGTGAACAGGCAAAGGAGTTCGGAATGAATGTGAACCTGGAATATCCCGCTTCTTCTGCCATCCACGATTTGGCGGGAGTGGCCCGGCTCCAGGAAAAAGTCCAGGCACCGAACCTGAAACTGTTCCTGGATATGCTCTATGTGTTCTGGGCCCAGGATACTCCGGAGGCCATCCAAGCCATTGCGCCGGAACGGTTCGGCCTGATCCATCTTTGTGATTGTCCCAAGGATCATTATCTCCGGGACCGGACGGAAACCATGCGGGCTAGGAGGGAATACCCAGGATTAGGGGCCATCCCGCTGGTGCCGATCCTCAAGGCGCTCCCCAAAAATCCCTGTTCCATCGAACTCCCCAATGAGGACTACATCCATCGATACGGTGCTATGGGCCATGTGGAAAGATGCTTGGCCCATGCCAAAGAAGTACTTCAGCTGGTCGACCAGTAATATTTGTACAGAAAGGAATGGAATGCATATGATACCGGATATTGAAACCCGCATGATTACACTGATTGGAGATCCTCTGGCTCAGTCTTTTGCAGCTCGGATGCAGAACAAAGGATACGAAGCAGCTGGACTCAACCTGGTCTATTTCTATACTGTCGCAGGGAATGAGCATCTGGGGGACATCGTCAACGGACTGCGTTACATGCCTTTTGCCGGATTTGCCGTGACCAAGCCCAACAAGGTGAAAGTTTTGGAATACCTGGATGAACTGGATCCCCTGTGTGCCAAGATGGGGTCCAGCAATACAGTGGTGAAGCTGCCGGACGGAAGGCTGAAAGGGTACAACACCGATGGGGTCGGGTTCTACCAAGCTTTGGTGGAAGCCGGCATCAAGGTGGAAGAAAAGGTGTTCTTCTGTTTTGGAGGAGGAGGAGCCGGTCGGGCCATGTGTTCCATCCTGGCCTATCACGGAGCACCGAAGATCTACATCACAGATCTGTTCGAAGACAGCGCTCGATCCCTGGTGGAAGATATCAACAAGAATTTCAGTCGGGTGGCTGAATTCGTTCCCCATGAAGACTATTCCAAGCTGGCCGCCTGTGACATCGTCCTCAATGCCAGCGGGGTGGGGATGGGCAAAAGTATCGGCAAGAGCCCTTTGCCCAAGGAATACATCAAACCGGGCCAGTTCTTCTTCGATGCCTGCTACAATCCGGCAAAGACCCAGTTCCTGCTCAATGCAGAAGCGGCAGGCTGCAGGATCCTGAACGGCCTGAGCATGAGCCTGTACCAGGGGACTGCCCAGATCGAGCTGTGGACGGGACAAAAAGCGCCAGTGGAAGCCATGCGGCAGGAACTGCTGGATATCCTGGCGGAACGGAATGAAGGGAAATAAACCAGTACAAAGGAGGCAATAGAATCATGAAAGTCATACGGTGGCTGGACAAACACCTGGAAGAGACCTTTTTGGTCATCATGCTGGTGCTGATCGCCTGCGTCAGCATGCTGCAGGTCATTGTACGGAAGATCCCGGGGATGAGCTCCCTGACCTGGGCTGAAGAATTCTGCCGGTTCATGTGGATCTGGAGCGTATTCATCTCCCTTCCTTATACCATCCGGATGGAAAACATGCTGCGGGTGGGGGTCCTGAAGGACTTGCTTCCAGATTTTTTGAAGAAAATCATCAACCTGGCGGTGGATGTCATTACGGCGGCCAGTATGGCGTACCTGGGATATTACTCCATCGAGGTGTATAACAATATCGCCCGGAGCCGGGAAATCTCTCCGGCCATGCAGTGGTCCATGGCTTTTGTCTATGCTTTCATGGTCATCGGTTTCTTCCTGGGGACGATCCGGGGCATCCAGATGATCGTGATCCATATCCGGGATTTCCACAAGAAAGAACTGAGCACCATCGAACAGACCATGCAGGATGCGGCCAAAGAAGCCAGCATGGCACAGGAAGGGGATGATTGACCATGGCAGCGGTAATGGTATTTGCAGTATTCCTGATTGCCATCGCAGTTTCCATCCCCATCAGTGTCAGCATGATCCTGGGGTCGGTGGCTCCGATCGAGATCCTCCACAAGGGCGGTTCCGTGGTGCAGCTCCTGAACAACACGTTCTCCGGAGCCAACTCCACTCCCATCCTGGCTGTCCCCCTGTTCATCCTGGGGGGCGTGATCATGGCCAAAGGGGGAATCTCCCGGAAACTGTTCAACTTCTTTGCCTATTTTGCCGGCCATTTTACCGGGGGCCTGCCCTGTGCGGTGATCCTCACTTGTTTGTTCTATGGGGCCATTTCTGGTTCCGGCCCGGCTACCACGGCTGCCGTAGGAGCCATGTGCGTCCCCTTCCTGACAGACCTGGGCTATGACCGGACCTGGAGCGCTGGGCTGATCGCCGTAGCCGGCGGCCTGGGAGTCATCATCCCGCCTTCCATTCCTTTTGTCCTGTATTCTTTGGCCACCGGGGTCTCCACTGGGGATCTGTTCCTGGGCGGCGTATTTCCTGGGATCCTGATCGGCCTGGCACTGATGGTCTATGCAGTCTATTACTGTGCCAGACACGGGGAAGACAAAGAGAAGATCAAGGCCCGTATGGATGAACTGGCTGCCCAGGGTTTCCTGAAACTCTTCAAGGACAGTTTCTGGGCGCTGCTCTGCCCGGTGATCGTCCTGGGGGGCATCTACACGGGGTTCACCACCCCCACAGAAGCCGCTACGGTTTCCGTATTCTATGCCCTGATCGTTTCTCTCTTCATCTATAAGACCATGAAGATCAGCGAACTGATCCCCATGCTCTGCGAATCTGTCAAGACCTATGGCGGTCTGGCTTTCGTCTTGGCCTTTGCCACCGCTTTTGGACGGGTGCTGTCCCTGACCCGGGCTACCCGGACGGTGGAAACCTTCATCCTGGGGAACTTCCATTCCAGCTTTGCAGTCCTGACTGTCCTGGTGGTATTCTTCTTCCTGCTGGGCATGGTCATGGATACGGGTCCTGCCATCATCATCCTGGCACCGGTATTGCTGCCGGCCTGCGTGAAGTTGGGTGTGGATCCGGTCCATCTGGGGGTTGTGCTGGTGTGCTGCCTGTCCATCGGTCTGGCCACTCCGCCTTTCGGCCTGGATCTGTTCGTGGCCGGGAACATTGCGGAACAGCAGCCCATGAGTGTGGCGAAAAAAGCCGTCCCCTTCATCTTGGCTTTCGTGGTGGCCCTGTTCGTCATTACCTATGTGCCCAGTATCTCCACCTATTTGCCCGGGCTTTTGAAAGTGGCAGCTAAATAAATCGATCCAATACAGATTTTATCAAAAGGAGGCAATATCATGAAAAAATCTTGGAAAAAAGCGGCAGGTGTCTTGCTGGCAGGTTTGATGCTCATGGGTCTCACCGGCTGCGGCGGAGAAGAAACCAAAAAAGAAGCGGCCGGGAGCGGTGAATATGCCAAACTGAAGACCGTGGAACTGATCGGAGCCGACTCTGCTGGAAAGGATTCCGCCGGCCAACGGTTCGGAGAACTGGTGGCCAAGAATGTGGACAAGATCACTGGCGGCAAACTGAAAATCGATTATCACCCCAATTCGGAATTGGGCGGGGACGAAGACCTGCTCCGACAGCTGAAATCCAACGACATCCAGATCGTGGTCAGCCAGATGGCACCGGTGACCGCCATCATCCCGGAAACCGCCGTTTTCGATATGCCCATGTCCTTTGCCAAATATGATGGCAAGACCATCGATAAGGTCCTGAACGGGAATGGGGAATTCCATAAGAAGCTCTCCGGAGCCTATGAAAAGGCCGGGCTCCATTATTTGGGAATCCTCCAGAACGCTACCTTCCGGCTGACCACTGCCAACAAGGATCTGAAGACCCTGGATGATTTCAAAGGGCTGAAGATCCGTACCATGAGCAACAAGAACCACATGGCCTTCTGGTCCGCCCTGGGGGCTAATCCCACTCCACTGGCTTGGCCGGAACTGTACTTCGCACTCCAGAGCGGTACCGTGGATGCAGAAGAAAATGCAGCTGACACCATTGTATCCGCCAACTTCAATGAAGTGCAGAAATACGTGGCAGATACCAACCACATCCTCTATGCCAACCAAATCTGCATCAACAAGAAGGCCTATGACAGCCTGGACCCTGCCTATCAGAAAGCCCTGAACCAGGCAGTGCAGGAAGCCCTGAAGGAACTGGCTCCCACTCTGTCCAAAGTGGATCAGGACAATAAGGAAACCCTGAAAAAGAAGGGAATGACCCTGGTGACCTATGAAAAATCTTTCTATGATCAGGTATTGGCTCTCCCTGGGGTACAGGAACTGAACAAAAAGATCGATGAACAAGTTGGCGGCCTGGGGACCCTGCTGACCAAGGAACTGGATGCTGCCAGCAAATAAGCCTGGCTGACCCCGGAAAAAGACTGGGTATGATAAAATGTATGTAAATCTTGTCATATCCAGTCTTTAGGGGGAATCTACACTATGCAATTACAATGGCTGTACTATTTCACGGCAATCGCGGAACTGGAACATTATACGAAAGCAGCCTATCGCCTCCATGTGAGCCAGTCCAATCTGAGCCACGCCATGCGGGACATGGAAAATGAACTGGGGACCAAGCTGTTCGAGCCCCACGGCCGGAACATCCGGCTGACCAAGGCAGGCGAACTGTTCCTGCCCTATGCCCTGCGGACTCTGAATACCCTGGAATCAGGGATCAATACCCTGAAGGAATACACCAATCCCAACACCGGGAGTGTCAATTGTGCAGGATTTTACTCGGTGGAGGCTTTTGCAACGGATCTGTTGATCCGGTACCGGAGCGAGACCAACCGGCTGGGGGTCCAGTTCCAGTACGGTTCCCAGGGCTGGTATGACCTGCGGAAAAATCTGCTGGAAGGGAAAGTGGACCTGATCTTCTGTACCCGGATCGATGCCCCCCAGATTGGGGCCTGTTATGTGGGGAACCACCCTTTGGTGGCTTTGGTGCCGGAACACCATCCTTTGGCCCGGCGGAAAAGCCTGAAGATGAAGGACTTCCAAGGTGTGGATTTTGTTGCCTTCGATGCTTCCGGCCAGATCCGGAAGCAGGTGGATCAGCTGTTCCAGGAACGGGGCATCCAGGTCAATCTGGTCATGGAAAGCCCCAATGATGTGATCCTTTATGGAATCGTGGCAGCCGGCCACGGAGTGGCCATCGTTCCTTATCCCCTGCTGGGAGTCCCCTATGGGACAAAGATCCTCCCCATCGAGGACGGCATCCGGGAACGGAGGATCTACCTCCAGTGGAACCAGGAACGGTATACGGCTCCAGCCGTGGAATATTTCAAGAATTACGTCATCCGCAGCGGAGACGTACTGAATCAGTATTTTCGACGGAAAGGGATCGATTTTATCCCTACGGAATAAACAGGAGGGAATGCAATGACGAAGAAACTGGTAGCCGATCTGATGGTGGATTATCTGGAACGGCGGGATGTAAAATATGTGTTCGGACTGTGCGGGCATACAGTGATCGGGATGCTGGATGCCCTGAGCCGCAGCAAAAAAGTGAAATATATTTCTAATCGGCATGAATCTGTGGCCTCCACGGCAGCGGACGGTTATGCCCGGGTGACCCACAAAGCTTCCGTGGTCCTGTGTCACCTGGGACCGGGGCTGACCAATGTGCTCACCGGGGTGGCCAATGCGGCCTTTGATTCCATCCCTATGGTGGTCATCGCCGGGGATGTGCCCAGCTATTATTTTGGCAAGCATCCCCATCAGGAAGTGAACATGCATGGGGACGGGACCCAGTACCGGATCCTGGAACCTGTGGTGAAACGGGCTTGGCGGGTGGATGACCCGGAATCCATGGCGGAAATCATGGACAAGGCCTTCCGACTGGCAGAATCTGGCCGTCCCGGACCAGTGCTCATCGATGTACCTATGGATATCTTCTCCCGGGAAGTGGAAGATTATATCTGGGACCGGACTTACAAAGACAGTCATATCACCATGGAACCGGCACTGGATCCGGCTGCAGCCAAAGCCATCGCGGAGAAACTGGTAGCAGCGGAACATCCGGTGATGCATGCCGGCGGCGGGATCCTGCTGGCCCAGGCTTCGGACGACCTGGCTGCTTTGGCGGAATTCCTGGATATCCCTGTATCCCGGACTCTCATGGGCCAGGGCTGCATCAGCGATGCCCATCCGCTTATGATCGGGCAGACCGGTTTCTGGGGTATGGAGTTCACCCATTCCTTGACTTCCAAAGCCGATGTGATCCTGGGTCTGGGGACCCGGTTCGCTGAAGCAGACAGCTCCAGCTGGTATCGGGGAGTGACCTTTGATCCGGACCATACGGAATTCCTCCAGATCGATATCGACCCGGCTGAAATCGGACGGAACTACCCGGTAGCCATCGGGGCTGTAGGAGATCTGAAACTGGGACTCCAGCAGATCCTGGAAGAAGTGAAGAAAATCTGTCCAGAAGGGAAAAAACATCCGGAACTGCGGAAAGCCATTGCGGATGCCAAGGCTGCGTTCAAGAAACAGAACGAAGCCATTGCCAATGACGGCCGTTTCCCCATGACGCCTCAGCGGATCTTGAAAGATGTGAAGGAAGTCCTGCCGGAAGATGCGGAAATCTTCACAGATGTGGGCTGGAACAAGAATGGGGTGGCCCAGCAGTATGACATTACGGTCCCTGGGACCATCCACCATTCTTCCGGCCTGGCCACCATGGGCTTCGGAGCTTCCGCTGTCTTGGGCGGGAAGCTGGGGGCTCCGGACAAGATCTGCATCACTCTTACCGGCGACGGGGGCTTCGGGGTGAATCCCACCTGTCTGGCTACAGCCGTGGAACAAGATATCCCCTGCACCTGGGTGGTCATGAACAACTCTGCTTTCGGGACCATCGCTGGGCTGGAAAATGCCAATTACGGGACCAAATTCGGGACCACTTTCCATACTCCGGATGGGAAATCTTACAGCCCCAGCTGGGCTGGTGTGGCCCGGGCCTACGGGGTGGAAGCCATCTGTGTCCACAGTGCAGATGAATTCAAGCCGGCCATGGAAGCTGCCCTGAAAGCCAACCGGGAAGGCCGTCCGTTCTTGGTGGAAGCGCCCATGGAAAACATCGTGGTGCCCACACCGGGCTGCTGGAACATCAATGATATCTACAGCCCCAATAAATTGGTGGAAGATGGGAAACTGGTGAAAAACGAGCGAGGAGAATTCGTGGCTCCCAACCATGCCAAATCCCACAAGGGAAAATAATAGAAGGTGCAAGGCTCTGTTTTCCCTGGAGGACAGAGCCTTTTCTGGATGAAAGGAGCAAGTATCCTATGAGCATGAAGAAAAAAGAACGGATGACCACCAAACTGCGCCGTCTGCTGGCCGAAAATGATTATCTGGTGGCTCCCTGCGCCTATGATGCCTTGAGTGCACGGGCCATCGAAGTAGCGGGCTTCCAGGTCTGTGGAACCACCGGCTATGGGATGCACGGTGTGGTGCTGGCCCAGCCGGATTCCGGTCTCCTGGCGCTCAATGAATCAGTGGATATCCTGAGCAAAATGGCAGATGCGGTGGATATCCCCATCATCTGCGATGCAGAAGGGGGCTATGGCAATGCCCTGAATGTAATCCGGACCGTGAAGGAATATGAAAAGACCGGAGTGGCCGGGTTCTTCATCGAAGACCAGCAGCAGCCTCCCAACTGCCCCTTCCTGTCCAAGACCGAAGTCATCAGTGTGGATGAAATGTGCGGGAAGATCCAGGCAGCCGTGGATACCCGGAAAGACCCGGACCTGTTGATTATTGCCCGGACCGATGCACCGGATGAAGAAGCGGTCGACCGGGCCAATGCGTATCTGGATGCGGGCGCGGACATGGTGAAGATCCTGCCCAAATCCCGGGAAGCCTTGGTCAGTCTGCCGGAAAAGGTCCATGGTCCCATCCATCTGGGATATTTTCCCAACCAGCCCTTCTTCAAAGATTTCACTACGGAGGACTGTGGGAAGAAACTGGGGTATAAGATCATCACTTTCCCCTTCAGTGTGCTGTTCGCCCAGGTGGCCGCAGAGCTCCGGATCCTGAATTACATCCGGGAACACGGGACGCCCGAAGGGTATGATGGAGATATGATCGATTTCGAGACCTACATCAAACTGGTCCATGTGGATGAACTGGTGGAAGCGGGGAACCGCTACATCAAGAAATAAGAGGTGAACGGGATGGCATTGACCCATGTAAAACAAGTACGCATCTGCGAAGTGGGCCTCCGGGACGGCCTGCAGAACGAAAAGAAGATCATGACCACGGAACAGAAGATCCAGGCCGTGAACGACCTGACAGCGGCCGGCTTCCCGGTCATCGAAGTGGGGAGCTTCGTGAGCCCCAAAGCGGTGCCCCAGGTGGCGGATACGGATCAAGTGTTCCAGAGAATCCGCCAGAAGCCAGGAGTGGAATACCGGGCTCTCATCGCCAACCTGAAAGGGGTGGAACGGGCCATTGCCTGCGGCTGCAAAAAAGTGAAACTGAATGTATCCGCTTCTGTGGCTCACAATTTGGCCAATCTGAACTGTACTCCGGCAGAAAGTGTGGCACGTTTCGCTGTCTGTGTGGAGCGGGCGAAAGAAGCGGGAATCGGGATTTCCGGGTCCATTTCCATGGCCTTCGGCTCTCCCTGGGACAAAGAGATCCCGGTGAGTGTGGTATGCAAGATCATCGAGGCGTATCGGGAAGTGGGGATCCAGGAAATCAGCTTGTCCGATGCCTCCGGCATGGCTTATCCTTCCCAGGTCGCGGAAATTTGCCGGACCGTGAAGGCCAAATATCCGGACTGTTCCTGGTGGCTCCATTTCCATAACACCCGAGGGCTGGGAATCGCCAATATCTTGGCCGGGCTCAGTGAAGGATTCACCCAGTATGACACCAGTTTTGCCGGTACCGGGGGATGTCCTTTCGTACCGGGAGCGGCTGGGAATGTATCCAGTGAAGATGTGGTCCATATGTTGGATGAAATGGGGATTGCTACCGGCATCGATTTGGATCAGCTCATGACCATCAGCCGTAAGGTGACGGCATTCCTGGGCCATCCCACGGACAGTTATCTGCTCCGGGCCGGGAAAGCCAGCGACTTGATCCTGGACGTACCCACCCGGCAGGGAAAAAATCATACCCAGACTCCTGAAAAGAAATAATCAGAGAGCGAAAGACCCGCATAAAGGAGTAAAATACCTTTATGCGGGTAACTTTTTGATGAGGAGGGAAGGATAAAATGAACCATTCCCAGCTTTTTACCGTCCTGTTCGATGTATTCTGTCCCCTGGCAGCTGGTTATTTCCTCCGGCGCCGGAAGTGGATGACAATGGCCCAGTGCAACGGCATGATGCTGTTCAATGTGGTGGTGCTGATCACAGTGATGAACCTGCTGAGCTTCTGGATCCTGCCCTTGAAGGGAGATCTGCTCCTGCTGCCCTTCCTGAGCCTTCTGGTGGCCTTTCTTTCAGCTGGCGCCATGGTCCCTCTTTGCCGCTGCATGTCTTTTGTGGATCAGGGGACCCTGGTGGTGGCAGCCATGTTGGCCAATATCGGGACCTTGGCAGGCATCTGCGGTTACATCCTTTATGGAGAATTGAGTTTTGCTTATATACAGCTTTTTGCGGTGCCCCAGAATATCTTGATGGTGGTGCTGGCTTTTCCTTTGGCCCAGTATTACGCAGCCAGGGAAGGGAAGGCGGATGGAGAATCCCCTTTGCATTTCAGCCTTCGGGAACTGCTCTTTACCCCGAAGCAGCTGGGGGTGGTCGGGATGCTCATCGGTCTGGGACTCCAGCTGTTCCAGGTGGAAAGGCCGGGCTTCATCACCGATTTTTTTCGGATGCTGGTCCATATCCAGGCCTGGATCGCTTTTACTCCAGTGGGCTATACCATCGATTTCCACCGGGCTTTCCGCTATCTCCGGCAGGCGGCAGGGCTGATCCCCATCCGGTTCCTATTGGTGCCGTCCTTCATTTATGGAGTTTCCAGCCTGGTGGTGAAGGATCCAGTGATCCTGGGGACCATTTTCCTGGCCGCTTCTGCGCCGGTGGCCATCAATGCCGTGATCACATCCCAGCTGTTCCACCTGAATGTGGATTTGGCTGTGGGTGCTTTTCTGGAAACGACCCTTCTTTATGTGGCGGTACTGTTTCCGTTGGTGTACGTCTTTTTCCGTCAAAGTTAGGAACTGGAGCAGAAAGGGCTGCTGCTGCCTGGGGCTTCAGGCTGTAGTGGTCCACGATGAAATCCCTTACGGCTTCCACCGCCGGATTCATGGGTCTGTCCGGATCCCAGATGAGGAAAACGTTCCGGATGAAGGTGGCTTCTTTTTCTGCAATGGGCAGGGCGACTACCCGAGCCGTATGCAGGGTGGGGATTTCCGGCAGGATACCCACTCCGAATTTCAGATCGATGTATTGGAGGGCAGCATTGCATTCCTGCACTTCGAATACCAGATTGGGTGCAATGTGATGGGCCAGGAAGGTCCTGTCCAGCTGGTCCCGGAGATTGCTGCCTTTGGTCAGGCCGATGATGGGCTCTTTGGCGAAATCGCCAAAAGTTACGGAATTTTTCTTGGCCAAGGGATGCTCTAGGGGGACCACCAGGTACAGGGGCTGTTTCATCACCAGGCAGGTCTGGATACCCGGCCCGTGATGGGTGGAAAATCCCAGATCTAGTTTTCCTTCTTTTACTTGGGAATAAATATCATAGGAAGTCCCTTCCATGAATTGGAAGTGGATCCTGCGGTGTTCCGGCACCTGATAGAAGGCTTCGATCAGGGGTGGGACGAAGGATGAGGATATGGAGTGGAAATAGCCCAGGTGGAGAATGTTCTTTTCTTCCCCTTTCATAGTCTGAAGGGAGAGTTTTCCCTGATCCAGGCAGCTGAGGGCTTTCTGGACATAGGGAAGGAAACGCTGGCCGTAGGGGGTCAGGGCGATGTGCCGTTTTTCCCGCAGGAACAGTTTGACACCCAGTTCTTTTTCCAGTTCATTCATGGCATAGGAAAGACTGGGCTGGGAAATGTGCAGCTCCTGGGCTGCATGGGTATAATGGAGCATCCGGGCAAGGGTTTCGAAATACAATAGCTGCAGCAGTGTCATGCTTTTTGCCTCCTTTGTTGGTTGTATTCTATCATAGGGCAGGGGAGAGGACAATGAATCTATAGAAGTATTCTATCATGAATCCAGAAAACATGTATTGGAGTTTCTCCTTAATTATCAGTATACTCTAAATAGCAAGAGGAATGACACAAATCCAATAAAAATAGAAAAGGAGAGAGTAGAATGGCAACGAGAGAAGCAACCCCTGAAGAAATCAAAATGGTGGAGGAAAAGATCGCCCGGGCAAAAGCGGCCCAGAAGATCATCGAGACCTATGACCAAGCCCGTGTGGACCGGCTGTGCCAGGCTGTGGCTGCCGCTGTCTGTGATATGAAGGTGTGGGGCCCCATCTGCGACGAAGCAGTGGATGAAACCAGCCTTGGAGACAAAATCAGCAAACGGAACAAACGGAACAAGATCAAACTGATTTTGAGAGACTGCCTGCGGAATCCCAGCATCGGAATCATTGAAGAGATCCCGGAAAAAGGCATTGTGAAATATGCCAAACCGGTGGGCGTGATCGCTTCCCTGGTGCCGACCACCAATCCCTGCCTGACTCCTGCCGGACAGGTAATCTTCTCCATCAAATGCCGGGATACCATCGTGTTTTCTCCCCATCCCAGAGCGAAAAATGTGACCAACAAGATCATCAACATCATCCGGGATACCCTGGTCCGGGAGGGGGCTCCGGCGGATATCCTCCAAGGTATCGAGAAACCCAGCATTGCCGTATCGGCTGAGCTGATGAAACGGGCGGATCTGATCATCGCCACCGGCGGACGGCCCATGGTGAAAGCCGCCTACAGCCAGGGTGTACCGGCTTACGGCAGCGGGGCAGGCAATGCAACGGTCATCATCGACAATACCTGCAACACACCGGAACGGCAGAAAGAAGCGGCGGAAAATACCCGGATCTCCAAGACGTCCGACTTTGGGTCTGGCTGCTCCTGCGACGGGAACCTGGTGATTTCCGAAGAAGTGTACGATGGTTTCGTCAAAGCTCTGGTGGAACAGGGCGCCTACCTGGCCACGGAAGAAGAAGCCGAAAAGATCAAGAAGGTCATGTGGGACGAAACCGGCCATCGCCTGCCGGATACTGTTGCCATCAGCCCTCAGAAACTGGCGGAAGCAGCCGGTTTCACCATTCCGGCGGACCGGAAGTTCATTGCTGTGACTGGCGGCGGGATCGAACATGTTGGGAAACAGTTCTTCTTCTCCAGCGAGAAACTGACTACCCTGCTGACCCTATTCAAATACAAGGGTGAATTCGAAAATGCCCTGGATATGATGCGGGCCATCTTTGAAGTAGGGGGCAAGGGCCATTCCTGCGGCATCTATTCCTTTGATGATGACCACATCAACCGTCTGGGCATGGCGGCACCGGTTTCCCGGATCATGGTCCGGCAGCCTAACAACCGGGGCAACTCCGGATCTGCCTGGAACGGTATGCCTCCCACTTCTTCCATGGGCTGCGGCACCTGGGGCGGCAACATCGTATCTGAAAACATTTCCCTGAAACATTACATGAATACCACCTGGGTATCCCGTCCTTTGAAATATGACATGCCTTCCAATGAAGAACTGTTCGGAGATTTCTTCAAGCCGGGCATGGACGAAGAATAAACAAGTTTCCTTCACCCAATTTCTATAAAAAAGCTCCACGGCCAACCCCTCTGGGCCGTGGAGCTTTTTTATAGACGGAGTCTTTTTATGGGTATAGGACAGGTATTTCAGGATAGGCTCTTCAGAAAGATGGACAAACCGTTGGCCGGCAGCTGGCCCGGGGCAGAAGCCTTTCCGGCGGTGCCGAAAGTGATGGCGGAGCCGAAAATCTGACCACAGATCCGGCTGACCACGCCCAGATGTCCCATGGACATAGTGACCACCGGAGTATCGCTGTATTCTTCCTTCATGGTCAGGGTCGTATCCAGGAGGGTCAGCACATCCCGTTCCGTTTGGGGCATCACGGCATATTTCACCAGATCACAGCCCAGTTCCTGCATCTTCACCAGGCTGCGGATGATCACATCTTTATCCGGGGTATTCTTGAAATTGTGCCGGGAACCCATGACCTTGACACCCGCATCATGGGCTGCTTGGACGATGGTCCGGACGGTCTTTTCCCCTCGGGAGAGCTCTACATCCACGATATCGATCAGACCGCTGTCGATGACGGCCAGGAGCAGATCCGTATAGTCTTTGGTGTCGATCTCCATCATTCCCCCTTCCACATCTGTCCGTATGGTGAACAGCACAGGCAGGTTCCAGAGCTGGTTCCGGAAAAGGGTCAGAGGTTTGATCCGGACCTCCGGATCTGTGACATCATTGTAGAAATCTCCCCGCCATTCGATGAGATCACAAGGGGAATTCATAATCAGGTTGACAGACTTCTTGATTCCTGCATAGTCAGAATCGGAAATGGGTATGGCAATCTTCGGGATCCCTTCGCCGATCTTGATGTTTTTGACGGTTACGACTTTGTTCATGGTAAAGACTCCTTTTATCTCTCTGCAGTACAATGTCTATTGTAAATAAATAAAAATATAATACGATTTCACCATGCTGTCAAATAAAAAGAAGAAACAGGGAGAAAATAGAGAAAAAATGTAAAATAAGATACGGCTTTCCTGACAAATGCAGGACAGACGTAGCCAAACCGAAATACACTGAGGATTCGAAACTTTCAAAAATCTATGCTATAATTTTTTTATAGTGGACAAATGCAAACGGCAGCCTTTCCATGCCTGCGACTGGAGAAAGAAGGAATGTAAAATGTCGGATCAACCCAAAAAGAAAAGCAAGATGCTCAGCTCCTATTCCATCGTGTTCCTTTTCCTGATCTTTACCGCCATCCTGACCTGGTTCGTGCCCCAGTCGGTGGTCGTCAATGATCATGGGACCAAGAAGATCATCTACGATGCCATCTTGGTGAAAGGGAAAGTGATGGCCGGGCAGGGACTGCAGCCCATGGGCCTGTGGGACATCATCATGGCGCCGGCCAAAGGATTCGTCAAAGCGGCCCAGCTTTGTTTTGCCCTCCTGATGGCAGGGGCCTTCCTCCACCTGCTGAACTATGTAGGGGCCATGCGGGCCGGGATCGGCTGGCTCCTGAAGCGCTTTACCGGAAAGACCTTGATCGTGGTACTGACTTTCTTTTCCGCACTCTTTGGGGCTGTCTATGGGCTGTGGGAAGAAATCCCCGCTTATTCCATGGCGGTGGTGCCTCTTTTCGTCCTGGCGGGCTATGATGTGGTCACCGGGATCGGGGTCCTGACCGTAGGGGCTACCGCTGGCAACATGGCCAGCGTAGTGAATCCCTTCTCCTTGGGGGCTGCGGTGGGAGCCATCGGCAATGAATCCCTTTCCTTGGGCAGCGGCATCGTCCTTCGGCTGGTGCTCTTTGTGATCCTTTATCTGGTTGCACTGGCCTACATGCTCCAGTATGCGGCTCGGGTGAAGAAGGATCCCTCCAAATCCATTGTGGCCGGGCTGCCGGTGAACACCCTGGTAGAAGAAAAACAGGAAGAAGTGGAAATCACGTCCCGGCAGGCTTGGTCCATCGGTCTCCTGGTGCTGATCGTCCTGGCCATGATCTGCGGCTACATGCCCTGGGATTCCATCAAATTCGCTGACGGGACCACCATGAAGACCCTGGTGAACCTCCCCTTCACCTCCCTGGCCAAAGTGCCGGTGGTGGGAAATCTGTTGGGGGCCGGTCATTACACCCATTTCGGGGACTGGTATTTTGAAGAATTTTCCTTTGTATTCTTGGCTGGTGCGCTGCTCTTGGGGATCATCAACAAGATCCCGGAAGCCACCTTCATCAAAGAATTCATCGCTGGGGCCCGGGACCTGCTCAGTGTGGTCCTGGTGCTGGCCATTGCTAACGGAATCTCCGTGATCATGGGCAGCAAGACCGCAGGCATGTCCGTCACTTTCGTGTACTGGATCCAGAATGCCCTCCAGGGAGTCCCTTCTTGGGCTTTCTCTTTGGCAGTCATCCTGTCCTATGTGGCCATCGGGTTCTTCATGCAGTCCACCAGCGGGGTGGCCGGGATCACCATGCCCATCTTGGGCGCTGTGGCCTATGCCCTCTATGAGACCGCTCCCATCGGACCGGTGGGGGGCCAGGTGCTGCTGATCGCCAGCTTCACCATCGGACTCAACTTCACCAGTGCTCTGTATCCCAGCGCCACCAACATGGGGACTTTGGAACTGTACAAGGTGCCCTATGACATCTATCTCCGGTTCATCTTGAAAGGCGCCCTGCTCCTCCTCATCACTGGCGGCCTCATCGTTTCTGTGGCACCCATGTTGGGGATTTTATGACCCGTTTGCGGTATAATGGAACCAATCAAACAGCAAAGGAGATTCTGAATGATGGATGTACTGGCTTCTCTGGAACCCCGGCGGGTGTTCCATTTCTTTGAAGAACTAACGAAAATCCCCCATGGCTCCCGGCATACCAAAGCTGTCAGCGACTGGCTGGCGGCCTTTGGACGGGAACGGGGCCTGGAGGTCCATCAGGATGCCCTGAACAATGTGATCCTGGTGGGACCGGCTTCTCCCGGCTACGAACAGGCAGCTCCAGTGATCTTCCAGGGCCATATGGATATGGTCTGCGAAAAAGCACCGGACTGTACCAAGGACATGGAGCAAGAAGGCTTGGACTTGGAAGTTTCCGGAGATGAAATCACTGCCCAGGGCACTACCCTGGGAGCGGATGACGGGATTGCAGTGGCCATGGGCTTGGCGCTCTTGGATGATCCCTCCATCCCCCGTCCCCGGTTGGAAGTGGTCTTTACGGTGGATGAGGAAATCGGCATGCTGGGGGCAGTGGGTCTGGATGCCGGCTGCTTGGAAGGACGGCGGATGATCAACCTGGATTCAGAAGAAGAAGGGGTGTTCACCGTAGGATGCGCCGGCGGGGTGGATGTGAACGGCATCCTGCCCATCCGGCGGGAAGCCTTTGCCGGGACCTGCCTGGAAGTGAAGATCAGCGGCCTCACCGGGGGCCATTCCGGGGCGGAAATCGGTAAGGGAAGGGCCAATGCCGATATGCTCCTGGGCCGTCTCCTGCTGCTGCTGGACCGGGAAGCCCTCTACCGGCTGGTGGAAGTGGAAGGCGGCACCAAGGACAACGCCATTCCCCGGGAAGCCCGGGCGCTTGTCGTCACGCCGGAACCGGAGAAATTCCAGGCGGGTGCGGCAGCCTTTGGGAAAGCGGTGCAGGAAGAGTACCGTGTGACGGATCCAGGACTCCAGGTGACGGTGGAGCCGGGGAAAACGGAAGAACTGCCCATGGACCGGTTTTCGACGGAAAAAGTCCAGTGCCTCCTCACCAGTCTGCCGAGCGGAGTCCAGGCCATGAGCCCGGAACTGGCCGGTATGGTCCAGACTTCCCTGAACCTGGGGATCCTGTACACGGAGCGGAACCAGGTCTGTGCCGGGCTCCTGGTCCGCAGCAGTGTGGAAAGTCAGAAGGAAATGGTGGCGGAGCGGATCGAAGGGCTCCTGCGGCAGCTGGGCGGGCAGGCCGTCCGGGCCGGAGATTATCCGGGCTGGGCCTATCGGGCGGATTCGCCCCTGCGGGATCTGTTCGTCCAGGTTTACCGGGAGCAGTACGGAAAAGAGCCCAAAGTGGAAGCCATCCATGCGGGAGTAGAATGCGGTATGTTTGCCGCCAAACTGCCGGGGCTGGACTGCATTTCTCTGGGACCCACCCTGACGGAAATCCATACCTATCGGGAAACCATGCACATTGCTTCCGTCCAGCGGACCTGGAAACTGCTGCTGGAAGTGTTGAAACGGATGAAATGAGGCGTAACAACATGAATGATTTGGAACAGCGGACCCAGGCCATCATCGAAGCCTGTGCCAAAGAAAAGGAAACCAACCCGTTGGCCATTTTCCGCCATGTGGCTGGTCAGGAATCCGTCCGGATCCACGGTCCGGAACACCATGTGCTGGATGGGGCCTGCCTCTTGACTGCTCTCCGCAATGCCGGCATGGAGTTCGATCTGCCGGGACTTTTGACCAGACTGCGGCAGGAGGGACTCCAGATGCCTGGAGCCATCTGCGGCCACTGGGGTGTCTGCGGAGCCGTGGCTTCCCTAGGTGCAGCCTTGGCCTTGCTGGAAGGAACGGGTCCTTTGACCACAGGCTCTTCCTGGGGCAGCCATATGACGTATACGGCCCAGGCCCTGGCCAATCTGGCGGCCATAGGCGGTCCTCGGTGCTGCAAGCGGGACGCCTATACAGCTCTCAAAACCGCCATCCCCTATGTAAAGGAACGGTTCGGGATCATCCTGCCGGAAGAAAAGACCGTCTGCGGTTTCTATCCAAAGAATGAGCAATGCCTGGGGGAGAGATGTCCGTATAATCCGAAGAGGGCTGTTGCAGCGCAACCTCCCCTTAGTCGGAAGTCCGGAGTCTGAAGTCGGAAGCCTCAGGACAGGATCCGCCTGGCTGGACGGATCCTTTTGATTATGTAAAACCAGAATCGAAATCAATCTGAGCGATCATTTCGTCTAAAGGTTCTACATATTCAAAAATTTGCATGCAAATTTAACATTCGGCTCCAGACTTCAGACTCCAGACTTGAGCCGCTACGCGGCTCTACAGCTAGGGGTGCACGTTACGCGCTGTACCCCCTTTCTTCTTCCCCCATTCTAGTGTAAAATAGATTAGATACGTCTACGCTAAAGCATTGGAGGAACGTGTATGAAGAAGAAATACTGGCTGGGGTTCTGGGCCGCAGCGGTTTTTTTGCTGTTTTTCATGAATTCATCCCTGCCCCTGACGGACAGTGTGGAAGGAAACTATGCCCTGACGGCCAAGGAAATGGTTCTCAGCGGGGATTGGCTGTCTCCCCAGATTTACGGCCGGTACTGGTATGACAAACCGGTCTTCGCCTATTGGATGATTGCCCTGGGCTTCAAGATCTTCGGGTTCAGCGAATTCGGGGCGCGGTTCTTTCCCTCTCTTTTTGGATTGGGAGGCCTGTGGCTTACGGTCCAAGCAGGACGGAAACTGTACCGAGAAGAAGTGGGATTCCTCAGCGGTGGCCTGCTGCTCATGACCCTGGAATTCTTCACCATTTCCAAAAGCGTCCTGACGGACGGGATGCTGTTCCTGTTCATGGACGGGGCTCTGCTGTGCTTCTTCCTGGGGTACAGCAGCCGGGAAAAGAACTGGTATTACGGAGTGTATATCCTTTCCGCCCTGGCTACCCTGACCAAGGGCCCTATCGGTTTCCTCATGCCTGGGTTCATCATCACCCTCTTCCTGCTGTACCAAAAGGACTGGAAATGCCTGAAGGACGCCAAACTGGCTGCCGGAGTCCCGCTCTTCCTGCTGGTGGCCCTGCCCTGGTACATTGCCATGGCCCGGGTCCATCCGGATTTCCTGGGCAGTTTCCTGGGAACCCAGAATGTACTTCGGGCTACGGTGTCCGAACATCCCCGGGACAACGTGATCTGGTACTATACGGCGGTGAATCTCCTGAACGCTTATGCCTGGGTAGGCTTTGTGCCGGGCATGCTCTGGAACCTGCTCCGGAAAAACGGAAAGTGGCATTATCCGGCGCCTCGGGAAGCTTTCCTGCTGCTTTGGATCGCTGCCATTTTCGTGTTCTTCCAGTGCATGGCGACCAAATACATTACCTATACCTATCCGCTGCTGCTACCGCTGTGCGTGCTCACAGCTGACTACATCTGGAAGAAGGGGAGCGGACTGGAGCTGAAGTGGATGCTCCTGGGCAACATCCTTTTCTACGGGGCTTTGACTTTTGCCGCTTCCAAAGTGACCAAGCTGGCTCCAGGAGTATTCCCCAATCCCCAGAATCTGTTCTATTTCATGCTGCTGTATACGCTTTGCATAGCTGTACTGGCCTTTCACAAATACAAGGGCAAAAGCAGCCAGGAAGTCTTTTCCACGGTAGTGCTGCTGACCGTCGCCTTCCATTGCTGCAGTTTGGACCTTTTGGCCAAACCGCTCATGGAGGATGTAACGGGGAAGACGGCGGCCCAGTTCATCAATGCTGTGGTGCCGGAAGATATGCCCATTTACATCCGAGGCGGGGGCTATCCCACATCTGGGGTATTCTATACCGGCCGGGAAATGGTGATGCTGGTGCCCGATGCAGAGGCAGAAGCCTTCAAGCCTCGGAAAGACAGCTGGTCGGCCAAGAATATCATGCCCTGGACTACCTACGGCCAGGTCCAGGAGCAGCCAGGAAAGGCTGTGGTCCTGGTGGATACCAAGACCCGGAAATTGAAGACAAAGCTGGAGGAAGACTGGCCTGGTACCTGGAAGCGGGTGAAGCTCCCCGGCCAGTGGACCGTCATGATCAAAGAAAGGTAGGGCTTTATGGACGAGGAAAAGATCCGTTCCTATCTGGAACGGCAGGATTTCATCGGTTTTCAGGTGCACCAGGCGGAGCTGGACCATCCGGAGCAGCTCCAGCGGTATTTTCGGCTGCTGGACTATGTGGGGAGCCAGCCGTCTCTGGCCCGGAAGTTCTGCAGCCGTTGGGGACTTTCCTTTGGAGAGGACTGCGGTCCGGCTTTATGGGAGAACCAGGGAGCTGTAGAATTTGTCCGGAAGCTGGGAGAGGCTTTTCCCTTTCTTTTTTTCCTGGCTGAAAAAGAAGGGGAGACACTGAAACTGTTGGTGATGCTCTCCTGCAAAAGCGACCGGCTGGAGGGGGACAATCTGTCCCTGGACCCAGAAAAGTTCAACGGCTATCTGAAAAAACAGTTGAAAGGTCTGCTCCAGCTCAGTGAGAAGACCGGCCTGAGTCCCGAAAATGCCCAGGGAATGATCCAGAATATCTATGAATATTTCGGGTTGTCTGACTGAAGAGCCAAATTCACAAATCATTCAAGAATTTGCCCTTCCTTTGACACAGGTCATGGGTATACTGATAACCGTAACAGGGATTACCCCTCCTTGTTACATCTTCCCCATCAAATCATCATAAACAACTTCCTTTCAAGGAAAAAGCCTTCTGCTTCCCCAGCAGAAGGCTTTTTCCTATTCTGTTCATGCTTTGGCGGTACCAGCGGGGTCCAGGGTGACACCATGCTTCTGGGCAAAATCCAGGATGGTCTGGATGGTTTCATTTTCCATGGAATTCTTTTGCCAGAGCATCTCGATTTCATAATATAAAGGCGGGTCCAGGGAAATAGGGACTAAATCCGGTTCCCGTTCTGCCAGAGCCCGGTACAAGAATCCGCCGGCCACTCCGTTGCGGATCAGCTGGATCTTGGTGTACAGCTGGGTGGTGGACCACTGGACCCGGGGAGTGCAGCGCTCCATATGGAACCGTTCTAGGATCGTCTCCCGGAAATGCTGGCTGCCTTCGATTTCTACCAAATCATCCTGGGCCACTTGGGTAAAAGAAAGGGATTTTTCCCGGGCATAGGGGTGATTCTGGTTGACACAGTAGACGATTTCGATCTTTCGCAGAGAACTGGAGGCCATAGCCCCTGGATCCGTATGATTCCCGCTTACAATGGCGATATCGATCCGGTCGTCCTGGAGAGCTTTCCGCAGGCTCAGGGAAGTCCCATGATAGAGTTCCAGACGGATTTCCGGATGTTCTTTATGGAAAAGAGCTAGCATGGGGATTTCCATGGCTTCAATCATGGGTGGCAGCCCCACACGGATGGACATGTTCTTTTTCTGCAGACGGGTCATATCATCGGCTATCTGTTTGGCCCGCTGGAGCAGTTCTTCCACTTCCAGGGAAAAATAAGACCCTTCGGTGGTCAGGACCAGTTTTTTGTGGGAACGTTTGAACAGTTTCAGCCCAAACTCCTCTTCCAGCTCCCGGATGGCAGCCGAAACAGCAGGTTGGGAAATGTGGAGTTCTTCTGCTGCCTTGGTGATGCTGTGTTGGCGGCAAACCTCCTGAAAATAGCGCAGTTGATGTAGTTTCATGGACTTTTCCTCCCAAACCTGGGGAATCTCCTTTGGAACCAGGAGGTTCCCGATTTCCCTTTTTTAATGTCTTGTCTTGTATACATTATATACAAAATAATAGGGAAAAATAACAACAGGTTCACTTATGCAAAAGATAAGAAAAATAGATAACTGAAGATTTTCCCGGGAGAGTTTGCGAAACAACGATGGATATAACATAATTCTGTTATAATAGAAACAAAAATCCAGACAGCTTTTGCTGGCAGGAAACAGCTATTCAGGAGGGAAACATGCAGTCAACGCACAATCATCTGGCTCTTTGCGGCCTTTTTACGGCTCTCATGGCGGTGGGGGCCTTGATCCATATTACGGTCCCCATCGGGATCTGGCAGGTGACCATCTCCCTGCAGATCTTCGTGGCGGTGCTGGCCGGTTTTTTCCTGGGTCCTCGGCAGGGATTCCTCAGCGTCCTGGCGTACTTGGTCCTGGGCCTTGCGGGGCTGCCGGTCTTTGCCCATGGCGGAGGGCTGGGGTACCTGCTGAAACCCACCTTTGGCTTTCTGTTGGGGTTTCCCTGGGCTGCCTGGCTTACGGGAAAACTGGCAGGGGAACGGTCTGCTTCTCGGGGGACGAAACGGCTCCTGGCAGCTGCCCTGGGGGGCGAAATGGCCTATTACGCCTGGGGACTGGTATACTATGATGTGATGTTCAATCTGGTCCTGCAGAATACTGGCGGCATCGGGTTCGTCCGACTGCTGGAAGTCTGGCTGTTCAGCACGGTGATCCCAGATTCTGTGATTTGTATGCTGGCGGTACTGGTTTATCAGAAACTGGGCCCGCTAGTGGGGAGGTAATATGGAGAAACTCATTGTGGCAACCCGAGGTAGCCGACTGGCCCTGGCCCAGACAGAAATCGTCTGCCGGATGCTGGCGGATGTGGGCGTGGAAACGGAAATCCGGACCATCACAACGGCCGGGGACCGAGACCGGATCCATGCTCTGGTGAAAATCGGCGGCCGGGGGATCTTTGTCCGGGAAATCGAACGGGAATTGCTCAGCGGGGAGGCGGATATCGCCGTCCACAGCGCCAAGGATCTGCCCTATCAGCTGGCAGAAGGGCTGCTCATCGCAGGGACTCCGCCGGCAGCGGATCCCCGGGATGCCCTGGTTCTGCTCCAAGGTAAGGAACTCCGTCCAGGGGATGTGGTAGGCACTGGCAGTCCTCGCCGGATCCAGGAAATCCGCCGGCAGCTGCCGGATCTGACCTTTCGGGATATCCGGGGCAACGTGACCACCCGGCTCCACAAGCTGGAACGGGGAGAGTATGATGCCATTGTGCTGGCCATGGCCGGTATTGAACGGCTGGACCTGGATATGGATCGGTTCCAGGTGCTTCCTTTCGCCGTGGAACAAGTGATCCCCGCCGGCTGTCAGGGCATCATCGGCATTGAATGCAGGAAGGGGGACAAGGATCTGGTCCGGCTCCTGCAGCAGATCTCCGATCCAGAGACTTGGCACAGGTTCCGGTGGGAACGGGAACTGTTCTGTTCCATGAAGGTGGACTGTTCCTGCCCGGTAGGGATCCACTGCCGGTTCTTGGCGGATGGCCGCATGGAGCTGCGGGCGATGGTGGACGGAAAAAAAGCCTGGAGAGTGGGAAAAGAGAAGGATGGGATGGCCTTGTGCGCCTCTTTGAAGGAGGAACTGTATGACGGAAGATAAAGCTTCAGTAGGGGAAGTATGGCTGGTGGGTGCCGGCTGCGGCGAGGGACTCCTGACCCTGGAAGGCAAACGTGTCCTGGCTCGGGCTCATACGGTGCTGTACGATGCCTTGGTGCCTCCGGAAGTGCTCCAGGAGGCCGGGCCTGATGCGGAGCTGCTGCCGGTGGGCAAACGCAGCGGGCATCACAGTATGGCGCAGGAAGCCATCAACCGCCTGCTGATCCAGAAGGCCCGGGAAGGGAAACGGGTGGCCCGGCTCAAAGGAGGAGACAGCTTTGTCTTTGGACGGGGCGGAGAAGAAGCCCTGGCCCTCCAAGAGGCAGGGATCCCCTGGCATGTAGTGCCGGGTGTCAGCTCCGTCATTGCCGTACCGGAACATTTCGGCATTCCGGTGACTCACCGGGGATTGGCCCGTTCTTTTACCGTGGTTACCGGCCACACCCGGGATGGGCAGGAAGAAAATTGGCAGGCCCTGGCCCGGCTGCAGGGAACACTGGTCTTCCTGATGGGGCTGGAAAGGCTGGAAGCCATCTGCCGGCGCCTGGTGGAGGAAGGGAAAAATCCGGATACTCCGGCTGTTGTCCTTTGCGGAGGCTATGGGCCGCGGGAAACCCGCATCGATGGAACTTTGTCCGATCTGTCGGAAAGAGCTCGGCAGCAGGGTGCTTTCGCTCCGGCGGTGATCCTGGTGGGAGCAGCTGCTGGCCTGGGGCTGCATCCAGCTCCAGCGGAGAAAAAAGAAAAAATCCTGGTGACAGGGACCCCTTCCTTCTGCCAGGAAGTAACGGGAGAGCTGGAAAGGGCAGGAATGGAAGCCAAAGCGATGCCCCTTTTGGCCGTTGAGCCTCTTTTCCAGAATATCCCGGAAGATTTTGCCGGGTATCCTTGGCTGGTCTTTACCAGCCGGAACGGGGTCCGGTTATTTTTCCAGTGGCTCCATGCTGCAAAAAAAGATCTTCGGCTGCTGGGAAAGCTCCGATTTGCCTGTATCGGGGAAGGAACAGCCAGAGAACTGGCTGATCAGGGGTTCCGGGCCGACTTGCTGCCGGACAGTTTTACCGCCCAGGCTCTGGGGCAGGCACTGGGGAAAGCTATGGAGCCTGGGGAACGCTGTCTCCTGCTCCGGGCGGAAGAAGGGTCTCCGGATCTGGTCCGGGAATTGGAAGAGGCGGGAAAGGCATATCGAGATGTGGCTGTTTATCGGATCCGTCCTTTGGAGGATCCAGCAGGGAAACGGCTCCGGCTGTCGCCCCAGGTGATGATCTTTGGCAGCGGCAAGGGTGTCCATACTTTCTTCCGGCAGTTCAGGCTGGCTCCGGAAACCCGGGTCCTGTGCATTGGACCGGTGACGGCCCAGGCTGCTTTGGAAGAGGGATGCCGCCGGGTGGAAAGTGCCAGGACCCATACGGCGGCTGGAATCCGCGCAGTCTTGGAAGAAGAGGGGAAGCAGCCATGAGTTATTTTCCACTGATGATCCAGCTGGACCGGCAGCCTGTCCTTCTGGTGGGAGGAGGCCGAACAGCCCTCCACAAGGCCCGGATCCTGCTGGCCTTCGGGGCCAAGCTCCAGGTCGTGGCTCCTGTCCTTGCACCTGGGTTCCAGGACCTTCCGGTCCAGGTAGAAAAAAGAAATTTTGTTCCGGATGATATTGCTCGGGAAAATTGGCGCATGGTGGTGGCAGCCACTGGTGAAAGAAAAATCAATGAAAGGGTCAGCCGGCTTTGTCAGGAACGGAAGATCCCAGTGAACGTGGTGGATGATCCGGCACTGTGCTCCTTCATCTTCCCGGCCGTGCTGAAAGACCGGGAAGTGGTCTGCGCCGTCAGCAGCGGTGGGAAAAGTCCCCTGGTGGCTCAGTACGTGAAAAAAAAGATCCAGCAGGTGCTGCCCTTTGGGCTGGGAGATGTCAATGAACAGATGGGGGAATACCGGCAGCAAGTAAAAACGGAAGAACCAGATCCCAAAAAACGGAAGATCCTGCTGCAGGAGAAACTCAAGGAGCTCCTGGAATGGTTCACGTAAAAAATAATAGAACAAATGGAAAAATATTTTCCAAAAAGACTTGCATTATTTTAAGAGTCTGTTATAATAATAACCGTAAGAGATAATAAATATCAATAAATATTAACTGTTTAAAACTTGAAAGTTTAGGGGAGGCAATATCATGAAAAAGTTCATTTGCAGAGTGTGCGGTTATGTCTATGAAGGCGAAGAAGCTCCGGAAAAGTGCCCGCAGTGCGGTGCTCCCAAAGATAAGTTCGATGAACTGAAAGAAGGCGTCAAAGAATACGCTGACGAACATGTGGTAGGTGTGGCCAAAGGCGTGGATGAACGGGTCCTGGAAGGCCTGCGCCAGCATTTCACTGGTGAATGCTCCGAAGTGGGCATGTACCTGGCCATGAGCCGGGTGGCTGACCGGGAAGGGTATCCGGAAGTGGCGGAAGCTTACAAACGGATCGCTTTCGAAGAAGCTGAACACGCTGCCAAGTTTGCGGAACTGCTGGGTGAAGTAGTCACCGACAGCACCAAGAAGAACCTGGAAATGCGGGCAGCTGCGGAACAGGGTGCCTGCGCTGGCAAGAAAGAAATCGCTACCCTGGCCAAACAGCTGGGCTACGATGCCATCCATGACACCGTCCATGAAATGGCCAAGGACGAAGCCCGTCACGGCCGTGTATTCGATGGCCTGCTGGCACGGTATTTTGCAAAATAAAGAACAAGACACAAGGAGCTGCTGTATGTGCAACAGCTCCTTTGTGAGGTCGCGGCCCGCGGCCGGGGTGTGAAAGATATCTTTTCACACCCCTTTTTTATGCTACAATAAAACCAAAACGCAAATGAGGGGGAATCGATATGCAGGAGGCGCTGAGAAGACGGAATGAATTGCTGGCCCCGGTAGTGATCCGGGGGCTGGCATCCCGGAATATGAAGGGATACTATGCGGCAACGGTGGAAGAGGCAGTACAGAAGGCCCTGGAACTGATCCCAGAGGGCAGCGTGGTCAACATGGGTGGCAGCACGACGGTGCGGGAAAGCGGTCTGGTGGAACGGCTGAAGGAAGGAAACTGGACTTTCATCGACCGGGACGAATTTCCCAGCCGGCGGCCGGCCCATTTGAAGGCCTATGATGCGGACTGGTATCTGGCCAGCTGCAACGCCATGACCCGGGACGGGATCCTGGTGAACATCGACGGCAACGGCAACCGGGTTTCCGCTATCTCTTATGGGCCCCATCATGTATTGTTCCTGGTGAGTCTGAACAAGGTGTGTTCCAGCTTGGAAACGGCACTGGACAGGGCAGAAAATACTGCAGCCGCCGTCTGTGCCCAAAAATTCGATATCCAGACTCCCTGCCGGACTACTGGGTTCTGTTCCCACTGCAAGGCGCCGGAAACCCGCTGCTGCCAGATCCTCATCACCCGGTATGCCCGTCATCCAGAACGGATCCATGTAATCCTGATCAACGACGAACTGGGTTTCTGAACCGGGAGAAAAGAAAACGGAAGTTGGCGAGCCAACGTTTTCACTCTGGTTTCTGTGCTATAATGGGTTGACTTTGAAACTTGAAGGAGACAAATGATGTCTGATTATTTTATTTCCCAAGTATATCCTTCCGACAAACGGACCAATGCCCAGGTGGATGCTCTGTTGGAGCAGGAGGGGATCCGCCGGGATGCCAATCTGGACTATACCTGTGTGATGTTCGACAATGACTACCGGGCCATTGCTACCGGAAGCTGCTTTGGCAATACCCTGCGCTGCATGGCCGTGGACCATCATCACCAGGGGGAAGGGCTGATGAACGAGATCGTATCCCATCTGGTCCAGTACCAGTACGAACGGGGAAATCTCCACCTTTTCCTGTATACCAAATGCAGTTCCGCCAAATTTTTCGGAGACCTGGGGTTCTATGAAATCGCCCGGATCGAAGATCAGATTGTCTTCATGGAGAACCGCAAAGACGGTTTTTCCAATTACCTGGATCGGCTGGCCCAAAGCCGGGTGGAAGTGCCCAAAGTGGCAGCCATTGTCATGAATGCCAATCCCTTTACCCTGGGGCATCAATATCTGGTGGAAAAGGCCGCTGCCGAAAATGATGTGGTGCACCTGTTCATGGTCAGCGAAGATGCCAGCTTGTTCCCCTATGCCGTGCGGAAAAAGCTGATCCAGGAAGGGACCCGGCATCTGGCCAACCTCCGGTACCATGACAGCGGTCCCTATATCATCAGCCAGGCCACCTTCCCCAGCTATTTCCAAAAAGATGCAGAAGCGGTGATCGCCAGCCATGCCAATCTGGATCTGGCCATCTTCACAAAAATCGCTCATCGGCTGGGCATCACTGCCCGGTATGTGGGAGAGGAACCTACCAGTGTGGTCACAGGTCTCTACAATCGGGTGATGCAGCAGCGGCTGCCGGAAGCAGGAATCCAGTGCATCGTGGTCCCCCGTCGGGAAGAGCAGGGGGAAGTGGTCAGTGCTTCTACCGTGCGGAAGGCCATCCAGGAAGGGAATTGGGACTTGGTCCGGGAGCAGGTGCCTCCCACCACCTGGGATTTCCTCCAGAGCGCAGAAGCCCGGCCCATATTGGACAGGATCCGGAAAGAACAGGACGTGGTCCATTACTGAGTGAGTCCGTCTTGTATTTTCGTACTGTATCTGATACAATTACAAAGCAAAATCACATATTGCTCATCAAGAGTAGCGGAGGGAATGGCCCTGTGAAACCACAGCAACCATGGCCTTGGGCCAACGGTGCTAATTCCTGCAATGCGGTTTGTCGATTGTAAGATGAGAGTCCTATAGGTACTCTCATTTTTGGGAGTATTTTTTTTGTGTAAGGAGGAAACAATGAAAAAAGTTTTTACGTCTGAATCTGTCACGGAAGGTCATCCTGACAAAATCGCCGACCAGATTTCTGATGCGGTGCTGGATGCCATCCTGGAAAAGGACCCGGATGCCCGGGTTGCCTGCGAAACCTTGGTGGCCACCGGCCAAATCCATATCGTAGGGGAAATTTCCACCAGCTGCTATGTGGACATTGCCAAAATTGCCCGGCAGACAGTGATCGACATCGGTTACGACCGTGCCAAATACGGCTTCGATGGAGCCACCTGCGGGGTGCTGATCTCCATCGATGAACAGTCTCCGGACATCGCCCAAGGGGTGGATGAATCTGATGAATCCAAACAGGGGGCCCGGGATGAAGAGGAAAAGATCGGGGCCGGGGACCAGGGGATGATGTTCGGTTATGCCACTGACGAAACCCCAGAATACATGCCTCTGCCCATTTCTTTGGCCCACAAGCTGGCCCGCCGGCTGGCCCAGGTGCGGAAAGACGGGACCTTGGCTTATCTGCGGCCTGACGGGAAGACCCAGGTTACCGTGGAATATGATGATGACAAGCCGGTGCGGGTGGATACCATCGTGGTCTCTGCCCAGCACAGCCCGGAGGTTTCCATGGAACAGCTGCGGAAGGATATCCTGGCACAGGTGATCCGTCCGGTGGTTCCGGCAGATCTCCTGGATGAAAAGACCGTATTCCACATCAATCCCACGGGCCGGTTCGTAATTGGCGGTCCCCAGGGAGATTCTGGCCTGACCGGACGGAAAATCATCGTGGATACCTACGGGGGCATGGCCCGTCACGGCGGCGGTGCCTTCTCCGGCAAGGATCCCACCAAGGTGGACCGGAGCGCAGCCTATGCGGCCCGGTATGTGGCTAAGAACGTGGTGGCTGCCGGCCTGGCCAAGAAGTGCGAGATCCAGCTGGCCTATGCCATCGGAGTGGCCCGTCCTGTTTCCATCAGCATCAACACTTTTGGGACAGCAGCTATTCCGGAAGAGAAAATCGTGGAACTGATCGAGAAGAACTTCTCTCTGACCCCGGCTGGGATCATCAAGAGCCTGGATCTGCGCCGGCCCATTTACCGGCAGACGGCAGCTTACGGTCACTTTGGCCGGACGGATGTGGACCTGCCCTGGGAACGGCTGGATAAAGTGGACGTGCTGAAAAAAGCACTGGACTGAAATGGAATACGCAAAGGTCGCCATTAATCTGCCGGCCAAAAATATCTTTCGCCAGTTCACCTACCATGTTCCGGAAGCACTGGACTTCCTGACTCAGGGCTGGCGGGTGGTGGTACCTTTTGGCCAGCAGCTGCTGGAAGGTTTCATCGTGGAAGAGGACCGGGACCCGGACCGCACTCGGGAACTGAAGGATATTGCCGATGTGGTGGGGACAGAACCTTGGTTCGATCGGGAAATGCTTGCTACGGCCTACTGGCTGTCCCAGTATTACCTGTGCACCCTGGCAGAAGCTCTGCGGCTGTTCATCCCGGGGAAACGCAGCCTGGCTGCCGTAGGGAAATATGTAACGGTGCCGGGGGCGGCCGGGCTATCCGCCTCTGAGCAGGAACTGTATGATTTCCTGACCCTGAAGGGGTCGCTGTCCCGGAAGGCCATCCGCCAGCTGCCGGGAGGAGAAAGCGCCCTGAAGGGGCTGATCACCCGGCAGGCCGTTGTCCTGTCCTATGATGTGAAATACAAACTGCGGGAGAAAAGCGAACGGACCTTTGCCGCAACGCCGGAAGGGCTGGCTGCAGAAAGAAACGGAGAGGTCCGGGGCAAAAGCCAGAAGGCTGCCCTGGACCTTTTGTGTTCCGGGAAAGTTTACAGCACTGGGGAGTTGGAAAGGCAGGGAATCTCTGCGGAAGTCCTGCGGAACCTGACCCGGAAAGGCTGGTTGCTGGAAGGACGCAGAAGGGTCCTCCGGGACAGCTATGAGGGGATGGAAGTCCCCCGGGAAACCCTGGAACTGACTGGTGAACAACAGGCAGCTATCCAGACGGTAGAAGAAGCCCGGGAAAAACAGGAAGCCCGGACTTTCCTCCTCCAGGGCATCACCGGCAGCGGTAAGACGGAAGTCTATCTGCGGCTGACGGCCAGGGCGCTCCAAGCCGGCCGGCAGGTGATGGTGCTGGTGCCGGAAATCGCTCTTACCGGACAGATCGTCAAACGCTTCAAAGCCTGGTTCGGCGGGGCAGTGGCCGTAGCCCACAGCCGGCTGTCCCCTGGTGAACGGGCCGATGTGTGGTGTCGGATGCGTTCCGGCCAGGCACGGGTACTGATCGGGGTACGGTCGGCAGTGTTCTGTCCGTTTTCTTCTCTGGGGCTGATCCTTATCGATGAAGAGCATGAAGGGACTTACAAACAGGAAGAACGGCCCAGTTATCATGCTCGGCTGGTGGCTCAGTACAGGGCTCACTACTGGAAAGTGCCGGTAGTCCTGGGGTCCGCCACGCCGGATTTGGAATCCTATTATCTGGCGGAAAAAGGCGTCTACACCCATCTGCGGCTGACCCATCGGGCCAAAGCCGGCAGCCATCTCCCCAAAGTATCCATTGTGGATATGCGGGAAGAACTCCAACAGGGCAACCGGACCGTCCTTTCCGATGCCCTGCGCTCTCAGCTGGAAACCACCGTGAAAAATGGGGAACAGGCCATCATCCTCCTGAACCGGCGGGGATTTTCTACTTTTGTCCTGTGCCGGGACTGTGGAGAAGCTCTCAGCTGTCCCAATTGTGCTGTTTCCTTGGTATACCATGCCAAGGAACAGCTGATGGAATGTCATTACTGCGGCCATACGGAACCGGTGCCCACTCAATGTCCCCACTGCGGCAGTTCCCGGATCCGGTTCTTTGGGACTGGGACGGAAAAAGCGGAGACCGAGATCCGGGAACTGTGCCCGGGCGTACGGCCTCTTCGCATGGATCAGGATTCTACTGGGAAAAAGTTTGCCCATGACCGGATCCTCCAAGCATTCCGAAGCGGGGCCTACAATGTGCTGCTGGGGACCCAGATGGTGGCCAAGGGCCATGATATCCCCAATGTGACCCTGGTGGGTGTCCTCAGTGCCGATTCCCAGCTGAATCTGCCGGATTTCCGCAGCGGAGAACGCTGCTTTGCGCTCCTGACCCAGGCTGCTGGACGGGCGGGGCGGGGTGACAAGCCCGGACAGGTGATCTTTCAGGCCTATGATGCGGAAAATCCCATCCTTCAGTTGGCGGCCCGGCAGGATTATGACGGCTTTGCCAAATTGGAACTGGCTCAGCGGAAAGAATTGGCCTATCCGCCGTTTATCCGGATGCTGAAAATCACCGTGCTCCACAAAAAAGAAGAAGAAGCCCTGGCCACGGCCCAGCGTCTGGTGAATGCTCTGGAGGCCTGGAAGATGGATACCGGCCATGATCTTGAAATCTTGGGGCCGTTCCCGGCCATCGTGGCCCGGGTGAACCAAATCTACCGGATCAACGTGCTGCTGAAGAGTTCCCGGATGAAACCGGTGAAAGAATGGCTCCGGCAGTCTGATTACCGGAATATGGCCAATGTGTATTTCGATGTAGATCCGATCAGTGTGGTGTAGGGTCGCGGGTCGCGAGCCGTGAGTCGCGGGCTTGTTGGTGCAGGCCGAAAAAACGGTTTTACAGATTCCAGTCCGATTTCGTCTTACCATGCTGTTGAAAGGCAACAAACGGTTTAAACGTTCAGGCTCGCGACCCGCGGCCCGCGACCAGGGGTGTGAATTTTTTCACACCCCCCTTTTTTGTCTCCTATGGTATAATAGAGAGTAAAATTGCGATAGGAGTCGATGATATATGGCAATCTATGATATTGTAAAAGTGGGAGCACCGATCCTCCGGGAAAAGGCTGTTCCTGTTACCCGTTTCGATAAAAAACTGGGCCGGCTGCTGAAAGACATGGCAGAGACCATGTATGCGGCCAATGGCTGTGGGTTGGCGGCACCTCAGATCGGCCTTAGCAAACGGCTGGTGGTCATTGACGCCGGAGACGGTGCAGGCATCCGGGAATTCGTGAATCCGGTGCTGACCGATCCGGTAGGCGAAGCGGTGGATTCGGAAGGCTGCCTCAGTGTACCTGATTATGAGGGTGAGGTCAAACGGGCTGCCCAGATCACCGTCCATTTCCAGGACCGGAAAGGGGACCATTACCGGCTGACCGCAGAAGGACTCCTGGCTCGGGCACTCCAGCACGAATGTGACCATCTGGAAGGGATCCTGTTCATTGACAAGGCTATCAGCCTTTCTGCCAAACCAAAGGAAGAGAACGCATGAAAATCGTATTTATGGGAACTCCGGAATTTGCCGCGGCCAGCCTGAAGGCCCTGGTGGAATCTGGTCAATATGAAATCGCTGCTGTTGTGACCCAGCCGGACCGTCCCAAAGGCAGGGGCCACAAGGTGATGATGAGCGCTGTGAAGGAATATGCCCTGACCCAAAGTCTGCCGGTCCTGCAGCCGGAACGGGTCAAAACTCCGGAATTCCAGGCAGAAATGGAAAAAATCCAGCCGGAACTCATTGTGGTGGCGGCTTTTGGCCAATTCCTTCCTAAAACTTTGCTGGAACTGCCTAAATTCGGCTGCATCAATGTCCATGCCTCTCTGCTGCCCCGGTATCGGGGAGCGGCTCCCATCCATTATGCCATCCTGAAGGGAGAGAAGGAAGCCGGCGTGACCATCATGCAGATGGATGTGGGGATGGATACCGGCGCTATGCTCAGCAAAGTGTCTGTGCCGGTGGGCCCAGAGATGACCCAGGGAGAACTCCATGACATCTTGAAGGAAAAAGGCGCCCGGCTGCTCCTGGACACCATTCCCCGGCTTGCCGCAGGGACCCTTCAGCCGGTACCGCAGCCGGAAGAAGAAGCCACCTATGCCTCTCTCATTACCCGGGACATGGAGAAACTGGACTGGAACAAAACGGCGGAAGAACTCCATAACCAGATCCGAGCTTTCAATCCTTGGCCGGGTTCCTTCACCCTGCTGCCCGATGGCAAACGGCTGAAGATCTGGAAAAGCCGGGTCTTGGATGAAAACGGACAAAATAGACCGGGGACTGTGCTCCAGGCTGATTCTAAGGGTTTCTGGGTGGCTTGCGGCCAAGGGAGCCTGGAAATCCTGGAATGTCAGCCGGAAGGAAAGAAACGGATGGAAGCCGCTCCCTTTGTCAACGGCAAATACGTGAAAACAGGAGATAGGCTGGCATAAATCATGAATATGGGATTTCGGCCGAAAAAACGGCTTTTCATGGCACTGGCCTCTTTGGCGGTCCTCTTGGCGGCGGCAGCAGCCTACGGGCTGTGGCAGCTCATGGTGCCGGGACTTACCCAGATCCATCCCTGGCTTCCCCGGGTGGTGGGCTGGGGTGTCCTCTTGGTGATCCTGGCGCTGTGTTCAGGGGTGGTGGGGATCGTCCTGGCCATCTTGGGCTTTCCCACCATCCGGTTCTTTTATTTTTGGGCTTGGCACATCATCAATTTCCTCTACCCCTTGGCTCTTTTCTTGGGGAAACTTATGGGTATTTCCAAACGGCGGGTGGAGCAGTCTTTCATTGAAGTGAGCAACCATCTGGTCCGGAACCAGCATATCCGGGTGCCGGCCAATCGGCTGCTGATCCTGACTCCTCACTGCATCCAGCTGGATACCTGTCCCTATAAAGTGACCCGGGACATCAACAACTGCCATCAATGCGGACGGTGCGGAGTGGGGCAGCTGCTGGCTCTGTCGAGAAAATACGGAGTCCATGTGGCCATTGCTACTGGCGGGACCCTGGCCCGGCAGGCAGTGAAGAAAGCCCGACCTAAGGCCATCCTGGCGGTGGCCTGTGAACGGGACCTGACCAGTGGGATCCAGGATGTATTTCCCCTGCCGGTCATCGGGGTACTGAACGAACGCCCCAACGGACCTTGTTTCAATACCCGGGCAGATATGGGAAAAATCGAAGAGGCCATACAGTCATTTATTTTGGAAGAGGAAGGACAATGAGAGAAACTGGGAAGAATCCAAGGGAAGCCGCTTTACTGATATTGGAACAAATCTTTCTCAAGGGAGCTTATGCCAACCTGGCACTGGCCCAGGGACTGCGCAGGGCTCTCCTGTCGCCCTTGGACAAGAAACTGGCTACGGAGCTGGTGTACGGAACGGTGAAGACCATGGGGACGTTGGACTGGTATTTGTCCAGAGTGGTGAATCGGCCGCTGCGGAAACTGGATCCTCTGGTGCTGGTGATCCTGCGGCTAGGGGCTTATCAGCTGCTGTATCTGGACCGGATCCCGGTCTCTGCCGCCTGCAACGAAAGCGTGGAACTGGCGAAGAAATGGGTCCATGAAGGAGCTTCTAAACTGGTGAACGGAGCACTGCGGCAGTTGGCCCGGACCAAGGACCAGTGGAAGTTTCCCAAGGGACCGGAACATGAACTGGAACGGATCGCCCTGGAATATTACCATCCAGAATGGCTGGTCCGGCGGTGGAAATTCCGTTACGGACTGGAAGAAGCGGTGAAACTCTGCCGTTTCGACAACGCCCGTCCGGCCTTTTCTTTCCGGGTGAATACCCTTCGGGAGAGCCGGGAGAGCCTCCAAGAGAAGCTGGCGGAAAAAGGCATCGAAACCCATCCTTCCCGCTGGTCTCCTGATGGGCTCATCTGTGACAGCCTGCCTTCTCTGGATATCCTGGTGGAACAGTTCGGACCGGATATCTATATCCAGGACGAAAGCTCCATGCTGGATGCGGCGGTATTGGATCCCCAACCCGGAGAACGGATCTTGGATCTGTGCAGCGCACCAGGGGGGAAGACCACCCATCTGGCTCAAAAAATGCAGGACCGGGGCGAAATCTTGGCTCTGGATCTCTATGACCACAAGCTGGAACTGGTCCGGGAGAATGCTCACCGCTTGGGTATCCGCTGTATCCGGACGGAGAAGCAGGACGGAACCGTCTTTGTCCCGGAATGGGAGAACGGGGCGGACCGGGTCCTGGTGGACGCTCCCTGCAGCGGCTTGGGCGTGCTGAACCGCCGGGCAGAAGCCCGTTGGACCAAGGAAGAACGGTCTCTCAGCCAGTTTCCGCCTTTGCAGAAAAAAATCCTGGAGAATGGGGCACGGTATGTGAAGCCGGGAGGCCGTCTGCTTTACAGTACCTGTACTTTGGAACAGGATGAAAATACCCGGGTGCGGAAATGGTTCCTGGAAAATCATCCGGAATTCGTTCCTGTTCCTTTCCCCCATCCACTGACAGGAGAAAGCCTGGAAGAACTCCAGATCCTGCCCCAGCGGGATGGCATCAACGGGTTTTACCTCTGTCTTTTTGCCAAACGAAAGTGAGAACACATGATGTGTAAAAAAGAAATCATGGGACTGACCCTGGAAGAACTCCAGGGAGAATTGGCCGGCCTGGGCATGAAGAAGTTCCGGGCAGAGCAGGTGTTCCGCTGGCTTTATGAAAAAGCTGCCACCGATTTTGCCCAGATGAGCAACCTGAGCAAAGAGGCCCGGCAGCAGCTGGCAGAACGGTATACCATTGCCACGGCCCAGGTGAAGGTCCTGAAAGAGTACCGTTCCCAGGATGGGCTCACCCACAAAGTGCTCCTGGAACTGACGGACGGGGCTACGGTAGAAACCGTGCTCATGCACCATGATTACGGCTATAGCGTATGTCTGTCCTCCCAGGTGGGCTGTGCCATGAACTGTGCTTTCTGTGCCAGCGGGCTCCACGGTTTTGTCCGGAACCTGACGGCGGCGGAAATCCTGGCCCACCTGTATTTCTTCCAAAGCGGGCTCCAGCCTCGGGGAGAACGGGTGAGCCGGGTGGTGGTCATGGGCAGCGGGGAACCCATGCTGAACTTGGACAATGTGCTCAAGGCTTTGGATATCCTCCACAGTGACCGAGGACAGTGCATCGGTTATCGGAATATGACTGTTTCCACCTGCGGGGTGGTCCCAGGCATCGAAGAGCTGACGGCCCAGGGCAGGAATATCAACCTGGCCATCTCCCTGCACGGGGCTTCTCCGGAACTCAGGAACCGGCTGATGCCCATCAACCGGAAATATCCCTATCCGGAAGTGATCCAGGCAGCCGATGCGTATGAACAGAGCAACGGCCGGCAGGTCATGTATGAATACATCCTGCTGGACGGGATCAACGACCGTCCGGAAGATGCCCGGCGTCTGGCAGATGCCCTGGAACACAGGGAATGCGTCATCAACCTGATCCCGGCCAATCCGGTGCCGGAAAAAGGCTTTGCCCGTCCCAGCGACCAGGCGGTGGACCGATTCTTCCAGCTGCTGAAAAAAAGAAAGCTGAATGTAACCGTCCGGAAAGAAATGGGAAAGGATATCAATGCGGCCTGCGGACAGCTGCGGGCCAGTGCATTAAAGGAGGCACGGAAGTAAATGATAGCAGTGAGCCGGACCAACCGGGGAATGGTGCGTCCCAACAATGAGGACAGCATCCTGGTACGGGAACCGGATCTGTATGCCATTGCTGACGGCATGGGCGGAGCAGATGCGGGGGAAGTGGCCAGCTATGAAGCGGTCCACCAGCTGGGCCGTCTGGATTTGTCAGGATTGGAAAGAAAGGAAATCCTTCCATTTTTGGAACGGAGCATCCAGAATATCAATAAAAAGATCTGGGAGCTTTCCCAGGAAAAGGAAAATTTCAACGGCATGGGGACGACCCTCACGGCGGTTTACCTGCCCAATCCCCACAGCGCTTTCGTAGCCCATGTAGGGGACAGCCGGATCTATGTGTGGCAGGAAGGGATCCTGAGGCAGGTCACCAGTGACCACAGTTATGTAGCGGAACTGGTGCGGCAGAAGCAGATGACACGGGAAGAGGCTGAGGCTTCTGCCCAGAAACACATGATCACCCGGGCCATCGGAGTGGATCCCCAGGTCCAGGTGGACACCTTCGAGATCCTTTTGGACGGAGCCCAGAAACTGCTGATGTGTTCCGATGGGCTGACCAATATGATCACGGAAGCAGAAATCGAACGGATCCTGGGAGACCGGAACCTGGAAAGGCTGGCGGACGGTCTGATGAATGGAGCCATGACTGCCGGCGGAGATGACAACATCTCTTTCATTGTCATTGATTTGGAGGCTGCAGAATGGAAGGAAGAATAACGCTCAATGGCCGCTATGAAATCATTGACAAAATCGGCGGAGGCGGCATGGCCGAGGTATTCCACGGCTATGACACGGTCCTCCACCGGGATGTGGGAATCAAGATCCTGCGGGACCAGTTCATCCAGGATAAACAGTTCGTGGCCCGTTTCCGTCAGGAAGCCTGTAATGCGGCCTGCCTGTCCCATCCCAACATCGTCAATATCTATGACAGCGGCAATGAAAACGACATCTATTATATTGTTATGGAATATGTGGTGGGCCGTTCTCTGAAGGAAGTGATCGAGGAGAACGGAGCCCTGGATTACAAAACGGCGGTCCGGTATGCCATCGGCATCGCCTCTGCCTTGAAACAGGCTCATGACCATTCCATCGTCCATTGTGACGTCAAGAGCCAGAACATCCTGATCGACACCAAAGGGGTGCCTAAGATCACCGATTTTGGCATCGCTCGTGCTTTTGGGCAGCCCAGCAATGCTTCTGACAAGAATGTCATCGGATCGGTCTATTATCTTTCACCGGAACAGGCGGCGGGGCAGCCTGTGACTCCCCAGTCTGACCTGTATTCCCTGGGAGTGGTGCTGTTCGAAATGCTCACCGGGAAACTGCCCTATGACGGGGATACGCCTCTGGAAGTGGCTCGGATGCATCTGGAATCCTCTACCCCTTCGGCCCGACGGTATGATCCGGATATCCCCTATTACTTGGACAATATCATCACCAAGGCTCTGGCCAAGAATCCCCGGCTGCGGTATGCCACGGCGGATGATTTCCTGACGGATCTGAAACATGCCCAGACCCATCTCCTGGGGGATACGGGCTTGGACGAGGATGCTTGGACTCAGCCCCGGAAGAAGCCTGTCAGTGATGAAACCATGGTCATCAGTAAGAGCGACATGCTGGATGGTCTGCTCCAATCCCAGAAGGCCGAAGCCTCCGGAGGCCGGCAGCTTGAAAAAGATGGAAAATCAGAAAAACAGGAACCTGAAGAAAAAGACGGCCTGCTGGAACGGTATGGGAAAAAGAAACTGCTGGCCTTCTTCTTGGCGGCCATTGTGGTCCTCAGCGGAGTCATCTATGCCATCCTGGGTTATACCAGCGGCGATGTGACCGTCCCGGACCTGAAGGGCAAGACCATTGTGGAGGCAGAAGCCATCCTGACCAAGGATAAACTGGGGTATACCCTGACAGAAGAATATGATGCCAAGGTCACCCCAGGAGTGATCATCAAACAGAATCCTGCCGCTCACAGCCGGGTCAAAGCGGGACGGAAGATCCAGCTGGTGGTCAGTAAGGGACCGGAACCCGGGGTGGTGCCGGACCTGAAGAAAAAGACCTTGGCAGAGGCTACAGCCATGCTGGAAAAGGCTAAACTGAAAGTGGGCAGTGTCACGGTGAAGTATGAAGCCGGGGCACCTCAGGGAACCGTGATTTCTCAGAGCATCGCTCCCAAACAGAAAGTCAGTGAAGGGACCAGCGTGGATCTGGTGATGAACATCAGCGGGAACCAGACGGTGGTTCCCAGCCTGGCCGGCCTGAGCCTGGCAGATGCCCGGTCTCAGCTGAGCAGCATGGGACTGACCATTGGCAGTATCCAGGCGGCGGAAAGCGATAAAGCCAAAGATACGGTCCTTTCCAGCAGCCCGGACAACGGTGCCGTGGTGGACAAGGGTTCCACGGTGAGCTTGGTGGTTTCCGCTGGGAAAAAGGAAGAAAAAAAGAGCCGGAGCGGCTCCGGCAGCGGCGGAAACACCCGGACCATCGGCTATACGGTGCCGGGCAGCGGAAGCGCCAAAAATGTGAAGATCATCGTATCGGATGACAGCAGTACACGGACCATCTTCTCGGATGCGGTGGCCCCCGGGACCCGGATCACCCGCACTGTGAATGTGGGGTCCGGTGCCAGCGTCCAAATCTATGTGAACGGAGAACTGGCGGAGGATAAAGCCCTGTGAGTACAGCAACTGGGAGAATCATCAAGACCTATAATGGCTACTATTATGTGGCCGGAGATGACGGACAGCTTTATACCTGCAAAGTGAAAGGCCGGATGAAACAGAAACGGTTCATCATGGCGGCCGGGGATCGGGTGGAACTGGAAGCCCAGGGCACGGAAGGGATGATCCGGGAGGTCCTTTCCCGGAAAAATCTCCTCCAGCGTCCCCTGGTGGCCAATCTGGACTGTCTGATGGCAGTCTTTGCCTGTGGGGACCCTGATCCCAGCTTCCTGTTGGTGGACAAACTCCTAGCACTGGCAGAATCTGCAGGCATTCCGGCCGCCCTGGTCCTCAACAAGGAGGATTTGGCTCCAGAAGGACTGGTGGCACAGTTCCGATCCATTTATGAGCCGCTGGGCTATCCGGTATTTCCCATCCGGGCCCGGGAAGGGCTGGGACTGGAGGCCATTCTGGAACAGGTCAAGGGGAATACGGTGGCGTTCGGAGGACCTTCCGGAGCGGGAAAATCTACCCTTCTGAACCATCTGGATCCGTCCCTCACCCTGAAAACCGGCCATGTGAGCAGCAAGATCGGACGGGGACGGCATACCACCCGGTTTGCAGAACTGCTGCCTTTTGCTGGAGGCTATATCGTGGATACCCCTGGTTTTGGGAACATCGATCTGTCGGAACTGGAAATGGCATCAGCTGCGGACGGATTCAGGGAAATCAAATCCCGGGAAGGCCGCTGCCGTTTTACCGGCTGTACCCATACCCATGAACCGGACTGTGAAGTCAAGGCTGCGGTGGAACGGGGGGGGATCGCTCCCAGCCGTTATGCCTCCTATTGTACGATCCGCCAGGAACTGGCGGATCAAAAGAAAAGAGGAAAGAAATCATGACCATCATTGCGCCTTCTATTTTATCTTCTGATTTTTCCCGCTTGGGAGAAGAAGTGGCCCGTATCCAGGATGCGGGGGCCGACTGGTGCCACATCGACGTCATGGACGGCCAGTTCGTTCCCAACCTGACCTTTGGGGCTCCTGTGGTCAAATGTCTGCGGAAACGGACGGAGATGTTCTTTGACTGCCATCTGATGGTGGAGAATCCGGAAAATTATGTGGACAGCTTTGCTGCCGCCGGAGCTGACCTGATCTGTGTCCATGCAGAGGCCACCCATCATCTCCACCGACTGCTCCAGAATATCCATAGTAAGGGAATCCAGGCCGGAGTGGCACTGAATCCGGCTACCCCCCTGTGTCAGATCGAAGAGATCCTCCCTTATGCAGATATGATCCTGATCATGAGCGTAAATCCGGGGTTCGGGGGCCAGAAGTTCATCCCTACCAGCGTGGATAAGATCCGCCGGCTGAAAAAAATGATCCAGGATCGGGACTTGAAGGCCCTGATCGAAGTGGACGGCGGGGTCAACGGAGAAACTGCTAAGGCCTGCCGGGAAGCAGGTGCTGATGTGCTGGTGGCCGGATCCTTCGTCTTTGGAGCTCCGGATATGCAGGAAGCGGTTTCGGCCCTGCGGTAACATCATGAAAGCATTCCTGCAGAAACACCGCCGGAAGATCAAATGGATCCTGCTCAGCGCCCTGGCCAGTGTCCTGGTGTTGGTGTGGCTGGCCTATATTGCCAGCATCCATGCGGCCCAGATCTTCAATCGGGAAATGGCCAAACAGCATTTCTTTGACGGGACCATTACGGTGGGACGGCTGACGGCAACGCCTCTGGGCCATGTGCGTTTTGAGGACCTGGAATGGAAAGGCAGCCATGATGGCAACCGGGTATCCATTCCCAGTGGCTCTTTCCAGGTACGGCCGCTGGACATTGTGCTGAAGCGGATCAGTACCCGGACCATCCAGGAACTGGAACTCAATGAAGCGGAAATCCAACTGACTTTTACAGAGAACATGCATATCCGGGGGATTCGGGCAGCAGAAATGCCTAAGCCGGCGGAGAAAAAAGGGCAAAAGAAAAAATTCGACATCAAGCTGAAAAACGTAGATGCCCATGTAAAGCTGAACCATTGCCGACTGACGGCCTACTACAAGCAGCGGACCCATACTTTCCAGGATGTGAATGCGGATCTGCGTTATAACAGCAATGATAAACTGACCATTGACTTTTCCACTGGAGAACTGGGGGGGACCCTGGAAGGCAAGGGTGTGGACATTCAGGGAAATGTAGATCTGAAACCGGCGGTGTCAACTTATGACCTGAAGCTGGGCATCAAGGAACTGAATCCTTCTTCTCTAGGTACAGGGCTGGATATCAAGGAACGGGTGACCGCCAGTGCTACGGTGAATGGAGCCCTGCCCGACCCGGTGATCGTGGGGGAATTGTACATGCCGAAGCTGAATCTCCCAGGGCTGAGATTCACCAATGTGAAAGGGAACTTCAAGTATGAAAATGGATACATCGATGCCCAGAATGTGACCGCCGATATTTTTGAAGGGCACTGCGATGCCAAAGGCGGTTTCAACATCGATACCAAGGCTTACAATGTCAGTGTGATGGGCCATGATCTTCATAGTGAGGATGCTACCAATATCCCTTATTTCCGGACCCTGGTCCAGCTGGACCTTAAGATGCTCTGCGATGGGAACAGCCGGTCTACCCTGACGTATGGGTCTTTCTACTCCGGGAAGGGCATCTATGCCATCATCAAGTTCAACTCCATCAAAGGGACTTTTTCCAACCAGTACAAGCAGCTGAAGTTCAGTGATGTGGAAATCAAATCGGACGGGGGAGATATTGTAGCGCCCCAGTTCGAACTGGTAGACGGGAAACTGCGGATGGGGAATCTGTATTATGTGGCCCCAGGAGGGGCGCGGGCAAGGATTCACTTTTTCAGTTAAACCAGGGGCTGTTGGCAAAACAGCCCTTTTTTTGGGCAAAAAGGAGGACGACGATGAAACTGCTGCGGATCCTTGGGGTCCTGTTCCTGCTGCTGGCTGCCGGCTGCGGAACGGCAGCTCCGGAACCGGGAGGTTATGCGGTGGAGGATGTACGGGGGAAGACTGTCCGTCTGGCCCGGCCGCCCCAAAAAATCCTGACCGATTCCCTCCATTTGGATGAGACATTGCTGACCTTGGTTCCGGCAGAGAAGTTGGCCGGGGCGTATTATTTGGATCGGGAACCAGGGATTTCCTTTGTGGCAGAAGAAACCCGGAAAGTGGAACTGGTGCTGCGGGATTATACGCCGGAAACGGTGGCCCGTGTGAAGCCGGATCTGTTCTTGGCTTCCACCTGGTCCGATCCAGGATTGATCCAGAAAGTGGAAGAGATGGGGATCCCAGTGGTGGTGTGCTATGGACCTTTGGATTTGGAACAGATCCGGAAAAATGTCAGCCTCATGGCACGGGCTGTGGGAAATCCCCAAGGGGGAGAAAAAGTCATAGCCCAGATGGAGGAACGGCTCCAGCAGACAGAACAAGTCCTGGCCAAGATCCAGGAACCGGAACCGGTGGGGATGCTGGTCTCGCTCATGAGCCGTTACGGGGGCAGCGGTTCTTTGTATGACGATTTGTGCCGTAGGGCCCATATCCGCAATGGATTAGCAGAAGCAGGTCTGAAAAATGGACAGCCTTTGACTCGAGAGGCCATCCTCCAGGCGGATCCGGATTTTTTCCTGATTTCTCTCCCTTATGGGGAAGAAAAAGAAGCTTATGACAGATTCCAGGACCAATTTTTCAAAGATCCATCCCTGCAGGCTGTCAAGGGCTATGACCGACGGGTGGCACTGCCGGACCGGTACGTCTATGATGCGTCTCCCATGGCCGTCTATGGTATCCAGGCCCTGGCCAATGGAGCCTACGGAAGGCAACTTTTCGAACTGGGGCAGGAACCGCTGCTGAAAGGATACTGAAATGGAATTGAGGATGGAAAAAGGACGGGTGGGATACGGGGACCAGCTTGTTTTAGAGGGAATGGATTTTTCTCTGGAACCTGGGATGTGTATCGGGCTGATCGGACCCAATGGAGCTGGGAAAAGTACCCTGCTGAAAACGTTGGCAGGGATCCAGCCCCTTTTGGGAGGAAAGATCCTGCTGGACGGGCAGAAACTGGAACAACTGCCACGGCTGGAATTGAGCCGGAAAATCGCCTATCTTCCGCAGGAACGGGAACTGCCTTTCGGTTATACGGCTTGTGAAGTGGTTTTGATGGGGCGGTATCCCCATCTGGCATGGTACCAGGAGGAGAATGGAAAGGAACGGGAATTGGCTCGGGAATGTCTTGCTGTCCTGGGACTGGAAGGAGCATCGGAACGGCCCGTGACGGCACTTTCCGGAGGACAGAGACAGCGGGTCCTGCTGGCCCGGATCCTGATCCAACAGGCTCCGGTGATCCTGCTGGATGAACCTACGGCGGAACTGGATCCAGTCTACGAAGCATTGGTCCTGCAGCTCTGCCGGAGAATGGCACGGGGCGGGCGGTCAGTATTCTTGTCCCTCCATGATCTGGGGCAGGCGGCCCGCTGCTGTGACCGGCTGCTCCTTGTGGGCAGAGGAAGGCTGCTGGGACAGGGAACGCCTCAGGAAGTGCTGGAGGCAGAGCGGCTGGAACAGGCTTATGGAGCTCCGTTCCAAGTCAAGCAAGAGAATGGTGTATTCCAGGTGGAAGCCTCTCCGGAACAGGATGTCCAAAGAGAACAGCTGATCCAGGAAATCTTGGAAACGAAGGAGGTACGGTAAAATGATCGACTGGCTAAACCATGGCTGGAGTTATTTTGTACGGGGAGGGCTGGTCATGTGGCCGCTGCTGCTGTGTTCCCTAGTGTCCCTGACCATCATCCTGGAACGATGGTCTTTTTTTCGCAAAGAGGATTCTGGCAGGAAGTATGCCCGGGATTTCTGCCGGCTGGTCCGGCAGCAGCATTGGGGGGAACTCCTCCAGCTGAGCCGGCAGACCTCTGGCGCCCAAGCCAGGCTGGGAGAACGGCTGCTGACAGCCCCTCGGGATGCTCGGGAAAAGGAAAGCTATGTCCTGGGAGAGAGCCAGCAGTTGGTGAATTGCTTTGAAAAAGGGCTGAACTATCTTTCCGTAATCGTGACATTGGCTCCCATCCTGGGCCTTCTGGGGACCATTACCGGCATGATGTCCTCCTTCCAGGCACTGGGGGACCGGTGGGAAAATCCCCTGGGAGTGACAGCCGGTGTGGCGGAAGCCATGATCACGACCGTATTCGGTCTCCTGATTGCCATTGGGACCATCTGTTTCCATACGTATTTTTCCCAGCGGGTGGATGGAGTCATGGGAGAAGTAGAACAGATGGACAATGCCTTTATGGAAAATGCCAGGTCGATGCCCTGGGAGGGAGGAGACAGACCATGATCCGTCTGCATCGGTCCGGCGGGGGAAAGAAACCTTCCGTCCAGATTTCTCCCATGATTGATATGGTATTCCTCCTGCTGATCTTTTTTATTGTCTGCACCATGTACATGACCCAGCAGAAAGGGGTTCCGGTGGAACTGCCAGAAGGCAGGGGAACCCTTCAGCAGAAGGCCGATTTGGAAGTGACGCTGCCCAAGGACGGGACCATCTGGTTCCAGGATCATCCGGTGACCGTGGAGGCCCTAGTAAGGGAAGCGGCCACAGAGGCCGGCAAAGACCCTGGACGGACCGTAACACTGCGGGCTGATAAGGAAGTCAGTTATGGCCGGGTCATGGGTATATTGGGAGAATTGAAACAAGCGGGTCTGCAGGACTTCTCCCTGTCCGTTTCCACAGGTGAGAATCATGGGAAAATCTGAATGGAACAGGTATTTCCGTCTGTCTCTTTTCCTGCATCTGGTTTTCCTGTCTGTGGGCGGTGCGCTGCTCTATGCTCACCGATCTCTGCCGGAAAAGATTCCCAGACCGATCCGGGTCCATTTGGCAGAGCCGATTTCCAACCGTGCTGGAACCGGTGGGGAAAGGGCAGCAGGTATGGATATGCCAGAAGCTGCTCTTGGGAGAGAAGGGAAAAGAGCTCCAGAAAGGAATGGAACAAGGACAAAGGAAGCCCTGCTGGAACAGCTGCTGGATGCTCCTAGCCTAGTCAGTGAGCAGGGAACCGTCCAGACTCCTGGCGGAGAAAAAACAGTTTCCAAGACTCCTTCTGGTGCTTTGTCCGACAGCCCATCCGGTGGAACTGGCCAGGGGTCGGAAATGGGGCAGGATGGAGGAAACGGAGATGGTCCTGGGAACGGAGGCTCTGGAGAAACGGGAGGGTCCGGACCTTCCGGGCAGGACCTCAGCTGCGATGCCACTCTGCTTCCCTTTGACAAGGAGTATCCTCCGGCCTCCCGGAAGGCGGGGGAGGAAGGAGTCCCTGTTGTCGGTGTGGTGATCAGTGCAGAAGGCAATGTGATCGCTGCCAGACTGGAGGAAAGTTCCGGTTACGATCGGTTGGACCGGGCGGCTCTGAAAGTTGCCTGGAAGTGGCAGTTCCTGCCGGCCCGGGATGCCTCAGGCACCCCTATCTCCTGCCGGAAATCGATCAGTATCCGATATGTCTTTGAATAAGGGCCTTGAAATCTTCTTTTCCTTGCACCAGGGAAGGACTCTTTGTATAATACGGATGATGGAGAAAATCGAAAGGAAGATGTTTCATGGACCAGAATAAAATCCGCAGCCTTATCTGTGGGATGCTCTTGACAGGTTTGTGTGCGCTTGGGGGAACCGGTTTTGCCCAACTGCAGCCGACGACGGAAGCGGAAGCAGCTCACCACGTTGTGGAACAGGAACTGCAGAGCTATGTCCCTGGGCAGGTGATTTATGCCCAGAAGGGACTGATCGTCCGCAGTCAGGTCATCCGGGAAGGGAATTTGATCCTCCATTATCCCCAGGTGCGGGTGGTGGGGAATCGGGAAGTTTCTCGGAAGATTTCCCGTTATTTCGAAAAACAGGCCAATATTTCTCGAGAAAATTATGACAAAGCCAATACCATGGAAGAAAGACTGACTTCCCGGGTGGACTACCAGGTCAGCTATCATGGAAAGCGGTACCTGTCTTTCCAGACCTATGGATACGATTATATCGAGCGGGCGGCCCATCCCACCAGCTGGGAACTGGGAAAGACCTTTGATCTGCAGACCGGAGAACTGGTCTCTTGGCAGAAAGTCATCGGGCCGCAGCAGCGGCATCATTTTACGCTGGCCAAGATCAATGAGGCGCTCTGGAATACAGAGTATGGAAAAGGCGGCTACTTTTTCCATGACTTCAAAGGGTTGGAAAGACTGCCGGAAAATTATTACCTGGATGAAGGAGGCAATGTCCATTTCGTCTTTGGACAGTATGAAATCGCCCCTTATGCCGTGGGAATCATCGATTTGAATATGGGCCTGGGAGTGTAAAGAAGGAAACGGTTTTCAGGCAATGGAAACAGACAGTTGGCAGGGAGTGGCCCGGCTGTCTGTTTTGGTTTAAAATAGGCATAAGGGAAGAAAATGGGGGAGAGGACAATGGATCACCCGAATTGTGCAGTCCGTCCGGAAAGATTCTGGGAACAGTTTTATCAGTGCAGCGGCCGGCTGAACCGGAAGAGATACCTGAAACGCCAGCTGACCCTGGTGGGACTGATTTTATTGTTTGCTGTATGCTGGGTTCTCTTTGTGAAGATGTCCGTGACGGACAAGAGTGATGCCGCTATTTTGATCCTGGGGGCGGTTAGCTTGAGCCTTGCTGTTTGTACGGTCCCCGGCATCGGCTTCTTGACCGTGGCGGGGTACAGCCTGGTACTGCGGCGGATCCACGATCTGGGCCATTCTGAGCTGTGTTTGATCTTGACGGGGATCCCCTTTGTGAATTTGCTTTTTATGCTGTATCTGTTTTTTGCCAAAGGGACAGACGGAGACAATCGGTATGGACCGGATCCGCTGGAACTGGGCTATGGTTATGCCATTGAGTGGACCCAGGGGCAGCAGACGGGTCTCTGTTCTGCAAAAGAAGTACAGGATGGAAAATAAAGGAGTGGAAGCAATGATGAAATTGTGGAAGAATCGATTGATGGGGAGTGCGTTGGCAGGGGTTTTGACCCTAGGGGCTGCTTTTGGAGCTGTGCCTGTACCCAGGGCGGAGGCCGGAGGGGTCCTGGTAGATGTACTGGGGACTGCTATTGCCGGGACCATGTATCGGGATAAAGTCATGGGAGTCTACAAGACCTACAACAACACAGATAAAGGTCGGCAGGAATGGTTCGAACAGATGAAAAAAGAAGAAGGAGTGGTGGAAGACGAGTATCTGAACAATCGGTTGGATACAATCATGGGAAACGTGATTGCTGGAATCGGAGCAGTGGATCCTACCGTCTATAAGAAACCTTATAACTACTTCATCAGTCCCAACGATGATGCCAATGCCTACTGCACCATCGGCCACAATGTCAACGTCTATCGAGGGATCTTTACTCTGTTTCCCACCGATGACGAAATCGCTGTAGTCATTGGCCATGAGCTGGGGCATGGGCAGAAAGACCATCCCATCCAGGGAGTCAAAAAATCCCTGAATGCAGCCGTACTTGCCGAAATGGCCAATGCAGCTACCGGAGGCATCGCCGGAGGCGCTATCAACCAGTTGTATACTTATACCCGGAATGTCCATCTTTCCAAGCCGATGGAATGGGAAGCAGACAATCTGTCATTTGACTACATCACCCATACCAATTACAATCCAGGGGCTACGGCTGCTGTATGGCAGCGGTTCCTTGAGAAATACGGGGATATGAACGTCCGCTGGAGCGATCATCCTACCTGCACGGAGCGGCGGGAAAACTATGTAAAGAAACTCAACGCCTGGAGCAATAAGCACGTGGACAATAAAGACGGGGTGGTGTATGTAAACAAAAAGGAATTCATCACTCCCAGCGCATCCGGATCCATGTCCAGCAAAGAGCGGTCCTATTTTGTCATGGGCAATCTGGCCGCTGTATACCATAACAATAAAACAGCACCGGAAGCGTATGCCAGTGGAGATACAGTCATGATGGGAGAACAGCCCATCATGACCTGTACAGGAGATGATCCCTCAGCAGCAGATGTGGCAGCGAAACTGAACAAAATAAAATAATAATATAAATAAAATAAAAGGACGTTTAATTGTTCGGTACAGAACGGACAATTAAACGTCCTTTTATTTTTAATACAAATTCAAGTAAAAAATTGAGAAAAATAGTGTAAAAAATAGATATAAAAGTAAAATTTACGTAAATAAACTTAAATAAATCGAATCTGCACCAAAATATCAAATTTGAAGCTTGTGGATAAGTATGGTATTATAATTAAGCATTCTCGAGAGGGAATGACTTCAAGAATTACTTCCAGCCCCTTCGGCTTGATAAAAAAAGTTGTTGACAAGGAAAGGAATTCTTGGTAGAATATACAAGCTGTCACTGAGACAGCGAGACGAACCCTGAGAACTGAATATTGTTGACAGATGTGCGGGTCAAGTCACCTTTACGG
>CAJMQS010000013.1 GCA_905215645.1 uncultured bacterium
AATGGAAAAAAGAAAGCTGTTGCATGTGCGAAAAATTCACACATGCAACACCCCCTTTTTTATGGGTAACCACTTACCTACCCCGCTCCAAAAATTTCACCCAACTTTCTTCTATCCATGTTATAATATTTTATTATCCCGGTTGATACTGGAGTAAGGTATCTGAGATCTGATTTCAATGCGGCTTTGGGGACGTGGATTAGGCCGTCCTCAAAGATCGGGCGCTCTGCCTCACTCATGTCTACACAGCTTCCTAATAGGCGAAATGCTCCGGGAAAAATTCATACGGCCACAGTCTCTGTGCGCCGAGAAGGGAGCCATGTAACATGGAAAGAGAAGATTGGATCAAAACGGGTTTGGTTGCTGGAGGCGCCGTACTGGGCCTTCTGGGAGAACGGGTGGTCAAATCCAAACTGGTGAAGAAAGCACTGGTCAAGACCACCGCTGCGGCCCTGCGGGTGCAGAAATGCGCTGCGGAAAGCTCTGCTTCCCTCCAGGCACAGGCTGACGACATCGTAGCTGCTGCCAAGGAAGAAAACCAAAAGCTGGAAGACGCGGAAGCTGCAGAAAAAGCAAAGGAAGAAGCGGCGGCTGCCGTTGTTGAAGACCAGGCCCAATAAGCTCTTTTCTTTAGAGAAAGGAGCGGAAGCCTTATGAAATTCCAAATTCAACATGAAACAGCCGGCCGTCTCCGGGTCCGCTGCCTGGCCCAGGAGGGGCGGATGGTCCGTTCCTTCAGCCTGGAACAGGGAGCGGCCATCCTGGGGGGACTGGAACGGGTCACCGGGATCCGGAAGGTGAAGCTGTATTCCGGCGCTGCCGGGATCGCCGTCTTGTACCGGCCCGATGATCTGGGAAAGATCCGGGAAGGCATCCTCCAGGCCCTGGCCCGGCTGAACATGAACGACCCGGAACTGCGGAATGCCACTAAGGAAAAAGCCGGAGCCCTGATGCTGAACCGGCAGTACCGGAACCGGCTGATCACCCTTTTGGCCCGGCATTTTGCCTGCAAATGGTTCCTGCCCCTGCCGATCCGGATGGCACGGTGCTGGTACCATACCCTGGGTTTCATCCGGCTGGGGCTGCAATCCCTGCGCTATGGACGGCTGGATGTGCCAGTGCTGGATGCCACGGCCATTACAGCGGCCATGCTCCAGAAGGACATTAGTACTGCCGGTTCTGTCATGCTGCTGCTGCGGATCGGGGAACTGCTGGAAGAATGGACCTACAAGAAATCCGTCCATGATTTAGCGGACAACATGTCCCTCCATATCGACACGGTGTGGAAAGTGGTGGATGGCACGGAAGTGGAAGTATCCCTGTCCGATGTGCAGGCCGGGGATCTGGTCAGCGTGAAGATGGGCAGCACCATCCCTCTGGATGGGGAAGTGGCCAAGGGCGACGCCATGGTGAACCAGGCCTCCATGACCGGGGAATCCATGCCCGTCCACAAGACTCCGGGGCTGACGGTCTATGCCGGTACCGTAGTGGAAGACGGAGAAATCACCGTACGGGTGAAGGGCGGCGCCGGCACCAACCGGTACGACCGGATCGTGAAAATGATCCAGGATTCCGAAGCTTTCAAATCCAACCTGGAAAGCCGGGCCAGCCATCTGGCAGACAGCTTGGTGCCCTGGTGCCTGGGCGGGACCTTGCTCACTTACCTGCTGACCCGGAACTTGACCCGAGCCATGTCCATCCTGATGGTGGACTTCTCCTGTGCCCTGAAGCTGTCCATGCCTCTGGCGGTATTGTCCGCTATGCGGGAATGCAGCACCCACAAGATCACCGTCAAAGGGGGCAAATTCCTGGAAGCGGTGGCCCAGGCGGATACCATCGTCTTCGACAAGACCGGTACCCTGACCCTGGCCAAGCCCAAGGTGGCTGACGTACTCTGCTTCAACGGGTACGACCGGGCCACGGTGCTCCGGTATGCAGCCTGCCTGGAGGAACATTTCCCCCATTCTGTAGCCAACGCCATTGTGCGCCAGGCAGCGGACGAAGGGCTCACCCACGAAGAGATGCACAGCAAAGTGGAATACATCGTAGCCCACGGGATCGCCTCCAGGGTGGATGGGAAGCGGATCGTGATCGGATCCGGCCATTTCATCTTCGACGATGAGAAATGTGTGATCCCTGCAGGGGAAGAAGCCCTGTACGAAAGCCGTCCGGAAGAATATTCCCATATCTATATGGCCCTGGACGGGAAACTGGTGGCCATCATCTGCATCCAGGATCCTCTCCGGCCGGAAGCGCCGGCAGTGCTCCGGGAACTGCGAAAAGCCGGCTTCAAGCAGCTGGTGATGATGACCGGGGACAGTGAACGGACCGCCGCGGCCGTGGCAGCGAAAATCGGTGTGGATAAGTTCTACGCGGAAGTGCTGCCGGAAGACAAGGCCCGGTTCGTGAAAGAAGCCAAAGCCAGCGGCCACCGGGTGGTCATGGTAGGGGATGGAATCAATGATTCTCCGGCCCTGTCCGAGGCGGACGCTGGAGTGGCCATTGCCGAAGGGGCGGATATCGCCCGGGAAATCGCGGACATCACCATTTCGGCCCATGATCTGCGGCAGCTGGTGGTGCTGAAAGAAATCAGCACTCTCCTGATGAAGCGGGTGAACTTCAACTACGATTTTGTCGTATCCTTCAATGCAGGCCTGATCGGCCTGGGGGTGATGGGCATCCTGCCCCCGGCTACCACAGCTCTGCTCCACAACGGTTCAACCATTGCCATCAGTCTCCACAGTATGACGGATCTGATGGAAGCGTAAAAAATGGTGTGTTGCACGTTTTGTGCAACACACCATTTTTGTCTGCAGCCTCTTCTTTTCACTCCATCAACGGCCGCAGGACAAATCCAATCAGTTTATCCAGCAGCTGATCTGTGGGATGGCCTTCCGGGTTCAGGGACAGGGGCCGGCTGCGGATCAGGAACAGCAGCTCTGTAATGGCGGTGAGGATGAAGGCCACATAGTCATAGTCGTTGTCCTGCTCCGGTGGGCGGAGTTCTCCCGTTTCCGCGGCCTGGTTCAGCAGCCCCCGGATAAAGTCTCCCATCTGGGTGATCCGTTGCCAGGAATCTTCATCCAGCAGTCCGGAGGGGGTGATCAGTTCCTTGTACAGGATGATCATATGGAGGGTGGGGCCCATCTGGCTTTTCAGCAGGCAGTGGAGGTATTCCCGGATCTTTTCCAGCGGTGTCTGGACTTTTTCCTGGAGCCGGGATTCCAGCTGTCCCAGTACGTTCAGCTGCCGGTCGATGATGGCCTGGTACAGGGCCTGCTTGCTGCCGAAATGGTAGGAAATCAGGGCACTGTTGCAGCCAGCCAGCCTGCCGATTTCCTTGATGGATACATTATGGTACCCTTTTTTGTCAAACAGTTCCGCCCCCGCGTCGATCAGCCGCTGCATGGTCTCTTCCGAATTCCGTCTGTGCATGATAGCTCCCCTCTTTGTATGACAGTAATTAGTTATGTGATTAATTTAATTATAACGCAGAAAGGGGAGGGGGTAAAGGTAAAAACACCTGTTCGCCAACCTCCTTTTTTGTTATAATGGAAGGAGATTTTGTAGGAAAGGCGGAATTTCCATGGAAACCATTTTGCTGGGGGCGGTGCTGTGCGCCCTCCTTGTTTTGATTGTGCTGCTGGTACAGCTCCAGCGTTCCCTGACAGCCGGGGAAGAAATCCGGAACCAGCAGGCCCGGGAAGAGGCGGACCGTCTCCGGGACAGCCTGGATCAGAAAGTGACCCTTTCCATGAGCGTGGTCAGCGACCGGCTGGCCATGGTGAATCGGGGGCTGGGTTCCATGCAGTCCCTGGCCCAGGGGGTGGGAGACTTGAAGAAGGTCCTGACCAATGTGAAGAACCGGGGGATCTGGGGAGAAATGCAGCTGGGGAACCTGCTGGGGGACATGCTGGCCCCGGAACAGTACGGGACCAACGTGGCCATCCGCCCCCGGAGCCAGGAACGGGTGGAATTTGCCATCCGCCTGCCGGGACGGACCGGGGAGAATCCGGTGTGGCTGCCCATCGATGCAAAATTCCCTCTGGAAGATTACCAGCGGCTGGTCCAGGCTCGGGAAGAGGGAGATGTCGATGCCGAGACCCTGGCCCTGAAGCAGCTGGAAATCCGGCTGAAAAGCGAGGCGAAAGACATCCGGGACAAATACATCGCACCGCCCTATTCCACGGATTTTGGGCTGCTGTATCTGCCTCTGGAGGGGCTTTTTGCAGAAGCGGTGTCCCGGCCCGGCCTCATCAGCGAGCTCCAGCGGAAATACCGGGTGACCCTGGTGGGCCCCACCACCCTGGCCGCTGTGGTGAACAGCCTCCAGATGGGCTTCCGGACCCTGGTGGTCCAGAAACAGACCAGCCAGATATGGCGGCTGGTGGCCCAGATCAATACGGACCTGGGGGCTTTTGAAACGGCCGTGGAACGGGCGGAAAAGAAACTGGCCGAAGCCCAGTCTGCCATGGAGTCCGTGGGAGACCGTACGAGGATTCTAAAAAAACACCTGGACCGGGCAGAAAAATTTACGAAAGCTCTTGACAATAGCGGGGAGAATGACTAAAATCGTAAGCAAGTGCTTGAACTGCCTAAATTGATATACTGAAGAAAGTGTCCATGAAGGAACCAAGTACACAAGATCTTTTCTGACAGAGAGCTGCTGGCTGTGGGAAGCAGCGGAAGGTTTTGTGGAATCCACTCCCGAGACGATGGGGGCAGCAACCCATCCGGCCAAGCCGTTATCCTGGAAATGAGGCTGCACTGCAGCGAAATAAGGTGGCACCACGTGAGAGGTTCTCCCGTCCTTGACATACCCGTTTAGGGGGTCAGGCACGGGAGTTTTTATTTTGCCTTTCGGCGGAAAATAAGGAGAGAAAGATCATGGATAAGAAAAAAGTCATCGTGGTGGAACGGATTTCGGACAAAGGTGTGGAAATGCTGAAAGCTCAGCCGGATCTGGAAGTGGATGTGAAATTCGACATCCCCCGGGAAGAACTGCTGAAGATCGTAGGGGATTATGATGCCATCATCGTCCGCAGCGTCACCAAAGTCAATGAAGAATTCTACAAGGCAGCCAAGAATCTGAAAGTGGTGGGCCGTGCCGGCAATGGGGTGGACAACATCGATATCGAAGGGGCCACCAAACGGGGGATCATCGTGGTGAATACCCCGGAAGCCAACGTGATCTCTGCGGCGGAACACACCATCGGCTTGATGCTGGCTTCCTGCCGGAACACGGTACGGGCCCAGAAGATGATCGAAAGCCGGGTGTGGGACCGGAAGAACCTGAAGGGCGTGGAACTGTACCATAAGACCCTGGGCATCATCGGCCTGGGCCGGATCGGCACCTTGGTGACCAAACGGATGCAGGCTTTTGAAATGAAAGTCATCGCTTATGATCCCTATATTCCCGATGCCCGGTTCAAACGGCTGGGGGTGGAAAAATGCGAAACCTTGGATGAACTGCTGGCTAAAGCGGATGTGATCACCATCCATACTCCTAAGACCGAAGAAACCATCAACATGATCAGCAAGGAAGAACTGAAGAAATGCAAGAAAGGGGTCCGGCTGGTGAACTGCGCCCGGGGCGGCCTGTACAATGAACAGGCAGTAGCGGACGCCATCAAAGAAGGTCAGGTGGCCAGCATCGGCCTGGATGTGCTGGTGGATGAACCCAAACCCATCTCCCCTCTGATTGGCCTGGACCAGTGCGTTCTGACTCCCCATTTGGGAGCTGATACGGCGGAAGCCCAGGACAAAGTGGGCATTTCCATTGCCCAAGAAGTGGTGAACGTGCTGAAAGGCCAGATGGTGCCCAATGCGGTGAACCTGCCGGCTCTCCATCCCCAGGAACTGGAAGGGATGCTGGGGTATCTGCAGCTGGGTGAATGCTTGGGCAAACTGTATTACCAGATGGAAAAAGACCCGGTGGACAAGGTGGAAGTGGTCTATGAAGGACCGGCCGCCAACTTGGAGACGACTCTGATCACCCGGAGCATCCTGAAGGGACTGTTCGATCCCATCCTGAAGGAACGGGTCAATATGGTCAATGCGGAACTGGCGGCGGAAACCCGGGGGGTGGCCGTGGTGGAAGGCAAGATGAACGGAGAGAACCGGCTGAACCGGGTGGCGGTGAAGTTCTACAGCGGCAATAAGGTGTTCACGGCGGCCGGGATGGTGGCACCGGATGAAACGCCCCATATCACGGAAGTCCAGGGATATCATTACGACCTGGTGCCGGAACGCTATATGATTTTGGCCAAGAACGATGACAAGCCCGGGATGATCGGCCAGATGGGGACCCTCTTGGGGGCGGCCCATGTGAACATCGCCAATATGCAGGTGGCTCGGAAACCTAAGACTGGCAATGCCATGATGATCATGACCGTGGACAGCCCGGTGGAAAAGGCGACCCTGCAGATGATTGCCGGCCTGGACGGGATCCAGAGCGCCGATTTCGTGACGCTGTAAAAAAGGGGTTGTTGCACGTGTGAAAACCACACACGTGCAACAACCCCTTCGTCATACGTCAGTCGTCATACGTCATACGCTTTTGGAAATCAATTTTTCCAAATTGATTTTGAAATTTTAAAACCCGCTATAACATTCAACTGATTTTCTTAAATTCGAAGCCAGCAGAGCTGGCTTCCATCGACGTATGACGTATGACCTATGACGTATGACGGGCTGTTGCACAGGCAACAGCCCCTTTTAAAATTCCTTCGTATCGAACACATGGAGCCCCAGGGATTCGGACAGCACCCGGAGGATCCGTTCTCCCCCCACGCTGTTCCCTTTCTTGTTCAGCATGGGGCCGAAGGTGCCGATGCCGATGCCGTGCCGGGCAATGGCACAGATGCCACCGCCCACACCGCTTTTGCTGGGCAGGCCGATCTTCACCGCATATTCTCCTGACTCGTCGTACATGCCGCAGAGCATCATCAACGTGGTGACAATCCGGACGATGGTGGAATCCACCAGCTGTTTTCCAGTCTGGGGATCCACCCCGTGGTTGGACAGGATCATCCCGTAATGGGCCAGATCCCGGGCCGTCACCATGACGGAACACATCCGAAAATACACATCCAGGACTTCCTCCGGTTCTCCGTCCAGCACATTGTCGCTTTTCAGCAGGTAAGCGATGGATCGGTTCCGGGTTCCGGTCTTTTTCTCCGAACGGTACACCGATTCATTGAGTCCGATCCGGGGATTCCCGCACAAGGTCCGCACCAGATCCAGGAAGGACTGGTAAGGGTCTGGTGTTTCGATGCAGCTGGCCGTCACGATGGCTCCTGCATTGATCATGGGGTTGAAGGGACGCCAGTCTTTCAGTTCCAGCTGGAGGATGCTGTCGAATCGGTCCCCGGTTGGCTCCATGCCGATCTTGCTGAATACCTTGTCATAGCCGGCAGTCTGGAGGGCTAGGATCAGGGAAAATGTCTTGGAGATGCTCTGCATGGTAAAAGGGATATCGTAGTCCCCGGCACAGTAGGTACTGCCGTCTTTGCGCATGAGGCAGACTCCCAGGTTCCCAGAGTTGGCCTTGGCCAGTTCCGGGATGTAACTGGCCACCTTGCCCTCGTACAACACATTCCTTCCTTCTGCCAATGCCTTTTCCAATATTGCCTGGATCTCTTCCTTGTCCATGACCATGCTTTCATCCCCCTTGGTGCTTCTGTTGTTCGATGCATTATTGTGCAAATTATCAATCAACTCATTATAACATATAGAAGGGGCGGGAAACAGAGGGGGTTGCAGAGAATGCAACTGGCTCTTCCTGTTCTGCAATTTTTTGGCCTGTAGAATCCCTTGTTTGGACGGATTTGTTATACTGGAAGAAACAAAAGCAAGAGGCAGATCTGCCATTGAGGAAAAGGAGGCTTTGGATATGAAGGATTTTGTCTATCATGTCCCTACCAAGATTTATTTTGGAAAGGATTCCCTGGAACATCTGGGAGAGAACCTGAAAAGGTTTGGCGACAGGGTCCTGCTGATTTATGGAGGAGGTTCCATTAAGAAAAGCGGCCTGTATGATAAGATCCTGGCAGAAATCAAGAAATACCAGTTGGAACTGACTGAACTTCCAGGGGTCGATCCCAATCCCCGGATCCAGTCTGTACGTAAAGGGACTGCGCTGTGCAAGGAGAAAAAGATCCAAGTCGTACTGGCTGCAGGCGGGGGATCTTGTCTGGATACAGGAAAGTTTGTAGCAGCTGGCGCCTGTGTAGAGTTCGATCCTTGGGAATTCTTTACCCGGAAGGCCCCTCTTACGGAAGCTCTTCCGCTGGTTACGATTCCGACGATTGCAGCTACCGGGTCGGAAATGGATGATGGAGGCGTCATCAGCAATATGGAAACCCAGGAAAAACTGGCCCGTTTTGCCCCGGCGCTCCAGCCGAAGGTTTCTTTCCTGGATCCGGAACTGACCTATTCGGTCAGCCGGTACCAGACAGCCTGCGGCTCAGCTGATATCTTGTCCCATATCCTGGAAACGTACTTCAACCCGGGAGACGGGATGTATATGCTGGATACGGTCATGGAAGGGCTGATGAAGACCGTCCTGAAATATGCTCCCATTGCCCTGGAAAAGCCTGATGATTATGAAGCGAGAGCGAATCTGTTATGGGCTTCCACCTGGGCCATCAATGGCTTCATCAAAAGCTGTCAGAACCAGGTTTGGAGCTGTCATGCCCTGGAACACGAACTTTCAGCCATCTACGACATCACCCATGGCCTTGGACTGGCTATCGTGACGCCCCGCTTCTTGGAATACTGTCTGGATCAGGAGAATGTGGACCGGTATGTCCGTCTAGGCGTCAATGTGTTCGGACTGGATCCGGCTGGAGAGCCCATGGCCATCGCTCAAGAAAGCATACGGAGACTTTCCACATTCTTTTATGGAACATTGGGGCTGCCGTCCTCGCTGACAGAAGTGGGGATCCGTCCAGAAGATTTTCCAGTCATGGCAGAAAAAGCCTGCCGGACAAAAGGCGGGGTTGTCAGAGGTTTTAAAAATCTGCAGGAAGCAGATTTGGTGAAGATTTATGAAATGTGTCTGTAAAAGATAGGCATGAAAAATAGGGGCTGCGGAACTGGGATGTGTCGCAGCCCCTATTTTTCATGCTTCTGTTTTGCGCAGATGATCCATGCTTTCTTCCAGTCCTTGGAGCGTCAGGGGGAACATAGGGATCCCTTTTTCCAGGATCCGGGCCGTACTGTAATAAAAATGCCAGTAGTCCTTTTCTACAGGATTCAGCCAGACGGCAGCGGGATAGCGTTGGAGGAGCTCTCCCAGCCAGGCAATCCCTGGCCGGTCATTTCCTCTCTTGTATTCAATGTTTCCATTGACGTCCATCAACTCTTCTTCTCCCATCCGGGCATCTCCCACCAGGATGACTTTATATTCCCGGGGACATTGCTGGAACACCCACTGGGTGGAAATTCGATGCTCCCAGGCGCAGTCAGGAGAGGTAAAGAGTTGATCATAGAAGATATTGTGGAAGTAGTAGATCTTCAGTTCTTTGAAGGGAGAACCCTGGCTTACGGCTTGGAAGAGCCGACGGGAAAGGTCCATATAAGGCCACATGGAACCGCCGCTGTCCATCAGGAGAAGCAGCTTGGTCCGGTTCTTCCTGGGACGCTTCAGGATGATGTCCAGGAAGCCTCCTTTTTGGGAAGTGGCACTGATGGTTCCTTCCACATCCAACTCTGTCTTGGGAATATTTTCCTGGTCGGAAAGACGGCGGAGTTTCCGCAAGGCCATTTGGAACTGACGAATTTCCAAAATGCTGTCATCCCGGAAATCGGCAAAGCGCCTTTCTCCTGCTACTGCCAATGCACGGTGCTGACGGGATTCTCCGAAAACCCGGATGCCTTTGGGAGCATACCCGGAATGGCCAAAGGCGGTCTGGCCTCCGGTCCCGATCCAAGTGGTGCCGCCATGATGGGCTTCCTTCTGCTGGTTCATCCGTTCTTCCATCAATCGTTCGATTCCTTCTCGAGAGAACCGTCCCCAGATTAGATCTGTCGTTTCTTTATCAAAAGGAGTGGGAGAGCTGGCTTGGGCCAGCCATTCTTGGAATTCTGGGGGAAGCTCCCGAGAATCTTTTATGTGCTGGAAAAACATAGAGAAAGCTTCATCAAAACGGTCATAATCGGTTTCTTTTTTGACCAGGACGGTCCGGGCCAGATAATAGAATTCCAGCAGGCTGTTCTGATGGAGTCCCAATTCCAGGGCACGGAGAAAGGCAGTCCATTCGGTCAGGGTGGTATGGAGACCATAACTTCGAAGACAATAGAGAAACGCCGTAAACATATCAGTAACCGGCCCGTTTCAGATCTTCGGTCTTTTTCAGCAGGATCCCGATGAAAGGAAGCTGCGCAGTCAGCTTTTCCGGCGGGATACCACCGATCACCAGTGCCTGGATCCAGTCCAGCAGCTCTGCCGTGCTGGGCTTTTTGCTCAACCCAGAAATCTTCCGCAATCGATAAAAAGCATCCAGTGCACTTTGTACTAGAGTATCTTCCAGATGGGGAAACTTGGCATGGACGATTTGTTCCATGGCAGCTGGCTCAGGAAAGGCGATATAGTGGAAGATGCAGCGGCGGAGAAAGGCATCCGGCAGCTCTTTCTCTGCATTGGAGGTGATGATGACCAGGGGCTTTTGCCGGGCTTTGATGGTTTCTCCTGTTTCCGGGATATAGAATTCCATTTTATCCAATTCCCACAACAGGTCATTGGGGAATTCTAAATCGGCTTTATCGATTTCATCGATGAGGAGGACCGCCCGTTGGGAGCTGCAGAAGGCTTCTCCCAATTTTCCTAGATGGATATACCGGGAGATATCTTCCACCCCTGCGGTGCCGAATTGGCTGTCATAGAGCCGTTGGACGGTATCATAGACGTACAGCCCATCCTGGGCTCGGGTGGTCGATTTGATACTCCAAACAAAGAGGGGAAGTCCTAGATTTTCTGCAACAGCTTCTGCCAGTACGGTCTTTCCGGTGCCCGGTTCCCCTTTAAGCAGCAGGGGCTTTTCCAGAGCAGCAGCGATATTTACGCTGCGCAGCAGTTCTTCGGAGGCAATGTAGGAATCCGTTCCTGTAAAAGAGACCATTTTTTTCCTTTTCAAAATCAGAAGGCTTTTCCATAGAGGCTGATGAAATCTCTTACCGTCGTCTGCCGGGGATTGGCCAGGGTATTGGGTGCTTTCATGGCGTCTTCCGCCATGGCTTCGAATTTGTCTTCGGTTACACCTACTTCCTGCAGATGGCTCGGGATATTCAGGTCGTGGTTCAGCTTTTTCAGGGCATCTACCAACATCTGGGGGCGGAAGTTGCCTGCTGGATCTTTTTCTTCCCGGATGAAATTATAGATGGTTTCATATCGACCTTTGTCCGCCAGTGCATTGAATTCCATGACAGCAGGCATCAGGATGGCATTGGCGACCCCATGAGCCACGTGGAAGTAGGCACTGACCGGGTGGCTCATGGCGTGGATATCTCCTAATTTGCTCCAGGCAAAAGCCATGGCAGCAAAGGTGGAACCCAGCATCATGGCGCAGGCGGCATCCTCATCCTGCCGGTTGGCGACAAAAGCCCGGAGATTCTTGCCAATCAGGGCCATCGCTTTTTCGGCCATGGCATCCGTATAAGGAGAAGCGAAACGGGACAGATAAGCTTCCATGGCATGGATCAGAGCATCCAGGCCGCAGGCGGCAGCGACGGAGGCCGGAGCTGTCATGATCAGTTCCGGATCCAAAAGGGCGTATTTGGGCAGGATGTTGTGGTCAATGATGGAAAACTTGAAATTCCGTTCCGGATCCGTCACTACGGTGGAGGCGCTGACTTCACTCCCCGTGCCAGCGGTGGTCGGAATGGCAATCAGAGGGACGATGGGGCCTGGAACTTTGGATAGCCCTTCATAATCTGTGGCATTCCCCCCATAACGGGCCAGGATGCCTATCGCCTTCCCTGTATCCATGGGAGCTCCCCCGCCCAGGGCGATGATGCTGGTACAGCCGCTTTCCACAAAGGCTTTTGCAGCATTTTCTACTATTTCAATATCTGGGTTGGGGGTCACTTCCAAATAGGTGTGGCAGTCTACCTGAGCTGCGGACAGGATATCCTGGACTTTTTTGACCAGCCCGATTTGTGCGATGCCAGGATCGGATACGAGGAATACATGGGTCGATTGGTTGGCTTGCAAGATTTCTGGCAGCTTCTTCAGGCTGCCCATGCCAAATTGGATGGTTTGAGGAACGGCAAAAGAGAAATCACGAATCATAGAAATTTCCTCCTTAAAATAAAATAGGATCTCTATGGCTACAATGTAATGGAAGCAAAGGGAAAAAGAAAGGCTAGAGCCCGGTTTTCTCTTCTTTCGAAACTTCGGTTGCATATAGTGCAAGATCATCGTCAAATTTTAAAAACCAAAATCATCGGCTGGAAATTCCTTTCGCTCGCCGCAAAACCCTTAAAAGCCATATTGTCAATATGAGTACGCTGATTATAATGAAAAGCAAGAAAAGACAAATAATTCCAAAAGAATTTATTTGTACGTGTGGTCGGCCGACCAATCAAACCAAAGGAGGTACGTTTTTTCATGAGCACATCACGCCGCATCATCCTTTCCCTGCTGGGACCGGTAATCTACCTGCTGGTCAGCATGGGGGGAGCTTCTGCATTGACCGTAAAGGGAGCCCAGGCAGTGGGGGTTTCTCTCTGGATGGTATTCTGGTGGGGCACCCGTCCGGTGGACATCACGACCACCGCATTTGTCCCGGTAGCTTGTAATGCACTTTTCAATATCGTCCCGATGGGAGGGCTTGTTTCCCAGTATTCCAACCCCAGTATCATCCTGGTGTTCAGTTCCACCCTGCTGACCCTTCCCTGGGCGAAGATCGGCCTGGACCAGCGGGTTGCCCTGAAATGCCTGTCCGTCATCGGCCCTTCCATGCGGTCCCAGATCATTGTCTGGTCCATTTTCCCCATCTTGTTCTCTACCGTACTTCCCAACGTAGTGGTGGTGGCCCTCTTCACGCCTATCGCCATCGCCATGCTGAAAGCTGCTGGCTATGATGGAAAAAGTGCGGCAGCGGCTCCCATCCTCTGTGCCATCGGCTGGTGCGCTGGCATCGGCGGTGTGGGGACTCCTGTGGGTGGCGCCATGAACGTGGTAGCCATTGCTTTATTGGAAAAGACCACCGGCCATGAATTCCTGTTCATGGACTGGGTCAGCCACATCGCTCCTTATCTGATCTTTACGTCCATCACCTGCATCATCGGCGAACTGATGCTGCCCCAGGAAGTCAAATCCCTGGAAGGGACGAAAGAATATTTCACGGAAGCTTATAAAGCATTGGGCCCCATGAAACGGACGGAAAAAATCAGCATGGCCCTGTTCGTGATTGCCCTGATTGGGTCCTTCCTGCGTCCGCTGTATGCTTCCCTCCTCCCGGGTCTGGTCCCTGCCTTCCTGTATGCCATCCTGGGTTTCCTGGGATTCTTCATCACCGGCGATGACGGCAAACCCCTGGTGGATTGGGATTATGTCCAGAAGCATATGCTGTGGGGCATGATGATCCTCTTTGCCGGCGGCCTGGCCATGGGGAACCTGCTAGGGGCTTCCGGAGCCAACAAGGCCATTGCCGAACTGATCGCCAGCCAGATGCATATGCCGCCTGGCCTGCCTATGATCATCGCTATCACGGTGTTTGCCGTGGCGGTGTCTGAATCCACGAACTCCACCGTCTCTGCCGCTGTAGTCGTCCCCATCGTCATCACTTATACCCAGAGAGCCGGCCTGCCGCTGATGCCCTATTTCTTCATCACGGCCATGGCTTACAACTCTGAATTCCTGCTGCCGGTCAGCGTCCGTGCCATTACCTGCGGGAACGGGCTAGACCCCAATGTGCAGATGAAACGGGGGATCCCTATCATGCTGATCCGTGCCTTGAGCGTCATCGTCGTAGGCTATATCTGCCTGCAGATTCCCGCCTTCTCCCAAGTAGGGAGCTTGTAACTGAAAACATCCCATTATCCGGTGTGTATACAACCTTACGAATGTGAAAGGAGTTTAACTATGAGTACTGTTGAAGAATTGATCGAACGGAGCCGTGCGGCTCAGCAAAAATTTGAGTTTGCCACCCAGGAACAGGTGGATGCAGCTGCCAAAGCCATCTGCAAGAGCATCTACGACAATGCGGAACGGCTGGGCAAACTGGCTGTGGTAGATTCCCGCATGGGCAAAGTAGAGGATAAGATTTCCAAATGCCGCGCGAAATCTTCCCTGATTTGGGAAGATCTGAAAGATAAGAAATCCGTGGGCATCATCGGGAAAGATGAAGCCAAACGGCTGTACAAGGTGGCCAAACCCATGGGTGTAGTGGCTTCCATCATCCCTTCCACCAACCCGGTGGTGACGCCCATGAGCAATGCGGCTTTTGCCTTGAAGACCCGCAATTCCATCATCTTCGCTCCCCATCCCCGGGGCATCCAGTGCTGCCATGAATGTGTCAAACTGTTCCGGGAAGCGTTGAAAGGCCTGGGATTCCCAGAAGATCTGGTCCTGGAAGTGGATGAAGTTTCCATGGAAAACAGCAATAAGCTGATGCAGATGGCGGATGTCATCGTAGCGACTGGCGGTATGGGCATGGTCAAAGCCGCTTATTCCAGTGGGAAGCCGGCCTACGGGGTCGGCCAGGGCAATGTCCAGTGCATCGTGGACAGCGATGCAGATATCAAAAAGGCTGCGGCGGACATTGTCCTGGGCAGAGGCTTCGATTATGGCCTGATCTGCCTGGGAGAACAGACCGCCTATATCCCTGCTGAAAAGTTTGATGAATTCCTGGAAGCATTCCGGGCCGCCGGTGCCTACTATGTGGATGACCCCAAAGAAGTGGATATCGTCCGCAAAGGACTGTTCCCGGAAGCCGGCGGTCCTATCAGCCGGAAGGTCGTAGGCCTGAGCCCGGCCAAAATCGCTGAAATCATCGGTCTTCCCGGAGTTCCGGAAGATGCCCGTGTGCTGGCGGTACGGGGCACCAAACCAGGCCGGGGCGATGATTTGAACCGGGAAAAGATGTGCCCTGTGATCAATATCATCCCCTATGAAGGAAGCTTTGAAGATGCGGTCAATATGGCCTTGATCAACCTGGATTATGAAGGGAAGGGGCACAGTGTGGCTGTCCACTCCAATACTCCGGAACATGTGGAATATGCGGCCCTGCACTGCCCGGTGTCCCGGCTGATCGTCAACCAGCCTGCCGGCACCACCGGCGGCGGCAGCCCCACCAATGGTTTCACCGCCACTACCACACTGGGCTGCGGTTCCTGGGGCAACAACAGCTTCAGCGGCAACTTTACCTACAAGCTGCTGATGAACCTGACACGGGTGGGTTATCCTTTGGATCAATCCTACTTGCCGGATCCGGCCAAAGCCTGGGAAGACTGATGCTGCATCTTTAAACTCTGACCTCCTTTTCTTCACTGGCGTTCCTTTCACGGTCCCCCTTTTCAGTGAGAGGGATGAACGGCTGAAGGCCTCTTTACCAAAAACCAAGAAGACCTGCTGCAGGACGGCCTGCGGCAGGTCTCTTGGCATTGTTTTTTGGGGAATTATGTGAACAAATCATTTACAGTTTTTGATTTAATCTATGGTAAAATAATATAGAAAACATGACCCGAGTCACTTCTGTGGCAGGCAGGAGGGGAACTATATAATTTACCAAAGAGGGGGATTATCGTTGGAACAGAAATCAAAATACGTTTCAGGGAACAAGAGCGTCAGCAAGACCCTGGCCATCCTGTCCCTTTTTTCAGAAGGGGAACGGATGCTCCGGACTTCGGAAATCGCAGATCGGCTGCAGATGAATATCAGCACCGTGTCCCGGCATCTGAACACTTTGCTGGATGGAGGATTCCTTCAGAGGGATGATGCAACCGGCTATTATTATCCCGGGATGGAGATCATTACCCTGGCCGGGGTTGCGTTGAAGAATAAAAGCATTTACCGTCATGCCTATCCGGAACTGCAGCAGCTGTCTTTCAATATGAAAGTACTGAGCCATCTGGGTATCCCGGATGGGTTGGATGTGGTCCACCTGGTCTGCTGCTGCTGCGAAGACAAGACGGAAATGCTGTTCCCTATGGGCCATCGGCAGCCTTTGTATTGCTCGGCCATGGGACGGGCCATCCTGGCCTATTTGCCGGAGGAAGAAGCCTTGCGGATCCTGAAGGCCAGTGATCTCCAGAAATATACGCCGGAAACTCAGACAGACCTGCGGGGCCTGATGGAAACCCTGAAGATCATCCGGAAAAAAGGTTATTGTGCCAATAACAACCAGCTGCATATGGGCAGAGGTTCCATTGCCGCACCAGTATTTGATTGGACACGGAGGCCGGTAGGAGCTATCAGCATCTCCACCCAGAGCCACCGTATACTGGCCCAGGTGGATGAGGAACGGTTCGCTCGGACAGTCACTTTGGTGGCTGGGAAGATTTCCGGCAAACTGGGGTATTATCCAGAATGAAAAAACAGGGCTGTGGAACTGATTGGCTGCTGTTTGCCAGCCATCTTTCCACAGTCCTGTTTTTATTTTCCGCCTGTTATTTCATGGAGCCTGTCTGCAGGTATTTCAAATGCCAGGAAAAGGCTTTTTCCAGCACATGGGGGGTATGTTTTCCCTTGGCGGATGCATAGGCTTCCTGATAGTATTCTTCCAACATGGGCTTGTAATCCGGATGGGCACAATGATCGATTAGGACCCGGGCCCGTTCTTTGGGGGTCAGCCAGCGCAGGTCGGCAATCCCCTGTTCGGTGACGATGACATCCACATCATGTTCCGTCTGGTCCACATGGCTGACAAAGGGAACGATGGTGGAGATGGCACCGTGCTTGGCCACAGATTCAGAAGCAAAGATGCTGATCCGGGCATTCCGGGCAAAATCACCGCTGCCGCCCAGGCCGTTCATCATAGCAGTCCCGTCGATGTGGGTGGAATTCACATTTCCATACAGATCTACTTCGATAGGGGTGTTCAGGGAAATCACGCCCAGCCGCCGGATCACTTCTGGATGGTTGGAGATCTCATTGGGGCGGATCAGGATCTTGTCATGGTAATCCTGGATTGTTTCATAGAATCTTTTCCGGTTTTCATCTGTCAGAGCTACCGAACTGGTGGAAATGAAGTCCAATACACCTTGGTCCAGGAGGCCCAGGGCAGCGTCCTGCATGACTTCCGTATACATGTTCAGATGGTGGAATCCGCTGTTGGCCAGGCCGGCGAGGACAGCATTGCCAACAGAACCTACGCCGGACTGCAGGGGGCCGGGATTTTCCGGCAGCCGGCCATGCTGGATTTCATTTTTCAAGAAGTCCACGATGTTTTCTGCAATCTTGGCGGTGGCGGGAGTCACTGCTTTGAAGGTCTGGGCTTCATCGGCTTCGTCAGTAAAGACCACAGCAGCGATTTTTTCCAGGGGACAGGGGATATAAGGAGTCCCGATACGGTCCTGGGGGTGGGTGATTGGGATGATCCGGGAAGCGGGAGCCACGCCCACTTCGAAGATATCATGCATGCTCATAAAGCCCAGGGGAAGGCTTCGGTTTACTTCTACGATGACTTTATCCGCATTGCGGACCGCTGCGTCTGCCGTACCGCCGGAAGCACCGAGGTACAGCCCGTCTTCTGTAATGGCACAGCATTCGATCAGGGCGATGTGGATATGGGGACCTGTCCGTTCGTTCATGTATTTGGGCAGATGGGAAATGTGGATATCGCTGAATTCCACTTGATCTGCATTGATAGCCTTCCGCAGATCCTTGTTGGACTGATGGCCGTACCGGCGTTTCAGGAGGCTGGCCCGGGTCCAGGCACCATCGATGCAGTCTCCCACAGCGGCTCCTACGATTAGGGTCAGGTCTTTGGCTGTACCCTGGCGGGCAACGGCCTGAGGGACTGCTTTGGGATAATTGGTGCGGGTGAATCCGCTGACGGCGATGGTCATTCCAGGCTGGATGAGCCTGGCCGCATCATCTGCCGACATCACTTTTGTACGTAGTTTTTCAGGGATGCGTTCCATTGGATTTCAACAACCTCCTTTATTTTCTTCAGACAACAATCTGTTACTTTCCAAAACCAGGGATCTGCAGGACTACATAACTGCAGACGATGACCACCAAGGCCCGTACCAGGAAGACCGGCAGGGCTTTGCGCAGCATGGTATCCGGGCTCAGGCCGTAGGCTACAGGGATGGAGCGGACGCTGACCGGCAGCAGGAATTCACTGTTGAAGGCCATGACGGCGATGTACCAGTAGGTCATCAGATCCAGATGCATCTTGGCGGTGACGCTCATGACGATGGGGACGGTGACGGCAGCAGATACGGTGCTGTTGGTGGTTTCCGATACCAGGCAGGCCAGGACGGTGATGGCGATGATCAATGGCAGCCCAGGCTGCAGATTGGTGGCAGCTACGATCTGGGCCAGTTCTTCATTGGCACCGGAGCCGCTGAGCAGGACGCCCATGGCCAGACCACCGGCGAAGAGAATCATCATGCCCCACATGGATTCTTTCTGGGCATCTTCCCAGGTCATCAGAGGACGGGCAGAATCTTTGGAAGTGATGAAAAAGCAGACGAATCCAAGGATCAGGAATACATAGGCGGGCACCATGCGGGGCAGGATATGGGCATAGAGGGGACGGAAGAAGACGGCAGCCAATCCCACAAGGAACATAGCAAGGCAGATTTTTTCATCGCCCTTCATGGGACCCAGTTCTTCATAGGCTTTCTTGAAGTATTCTTTCGTGCCTTCCAGTTGTTTGATCTTGCCTGGGCGCAGCAGCATGGCGGCGAGACAGGCCAAGGATACCAGCAGGGTGTACGGAGTCAGATGGGTCATCCAGTCGATGTACATGAATTCTTTCCCTGTGAAATCTTGGAGCAGGGCGATGGCAGTGATGTTCATGGCTCCGCCTAAGGGAGTCCCGACACCTCCGATCCCCACGCCCCAGCCGATGGCACAGAGGATGGGAATGGCTGCTTCGCTCTTTCCATCATAACCTGCGGCTTTCAACATCCCGACGGCTATGGGCGTCATCAAAGCACAGACCACCACATTGGGCATCAGATTGCTGAGGATGATGCTGGACAGCAGCCAGACGGTGATCTGGCTTTTCATGGAGGGGCCGATCAGGGACAGGGCCTTCAGGGAAATCCGTTTGTCCAGGCCGATGCCGCTCCAGGGAACGGTCAAAAAACCGGAACCAAGGATCAGGATGATGCTTTCCGAGAAATACTGTGCGATGATGGTCTTCATGGGGATGATATCGAAGAGGGCATTGGCCACAATGGGGACAAAAGCGGTAACCGTAATATTGACAGGCCGGGACACCCACCAGTAAATCATCCATAGGGCGATCCCTATGGCTTTGGCGGCCTTGACGGAGAATATCCCCTGCAAGGCAAAGTAGCAGACAGCGAAGAGAATGGGACCCAACCAGATATGCAGTGTACGATTTTTGATGCTCATGATACCGTCCTCCTTTTGGACGAAAATAGGATAAATGAAATTCAATGGTAAGAATGGGTATAAAAAGATAACTAGTATTTGAAGATTCTTGAATTTCAGAAAACAATGTAATGTTCTAATGCATGCAATTCCGGAATTCTTTGTCTGCATCATAGCAAATCAAGAGAGGCAGGGGCAATTGATTTTAGACAGATTTTCGAAAGGTACAAAATGAGTTTCCAATTTTGAAATAGGAGTTGCACAATGCAAAAGTGATTTCTTCTATAAGAAATAAATATAAGAAAATTTCCTCTTTTAGAAGAAACAAGGTATGATGAAACTATACAACCAGCCTATAAAGGAGGAGAATCCATCCATGAAATATGAAAAAAAGGGGCAGACCAATTTCTTCCTGGAAATGGAACATCATCAGATCACTGCCCGTGAATTCTTCAGCCCTACTTTGTTGAACTTCCTCAATAAAAATTTTGACCTGAACCAGATGATCATCCTTTATTTCGACACCCAGAATCATTTCCTTTCCTGGGTGAACCAGCAGGGACTGTTGCTGGATGGGGAGAAGCATCCCTACCGGCAGATCCTTTCTCGGGACCCGGTACGGAAAGTTGTCTATATGGATGCCCTGCGGGACCATCTGACTTATTTCAATACGATTCCCCGGCTGTACAAGTCGACGGATGTGATTTCTCCGAATCAGTATGAGAGGGATCCTTATGTCCAGTTCATCCAACAGAATTTCCAGGCTACATACAGCGTAACGATGGCGTTTGGAATCAATGCTTACATCCAGATGACATTTTTCAAAGAGGCCGAAAATGGAGATTTCACAGACGAAGAGATGCAGCATTTCAGTGAGATCTATGCCTATATCGCCAATGCTTACAAGAATTTCAAGAAATACGAACAGGCCAAGATCATTTCGGAGATCAAGAACCACATCATCGATTCCGGAGAAAAAGCCTATCTGATCACTGATGACTTCATGCATGTAATGGACTGCAACAAAGAAGCGGAATTGTGCCTGCAGGATATCCTGGGGCCTTCCGTACGCAGCCAGCTGGAAGGAGAAGGGGTTTGCGGCTGGCTGCCCTTCCTCCTGAGTAGCGGAGATAAAGAGGATGAAGGAGAAAAAATGAGAGTGCGGATGATCCAGAATTATCAGTTCCGGATCTATACTTATGACCGGAGCTATTCCAACCGGATCATCGACCGCTATCACTGGATCACCATCAGCAGCAAAGGAGGCCGCAAACATGTGGAATTCACCCGGAATCTGGATCCTCTGACCCCTACGGAACAGCGGGTGGCAGAACTGATGTACCAGGGACTGACCTACAAGGCCATTGCCATGCGGCTTGTGGTCAGCTACCATACGGTCAAGAAACATGTGGAAAATATCTATGCCAAGTGCGGCATCCAAAGCCGGTATCAGCTGTATAAATGGATCGAAAGCCGGGAAAATTAGAATTGTTTAAGAGTATACAGCCGTGGGTTTTTCCTCCCACGGCTGTATTTTTTATCAGGATGCCTATAAGGAACATTCCTTATCAAAAGATAGCCAACTTACCTGCTTCTTTTCTAAGCGAAGATTGATAAAATTCAGACAACAAGAGGAAAGCAGAGTAATTGGCTTTCCTGGAATCGTAAGGGAGGTTTCGAAGATGGAACCCATTCGGGGAAATGTCTTCAACATCCAGCGGTATACCATCCATGACGGCCCCGGGCTCCGGACGGAATTGTTCTTGAAAGGCTGTCCCCTGCGCTGTGAATGGTGTAGTAATCCAGAAGGATTTGCGCCTTATGTACAGGCGGGGATCTATCGGAAGAAGTGCCTGGGAACAAAGGTCTGCCAAGATTGTCTGGACGTGTGCCCAGTACCGGGAGCCCTGCAGTTCGAACGGGGAAAGCTGGCCCGCATCGACCGGGAAAAATGTACCAACTGCATGAAATGCCAGGAGGTATGCCCTTCAGATGCCATTAAGGCCTGGGGAAAATGGATGACGGTGGAAGCATGTATGGAAATCATCCTGCGGGACCGGGGATATTATGAAAAATCCGGCGGCGGGGTCACGGTTTCTGGAGGAGAGAGCCTGATGCAGGCAGACTTTGTGGCTGCGCTCTTTCAGGCCTGTCACCAGGAAAATATCCAGACCTGCTGCGAATCTACTTTTTACTGCAGCCGGTCAGAATTGGAAAAAGTCATTCCGTATACGGATCTGTTCATTGCGGATTTGAAACATATGGACCGGGAAGTCCATAAGGCCAGGACCGGCGTGTACAACGATCTGATCCTGGAAAACATGGAAAAGGTCTGTGCAGCAGGAACCAGGCTGGTCCTGCGGATCCCTGTGATCCCCAAATTCAATGATGCCATGGAGAATATGGAAGCGACGGCCGATTTCCTGGAAAAGAACCTCCAGGGAAAGGTACAGGCCCTGCAGCTGCTGAGTTTCATGCGATTGGGAGAAGAAAAATACGAGTCCTTAGGGATCCCTTATAAAATGAAAGGTCTCAGGATGAACCGGCCGGCTTTCCAAAAAAGGATGGAAAAATACGCAGCCTATTTCAGGAGCCGGGGGATCCATTGTTCAGTAGGTGCCAAAGAATGGGATTGACCGTCCCTTGTTTTGATAAAGGAGGATGTTAGATATGGAAAACAAATTCACTCACACGACGGCTGCCGGTACGGAAGCATTTGATCATGAGTATGGGGTAGGGTATCAGGTCCATCACAAGGACTGGTCTCCTTTCCCCCGGGTCAACCGGCTGCGGAAACAGTTCCTGGCCAGACCCTATGATATCGATCTGGACCGTCTGAGACTGGTGACCAAATCCTATAAGGAACACGTGAAATGCCCGACCATGCTGAAGGTAGCCTATGCCTTCCGGGAAGTCCTGGAAAATGAGACACTGCATATCGATGATGAAGAATTGATTGCCGGGGATCTGTCTGCCGCCCCCAAAGATGCTCCCATTTATCCGGAATTTTCCGTGGACTGGATCATCGATGAAGCCTATAACCATCCTTTCGAAAAACGGGAACATGACCAGTTCTATTTCAAAAGCGATGAAGACAGAGCGGAAGCGGTGGAACTGTGCAAATGGTGGCAGGGCAAGACGGTTGCCGATGAAATCGAATCCCGGCTGAGCTATGACCAACTGAAATGTTCAGAAGCAGGCAAGAAGATTTTCCAGACCAACCTGTACCATTATGCAGGGGTAGGCCATCTGGCTGCTGATTACGCTTATATCTTGCGGAGAGGGTTCGATGGGATCATCGAAGACATCTCTGCCCAGCAGAAACTGCTGGATATGCATGATCCCTATTTCGCCGATAAACGGGATACCTACGATGCCATGATCATCTGCATGAACGCCGCTAAGATCTGGACCAAACGGTATGCAGATCTGGCAGCTAAGATGGCAGCAGAGACCCAGGATGCCAAACGGAAAGCGGAACTGGAGACCATGGCTGCCAACCTGAACCAGGTGGCCGGCGGTCCGGCGAAATCTTTCTGGCAGGCTCTGCAGCTGTTCAATATCGCTACGGTACTGATCCAGACCGAAGGCAATGGCCATTCCATCTCCTATGGCCGGATGGACCAGTGGCTGTATCCTTACTACAAAGCAGATTTGGATGCTGGAAAGATCACCAAAGAATTTGCCCTGGAACTGATCGAAGACCAGTATGTGAAGGTCAATTATCCTACGAAGCTGAAAGACTTCGGGTCCATGGCCGTACGGAACGGCCGTGGGTTCGGAGGCGAAAGCCTGACCATCGGCGGGGTAGACCGGGATGGCAATGATGCCACCAACGATCTGACCATGCTCTTCCTGGAAGCAACAGCCCATACTCGGATGATGAATCCTTGGTTGTGCGTCCGGTTCCATGAAAAGACACCCTATGAATTGTATGTGAAGACGGCAGAAGTCATCCGGGTCGGCTGCGGCCATCCCAAACTGTACAACGACGGCCCTGCTATCAAAGCCTGCCTCCGGAAAGGATTCAGCCTGGAAGATGCCCGGGAATACTGTGTAGTGGGCTGTGTGGAAATCGATGTTCCGGGGAAAGAATACGGCTGGCATGATGCAGCTTATGTAAATACCGCCAAGATGATGGAAATGGTCCTCAATGGCGGGAAATTCCTGGATGACGACAAGACCCAGTATGGTCCCAATACAGGGAGCCTCCTGACCTATAAATCCTTCGATGAAGTGCTGGAAAGCGTGGACCAACAGTTCGAATACTGGACCAACCAGCTGTGCAGCAGCGAAAATATCATCGACCGGGCCCATCAGGATCGGAAACCGCTGCCCTATGTGTCCTGCTTCTTCCAGAACTGCATCCGGACCGGGAAAGATCTGGCCCATGGCGGTGCCGAAGTCAACGGCATCGGGCCGCAGGCTTCTGGATTGGGGACCTGTGCTGACAGCCTGGCCACCATCAAACAGCTGATGTTCGATGAAAAGAAAGTGACCGGCGCCGAATTGCTCCAGGCCATCAAAGACAACTGGAAGGACCATGAGAAACTGTATGCCCTGGTCAACAGCTCCAAAGTCCATCATTATGGGAATGATGATGATTATGCCGATGCCCTGTTCAAGTATATGTTCGAATGCTACTGCCGTCACATTGCCGGCCGGAAGAATCAGCGGGGCGGGGAATTCAGCCCTGGAGTATATTCCGTAAACGCTAACGTGGCCATGGGCATGGCGACCAACGCTTCCCTGGATGGCCGGACCAAAGGTGAAGCCATTTCGGACAACATGGGCCCTGTCCATACGGACGGCGGTTCCCACGATATCCAGGGGCCTACGGCTCTGACCAACTCTCTGACGAAAGTGGATCACAGCCTGGCCACCAACGGGACTCTGATGAATATGAAATTCACCGAAGATACCGTTGCGGGGATCACCGGACGGGATAACCTGGTGAACTTCATCCGGCAGTATATGGCAGATCAGGCCATGCATGTCCAGTTCAATATCATGAGCTCCGCAACTATGCGGGCAGCCCAGAAACATCCGGAAGACTACAAAGATATGCTGGTGCGGGTGGCCGGATACAGTGCCTACTTTGTAGAACTGGGCAAGAAGCTGCAGAAGGACCTGATCCAGCGGACGGAACTCCACTTCTAAAAACCTGATAATCAATTCAGTATCAGCCTCTATGGGCGTGCCAAGGATGAATGACGTCCCTGGCACGCCTTTTTGTGAAAGGAGACCATCATGACCAATGAAGAAATCCTGAAAAGATGTATCGAAGAGGAAGAAAAATATCAGTTCACTACCTTTACCCAGACGGATGCTTTCCAACTGGGAAAAATGCTTTATGAAACAAGCATGGAAGAATTCGGCAAACCCATCGCTGTGGAAATCCGGATCAATCATCTGACTGTTTTCCGTTTCCTGCCGGAAGGCACCGGGGCCAATCAATGCATCTGGCTGAAAGCCAAAGCAGATACGGTGGATACCATGCGGATCAGTACGTACCATTTTTGGGCCGACATTGCCTGTGGCGGCAGAGGGCTGAAAGAGCGCAGGCTGGATGAAAAGAAGTATCTAGCCCAGGGCGGAGGGTTCCCTCTGCGGCTGAAGGGGTCTGCGGTTGTGGGAACGATCTGTGTTTCTGCACTGAAACATTATGAAGATCATCAGGTCATCGTGGATACCCTGGAAAAGTATTTCAAAGAGAAAGCATGAAGCATCGATTCCAAGAGCTGCTGCTTAGGCAACGGCTCTTTTTTTGACGATTTCCCGATATCCTCTATGGTATAGTCTTGCCAAACATCCCTTTTTGACCATGGAGGTGCGTGATGAAAATTCTGCAAGGGCTGATTCCTTCTTCCATTGCTGCTGGGTTCTGCATCGGCTTGGGCGGGGCCGTGTTCTTGCTTCAGTCGGAAAAACTGGTGGGGGCGCTGCTGTTCTGTGTAGGGCTTTATACCATCTGTGAGATGCAGTTCCATCTGTTTACCGGTCGGGTCTGTTATGCGCTGGAACAGCCGTTATGGAGCTGGTTCCGGTTTCCCCTGATCTGGATCGGCAACTGGCTGGGGGCCGGATTGGCAGCCAATCTGCTGGGGCTGACTCGGGTAGGGCCGGGGGCACGGCAGGCGGCTTTGGCCCTGGTGGCAGGAAAAAATGGAGATACGCTTATGAGTTTGTTCATCCTGGGCTTTTTCTGCAATATTTTCGTCTTCATCGCCGTGGAAGGGTACAAAACCTTTCCTTTGGCCCTGGGAAAATACCTGGCCATTTTTGTAGGGATCACCGTGTTCATCATGAGCGGGTACGAGCACAGTGTAGCCGATATGTTCTACTATTTTATGGCCGGGCAGATGGATCAGGACGCCCTGGTGCGCCTCTTGGTCATCACCGGTGGCAATATCTGCGGGGGACTGACAGCCTGGGGAGCCCGGCAGGCAGCCAGGAAAGCTGTCGGCTGAGCAGGATGGGCCTGGTTTCTCGGCGTCTTTTTTGTTATACTCGAAGTATCTCTTGTGAGGAGGAAGGCAGATGGACTCATTTCAAATCGATATTCCTACGAAGGTGCTGTTCGGGCCTGGTCAGCTGGGGCAGCTCCATACCCAGGAACTGCCGGGGAAACGGGCACTGATCGTGATTTCTTCCGGCAAGTCCACCCGGGCCAATGGCTACCTGGAACGGACGGAAAAAGAACTGGCTGCCGCTGGGGCTGTAACGGAGGTCTTTGACCGTATCCAGGCCAACCCCACCCTGGCTTCGGTGGAAGCTGGGCCCCAGGCGGCTCGGGACATGAAAGCGGATATGGTGGTGGCGCTGGGCGGCGGATCCGTCATGGATGCGGCCAAAGCCATCGCCTTGATGGCTGTCAATGAAGGAAGCCTGTGGGACTACGTCAATGCAGGGACCGGAAAGGGGGCGCAGCATGCCCACCGGGCGCTGCCGGTAATCGCCATCACCACGACGGCAGGGACTGGATCGGAAGTGGATGCCTGCAGTGTGATCACCAACCAGGGGACCCATGAAAAGATCGGTCTGAAACTGCCGGATCTGTTTCCCTGGCTGGCCATTGTCGATCCGGAACTGATGCTGACTGTCCCGCCCCGTCTCACTGCGTACCAGGGCTTTGATGCCCTGTTCCACAGTCTGGAGACTTATGTGAGCCGGAAAGCCAATCCTCTCAGCGATATGGTGGCATCTACGGCCATCCGGGCAATAGGCAGGTATCTGCCTCGTGCCGTAGCGGATGGCCGGGATTTGGAGGCCCGGACCCAGCTGGCCTTTGCCAACACCCTGTCCGGTTACGCCATGGTCACCGGAGGCTGTACCAGCGAACATTCCCTGGAACATGCCATGAGCGCCTATCATGAAAGCCTACCCCATGGGGCTGGGCTGCTGATGATCACTCTGTCCTATTTTGGCTGGATGCTGGAGCAGCATATCTGTGATGACCGGTTCGTGGACATGACCAGATTCCTGGGGAAAGAAAACGCCCAAAAACCAACTGAGTTTTTGGAAGCCCTGCAAAAATTACAGGAAGTATGCGGTGTGGCTGGACTGAAGATGAGTGATTATGGAATCCTGCCGGAAGAATTCCCCCAAATGGCGGAAAATGCTTCCACAGCCATGAAAGGCCTATTCCTGAATGACCGGCGGTCCCCCTCCCGAGAAGAATGTGTGGCCATTTATCAGAAAGCTTATCGGTAAGACAGGAACCGTATACAACCCTAAAACAAAGGTAGTACAACTAGGTTGCACAGGAGGCGCAGAAGGCTTTTGCGCCTCATTTTCTTTATGCTATAATAGAAGGACTCACAATCTTGCGGTAAAGGATGGCGTTTCCATGGATCTCACTTTTCTTTCTCCTCGTTCCCGGATGCTCTTGTCCCTGGTCATTTTTGGGACAATCGGACTGGTGCGCCGGTACATTCCCCTGGGGTCCGTGCCTTTGGCATTCTTGCGGGCCACCTTGGGCTGTCTGACCATGCTGTTCCTGATGCGGGCGGGCCATATCCCCTTCCATTGGGAAAATTTGAAAGCCCGGTCCCCGAAGCTTCTGCTCAGCGGGCTCCTTTTGGGCCTGGATTGGGTCTTTTTCTTTGAATCCTTCAACCATACCACGGTGGCCATCGCTACCCTGTGTTATTATATGGCGCCGGTGTTCATGCTGGCGGCAGCACCCTTGGTCTTCCGGGAAAAGATCAGTGGGCGGAAAATGGCCTGCGGCGCCATTACCGTTGGCGGCATGCTGCTGGTTTCCGGGGTCTTGGGCAGCAGCGGGGACGTGGGAGACATTACCGGGGTGTTCTGTGCCTTGGCTGGGGCTTTCTTTTATGCAGGGATCATCATCATCAGTAAGACCATCACCGGACTGGATCCTTATGAACAGACTTCCGTACAGCTGGGGACGGCAGCCTTTTTCCTGCTGCTCTATTGTCTGCTGACAGGGAAGCTAGATATCCACAACATGGATGGGGCTGGATGGGGTCTGACGCTGCTTTTGGGCATCGTCCATACGGGACTGGCTTACGGAATCTATTTTGGAAGCCTGACCCAGGTGCCGGCCCAAACTACTGCCCTGCTCAGTTATGTGGATCCAGTGGTTGCAGTGTGTATTTCTGTATTTCTGCTCCAAGAGCCCATCACTGGGCTGCAGCTGGCTGGGGTCCTGTTGGTGCTGGGCGGCATGATCGGCGGAGAAAGGAGAAGATAAATGGAAAACCGTATTTTTCATCCAGGAGATATTGTGCGGCACTTCAAGCGGGAACGGCTGACCGAGGAGGAAAAACGGACCAACCGGTATCTGTACCGGATCATCGGACCGGCGGTCCATTCGGAAACCCGGGAACCTTTGATGGTGTATGAAGCCCTGTATGGGGACTTTGGCCTGTATGTCAGGCCGGCCGCCATGTTCTACAGTGAGGTGGACCACAAGAAATATCCGGAGATCAAACAGAAGTATCGGTTTGAAAAAAACAATAGGTAAACCCATATAAAATTATAGTTGACATAAAACAGGGGCTTTTTTATAATAAGACCATCAGATTCAACGAGCCTGATTTCGTCCTGATCCGTCCCTCCGGATCGGCCCATGAGAAACTCTCAAAAGGAGCTGCTGTACGTTTTCCGTGCAGCGGCTCCTTTTTCGTGGTAAGATGGGGGAGCATCATAGAAGACAACAGGAGGAACATCCTATGGCAATTTTGGAACATGATATCCTGATCAGCGAAGACCTGCGCCGGGTTCCCCGGGAAGAACTGGAAAACCGGCTGACACGGCTGCGGGAAGCCCTGTCTCGTCAAGAGCCAGGCTGGCAGATGGCCGTGATCACAGATAAATTAGATATGTATTATTTTACCGGTACCATGCAGGAAGGAGCCTTTATGGTCCGGCCCCAGGACGCCATCCTGTGGGTGCGCAGGAGCCTGGCCCGAGCCCTGAATGAAAGCCTCCTTCCGGAAGGCTGGATTCGCCGGATGCACAGCTATCGGCAGCCGGCGGAATACTATGGGGCGGATCTGCCTTCAGAAGTGTACCTGGATGAAAAACACACCTCTCTGGAATGGCTCCGGTTCTTCCGGAAGTACTTTCCTTTCGAAACCCGGAAAAACCTGGATCCGGTGCTCAGCAGGCTGCGCAGCGTGAAAAGTGACTATGAACTGGCTCTTTTGAGCCGCAGCGGGCAGATCCATGGAGATGTGCTGATGAATGAAGCACCGGTGTTTTTGAAAGTGGGGATCAGCGAAGCGGAACTGGCCATCCAGTTGTATCTCCGTATGGTGCTGAAAGGCAGCCAGGGGGTGGCCCGGACCAATCGGCCTACGGGAGAAGATGCCATCGGCCTGGCTTCTTTTGGCAAAAGTGCCTTGGTGCGGACGGCCTTTGACGGCCCTGGAGGGACCAGCGGCACCTGTGTGGCGGTCCAGAGCATCGGCTCAGCCTTCCGGCTGCTGAAGCCGGGTCGGCTGGTTTACCTGGATATCCCCTGTGGGGTGGATGGGTACAATACGGATAAAACGGTGGTGTATTATTTCGGGGATCTGGACCGGGATCCGGCCAAAGAGGAGATCCTTCGGGCCTACAACTATTGTCTGGACTTGGAACAGCAGACGGTGGCTCTGCTGAAACCTGGAGCGGTACTGGGAGAGATTTACGACAAGGTGATGGCCGACTTTGATCCTTACTATGACAAGATGTTCATGAACGGGGGTCGTTTCCTGGGGCACAGCATCGGCATGTGCATGGATGAGACTCCGGTGATCGCCGGCGGGGTCAAAGACAAGGTAGAAGAAAATATGGTCTTTGCCGTAGAACCCAAGATCGCCCTGCCGGGCCTGGGGATGGTAGGGACGGAAAACACCTATCGGATCGGTCCCGACGGGCCGGTGTGCCTGACCGGAGGTTCCCAGCCGCTGCGGGTCATCCGTTGATTTTCCCCTATCGGAAATGGTAAAATAACAAAATAAAATCTTTCAGGACAGTGGTTGGCTGTAGCCTGGAAACAAGGGGAGTAAAAGAAAAATATGGCAACAGAAGAGATTGGACTCCTGGATAAACAGGATTTCCTGGAACAGAAAGAAGTCATCAAAAAGCAGATCCTGGGGAACGGGAAACTGACCGGGGCGGAAAAACGACAGACACTCCAGGTGCTGGAAGGGTTTGAAAAGTCCGTCCTCCAGGGAGGCGTGCGCCAGCACGGCATCACCAAGGCCATGCTGAAGACGGCCCTGCCGGTGTTCGGGAAAATGAGCGAGGACAAACGGCATAACGAAAAGGAACTGCGGGTGCTGAAATTCCTCACCTATTTCGTGCTCCAGGGGGTCCGGAAATGAGTGCGTTGACCCTATTCTTGCTGGCCGTGTCTCTTTCCATGGATGCCTTTGCCGTATCTGTCTGCGGCGGGCTGAAGATGGAAGGCCGGGAACGGTTCAAAGGCGGGGTGATCTTTGGGGCCTGGTTCGGGGTGTTCCAGGCGCTGATGCCGCTGATCGGCTATGAACTGGGGAGCCATTTTGCCAAGGTGGCGGAAGCCTATTCCCATTGGATCATTTTCCTGATTCTTTCTTACATTGGCTGGAACATGATCCAGGAAGCGGGAGAAGACCAGGAAAAAGAAAAAGTCACTGGTTTCCGGACCATGCTGGGATTGGCAGTGGCTACTAGCCTGGATGCCTTGGGAGTGGGCGTGGGCTTTGCCTTCCTGGATATCCGGATCCTGCCGGCGGTACTGGAAATCGGCACCATTACTTTTTGCCTTTCTTTCCTGGGCTGTGCCTGCGGATCGGTGATCGGCATGTGGGGCAAGGAACGGGCGGAGAAAGCTGGCGGTTTCGTACTGCTGCTGATCGGTCTGAAAGCGGTCATTGAGCATTACGGGATCCTGGACAACTGGACGCCGTTTTTGTTCTGAGTCAGAGGCCTGTTGCATAGGCAACAGGCCCGTCACTTGGCCAGAGACCAGTGACTGGGGGTGTGAATTTTTTCACACCCCCTTTTCTAAAAGGAGGCATCAAGATGGTCCGTCAGCGGTATATCATGCACGTGGATATGGATGCGTTCTTTGCCTCTGTGGAACAGCTGGACCATCCAGAATACCGGGGAAAACCGGTGATCGTGGGAGGCCTTTCTGGCCGGGGCGTGGTTTCCACCTGTTCCTATGAAGCACGGAAGTTCGGAGTCCATTCGGCCATGCCCATGGCCACGGCCCACCGGCTCTGTCCCCAGGCCATTTACGTCCAAGGGCGGTATGCCCGGTATCAGGAAGTGTCCGGGGAAATCCGGAAAATCTTCCAGGAATTTTCCCCCTTGGTGGAGCCGCTGTCCATTGATGAAGCCTTCCTGGACCTGACAGGGATGGAAGCCCTGGCCGGGGATGTGTATGCCCTGGGACCGAAAATCAAGCAAGTGATCCGGGAACGGACCGGCCTCACGGCTTCCGTGGGGCTGGCACCCAACAAATTCCTGGCCAAATTGGCTAGCGACCTGCGGAAACCGGACGGAATGGTGGTCATCCGTCCAGAAGAGGCCGCTGCCTTGATTGCTCCCCTGCCAGTGGGGCGGATCTTCGGGCTGGGACAGCGTTCTGTGACGGCATTGGAAAAAATGGGCATCTGGACCATCGGACAGCTGGCTGCTTGTGATCCTCGGCTGCTGCGGCCTCTTCTGGGAAAGAATGCAGAAGAGATCCGAGATCGGGCCAGGGGATTGGACAGCCGGCCGGTGGTGCCGGATGAACAGCAGAAATCCCTGGGGAAGGAGAATACCTTTCCGGTGGATCTGATGGGCGAGGAAACCTGTCTGGGGGCCCTGTGGGATCTGTGCCAACAGGTGGGATGGAGGCTGCGCTGCGCGGGCCTTTCCGGCTGCACGGTGACCCTGAAGGTGAAAACAGGGTCTTTTCAGCTGCTGACCCGGAGCCGGACGGTGGAGGAGCCTCTGTCCCAGGATGAAGAGCTCATGGAACAGATCCGCCTCCTGGCCCGGCAGCTTTCTTGGAACCAGCCAGTGCGGCTGTTGGGGGTCAGTGTCAGCCATCTGGTGCCGGCTGGTTCCCAGAGCCTGGCTTTGGAAGATGAACGGCAGCAGAAACGGAACCAGGCCCTAGATGCCTTGAAACAGCGGTTCGGAGAAGACATCATCCGGAAAGGCTGGGGAAAACGGTAAAATCCGACTGGCCAGAGCACAGGAAAAAAGGTAGAATAGAACTGTCTGAAGGAGGGGGGCCGAAGGACGGAAAGGAGACGGGCAATGGAACGGCGGAAGAAAATCGGAGTGGGCATGGTCCTTTTGGGGGCCGGGCTCTGGGGAAGCAGCAGCAACAGTGTAGAATATCTGATGGTCCATCAGCACTTCACCTGGGCATCCATCCTGTTCTGGCGGATGATCTGTACCGGGGTGGTATTCCTGGGCACCTGCCTGTACCAGAAGCAGGACCTCCTGGCTCCCTTGAAAAATGACTGGAAATGGCTCCTGAAATTCATCCTGTTGGGGATGTACCTGATGCAGGTCACTTTTTTCAAATCCATCTATTACAGCAATGCAGCCACGGCGACAGTCCTCCAATATACCATGCCGGCCATCCTTTTGTTCATGTACCTGATCAAGGAAAGGCGGCTGCCCACCCGGCGGGAAGTGGTGGCGGTGGTATTGGCCCTGGTGGGGACGGCGCTGATCGCTACTAAAGGAGAGGGGGCCGCCTTGGCCATTTCCCAAGAGGCACTGTTTTATGGGATCCTAGGGGCTTTCGGCATGGCATTCTATACCGCCTATGCAGCCGTCCTGCTGAAAAAATACAGCTGCTTCCTGATCCTGGGCTGGGGGAGCCTGGGGAATGCCCTGCTGTTGGGAATCTTCAATCATCCTTCCTTGGAAGGCGCTCTCTTCGATCTCCATACGGCGGAGGCGTTCGGCATCCTCTTCGTCCTGGGGACCCTGGTTGCTTACTATGTGTATCTGGAAAGCACCAAGTACATCCCTCCGGCGGAAACTGGAGCCCTGGCGGCGTTCGAGCCCCTGTCCGCCTATTTCTTTTCTGTAGTGGTCATGGGCAACAAGGTGGGGCCGGTGGAAATGCTGGGAGCCTTGTGCATCATGGTCATGGTCGGCGTCCTGGCACGGAATGACTGATCCAGAAAATAGAAAACAAATTCTATTGACAGACCGTGATTGAGTGCCTATAATGTAAATCATACTAAAATAGTGGTAATTAAAACGGGAATGAATAGGGAGGCAATGACAATGAGCGAAGAAAAGAAATACCATTTTGAGACCTTGCAGCTCCATGTAGGGCAGGAACAAGCAGATCCGACAACGGATTCCCGGGCCGTGCCCATCTATCAGACGACTTCTTACGTGTTCCGGAACAGCCAGCATGCTGCTGACCGGTTCGCCCTGAAGGATGCAGGCAATGTTTACGGCCGGCTCACCAACCCCACGGAAGATGTCTTCGAAAAACGGATCGCGGCCTTGGAAGGCGGGGTAGCTGCCCTGGCTACGGCCAGCGGTGCTGCTGCGGTGACCTATGCCATGCAGGCACTGGTCCATGCCGGCCAGCACATTGTCTGCGCCACTACCGTGTACGGCGGGACCTATAACCTGTTCGAACATACTTTCCCGGATTTCGGCATCGAAACCACCTTTGTGGATCCCACCAAAGGAGTCCAAGTCTTCGAAGAGGCCGTACGGGAAAATACTCAAGCTATCTACATTGAATCTGTGGGCAACCCCAATGCCAACCTGATCGACATTGATGCGGTGGCTGCCATTGCCCACAAGCACAAGATCCCTCTGGTGGTGGACAGCACTTTCGCTACTCCCTATCTGCTCCGTCCCTTTGAACACGGCGCTGACGTAGTGGTCCATTCTGCCACCAAGTTCATCGGCGGCCACGGCACCACCCTGGGCGGCATCATCGTGGACAGCGGCAAGTTCGACTGGGTGGCTTCCGGCCGGTTCCCCTGGCTGGTAGACCCCAACCCCAGCTACCATGGCATCAGCTTTGCCAAAGACGTAGGGGCTGCTGCTTATGTAACGTACATCCGGACCCTGATCCTGCGGGATACCGGAGCTACCATTTCTCCCTTTAACGCCTTCCTGCTGCTCCAGGGTACCGAAACCCTGTCCCTGCGGGTAGAACGCCAGGTAGAGAATGCCCTGAAAGTGGTGGACTTTCTGGCCAAGGATGCCCATGTGGCCAAGGTGAACCATCCTTCCCTGCCCAATCATCCGGATCATGAACTGTACAAGAAGTACTTCCCCAACGGCGGGATCTCCATCTTCACCTTTGAAATCAAAGGCGGTGCCGCTGCTGCCCAGAAGTTCATCGATCATCTGAAGATCTTCTCCCTCTTGGCCAATGTGGCCGATGTGAAGAGCCTGGTGATCCACCCGGCTTCCACCACCCATTCCCAGATGAACGAAGAAGAGCTGGCCGCTTCTGGGATCACCCCGGCTACCATCCGGCTGTCCATCGGAACAGAACATATTGACGATATCATCGATGATTTGAAACAGGCTTTTGCCGCTTTGGATTGATCCAAAAGAAAACAGGGGGCTGCTGCATCTGCAGCAGCCTCCTGTTTTTTCATTTGAAATGTAACGGCCGTAACAACAATTAACAGTATAAGAATAAATCAATACTAAATATAATAAAAATGTTGCAATCCTCCGGAGATATGCTACAATAAAACGGCGATACGAATAATAAAAACCATAAAGTGTAAAGTGTTCGCCCTATACAATCTTTGCAATCAGAAGGAGGAACTCATATGCGTGCCATCCACAAGATCCTGGTCCCCAACCGAGGGGAAATCGCTATCCGGATTTTCCGGGCCTGTCATGAACTGGGCATCCGTACCGTTGCCGTCTATTCCCAGGAAGACATACTGTCTCTGCACCGCAGCCGGGCAGATGAAGCCTATCTGGTGGGAAAAGGGAAAAAACCGGTGGATGCTTATCTGGATATCGAAGACATCATCCGGATCTGCAAAGAACATGAGGTGGATGCCATCCATCCCGGCTATGGGTTCCTGGCAGAAAATGCCCAGCTGGCCCGCCGCTGTGAGGAGGAAGGGATCATCTTCATCGGTCCCCGGGTAGAACATCTGGTGATGTTCGGAGATAAGGTGAATGCCCGGATCCAGGCGGAGAAAGCGGGGATCCCCATGATCCCTGGCACCAAAGGGGTGGTGAAGAGTTTTGCGGAAGTGAAGGCCTTCGCGGAAGAAGTGGGACTGCCGGTGATGATCAAAGCGGTCAACGGAGGCGGCGGCCGGGGCATGCGGAATGTGGACCGGATGGAAGACCTGGAAGAAGCTTACAACCGGGCCCGTTCTGAGGCTCGGATGGCTTTTGGGGACGAAGATATCTATGTGGAGAAATGCATCCTGAACCCCAAACACATCGAAGTCCAGATTTTGGGAGATGAACAGGGCCATGTGGTCCATCTCCATGAACGGGACTGCTCCATCCAGCGGCGGCACCAGAAGGTCATCGAGATGGCTCCGGCCTGGTCCCTGCCTCGGGAACTGCGGGAGGCCATCTGCCAGGCAGCTCTGAAACTCATGGAGAATGTCCATTATGTGAATGCCGGGACGGTAGAATTCCTGGCGGATCAGGACGAAAAGCATTTTTATTTCATCGAAGTCAATCCTCGGGTCCAGGTAGAGCACACGGTGACCGAAGCCATTACGGATGTAGATATCGTGAAGGCCCAAATCCTGATTGCCGAGGGATATGGCTTGGATGATCCGGAGATCCATGCGGGGCGGCAGGAAGACATCCCCTGCAACGGGGTGGCCATCCAGTGCCGGATCACCACGGAAGATCCCCAGAACCAGTTCATGCCGGATACGGGGAAAATCATTGCCTACCGGAGCGGCGGCGGACCGGGGATCCGTCTGGATGCGGGGACCGCGTATCAGGGAGCGGTCATCACTCCTTATTATGATTCGCTGCTGGTCAAGGTGACGGCCCATGCTATGGACCCGCTGGCCACCATCCATCGGATGCTCCGCTGCCTGGACGAATTCCGGATCAGTGGGGTGAAGACCAATATTTTCTTCCTGAAGAACATGCTCCAGGATCCTGCGTTCCAGGCCGGTGCCTGCGATGTGAACTACATCGACCGGCATCCGGAACTGCTGGTGGATCCCGAGGAAGTCAGTGACAGAGGGACCCGGATGCTGACCTATATCGGAGAAGTGACAGTGAACGGATATCGGGGGAATGGCCATCATACCAAACCGGAATTCCCGCCGCCGGTGCGGCTGGAAACGGACGGAACTCCTTGCCCGGCCGGGACGAAGCAGCTCCTGGATCAATTGGGACCGGACGCTTTTGCCCGCTGGATCCTGGATCAGAAACAGGTGCTACTGATGGATACCACCTACCGGGATGCCCACCAGTCCCTCCTGGCCACCCGGATCCGGACCCGGGATATCCTGGGGGCCATCCATTATACGGCCCAAAAGGTACCCCAGCTGTATGCTTTTGAAAACTGGGGCGGTGCTACTTTCGATGTGGCCTACCGTTTCTTGGATGAAGATCCTTGGCAGCGGCTCCGGCTCATGCGCCAGGCAGCCCCCAACATCCTGTTCCAGATGCTGACTCGGGGAGCCAATGCGGTGGGCTATACCAATTATCCTCCGGAAGTGATCCGGGAATTCCTGGCTTTGGCGGCGAAAAACGGGGTGGATGTGTTCCGGATCTTTGACTGCCTGAACCAGCTGGATCATATGACCTTCTCCATCGAAGCGGTCCGCAAGCTGGGGAAAGTGGCAGAAGGGACCATTTGCTATACGGGGGATATCCTGGACGACCGGCGGCAGAAATATTCCCTGCAGTATTATACGGATCTGGCCAAAGCTCTGGCGGATGCAGGGGCCAATATCATCGCCATCAAAGACATGGCAGGGCTTTTGAAGCCGGAAGCGGCCTATGCCCTGGTATCTGCCCTGAAGGACGCAGTGGATCTGCCCATCCATCTCCACAGCCATGAAGGAGGCGGCTGTACTCTGTACAGCTATGCCAAAGCGGTGGAAGCCGGGGTGGATATCCTGGATGTGGCCACCAGTGCCCTGTCCGGCGGGACCAGCCAGCCATCCATGACGGCGCTGTGCTATGCCCTGGAACATACGCCCCGGCAGCCGAAGCTGGATCTGGATGCCTTGGAGACCATCGACCGGTATTGGCAGGTGGTCCGGAAGTATTATGCCGGAGTGGATGCCCGGATGACCTGTCCCAACACCACGGTGTTCCAACATGAAATGCCGGGCGGGCAGTATTCCAACCTGCAGCAGCAGGCTGCCGCGGTGGGGTTGGGAGACCGGTGGCCGGAAGTCTGCCGGATGTATGCACGGGTGAACCAGCTGTTCGGGGATGTGATCAAAGTCACGCCTTCTTCCAAGGTGGTGGGAGATATGTCCCTGTTCATGGTCCAGAACCATCTGACGGAGGAAGACATCTATCAGCGGGGAGATACCTTGGACTTCCCCCAGAGCGTGGTGGATTTCTTTGACGGAAAATTGGGGACGCCCTATGGCGGGTTCCCGGAACTGCTCCAGAAAATCATCCTGCGGGGTGCCAAACCTCACTTGGAGACGCCGCCCCAGCCCATCGATCTGGACAAACTCCGGGAGGATCTGAAGAAACTGCACATCCCGGATACTCCGGAGGCTGTCAGCAGCTGCTGTCTGTATCCCAAGGTCTATAAAGACTATATGCAGAGGTACCATCAATACGGGGACATGAGCATCCTGGATACGCCTACGTTCTTCTTCGGCATGAAGCCAGGGGAAGAGATCCGGGTGCACATGGATGGAAAAATGGTGCTGGTCCGGCTGAATTACCTGACCCGGCCGGATCCGGAAGGGTATCGGGAGGTCCAGTTCGAAATCAACGGGATGCCCCGGGAAATCAAAGTCCGGGATGCCAAGGCTTCGGAAGGCAGCAGCCTGGCCCGGAAGGCAGATCCTACGGTGCCGGGAGAAGTGGGAGCCACCCTGTCCGGTTCGGTGCTCCGGGTCCAGGTGGAACCGGGAACTGTAGTGAAACAGGGAGATCCGCTGATGGTCACGGAAGCCATGAAGATGGAAACCACCCTGACGGCGCCGGTGGACGGCCTGGTCAAGGAAGTGTTGGTCAAAGCCGGCAGCCGGATCCAGTCCGGGGATCTGCTGGTGGTGATCCAGTGATGAGAGATGTAAAAGGGGCTGCTGCATGTGCAACAGCCCCTCTTCTTTTTTATTTTACCGCCGTCACTCCGATTTCCACTTTGGCTCCGGTGGGGAGGGCGGCCACTTGGAAGGCGGCACGGGCCGGGCAGATGCCGTTGAAGTATTCTCCATACACTTTGTTCATGGCGGCAAAATCGTTGATGTCCGCCAACAGGACCGTGGCCTGGACCACATCCTGGAGGGTGTAACGGGCTTCGACCAGGATGGCTTTGACGTTTTCCAGGGACTGGCGGGTCTGGGCTTCGATGCCCTCCGGCGCCTTGCCGGTTTTGGGGTCTATGGGTAGCTGGCCGGAAACGTAAACGGCGGTGCCGGTGGCCGCAATGGCCTGGGAATAGGGGCCGATGGCGGCCGGTGCGTTGGGGGTTCGGATTTCTTTCATCATGGGATTTTCCTCCTTTATTGTGTAAAACTCTGTTTTATGATCATCAGTCCTTCAGAGCATGGACAATCCGTTGAGCAGCTTCCTGGATCAGAGTGGGGGACGTGGCCAGGTTCAGGCGGATGAAGCCCTGGTACCCCTCTCCGAACCATTCGCCGTAATCCACAGCCAGCTGGCACTTGTCCTGGATGAAGGAGTGGATATCTTCTGGCTTCACATAAGGCCGCAGGTCCACCATCACCAGGTAGGTCCCTTCCAGGGCGCAGACAGTGGCTTCCGGCAGTTCCTTATGGAACTGGGCTTTCAGATCCCGGTAATTCCGGCGGATGACCTGGAGCAGGCCGTCCAGCCAGGCACCGCCTTTTTCGTAGGCGGTCTGGGTGGCCAGAGCCCCCAGGACACTGACTTCTGTCCGGTTCATGCCGGAAGCGAAAGCATCATACTGTTCCCGGAGTTTGGGATTGGGGATGATGATGTGGGAATGGAGCAGGGTAGCCAGATTGAAACTTTTGGTGGCGGAGTTGAGGATAATCAGATTGTCCCGGTACTTGCCCCCTTTGACGGCGGCTGCCGGGATGAAGGGCTTGTCTCCCAGGATGATGTCCTGGTGGATTTCATCGCTGACCACCAGCACATGGTGCCGGGCGCAGATGGACAGCACCTGATCCAGTTCTTCTTCCGTCCAGACCCGGCCCATGGGATTGTGGGGAGAGCACTGGACGAACAGTTTCACATCCTGTTCCACAATGGCTTTTTCAATGGCATCAAAGTCCATGGTGGCATAGCCCTTTTCATAGTGGAGAGGAACGGTGACCAGCCGGCGGTGGTTGTTGGTGACCACATTGTGGAAAGGATAGTACACCGGGGTGAGGATCATACAGGCATCTCCCGGCCGGGTAAAAGCGGCAATGGACCAGGCAATGCCGGTGACGCAGCCGGTGCTGAACCGGACCCATTCCCGGGGGACACTGGAGTGATGCCGTTCCTGCATCCAATGGTCCAGGGCGGTGTAATAGGAATCCGGCACGAAGCTGTAGCCGAAGACCCCCTGGCTCACCCGTTCTTTCAGGGCATCCACAATGGCATCGCAGGTGCGGAATTCCATATCCGCAATCCACAGGGGCAGCAAGTCCGAACGGCCGAACTTTTCTTGGAGCCCGTCCCATTTAGAACAGTGGGTGCCCTTTCGGTCCACCAGGTATTTTTTGACGAATTCATGAGTATCCAATGATGATTCCTCCTTTAGAAGATAAAGAACAGATTTATGGCAGCCTCCATCAGATGACGCCGGTCCAGTGAGTCACAGTCAGGATATAGACGATGACACAGGCGCTGGCAATGAAGAACAGGACCTTGGGCAGGACCCATTTCAGCCATTTTTCATAGGGGACCCTGGCCAGGGCACAGGAACCGATCATCCAGCCCAGGAGGGGAGATACCAGATTGGTAAAGCTGTCTCCCATCTGGTAGGCTACAACGGCCAGATTGGATTCCAGTCCCAGGGCGTCAGCCACCGGCTTCATGATGGGTACCAGGATGGCGGCTTTGGAAGTGGCCGAAGGGATGATGGGGTTGATCAGGGAAACAATCAGGGTCAGGCCCACGCTGGAGAAGGCTTTGGGCAGATTCATCAGAGGCTCGGTCAGGATGTAGACGATGGTGTGGATTACGTTTCCGTCAGCCAGGACCAGGGAAATGACTTTGGCCAGGCCGATGACGAAGGCCACAAAGGCCATGGAACCCAGCCCTTTGGCAAAACTGCTGCCCAGTTTCTCCTGATCCATACCGCCCACGATGCCCACCAGGATCATGGTGACCAGCATGACGGCAATCATGAAATCAAAGGTCTTGCTGGAAGGTCCTCCCAGCAGAGGATACAGGACAATGACCAGATACTGGGCCAGGAAAATGACCAGGACGATAATGGAGCGGAAATTCAGGGCAGTTTCTTTCAGTACGGCATCTTCATCGGAAAGGGTATTGCCCTCTGGCCGCCAGCCCAGATCATACATCAGAGAGTTCCTGGGATCTTTGCGGATTTTTTTGACATACCGGAGTACCATCAGTACGGCGAGAACGATGAACACATTCATGATCAGCAGCCGGGTGAAGAAGCCGGAATAGGGGGTGACACCCATGAGCATCTGGGTGGTGGCCTGTTGGGCAGGGCCGGTGCCGAAACCCACCAGGGAAGCAAAGGTGGTTACGCCCAGGGCCACAATGGCATCCAGATGCAGTTTTTTGCAGAAGAGAATCCCGATGGGGACCACAGCAATCAGGGCATCCGTCCCACCGAAACCACCCAGGTAGGCCAGCAGGAACATCATCAGGACAATCAGGCCTTCCGGCCCTTTGTTGCGCATTTTGTAGACGGCCCAGTTCAGCAGGTCGTTAATGGCTCCGGTATCCAGGACCACGTTGATGGTGGCGCCGGAAATCATTACCACGAACATGATGGTAGCGGCACCGGTGAGCCCGGATTTCATCAGCATCAGGGCGTCCCAGGGACTGACAGGAGTCTGATGGCTCAGGTAATGGAAGCCGGTGCCCAGGATCCGTCCGTTGGAATCGGTGTCGAACTGGCCGGCGGGGATCACGTAGGTGGCCAGGCAGGCCAGCAGGACGATACCCAGCATGATCCACAGCAGATGGGGCATTTTAAAGGATTGGGAAGAAGTCTTCATATTGGCCTCCTGACATCAGTCATTGCATACAAAGGAAAGTTCGGCGCAGACACCCAGGGGAAGAGCGCTTTCATCCAGATCGAATTTTCCGTTGTGATGGGGAGCTCCTGTCCCCAGGGCTTCGTTGCGGATCCCCAGAAGGCCCAGGGCCCCGGGATATTTTTCCATGTACTCACTGAAACTTTCCGAAGCATACCATTTGCCGCAGTCTTCCAGCGCGGATTCTCCGCAGATTTGGCGGACACCGTCAGCTACCCGCCGGGCCACCTGGGGATCATTGACCACCGGCAGCAGGCTGATTTTATGGCGGTCGGCGAATTCCACCTGGCACTGGTGGATGGCGGCAACCTGTTGGGCTGTTCGGGTGATGATTTCCAGGGCCTTCTCCCCTTCTGCCTTGTTGAAATAGCGGGCTGTGCCAGCAATATAGGCGGAGTCCGGAATGATGTTGGAGGTGGTACCCGCCTGGAACTGGCAGATTCCCAGGGTGGTGGTTTCTTCCGGATCCAGCTGGTTTAGGAACGCCGAGTTGATTTCCGTAAGGATATGGGCTGCCGGGATGATGGGATTGCGGGCCTGATCCGGACGGGATCCGTGGCCGGCTTTTCCTTTGACGGAGAATCCGATCCCTACGGTTCCGGCCATCCGGGGCCCGGGAGCGATACTGATCTTTCCGGAACCGAGACCGGCATATACGTGAAGGGCGAAACACTCTTCAATGGGGTAAGGCTCCAGAGCTTTCAGCATCTTTGCCACTCCGGTGGTGGCTTCTTCCCCTTCTTCAAAAGCAGCGTAGACCGTACCGGGGACTTCTGCCTGAAGCTGCTTCAGGAGTTTAAGAGTTCCCAGCAGCATGGCCATATGGCCGTCATGGCCGCAGGCGTGGCATTTTCCTGGAACCTGGGAAATACAGATTTTTTTTCCTTTCAGGTTTTCCGGTTCTTCCTGAAGAGGGAGAGCATCGATATCTGCCCGGATCATTCGGTTTTTTCCCGGTTTGCCTCCTTTTAAGATGGCAACGATTCCGGTCCCATCTACTTTTACATAGGGGATTCCATGGGCTTCCAGTTCCCGGATGATGATCTGCCGGGTCCCGAATTCTTCTGAAGACAATTCAGGATGACTATGGAATTCTCGCCGGAGGGAAGTCAGATAGTCCTGAATTCCATAAGCCATTTCTTTCAGTTTGCAGCTGGTGTTCAACATGGGTACAGCCTCCTTTGGCCAGTAAAAAGCAGTGATGAATTCCTGGAAAATAGTTTTCACAAATTTAAGATAACTTCGCTTGTCCATCAACTTTTTTCACCTGCATTATAGAAAATCCCCCAGCTGGGGTCAAAGCAACGGAAGTTTCGTATCAAGAAAAATTGCCGCTCAGAAGTTTCTTACTGCTGGAAATGAAATGGAGTTTTGTGCTAAACTGAAACAGAAAAATGGAATCTTTGGTTCTATCATCCATTTATTGATTTTCAAGAAACCGGAAGGAAGGCGTGCTTATGACCGTATCACAGGAAGTAGGGAAAAAGCTCAATACATTCCGCAAGGCACGAGGCATGACACTGGAAGCCTTGGCACGGCAGGTGTGCAAAAGCAAGTCCACCCTTTCCAAATATGAAAAGGGGGATATTTCCCTGGATCTGGAGACCCTGTATGATCTGGCCCAGGCCCTGGGTGTCCACGTGGAACAGCTGCTGTATGTCCCGCCGGAACGGACTCCCATCCGGGACAGTGCCGCTTCTCCCGCCTTTTTCAAGGGCCTTTCCCGGTTCTATGGCTATATCTTCGACGGCCGGGCCAACCAGCTGATCCGCTGCGTCTTCGATGTGCTGGCGCCCAGCGAGGAGAACGGGTACAAAATCATGATGTACATGAACTTCCGGGAGTATGCTCATTATGAGGACTGTGAAAATACGTATTGGGGTTATATCAGACATTTCGATGCTCTGACCCGGATCACCCTGACCAATCAGGATACTCCTATGGAGCAGGCCAGCGTCCAAGTGCTGGCTTCTTATCTGGATTCCCAGACCAAATGGGGGCTGTTCACCGGATTTTCTTCCCGGCCCATGATGCCCATTGCCACCAAGATCCTCTTGAGCAAGCAGGTGATCAAAGAGGATGAGGAATTCCTCAAATCCCTGAAGATTTCCCGGGAAGATGTGCGGATCCTGAAGCTGTACAATATGCTGTCCATCACCTGAAAGATGGATGCTATGAAATTTATCAGTGACTCATAAATTTATCCATATCTTGTTCCTACAAAGCTGCTGGCTTATGATGAGAAGCGTCGAAAAACAAAGCCGACAGCAAGGAGGAAAAAAGAATGCTGAATGAGAATGTTGTGAATCTGCTGAAGAACAGTATGTGGGATCTGGCTACCTGTGCCAACGGACAGCCCAATGTGGTGCCCGTTGCTTTTAAGGATGTAACCCCGGAAGGGAAGCTGCTGGTGGGGGATGTATTCCTGGATACCACCCTGAAAAACCTGCAGGCCAACGGAGGCCGGATCGCCATTTCCGTCTATGATCCCAAGAGCCTGGAAGGATATCAGTTGAAGGGGACTGCGGAACATCTTACAGGAGGCCCTGTGGTGGACAATTTCAAGAAAATCGTAGAAACGGTATTCAAAGGGACTGCCACCGCCAAAGGCGCTCTGGTCATCACCCTGGATAAGGTAATCGTCACCACCCCCGGCGGGGAAAACAAGAAGAAATTGTAAGAGAAAGCTAAGACCTGTGAAAGGAGGTGCCGGTCCATGTACAAGAAAAAATTGGCCGCGGATATCCGCTGTCCGCTGGAATACGGGTTGGAAGTGTTCGGAGGCAAGTGGAAATCCAGGATCATCTGTGTCCTGGCAGCGCAGGAACCTCTGCGCTACAGCCAACTTCGCCGGGAAATGAGCAACATCACCGATGCGGTCCTGGCTGCGACCCTGAAGGAACTGTTGGGTTCCGGTATGATCCAGCGCAGGTCTTATGACGAAATTCCGCCCCGGGTGGAATATTCTCTGACGGACAAGGGCCATTCCGTAGTGCCCATCCTCCAGTCCATCTGCCGATGGGCTGGGATGTTCTACAAAGAAAACCAGACGGAATATCCTCTGACCCAGTGCGAGAAATGTGATTATCGATGAAGGGGGCTGTTGCGCGTGCAACAGCCCCTTTCCTGTTTCCTATAAATCAAAAATTCCATCTTTCATCCTGACAGCATGGGAGCTGGAAGGAAAATTGGGGAAAAAGAGAAAGTTTTTCTCTTAAAGGGAAACTTTTTCGATGAAAAAGTTTCCTGATAGGAAACCTCTCCTTCTTTGTCAAAGGACCGGCTTTCTGGTAAGGTAGGGTCAGAACAGAGGAACAGCTGGAAGCAGCGATTCCTGAAAAATTTGGAGACAGGAGAGGACACCATGAAATACGATTTTGATGAAGTGGTCAACCGCTATCATACCAACGCCTTGAATACTGACGGTTTCCGGGGCTATATTTTCCATGACTTTGAAGGAAAGAAGAAATTCCCTTTTAAAGATGATGAATTTGTCCGGATGTGGGTGGCAGATATGGAATTTGCCATGTGCCCAGATATTATCCAAGCCATCAAGGACAGGGCAGACAAACGGATCATCGGCTACAGCCAGGTCTTTGAACCGGACTTCTACCAGGTTTACAATGCCTGGAACCAGAAAATGTACGGCTGGACCTATCCCAAAGAGCAGATCTGCTTTTCCCTGGGAATTATCCCGGCCCTGTACGAACTGGTGGACCTGCTGCTCAGCGACCATGAATATGCCATCGTAAATACCCCGGCTTACGGGTACTTCCAGCACCCCATCGATTACAAACACAAACACGCCATCCACAATAAGCTGGTCCGGGATGCTGAAGGGAACTGGCATCTGGATTTTGATGCTCTGGAACGGGATGCTGCCAATCCCTTTGCCAAGCTGCTGATCTGGTACAACCCCCAGAATCCCACCGGCCATGTATGGTCGGAAGAAGAACTGAAGAAAGTGGCAGACATCGTGGAACGGCACAATCTGTGGATCATCAGCGATGAAATCCACTGTGATTTGCTGCGCCAGGGTGTGAAGCACATTCCCATGGCCAAGATTATGCCGGATTACGACAAGCTGATCGTCTGCACTTCCGCCTCTAAGGCTTTCAATATGGCCGGCATGATGTTTGCGGAAATCATCATCCGGGATCCTCAGCTGCGGAAGCTGTACATCGCTTCCACCGATACCTATGCCATGAACCTGAACCCTCTGTCCATTGCAGCCCATACTGCAGCTTACGAAAAAGGCGGAGAATGGCTGGATCAGCTGCGGACCTATCTGGACGGAAACTTCCGGCTGGTGAAGGATACCTTCGCCCGGGAACTTCCGAGAATCGTGTTTCAAATCCCGGAAGCTACCTACCTGGCCTGGGTGGATATGAAACCCTATCTGGCCGATGTGGAAAATATCCCGGATTTCATGGCCAACAAGGCCGGGGTACTGCTGGAAGGCGGAGATTCCCTGTTTGTGGACAACGCCAATGGATACATCCGGCTGAACCTAGCCATGCCCCGAGCTACGGTGCAGAAAGGCTTGGAACGGATCGTCAAAGCGGTGAAAGGACACGCCGGTCTTCGGTAAAACTTGCTGCCACAGGAAGAAAAGCGGGTACCCCCTTTCCCTCATTTCGGAGCCTGCCTTTTTCTGGGGCGGCATCATTCTTCCACTGTTTGCATGATTTTATCTTGCCCTCCTAAAAATTCACATAAAAGGAACCGGCTGGAAAGCAATACAGAACATTGCTTTCCAGCCGGTTCCTGCGTAGAGAAAGGCGTTCGGTCAACCTTGGAACGACAGCTGCCGTACTTATTGGCCAACTGATGGAACAGCCAAACGGGAGAACGAATACGATGCTTGTCCTTTAGGGAATCATTTGTCTCTTTGTAGATGCCGCAGCGGTATGGTAAAATAAAGAAAAATCTGATAAGGGAGGAGTCAATGATGAATCATGAACTTGCTCAGGCCATCCAGGATAAACTGCCAGAGGCTTTTTCTTTGGTCAGGTATTTGTATGACCATCCTGAAACGGCGGGGAAGGAAGTCCAGTCCAGCAAAGTCCTGGTGGAAGCTCTCCGGCAGGCTGGGTTCCAGGTAGAATATCCTTTCATGGAGAAGGAACTGGGCTATGGGACGGCCTTTCGAGCTGTGTTGGAAAATGGCAAAGGGCCCCGGGCTGCCATTATGGTGGAATATGATGCCCTTCCAGAAATCGGTCATGGCTGTGGACATGATCTCCATGGTCCGCTGTCCATCTTGGCCGCTCTGGCCCTGGCTCAATGCAAAGCTCTTTTCTCTGGGACACTGGAAGTCATCGGGACTCCGGCGGAAGAAGAGGAAGGGGCCAAACTCCATATGGCTCCGGCGGGAGTCTTCGACGGGATGGATCTGGCCATCATGATGCACTGCGGCAGTGGCCCCTGCAGCCAGACGGAGATGGATGCTACCAGCCTGCGGTGCTATATCGTGGAATTCTATGGCCAGAGTGCCCATGCGGCCGGCAGCCCTTGGCTGGGCCACAATGCCCTGACGGCAGCCCGGAAATTCATGGATCTTCTGGATGCCCGCCGGGATTCTTTCCAGCCAGGGACCATTATGAGCGAAGTGATCCTGGAGGGAGGCAGACAGCCCAATATGGTGCCGGATTATGCCAAGATCCGGATGGAATTCCGTTCTCCTTCCATGAAGAACCTGGAAGAATTGGACCGGATCGTCAGGAACTGTGCACGAGGAGCGGCTCTTGCCCTGGACTGCAGGGAAAAATTCACTTCCGGGTTCCCGGATTTCTATGATATGGTCCGGGTTCCGGCTTTGGAAGAAAAAGTGAAGGAGAAATTCCAGGAAATCGGAGCTCCCGTGGAAGACCCGCTGCCAGCGGGGGGTTCTTCCGATGTGGGGAACGTAAGCTACTGCTGTCCCACCATCCAGCCCATCATCAGCATTACGGATGCACCCTATTCCCTCCACACACCGGAATTCCGAGATGCCACCCTGACGGACCATGCCCGGCAGCAGATGGGGGTGGGTGCAGAAGTGATTGGGGAAACAGTCTTGGATATCTTCAACGATCCTAGCTTCCGGAATAAAGTCCAGGCAGATTTCCAGCGGGTGTTGGCCAGTAAGAAAGGATGATTTTTATGGCAGAAGAAAAAGTGGAAGTGATGCCGGAATCCACCGGCAGGAAGAAATTCGCCCTGCCTCACATCTATGCGCTGCTTTTTGGCATCATCATCCTGTGTACCCTGATGACCTGGATCCTGCCGGCCGGCGAATTTGACCGGGTGGCCAACGGGACAGGACAGAAAATCGTGGTGGCAGGGACGTTCCATCTGGTGGAAGGCCATCCGGTGGGGGTCTTCGAAATGTTCAAGTGTATTTATGAAGGCCTCTGCAATGCGGCCAACGTGACCATGTTTGTGTTCGTGGCCTATGCTTTCATCGGTCTCATTATTGCCACAGGGGCCTTCAATGGGCTGGTGGCTGGCCTGCTGCGGGTGTTCAAAGGAAAAGCCAAGGCAGCCATCATCCCTATTTTCATTACCCTGATCGGGCTGGCGTCTTCCACCATCGGAGTGTTCGAAGAGACTTTCCCTTTTATCCCGATTTTCGTAGGTATTGCCATTGCCATGGGCTATGATGCCATTGTAGGGATGGCCATTGTTTCCCTGGCCGCAGCCATCGGGTATGCAGGTGCCTTTATGAATCCTTTTACGGTGGGTATGGCCCAGAGCATTGCCGGGCTGCCCATTATGTCCGGTACGGCCTATCGGCTCTTCTGCCATTTCTGCATGATCGTGGTGGCTTCCGTGTATACGGTCCGGTATGCCCTGCGGGTGGAGAAAGACCCTGCCCAGAGTTATGTCTACGGGGATCCTTCTGAATTCAGCATGAGCCAGGAAGACGTGGCCAACCACCCCTTCGGTATCCGGGAGAAAATGGTGCTCCTGGTCCTTTTGGCGGGGATCCTGATCCTGGTGTACGGCACCAAGAACTATGGGTGGTATTTTACGGAACTCAGCGCTCTGTTTATGATCATGGGCCTGCTGTCTTCCTTCATCATGGGCTGGACTCCCAATGAAATCGCCCGGAAATTATCTCGGAACTTCACGGACATTGCAGAAGCCTGCATGATGATCGGAATCGCCAGAGGGGTGCTGATCGTGATGCAGCACGGACGGATCATGGATACTTTTGTCTATGGGCTGTCCCTGCCCCTGGCCTCCATGCCCCGGATCGTCTCTGCCGAATGCATGCTGCTGGTCCAGACCCTGCTGAACTTCCTGATCCCTTCTGGCTCCGGGCAAGCCGTGGTGAGCATGCCCATCATGGCGCCTTTGTCGGATCTGCTCCACATCCCCCGGCAGCTGGCGGTGCTCTGCTTCCAGTACGGGGACGGACTGTCCAACATCCTCTGGCCTACGGCCATGGCGCCGGTCTGTGCCGGTATCGCCGGGGTGAAGGTCCAGAAATGGTGGAAGTGGTTCGTGCCCCTGTTCCTGATGCTCCTGGCCACACAGATGGTGACGGTGGCCATTGCCCTTTTGATCAATTGGCAGTGAAAAAAGGTGCTGTACGTGTGAAAAACAAACACGTACAGCACCTTTTTTGTCAACGGTCAGCGGTCACTGGTCAGCTGCCGCTGACCGTGGACCGGGGGCGTGAATTTTTTCACACCCCCTCCTTTTTCCCGCTGTCCGGCTTGAAAAACCTCCGGATCACAAAGGGAACTCCCATGGCCAGCATCAGCACCCGGACCAGCTGGTAGGTGAGGATCACAGCTACATCCTGGTGCATTTCCATACCGGTCAGGCACATTTCGGCAATGCCCCCGGGAGCCAGGGCCAGGAAGCCCGTGAGGGTAGAAAAACCGTACAGCCGGGACATGAAGACGGACAGGACGGCACTGGAAGCTACCATGAGCAGGGAACCCAGGATTACGTTGGGAATCAGCTCTCGGGTTTTCAGCAGTTTGTCCCGATCCATCATGGTACCGATGTACAGCCCGATATGGAGCTGGGCAAAGGCCATAGCGGGCGCCGGGACTCGGGGCACACTGCCCTGCCAGAGAGCAAAGAGCGAGGTGACGAGAATGGGCCCCAGTAGCTGCCATGTGGGCAGATGGATGGCTTTGGCGATAGTCCTGCCTATCAGGACCAAGGGGACTACCAGCAGCCAGCCCGGATGGAACAGACTCTGGAAATCTGCTGCGCTGGCTGCCCACAGGCCGGCACTGGCAGTGCGAGTGGCTTCTCCGCCAAATAGACGGATGGCCAGGAAAGGCACGCTGACTTCCACCACGAACAGCCGCAGGCACTGGGAGACCACCACCACATTTTCATCCGCTTCCTCATAGTCGTCCATCAGCACGGTCATGGCTGTCAGGCCCCCGGGCAGGCAGCCCATGATGGAGCTGAGCAGGTTGGCAAAAGTGTGCCGGTGCATATGGACAGCAACCCCTACAGATACGGCCAGGGTGAACAGGCTGGCCCCCAGGATCCCCAGGGTTTCCTGGCTCAGCTGGAGAAAGGTGGCCGGGGTGCAGTTGCTGCCGATGCCATAGCCGGCCACCCCCAGCATCATCTCCCGCCAGGCACGGGGCCACTGGAAGGAATTGTCCAGGAAGGTGCGTACAACAAAGCCGGTGATGATGCCGCCCAGCAAATAGGGAATAGGGATGGCTAGCTGCCGCAGCAGGAATCCCAGCAGGGCCGCAGCCAGGAATGCAATGGATTTTTTCATCATGAAGGCTCCTTCCAGCGGTACAAAACGGCTGTTTATACGATAAGATACTTTTATTATAGACAATCTATTCCATAGTGTAAAATCTTAATAGTATAATAGGACTATAGCAAAAATGATATGATACAAGGAGGGAACCCTATGTTCCATGAGAAATACCTGCGGGACTTCCTGCTGGTCTGTGAAAAGGGGAATATCACAGGGGCGGCCAGGCAGCTGGGCCTTTCCCAGCCTTCTCTGAGCCGGATCGTCAAAACAGTAGAAAAAGAAGCCGGGATGCCTCTTTTGGTACGGGATCCCAACGGAGTCTATCTGACCCAAGCTGGGGAAATCTATGCCCGGATGGCCCGGAAACTGCTGGAGGAATACCGGGAAGCCCTCCAGGAAATCCATGATATCCGGGATTCCCGGAGCGGACAGATCCGGCTGGGGCTTTCCCGGATCTCCAGTGAAACCCTGCTGCCGGTGATCTTGGAGCAGTTCCGTGCCCTGTACCCTCGGGTGGAACTGCTGCTGACGGAGACCTTGATCCGGAACTTGAATCCTCTGCTCCACCAGGGGCGGCTGGACCTGGCCCTGACCTATTTTCCCGATGATCCGGAACTGGCCTATACAGAGCTGCTGACGGATACTGTATACCTGGAGGCCCCTCCTTTTTTCTACCGGCAGCAGCCTGGCTGGAGGTACGGCACTGGCAATGTGCTCGAACGAACGGCCTGTCTCCAGCAGCAGCCCTTTATCCTGCTGAAACCAGGGCGGGGACTGCGGTATATGGCGGAAACCTTCTTCCGGCAGGAAAAACTCCGGCCCCGGATCATCCTGGAAACGGACAGTGTGGAACTGGCCCACCGGCTGGTCCTGGAAAACCATGGGTTCACCCTGATCCCTGGGCTGGCCTTCCACACCCTGCAGAAAGTGGACCAGTCGGTCTTTTACCAGGTCCCTCAGCGGCCCTTGAAAAGGACCCTGTATCTGGCCAGCCGCAAGGGGGCCTATCTGACTCGGGCTATGGTGGCCCTCTGCGGATTGATCCGGAGCAGCGTAGCCGAAAAACCTCCCTGCTGACGAAGGGATTTCTATGGTACAATAGGGCCAGGAAACGGAGGTGTTTTCCATGGACAGAAAACAGATGGCTCTGCTGCTCGGACTTTCTCTGGCCCTGGGACAGACGGCTTTTGCGGCCGATCATGTGGCCGTGGTGGAGGAAGACGGGAAACAGGGCGTGATCGACCAGGCGGGCAAGGTGATCCTGCCCCTGGCCTATAAAAAAATCGTGGTGGGGGATCCCAAAGAAGATCCGGTGATCCTGGTCCAGCTGAAGGGCAAATATGGTCTCTATGACCGGGACGGAAAACAGCTGCTGGCACCCACTCTGAAGAAAATCACCGATATCAATGAAGGAGTCATCGGGGGAGTGGCAGAAAAGAAATGGAATTTCTATACCCTCCAGGGAGAAAAGCTGCCTGGGGAATATGATGAAGCAAGAGCCTTCCAGGAGGGGCTGGCTCCTGTAAAGGTCCAGGGCAAATGGGGCTTTGCAGACAAGACGGGCAAAATGGTGATCCAGCCCCAGTACAAGGAAGTACGCAGTTTCAGTGAAGGGCTGGCTGCTGTGAAAAAGGACAGCCAGTGGTTCTATATCCATAAAGACGGCAGCCTGCTGCCCAGTATGAGCGTGAAAAAGGCCGGGGACTTCCACCAGGGAGTGGCCGTGGTGGACGGAGGCTGGCTCATGGATACCCAGGGGAAAAAGTACGCCAAGCTGAAATCCTACGCCTTCGTAGGGGACTTCCAGGAAAACGGACTGGCGGAAGTGGGTATCCGCCGGGCCAGCCACAGCTTCCTGGATTACATCTCCATCGGCTGGGGTTGGGGAGACGGCTGGGGCTGGGGCGGTCCCTACTGGGGCGTGGGCCCGGGCTGTGGTCCCTATTGGGGAGACTACGGCTATACCCATCACCACCACCATCACGGCTGGGGCGGCAGTATCGGCATCTCTCCGGGAGCGGTGATGCCTTCCAGCCTGTACCGGGGCTATGTGAACAAAAAAGCCCAGGAAGTGATCTCTCCTACTTACAGCTATGTGTCTCCTTTCTATGGGAACCTGGCCCTGATCCGGGATGAGGGCCACTGGGGCATGGTGGATGTCAAAGGCCAGGTGGTGATCCCGGCGGCCTACGATGCCCTGCTGCCGTTCAGCAGAGGGCTGGCAGCCTTCCAGTCGGACAAAAAATGGGGCTTCATCGACGCAACCAACAAAGTGGTGATCCCCAACCGGTTCGACAGTGTCCAGAACTTCTTCCAGGACCGGACCACCGCCGTGGAAAAGGAAAAGGGCGGCATCATCGACAAGACCGGGAGTCCGGTGGCTCCCTTCCGGAGCGAACTCCGGGAGCTGGGACCTCTTACGGCGGACCGGGCAGCCTACCGGGATCCCAAAGAGAAGAAATGGGGTTATGTGGACGAGAATGCCAAGATCGTTATCTCTCCGCAATATGACAAGGCTGGAATATTTGACTGAATTCAAAAAATCGCTACAAAAAACTATTGACAGAAAGAGCCGTCAATGGCATAATGTAAACCATACCATTTCAAACGAAAACAGGTAATGAACGGGAGCGGATCCCCAGGGATTTCCAGAGAGCTGGCGGCCGGTGCGAGCCAGTAAATTCCAAGGAGCCTTCTCACCCGGGAACCGCAGGGATGAACATGGAGTAGTTCCTGCCGTCGGCAGTGCGTTAAACTGAATGAGAACCAACATAGGGTGGTACCGCGATCCTTCGCCCCTATCTGCTTTGCAGCAGGTAGGGGCTTTTTGGTGCAAGAAGAGAGGGGAGTCAAACATTATGGGAATGACAAGAACACAAAAAATCCTGGCCCGCCATGCCGGCCGTCCGGAGGTAGAAGAGGGGGAACTGCTGGTTTCCCAGGTCGATCTGACCCTGGCCAATGATATCACCGGGCCTCCGGCCATCGATGAATTCGACAAAATCGGCCGTCCTGTATTCAACAAGGACAAGATTGCTTTGGTGCCGGATCACTTTTCTCCCCCCAAAGACATCAAATCCGCTACTCTGTGCAAACATATGCGGGATTTTGCCCGGAAACACCATATCACCAACTACTTTGAAGTGGGCCGGATGGGCATCGAACATGCCCTGGTACCGGACAGCGGTCTAGTGGCGCCCGGGGAACTGGTGATTGGGGCCGATTCTCACACCTGTACCTACGGAGCCGTCAATGCCTTTTCTACCGGGGTGGGCCAGACGGACCTGGGGGCTGCCATGGCCAGCGGCCAGACTTGGTTCAAGGTCCCCAAGGCCATCAAAGTGGTGCTCACCGGGAAGAAACCGGACTATATCTCCGGCAAGGATGTGATCCTGACCCTGATCGGGATGATCGGTGTGGATGGGGCCCTGTACCAGTCCCTGGAATTCTTTGGAGAAGGGGTGGGAGAACTGTCCATGGCGGACCGGTTCACCATCTGCAACATGGCCATCGAGGCGGGGGGCAAGAACGGGATCTTCCCGGTGGATGACAAGACCCGGGCTTACTTGAAGGAACGGGGTGTCACCCGTCCTTGGGAAGCCGTAGAAGCCGATGAAGATGCGGTCTATGACCGGACCGTGACCATTGCACTGGACGAATTGGTGCCGGTGGTGGCCTATCCCCATCTGCCGGAAAACACCCATCCGGCGGCAGAAGGCAAAGACATCGCCATCGATCAGGTGGTGATCGGATCCTGCACCAACGGACGGTATGAAGATCTGGTTTCTGCCGCTCGGATCCTGAAGGGACGGAAAGTGGATCCCCGGGTGCGCTGCATCATCATCCCTGCTACCCAGGAAATCTACAAACGGGCCATGGACAATGGTCTGCTGGATATCTTCATCGATGCCGGCGCGGCGGTTTCCACTCCCACCTGCGGCCCCTGCCTGGGCGGCTACATGGGGATCCTGGCAGCCGGGGAACGGTGCGTTTCCACCACCAACCGGAATTTCCGGGGCCGTATGGGCCATGTGGACAGCGAAGTCTATCTGGCCAGCCCTCTGACGGCAGCTGCCAGTGCGGTAACCGGCCATATCACTGACCCCAGGGAGGTACTGAAATGAGCAAAGTATGGCGTTATGGAGATCATGTGGACACGGATGTCATCATCCCTGCCCGCTACCTGAACATCTCCGATTTTAAAGAACTGAGTGAACATGCCATGGAAGACATCGACACAACCTTTGCCCCCAATGTGCAGCCCGGGGACATCATCGTGGCTGGCCGGAATTTCGGCTGCGGGTCTTCCCGGGAGCATGCGCCCATTGTGATCCAGCAGAAAGGTGTAGCCTGCATCATTGCGGAAAGCTTTGCCCGGATTTTTTACCGGAATGCCATCAACATCGGGCTGCCGGTATTGGAAATCGGGGAAGAAGCCAAAAAGATCCAGGCAGGAGACCAGGTGGACGTGGATTTCGACAAAGGGGAGATCCATGTGGTCAATAAAGGACTGACCATCAAGACCCATCCGCTGCCTGCCTTTGTTCGGAAAATCGCGGAAGCCGGCGGGCTGGTCAACTATGTGAAAGGAGCGCAGGATTGATGAAAATCACAGTACTGGCGGGAGATGGCATCGGTCCCGAGATCACCGATGCGGCTCTGGCTGTCATGGAAAAAACGGCGGAAGTGTTCGGACTGGATATTTCCTATGATCATAAACTTATGGGGGGCTGTGCCTATGACAAATTCGGCACCCCCCTGCCGGAAGAAACCGTCGCCAGCGCCAAAGCGGCTGACGGGGTTTTGCTGGGAGCCGTGGGCGGCCCCAAATGGGACCATATCGAAGACGTGACCAAGCGGCCGGAAAAGGGCCTGTTGGGGATCCGGAAGGCGCTGGGACTCTACTGCAACCTGCGGCCGGTCCAGGTGCGCCCTTATATGGCCCATCTCTCCCCACTGAAGACGGATCGGGCAGAAGGAGCCGATTTGGTCATCGTCCGGGAACTGACCGGGGGCATCTATTTCGGGGAACACAAAGAAGCTGCCCTGGTGGACGGGGTGGAAACCGCTTCTGACGTGGAAAAGTACACCCGTCCGGAAGTGGAACGGATTGCCGTCAAAGCCTTCGAGGCAGCCCGGCTGCGGCGGGGGAAGGTCACCAGTGTGGATAAGGCCAATGTGCTGGGGTCTTCCCGGATGTGGCGGAAAATCGTGGAGGAAATCCATGAAGCCAAGTATCCCGATGTGGAACTGAACCATTTCTATGTGGACAATTGCGCCATGCAGCTGGTGCTGAACCCGAAACAATTCGACGTGATCCTTACCAATAATATCTTCGGGGATATCCTGAGCGATGAAGCGTCCACCATTGCCGGCAGTATCGGGCTCCTGCCTTCTGCCAGCCTGGGAGATGGCACTGGGCTCTATGAACCCATCCACGGCAGTGCGCCGGATATTGCCGGGAAGGATATCGCCAACCCTCTGGGGACCATCCTGTCCGCCGCCATGCTGCTGCGCTATTCCCTCCATCAAGAAGACGCCGCCCGGGCTATCGAAAAGGCCGTGGACGATGTGATGAAAGCCGGCTACCGGACCCCGGATCTGGCCGGAGAAGGCCTGACCACCGTGGGCACGAAGAAGATGGGCCAATTGGTGGCAGAAGCGGTGAGAAAATAAGGGGTCTGTTGCCTGTGCAACAGACCGTCAGCGGTCAGCTGTCAATGGTCAGCGGCCGAAGGAGAAAAAG